>JAOPWC010000142.1 GCA_025965895.1 Mycobacterium sp.
CCCGCTCGCTGCCCAGGTTGGCGCCCCACTGATCTGCTCGCATCACAGCGGGTACATCGTCGGGGCCGCCGGCCTCCAGCAGCAGCACGCTGACGTCGGCGTTTTCGGCGAGACGACGCGCCACCACCGATCCCGACGAGCCCGAACCGCAGACAATGAAGTCGTACTGTGGCTTTAGCTGAGCACCAAGCTTTTGCTGATTGTGACGGACGCGTCGGGCGAAATCGTCCTCACGCAGGATTGCTTCGTCGGCACTCGCCTTCATATTCTCTTCTCTTTCCGATGTGTTGGTGCCAGCTGTTCCTCCCGCTGAATCAGCTGCGACAGTGCATCATTGGCGTACAGCGTCAGCTGCGGCAACAATGCCGCCCGGCCGAACCGATGCTGCCCGGCAGCTCCGGCCACCAACAGCGGTGTGGCGCAATGTCGTTCACCATGTCCGGTGTCTGGGGCGGCAGACGGCGTGCGTGACCAAAGCTCGATCGCGAACTTCCACAATGGCGAGGGTATTCAGTGCCGTGGACGGGGTTCCTCCGACCGGCCGTCGATCCGCGCAATTTGGCTAATGATTCGCTTTCCGCGGATGTTGTCGCTGATCAGCGGAATGGGTGACGCCGGCGCCGGCCCGTGAGCCGGTCCATTTCCCGGCCCCCTCGATTGCTGTCCTGCCTACCTGCAGGACCGAGTGGAACCACGGCAAAATGCCGAAACCGTCTCCGCCCGGCGGGAACACCCGACGCTGACGACGATCAGCTGCGCGATGCGCACCGGCCGGCCAAGAACAACAGCTGCTGGCAGGCGTTGCGGCGACGGTTCCGCTCGGTGAAGCCGAGAACGCTTTCGTACCATTGCGGGCAACGGTCGAGGTCAGCGACGACGATCGTGGTGCACGCATATGCCAGCGAGTCCAGACCGCCGCCGGCCCGTTCGCCGCCGCACCAAGTTGTCGACTGTCGGTCGCCATCGGCAGATCTCCTCATTCCTTCCGTCATGCGAGCTAAGACTGGCGCGACGGCGGCTCGTCACCGTCAGCGTGGTCGATGTGCAGTGCCCGGACAATAAGGTCCGCGGCGAGTTCGGCATGGGCTTTGACCGCGGCTGGGTCCAGCGGGTCGGCGGGGTCGAAGTGACGCGCCAGCGGTGCGAGAGTGAATTGCGCGGCGGCGCCGTGGGCAAGCAGGAAGTGAAATGTGCGCAGCGAGATCGGCCGCGTCCGTCCGGTGGCGGCAAGGTGATCGAGCAGGCGGTGGACCGGTGCGAGTGCGGGTTGGATGTAGGAGTTGTACAGATAGGCCAACCGCTCGGTATCTTGCCGGCCTTCGATGTTCATCAAGCCCAGCAGCTCAGGCCGCTGGGCGGAATACTCTAAGAAGGTGCGGATGGTGAGTCGTAGCTGCTCGAGCGGGTCGGTCAAGGTGGGGTCGAACGCCGTCGCCAACCGCAGAACAAGGGGTTGGAATGCCCAGTCAACAGTGGCGTACCACAGCGCCTCCTTCGAGCCGAAACGGCCGTTGAGCAAATTGTGGCTGACACCCAGCTCTCGGTTGAGGGTTCGTAGTGCCACACCGTCATAGCCTTGGGTGGCAAAAGCTTTCAGCGCCGCGCCGAGAATGTCTTCCAGCGAGGCGGGCGAATCTTCGCTCCGGGGTCGCCCGCTCGGCCTGCGTCGCAACGGCGCACTCATGGTCTCCATCCTGAATCCTCGGGCTGCCGTGACGGCGCATCTACCCGTTCAAGGTAACAGATAATGTGATGAGTGACAAATAGTTATTTGGCGAGCTTGGAGCAGTCGGTCGTGGAGGTCTTCCCGACGGCGTTTGACGCCAGCCACTTGATTACCTGGTCGCTACGGGGCGATCGCCAGTTGGCCGCCTGTCGCTTGCACGATGGTGCCGTTCACATAGCTCGCGGCCGGGGAGGCCAGAAATGCGACCGCATTGGCGATCTCCTCGGCGGTCGCGGCCCGCCCGAGTGCGGTGAGCGCGCCAAGACCCCTGGTGAGACCGGGGGTCACCGCGGTTCCGGGGGTTTCAGTCGGCCCGGCCTGCACCGCGTTCACCCGTACCCCAGAGCGGCCGAACTCGTCGGCCCACACCCGTGTCAGCAGTTCCACACCGGCTTTGGTGGCACCGTATATGCCCCCCATGCGTGCCGGCACAGTGGCGGCGACCGTGCTGAGGTTTACCACGACGCCCTTGCCCCGCTCAGCCATGCCAGGCACCAGCTGCTGAACCAGGATGTAGGGGGCGCGCAGGTTGAGGTTGACGTGCTCATCGAAAAACGCGTCATCGGTGTCAGCGGTCGCGCCGAACTTATAGACACCGGCGTTGTTGATCAGGATGTCCACCGGGCCGGCCGCGGCGGCCAGCCGGCGAACATCATCGGGGTCGGCCAGATCGGCTGCCACGTAACGAGCCCGCCCCCCGACATTTTGGATCTCCTGCACCGTCTTGGCGCCGCGTTCGGCGCTGCGCCCGTGCACCACCACCTCGGCGCCCAGCTCGGCGAGCTGCACTGCCACCGCGCGGCCGATCCCTGCGGTGGCTCCGGTGACCAATGCGGTGGAGCCCTCGAGAGTTGTTTCCATCAGACCGGACTCCTCGACGAAAAGGTGGATGTGGTGGTGCATAGCACCCAGTTGCGCCAATTTAGTTCCAGCCGACGTGACGCGGCCAGCGTTCGGCTTATGGCCGCTTGCCTCCGAGGCCGGCATGGTCCGCACGGCGCGGTCGCCGGCGCACTCCGCATGCAGAGCAAAAAGCCCAGAAAGACACCACCGGCGCAAACCAACCCCAAAAATGGTTTGGTCCACCACCGAAAGAGAAACCCATGACCGACACGCCCGACGACCTGCCGTGGCCCGACGAGTTCCGGAGGAAGATGGCCCACGTCGACCGCGAGTTCGCCGATGCCCGCCGGTACCTGTCGGCGTTGTGCGCCGAGGACAATGAGGCGCTCGGCGGGCTGATGGCGCAGATCCACCGCAGCGGACGCGCCATGAAGGTCTTGGCAGCGATGGCGGTACTGGCCCTCGACTTCGCCCACCTGTCCGCGGACCGCCTCGGCGGCGATGTCCAGAAGTGGCTCGACGAGTCGGCGATGGCCCAGGAGGCCGCCGAGACCGAGCGGGACCAGACCGAGCTCGGCGGCGAGGGATAACCTAACGGGACCGAACCTGACCGATAGACCGGTGTCGGTGGGCGGGCTTGCAGCACAGGTGTTGTTGCCATGGGCCTGCCCCGGCAGACGTTCCCATGGGGTCGCTTACCCAACGTCCTTTATGCGCTGGTTCGCAACGGTTTTGCTGGTGCCCGCGCACACCTACCCGAAGGACCCCACCTGATGGAGGAATTAATTCAGCGGCTCGTTACGCGGCTCTGGCCTCCACCACGCTGAGGGGTGAAGCCGTTTGCGCCACCCGTGTCATCCGGAATCCGGCCTGGCTGAGCAGGTCGCGGTACTCGGCCGCAGTGCGTTCGCGGGCCCCCAGATTCAGCAGCATCTCCAGATCAACCCATTTTCCCGGGAAGTCACGGTCGTGCTCGGGGATGACGAACTCGACCAGCAACACGGTAGCTCGGGGGCCGGCTGCAGCGCGAACGTTACGCAGGATCTGCACCGCCTTCTCGTCGGGCCAGTCGTGGAGGATGTTCTTGAGGACGTAGGCGTCACCACCGCCGGGAACGCTGTCGAAAAACGACCCCTCCGCGATACGCACCCGGTCGGCGACATTGTGCTCACGCAGCAGGCTGGGGGCGCTCGCGACGACCCGCGGCAAGTCGTACAGGACGCCCCGCGAAGCCGGCGCCGCCGAGAGGATGGTGGCCAGAAGTGGCCCGTGCCCGCCGCCGACGTCGACGATCGTGGGGTAGGCGCTGAAGTCGTATCCGGCGACCACGGGCGCCATCGTCAACTCAGAAATGCTCGTCATGGTCTGGTTGAAGAGTTCGGCAAGCTCGGGCTGGTCGGCGAAGTAGTCGAAGCTCTCTTTGCCCCGCAATGCCGGAACGACCGCATTCCCGGTTCGGACAGAATCCACCAGCAGGGTCCAGCGTTCGCGCTGCTCCCGCGAACCGTAGAACCGCGCCGCGCACGTCATCGACACCGGTGCGTCGGAACGCAGCGTGTCGGCAAGCGAATTCAGCGCATAGCGGCCGTCGCGGCGATGACGGAAGATGCCCCGGCTGACCAACGCCCGCAACAGCCGGCCCAACGCGTCGGGGTCCGCGCCCACCCGGGCCGCCAACTCGTCGATCGGCAGCGGCCCGTCGGCGAGGGCATCGGCGACGCCGAGTTCGGCCGCCACAGTGATCGCCTGCGACGTCCAGGTGGCAAGGATCATCTCCACCATCGCTGCCGGCGCGGGTGTCAGCCGTTGATGGAGCCGGTAGAGGTGGTGGCGAATCCACTCGACAACGCGGGCCAGCTTGGCGGGCGGCACCTTGGCGGTTGTCGACATCGCCTAACCTCCCACAGATCGATGATCGGCAGCGGATACACCAGGCAGAGAGGTATCAATGCGGGGAAGCGCGGGCGACTTGCTCATCGCCGTCGACGCGCAGAGGTGGTCGTCACGGGCCCCGAGGTCTCGGCTGATCTCCGCGGCTATCCCGCGGTGACTTACCCAACGCAGAAACGTGGTCAGTGCCCAGGTCGTGAACCGGTCCGAGAGCATCGCCGCCGGTCTCAGCACGGACTCACGTTGGGACACCTGCAACGACGCCACCCACGACACGGCCTTGGCCTTGCGCCGCCTGGTGTTCTCGTACCAGCGCAGCGCGCTCGAGAGATCACCGTTGCCGCTGTTCATTCCTTTCCGGAAATCCGAAAGCGCCTTGCACAACACCATCGTGTCGAGCAGCGCCTGATTGGTCCCCTGGGCGAGGAAAGGCGGCATCGTGTGCGCGGCATCGCCTAGCAACGTAACTGCGCGTTGGCCCGGCATGCGGGGGATCGGATGCCGAAAATGCGGGTACGGCGAATGAGCCAGATCGTCGTCGGTCAATGTCGCGAGTACTCGATCGACCAGGTCAGACCATCCTGAGAAATTGGACCGGATCATGTCGATCGGACGTCCCGGTCTCACGGAGTCGAACGACCACGGCAAGTCGAACCACCACTGCAGATCGCAGCCTCCAGCCGGCCACAGGCCGAGGTTTCCGTGCTCGCCGATGACGGTCAGCGCGACGTCCTTATCGGCGACGTCCGGAAGGCTCACCAGTCCCTGCCAGCTGCACCAGCCGGTCGGCTCCGCACGTCGCGCGCCGACGATATCTCGAACCTTCGAGTGCAGGCCATCGGCACCGATCAACAGATCCCCTGCGGCCGAGCTGCCGTCTTCGAACTCGACCCGCACCCCGTTGTGCGTACCTACCGCCCCGACCACGCGGGACCCGCATCGAATGCGGTCGGCCGGAAAGCCTTCCAGCAGCCGTTCAAGCAGGACTCGACGTGGGACCATCAGAACGGGTGCGCCCAGCCGGTCCACCATCGCGGTCAGGTCGACGGTGGCGAGCGGGCGACCGGTGGACGTTACGACCCGCACGGTGGACAGCAGCTGACCAGCCCCGTCCATCTCGACGCCCAGCTGCCCCAGAACCGTCGCGCCATTCGACCAGATCGTCACGGCGCCGCCGCCTGCCTTCACCTCCGGCCGCTGTTCGAAGACGGTGACGTCGTGTCCGTCGCGCAACAATCCCCGGGCAACGGAAATGCCACCCACACCGGCGCCGACAACGAGGATCCGAAGCGACGGAGTCGACGGCGCGTTCGGTAGCGGCATCAGCTCCGCGGAACTCCCCCGGCGCGCATACTTCGAAATCGACTCCCGACCAGTTTCGTCCCCATGCCTCATTCGACACCTTCTCGTAGTGGTCCGCAGTCCTCTGCGTGCCGTTCGTAATGCCATCGCTCAAGTCGCGCTTGCCGCTTCAGCACGCCAAGTCCGGCGAACGGTGTGCCCGCCGAAAGGTAGACCACCAGCAACGGACGCACACCGAACCTCCTACCGCTATCACGCTGGACGTCGACGAGAAGTTCACCGTGGCGCTGCGCAATGTGGTGTCGCCGGATTGACACAGCGCGCACCTGCGCAGGTCATGCGGTGAAGTTCAATACCGGTAAAGACGGGCAGGGCCTCGGCCACCACGATCGGGTGAGAATGGGTGCGGCGGGGTCCTGGCCGGAGCTCGGATGTTCTTCGCGCTGCGAGTCTGAAGTAAAAGACTGATGCTGGAGCCTAAGCGGCCCGCGACATGTTAGGCGTGGCCGGACCCCGGCAAGGAGTAGACCACGGCTCGACCACAGCGGGGGAGCGACGCCGACCATCACGCGGGCCGTACCCGTGCGCAAACCCCTCACTGAACGGAACCGCATTCCCTAATCCGCTTGCCGCATCGACGGTTTGGATGTTGTCCAGTCATCGCTAGTCAGCTGACTGCTTGGTGAACTGATCGGCATGCTCGATGACCCGGTCCGCGCTAGCGACATTCTGGAGAACGGCAGCCCGCCGGAGGAACGAGGATGACGAACCCGTGAGCAGCAAGCCCACTCATCAACCCGAATCTCAGTTCCGGCGGTTTCGCACCCGGGCGCTGCGGCCATCACCTTTTTAGAAACAACGATCTGCGCGAGTCGCGATCCGGAAAAAGTGGCAATTCCTGCCGACGGCGAGGAAAGGCTGGGACCGAGTCCGGTCGCCGCGGGCGCCGGCAAATGAACCCGGCAGGGCCGCAAAACGTGGACACTGTTGACTTACCGCCGATGAGTTGCGAACCTGCGCACCGCGGGCATACGGAGGATCCGACGTGCTGCAACGAATCGCTCGACTGGTCATCGCCGCGCCGCGGCGCATCGTCGCGATCGCGTTGCTGGTCATGGTCGGCACCGCCGTCTTCGGCATCCCCGTCACGAAGAGCTTGTCCGCCGGCGGCTTCCAGGACCCGGCATCGGAGTCATCAAAGGCCGCCCAGCTGCTGACGGACACGTTCAACCAGGGCGATATGCAGTTGATCTTCACGGTGACCTCGCGGCAGGGCGCCCAGAGCCAGAGCGCCAGCGCCGTCGGTGTCGACCTCGTCGAGCAGCTCCGCCGCTCCCCGTATGTCGCGAACGTGACCTCCGCCTGGACGGCGCCCCCTTCCGGGGCCTCGGCGCTCATCAGCAAGGACGGCAACACCGCGATGATCGTGGCCGGCATCAATGGCGGCGAGAGCGACGCCTGGAAACACGCCAAGGTGCTGGCCGACCAGTTGGCGCACGACCACGACGGCGTCACCGTGCGCGCCGGAGGCATGACGATGGTCTACGCCCAGATCACCGAGCAAACCCAACATGACCTGCTGCTGATGGAATCCATCGCGATCCCGCTCAGCTTCCTGGTGCTGGTGTGGGTGTTCGGAGGTCTGCTGGCAGCGGCGCTGCCGATGTTGGTCGGTGGCTTCGCGATCCTCGGATCGATGGCAGTGCTGCGTGCCATCACGTTGGCCACCAACGTGTCGATCTTCGCGCTGAACCTGTCCGTCGCGCTGGGTCTGGCGCTGGCCATCGACTACACGTTGTTGATCATCAGCCGCTTCCGCGACGAGGTGGCCGAGGGCACCGACCGGCACGAGGCGCTGGTGCGCACCATGGCGACGGCGGGGCGCACCGTGCTGTTCTCCGCGATGACCGTCGGTCTGTCGATGGTGGCGATGGCGCTGTTCCCGATGTACTTCCTGAAATCCTTTGCCTATGCCGGTATCGCGACTGTCAGCTTCGCGGCGCTCGCCGCGATCGTAGTGACACCGGCCGCGATCGCACTGCTTGGGACTCGGCTCGACTCGCTGGACGCACTCCGGCTGGGCCGCCGAATACTGCGCCGCCCGGAGCAGCGCGGACGCCGCCCGGTCGAACAGAACTTCTGGTACCGCTCGACCAACTTCGTGATGGGCCACGCAATCCCGATCGGGCTTGCGATCGTCGCGCTGCTGCTGGTGCTCGGCGCGCCGTTCCTGGGGGTGAAACCGGGCTACCCCGATGACCGGGTGCTGCCCACCCCGGCCTCGGCACGGCAGGTCGGCGACGAGCTGCGCACCAACTTCGCCGACAACTCGGCGACAGCGGTCACCGTTGTCCTACCCGACACCAGCGGCGTCACCCCAGCCGCGCTGTCCCGCTACGCCTCTCGGCTGTCCCAGATCCCGGATGTGTCCTCGGTGGCCTCACCGGTCGGCACGTTCGTCGGGGGCGCCCTGAAGGGACCGCCCGACGCCGCCACCGGGGTCAAAGACACCAGTGCGTTCCTGACGGTCGCCAGCACCGCTCCGCTGTTTTCAGCGGACTCCCAAACGCAGCTCGACCGGCTGCAGTCCGTCGCCGGCCCCGCCGGGAAACCGGTCCTGCTGGCCGGGCTGGCGCAGGCCAACCACGACAGCGTGCACGCGATCGTCCACCGGTTGCCGATCGTGCTCGTGGTGATTGCCGCCATCACGTTCGTGTTGCTGTTCCTGCTGACCGGCAGCGTGGTGCTGCCGTTGGTGGCGTTGGTGCTCAACGTGTTGTCGTTGTCTGCGGCGTTCGGCGCGCTCGTGTGGATCTTCCAGGACGGGCATTTAGGCGGATTGGGTACCACCGCGACCGGCACGCTGGTTGCCAACATGCCGGTGCTGTTGTTCTGCATTGCATTCGGGCTGTCGATGGATTACGAAGTGTTCCTGGTGTCCCGGATGCGCGAGTACTGGCTGGAGTCGGGGCGGACCCGGGCCGACAACGACGAGAGCGTTGCGTTGGGTCTGGCCCGCACCGGCCGCGTGGTCACCGCCGCAGCGCTGGTGATGTCGATCTCGTTCGCCGCGCTGATCGCCGCGCAGGTGTCGTTTATGCGGATGTTCGGCCTCGGGCTGACCGTCGCGGTGCTGGTGGATGCCACGCTCGTGCGAATGTTGTTGGTGCCGGCCGTCATGCACGTGCTGGGCCGCGCCAACTGGTGGGCGCCCAGGCCGTTGGTCCGGCTGCATGAGCGTTTGGGAGTCAGCGAATCCGGCAGCCACGGCGGACACGCCGCGCAGCATGCCCGGCGGACCGTGGCGCGTCAGCGGGTCTGTCGAACAGACGAGTAGGGGAGCGAACCGCGACGTCACGCGGCGCCGCTTCCGGGTCACGGCTCGGCGGCCGGCCCGGACGCGTAAACATCAGGGGCGCCAGAGAACTGGGCGGCCAGCAGTTCTCGACGCGCTCGGCGTCGTACTCCGGCCAGTATGCCGCTGGCGGGACCCGGCACAAGCGGAGTGGCCAGTGTCGTCGATCGCAGCGCCACCAGCGACACGCCCTGGCGGCGCCTGCAGGCTAGGTTCTCGAGCTGCGGGCCGTGACGAACCTGTAGATCAACAACAGAATCACCGCGCCGACCAGCGCACCCAAGAACGAGTGCTTAATCGGCGGGGTGATCGTGAAGTGGTGCGGTGGGAAGATCACGCTGCCCAGCGTGCCGCCGACATAGGCCCCGACGATGCCGAGCACCGCCGTTGTGATCCAGCCCATGCGCTGCTTACCAGGCACGATCAATCGCGCGATCGCGCCGACGATAAGACCAAGGACGATCATCCAGATGATGTGCAAGACCACGACAGCTCCTTCAGGTACCGACCGGTCGGCAGGTAACCCCGCCGCGTCAACTCACAAGATAAACAGTCGGAACGACGGCGGGCCACACATCCATGATGTTGCTTGGTGGCATCCGGTTGCCGGCAGGAGGCGCATTGCGGGGAGGCGATAGTCACCAAACCAGAGGATGTTTAGCTACCAGGGGGCCAAACGCGATCGTTTGTCGGTTCCGGTAGAAACTGAGCAGGTGATTTGGGCGCGGGCGTCAAACAGGCCCCTACCACCGCTCAGCAGAGGGCGGCGTTGGCGGCAATGACGATCTCGAGTGCCATTTCCGCCGACGACTGCGCCAGATCTTTATTTACGATGTCGACGGCCTGCACGGAGTGGACGCCGCCGCGGTCGTTGGCTGCGCACGCCCTGTAGCCCTCGGCGAGCAACTGCTCCCTACTCAGGGGCCACCGGTAGTCGAGCAGCCGCAGATATTGGCTCTCGTCGGCGGCGGCGGGTGCTGCGGTGACCACCGCCAAGCTGCCGGCCAGCACCGCCGTCATAAACCACACCTTCATTTTCGCCCCCTTCGGAGAATATGTCTTTATGCGCTGGCAATTTACTCCGCAGCGGATAGGGACTGGAGCTGTTTCATTGCCAGTCAAGGTGCACGGCCGGCCCGAGTTCGCGTACTTACGGCAGACCGTGCGCACGAACAACGCCGCGGTGGTCGCCGAAGGCGCGGTCAAGCCAACCAGCGTTTACTCGCTGACCCGTAGCGAGGACAAACTTGACGTGGTCGCGCATCGGTCCGAGGACGTGCCGCGCTACTGGTTCACCGATAACGGCACGCTGGAACGGTTTGTCCCGGACGAGTTGCTGTACGGGCTGCAGGCTGCTGTCGAGGCGATGGCGACCGTCGACATTGCGGGCACCAGCGCAATCCAGATCCAGGTGTACGCGACTAGTCCGCTTGTGACGCTGCGCAAGTCGCTCACCAAGCTCGAGAAGCAGGGCTACAAGTGAACCCTCGTCGGGGTGAGCGCGGGCACCCGTCCGCGATCGAACCGCACACTCGCTAGGGGCGGCCCAACTCTTCGGCGACGAGATCACACCAGCGGCGCCCCGGCGGTGTCGTCGACGATGGTGAGCGGGATCGGCGACACACTTGGCGCGCGGTAGAAGCCCAGCCCGGTCTGCGGGTGATCCTCGACGGACACATTCATGAGTGGGTGGCGCTGCTGCACACCAACAGGGCGGCGTCAAGGATGGCCGGGTCCACGTCGTCGGCACGCCGACGTTAAGCCGGATCCTGCAGGGCAACTACGGGTTGCCGGGCGCGCCGGGGAAGCCACCGGAGCCGCAACCTACACCGGCGACGCAGCCGCCACCGCCGGGACCGTTGAAGTTCACCCCCCCGGAGCCGCAACCTACACCGGCGACGCAGCCGCCACCGCCCGGACCGTTCGCCCCGCCGGAGCCGCAACCTACGCCCGCGACGCAGCCGCCACCGCCCGGACCATTGCCGTTGTCGGTAGGGGCAAAAAAGGTGGTCGCATGGGTGACCGTCGCTGGGCGAGGCGCAGTGGCATCGGCGGCCGCCATCGGTGCGGCGGCGAGGGCGGCTGCGACAGCGCTCGTGGCCAATGCTGATGTGAGGTATTTCAGTGTGATTTGCATGGTGGCATTCTTTAGGTCTGGCCGTCTGTACTCACCCCAGAGTTGCGCTGCAACGTACTCATGTCGTTACCGCAGGCGCCAACGTGTGCGGCTTGCCAGCTGGAAACTGTGCTTACCTGTCAGCACCCAGCGAAGCTGTGAGGCTCCTGAAAGGACACCGGTCGACATTGCGTGTCGTCACGCCGTCGAATCGCACAGGGGCGCAGCCGACAACGGTGTTCGCCGCCGCCGACCCCGCCGGCGGCGGCATGGCGGTTGCAGTGGCGAACAGGCGGAGGCCCAGGGCCTGCCCAAACCTGGCGCCGTATATGTCATCAGCCCCTGGGCCGATCTCACAGACCAACGCGCCGTGATCGAATGGTGGGTGCGCGGTTTGTCCAACACCAGGTCCAAGAACGCGCCCGGATTGTCCTCGTAGCGAGTGTGCGCGAGGCCCGCTGCGGCTGGTTGAAGGTTAAGTTCTGGTCGTCGCCGGCGGACAACGTCCCCAATCCGCCTGCGCCAGTGGCGATCACCACGAGGTCGTATTCCGCGGACAGTTCGGTGAGGTCGTCCACGCTGACCGCGCGGTACTCGATGCTTCCGCCGCGGTCTTTGGAAGTCGGTCATCAGCGTCGGCAGATAGATGCGGTAATCCACGGCGCGGCTGGGCCCGGTGGTGAGACCGCCGAAGAACTCGATCGGCGCGCCCCGGATGCCGATGAAGTAGTGGCGGAAGTAGCGCAACGACCAGACGGGCCGTCCCTCAGGGACACCTGTCTTACATTTTGTAGTACAGTTGTCCCCGTGGCTGCCACAATCACGTTTCGCACGGACGACACGTCGCGCGCGCTTGCAGTCTTGACCCGCGACGGGACCCCGCTATCTGCCGCGGTTCGGGCAGCGCTCATCGAAGCTGGTCGCCGGAAGACCGCCGCGGCGCTTCGCGCGGACGCGGAGGAACTGGCAGCCGACGAAGCAGATCGCGCCGAGGCCCTCCGGGTGCTTCGCGACATGGAGACGCTGCGTGCGTGGTGAGGTCTTCCGTTTACTTGCTCCGCGCATCCGTCGCGGCGACGAGCAAACGGGCTCGCGATTTGCCGTTGTGGTCCAGTCCGATCAGCTGCCGCTCTCGACGTGGCTGGTGGCGCCGACATCCACCTCAGCACGGGCGGCAAGCTTTCGCCCGGAGGTAGAGATCGCCGGCCGCGTCACTCGGGTCCTGGCGGAACAGACCGCGGCGGTTGACCCTGGTCGTCTCGGCGAAAGTGTCGGATATCTCAACTTCGACGAGCTGCGACGCGTAGACGCGGCGCTGCGAATTGTCCTCGACCTCTAGCACCTCGGCTGGAAAACAACAGCGCGTCGCGAACCGCTCCATCGGGCCACAGGTCGAGCGTCTCATTTGTTGTCTCACCCACGGGTGGTGAAGGCAAGCCTTCCGCCGAAGCCGCACGGGGATCTCCAGGCGGGCCGGCGCACCTCTAGACGCTCGCCGCCGACACCGCCCCACCACCTCCCGTGCAATCCGGCTCGCACGGTCTCCTCTACCGGGTAGGGGTGGGCGGCAGGCGGGCCCGTGGGCCCGGGTTGGACGCGGCACGCAGAGAAGACCGCGGGCCGAGCGGCATAGCGTGGCCCTGCGTCCGTGACATCAGTCGGTCTCGGCGCCCAGTTCCGAAAGGGAACGCGTACCAACGCGTCCGCGTGCGGCGAGCAATCCAGCATGCCCGCAGCTCATCGATGTTCGAGGCGGACGCGCAGACGCTGCTGTCAACCTCGTCGCGCCTGCTGATCCGGGCCGCGCTTCGTTCGCACTTTCCGACGACTCGGGTTTGTGCACCAAGCGATTGTCAAAGAGTGGCCGCCACACTCCAAAGCGCCTGTAGATCAGCCTTTCCCGTCCGCAACGGGCTCAGCGCCACGTCCGTGGCCGCGGCGTCCAAGTATCCGTTGAGTTGTCGGGTTACTGAATCCGCCGGCCCGACGACGGCAAGCTCGGCCACGCCGTCGACACCTTCTCTGGCGATGACCTTTCGGTAGGACGGCACCGTTTCGTAGAACGCCAACTTCTCGGCCGCGTCCGCGCGGGCGGTGTCAACGTCGTCGGAGATCAGCACCGGCACGAACGCGATAATCCGCGGCGCCGGCCGACCTGCGCGGGCGGCGGCCGCTGTGATGGTCGGTGCGATGAATTCCTCGATGGTGCGCGGGCCGGCGAGGTACGGCAGTGTGCCGTCGGCGAGCTCGCCTGTGACCCGCAACGCGAGGGGGCCCATCGCCGCGACGTAGACCGGCAGTGGAGCGCCGCCGGGCAGGTCGACCGGCCACGGCGGGCTCGCAACGACTTCCTCGCCGTGGTAGTCCACGCTGCCGTCGTCGAGAATGGATCGCAACACGATCAGATGCTCGCGCAATCGACGCGCCGGCTTGGTCCAGTCGGTGCCAAAAGCTTGTTGCTCGATGCTGTGACCACCCAGCCCCAGGCCAAGGCTGAAGTTGCCGTGCGCAGCTGCCTGCGCGGTCTGGGCCGCCGACGCGATGATGAGCGGATGCCGGGGGTTGATCGGCACTACCGAGGTACCGACGCCTAACCCGGGCACCGCTGCACCGATCAAGCCGGCCAATACGATGGCATCGAAGTCAAACTGTTGCGCCAGCCAAACCTGCCGTACCCCGGTGTCGAACGCGGCCTTCGCCTGAGACACCGCGTCGTCGACGAGATTGGCCGAATCGCGGTTCGGAAACAGCACTACACCAGCCGCCATAGTGTGTGGAACCGGTCGAATGGACGGGCTATTCCCCACCCGGGGCGCAGCGCGTTGAATCGCCTTTTATGCGCGCGAAGTGGGTATTCGTTGCCTCATCCAAAATGCGCGCGTGCGGCGTGCCTACCTGAGGGATCGTCGGAGGTCTCGGTAGGCCCAGACGATGGGGTTGACGTTGGCCGAGCGCAGGGCTGTTGCCGAGATGACCACGGTCCGCTACGTGGTGGCGGATAGGCGAGTCAAGAGCAGGATTCTGGACGAGTTGTGCGCCAACACTGGTTGGCACCGTAACCATGCCCGCAAAGCGCTCAAGGCTGCGCTGCAGCCCAAGGTGGTGGCGCCGAGGCGAAGTCCGCGTCCCCCGGTCTACGGGCCGGATGTGATTGCTGCACTTACGGCTTGCTGGCTGGTACTGGGGATGCCGGCAGGCAAGCGACTGGCGCCGATGTTGAACGAACTAGTGGCAGTGTTACGGCACTTTGGCGAGCTGGTCATCGACGATGACACCGCAGAACTCTTAGCGTCGATGTCGGCGGCCACCATCGATCGTCGCTTGGCAGGTGAACGAGCCAAACGTCAGCTCAAGGGGCGTCGCGCCACCAAGCCCGGGTCGCTGCTGAGAAGTCAGATCCCGATACGCACCTGGGCAGACTGGGACGACGCTAAGCCGGGCTTCGTTGAGATCGATCTGGTCTCCCACGACGGCGGGAACACCATCGGCCCGTTTGCCTTCACGCTCACGGTCACTGACGTCGCCACTGGTTGGACCGAGAACCGCTCAGTGCCCAGCAAAGAGGCTAAATGCGTCCTGGGCGCCGTGGAAAGCATCGCCAACAAGATGCCGTTCCCGATCCTGGGGGTGGACTCTGACAACGGAGCTGAGTTCATCAACGTCTATCTGTTTCTCTGGTGCAGAAACCGCAAGATCACCTTCACCCGCGCGCGGCCGACAAACAAGAACGACGGCTGCCACGTCGAGCAGAAAAACTGGGCAGTGGTCCGCACAATTGTCGGCTACCACCGCTACGACACCGCTCCAGAACTGTTGCTACTCAACGAAATCTGGCAGCTCCAGTCCCAGTTGACCAACTACTTCTACCCACAGCAGAAGCTGATATCCAAGGTCCGTGACGGCGCCAAGGTGACCAAGAAATACGACACCGCGACCACCCCATTCCACCGCGCCATCAATCACCCCGACACCACCGTCGACCACATAGCCGCTCTCGCCCGAACCCACGCTCTGATCAACCCCGCCGCCACCCAGCGCCAGATCCAGGCCCTGACCGCACAGCTTCACAAAATGACCACCAGCAAGTCCCAACCCGCCACCCGGGCCCGAGTCCCCAAGCGCGCACAATCACATGAGGCAACGAAACCACCCTCGCGCGCATCTTGACGTGAGGCAACACGGCAGGACAAGGCGTTAAGGTGCCGGCTGCACGGCAACCGGTTGAGAGTTTTCACGAATTCACCAGAGCGGACTGGCATGCGATTCATCTTGGTGCACGGCGGCTTTGGCGCCTCACGGTGCTGGAGCCGCACCCTCGAGCTTGAAAGCTCGGCCATGAAGCAATCGCCGTCGACCTGCCCGGACATGGCTGGCCAACCGGCGCGAGGCCGTCGCCTCAGTGCTGCAGCCCGGCGATGTCCTCGTCGGGCACTCCGGCGGCGCCCCGCAGCTTCATCCTGTGCCTGCGGGACCGCTCCCTGCCGCGCTGGCTGCCAGATGCGGTAGCCAACCGACTCGGGGTCGAGCAGCTGACGATCGACACGTCGCACTCGCCGTTTCTCCGCCGCCCCCGCGAGCTGGCCGAACTGCTCGTGCACGCGACTACCACGAGACCCATCGGGCCGCGACGTCCAGACTCGTTTACTGTCAGTAACTCTGGCGTGGCACAAGCGAGTTCGTAGTTTTTTGCACTCCGTATGGTGCCGTGGCCAAGTCGCGCGCAATGGCCCGGCCACCACGATGAACATCTGCCCGCCCGGCACCGGGTTCCTGTTGGCCGCTGGCACTGCACAAGCAGTCGGCCCCGAATCTCGTTCCCTGTGCAACCGGGGACTGAGTCCCAGCCGTCGGCGCCGTGCAGTGGCTGGGGCGAGCGCCGCGCCAGCCGCTCTGGCGAATTGAGCGATGAGAAGTATTTCGAGGCGCATCAGATTGAGCCGCTGGTGGCCAACAGCCCGTTTATGGGCTGGCTCTATCACATGCTTTCCGTGTACACGTTCTCAGCGCTGCTCGGTGTGGTCGAACTCGCTGCGGCGCTGCTGCTTGCGATCAAACCGCTGGCTCCGAAGCTCTCCATCGCCGGCAGCCTGCTCGCAATCGTCCTCTTCATCTCCACCATCAGTTTCCTGTTCACGACTCCAGGGGTTAGCGAAGCGGCCGGCGGCGGCTTCCCGGCCCTGTCACTGACGGGCGAGTTCCTCCTCAAAGACGTGCCACTGCTCGGTTTGTCGTTCTGGACACTCGCCGACTCCATTCGCGCCGCCATGCTGCGCCAGACCGCGGACTGAACCGCGGACAGTGATGACACGATGCCACGGGCCCGTCACCGACCGTTTCCCGGCGCGCGGCCACGTGCACCAGCGTTCGATCTCTAGGGAGCATCCGGTATCTCAAACGAGGAGATGAACTGGCCGACGTCGCGGCGCCGCGAGTCGGCCGGCCACACAGCCCAGGTGCGGCGCACCAACGGGTGGCCGACCAACGGAGACCACGTCACATTATCGGGCAGCGGGTGTAAGCCGTTCTCCGGTGCGAGCGCGAACGCCTCTCCGGTGCTTACGGCCGTGAACTTGACCGCGGCGATCAGTTCCTGCCCTTCAGGCGCCGGGGGCCCGATGTCGACCCCGTGGCTGCGCAGTACTCCTGTGAGTGCGTCATACCACGCAGGGCTGCCTGAGCGCGGAAAGCCCACCCAGTGCAGTCCGGCCAGGTCGTCCAGTCGGATACCCTCGCGGCCCACCAGCCGAGCGGCGGGCTCGGAGTGCAGCAGTACTCCGAGGTCCTCCAGGGCGACGAGCATGGCGTCGAATGCCGATCGGGCGGGGCGTTCACGCACCAGACCGACGTCGAGTTCGTCGCCACGTAAGGCTGAAAACTGCGCGGCCGTCGATAAGTGGCGGGGAACAACCCGGGTGTTGGGGCTCTCGGCGGCGAATTTGGCCAGCGCGCTGGGCAGCACGTCGGGAGCCAACTCCAATGGGATGCCGAGCCTGATGACGTTGCTGCCTTCAGTGCTGTAGCTGGCCAGTGTTCGTAGCGCCTGCTGGTGGCGAGCCAGGACGGCGCGTGCTTCAGCAAGCAAGAGCGTGCCTGCTTCCGTTAGCCGTACTCCGGTGCTGGTGCGCTCCAAGAGCTGGACCCTGAGCTTGCGTTCGAGAGCGCTCACCGTCTGCGATAACGCTGGCTGGCTGACATGCAGACGCCGCGACGCCGCGGACATTCCGCCTTCCTCGGCCACCGCCACAAAGGCGCTAAGTTCCCGCAACTCCATAACCCTTGCCCGTCCGGTACCGACCGCGCGGAAACGCGCTGTCAACTAGCTTATAGCCGCCGTCGGCGTCGTCGGTCTGTGATGAAGTCACTGCCGGGTCGACCAAAATCCCGGCAGTAGGCGTACCTTATGGCCGTTATCGGGCATCTGGATATGAGCTTGAAATGTTCCCCGGCAGTTGGTGCGTTCCTTTGACTGTCGTCGAGGAGGCGGGAAACCATGGCCAAAGCACGTTCGCATCGGGCCGTCGTTATCAGCGTGGTATGACCTCATCCCGCTACACCACCGATACGGGCTGGACCACGACCGCCGACCAAGTCGCGGGAAAGACTCGAATTTCGGCGGCACCGTCCGTTCCAAGTCCAAATACCGAATCGTCCGAGCAAGCACGCGCCCACGGCAACGCCACCGGATTCGTGAAGCTCGACTCGGACGCGAAGGGAGGTCCTCATGTCCAACAAGGTGCTGGTGGTAGGCGCGAGCGGTTTGCTCGGCGTGGCCGCGATCGACAGGTTCCTATCGGCGGGCTGGGACGTGATCGGCGTCTCGCGTCGTAAACCCGAGTTACCCAGCGGCCGGCGGGTCGAGTTCCTCGCCGTCGATCTCCGGGACGAGGCTGCGTCGCGCGCCGCGTTCGAACCACAGACCGACGTCACCCACATCGTCTACACGGCGCTGCGCGAGGAGCCCGAACTGGTCGCCGGCTGGTCGAGCAAGGCGCAGATCGAGACCAACGCGGCCATGCTTCGCAACGTGGTCGAACCAATCGCGCGCAACGCTTCGGAATTCCAGCACATCAGCATCCTGCAGGGAACGAAAGTCTACGGCGTGCACCTGCACCCGATCCCCATCCCTGCCCGCGAACGTGACCCCCGTGACCGGCACGAGAACGTCTTCTTCGAGCACGAAGACTATGTACGAGAGACAGGTTCAAAGCACGGCTTTAGCTACACCGCTCTGCGTCCTCAACTCGTTACCGGGCCCACCCCCGGCGCCTTGAATGTGCTTCCCGCCATCGGCGCCTACGCCGCGATCCGCCGTGAGAAGGGCGAACCGTTCAGCTTTCCCGGTGGCCCGTCGTTTGTCTGGGAAGCGGCCGACGCCGACCTTGTCGCAGACGTAATGGTCTGGGCGGCGCAATCGCCTCAAGCGGCCAATCAAGCGTTCAACATCACCAATGGCGACGTCTTCGAGTGGCGCAATGTATGGCCCGCCCTGGCCGAAACCCTCGCCGTCAAGGCCGGGCCGGACACGCCCATGAGCTTGGCGGCTTATCTCGCGGAACAATCCGACTTGTGGGATCAGATTGTCACGAAGTGGCCTTCGCCCGCTGAGTCTGCGGGAACTGGTCGGTCAAGGTGACCAGCACGCGGACTTCGCGTTCGCCTACGGCGCCCCGGAAGGTCCCCGCGCCTTCGTAAGTACCATCAAGTTACGCCAGGCCGGATTCACCAAAACCATTGATACCGAAGACGCTTTCCGCAACGCACTGCAGTCCCTCATCGATCACAAATTTTTGCCACCCCCCGGGAGCTGACACCGCCTCCCCGTCCGCCATCCACGCCGACGGCATGCGGGCAGGGCTGGCGTCGAGAAGTCTTTGAAGCCAGACTTGCCGCAGTCGAACGCGTTGTCAGAAGTATCCCGCCGGGAGCCCGGGTCGTCAAAGTTACTGGGCCACAAGGACACGCGATTCGTTGATGCCGCGGTCACACGGGCCGCGTCGCGGCGCCATAACGCATCATTCTGGCGGGGATCGGCACCGGCTCTGGCTCAACGAACTTGTCTGGCCGACCAAATCGTTGTCTGGTGGGGGGATCCACCCCGACCATCACAGCAAGGAGTAACCCATGGCAACACAACCCGCATACTTCACGGCGTTCGAGAACATCGCGATGGATAGGACCCCGTCCGGAGTGCTGACGTTGCGGTTTCACACCGACGACGGGCCGGCCACGTTCACCGGGCAGCTGCACAGCGATTTTCCCAGGGCCCTGTATGAGATCGGGGAAGACAGGGAAAACCGCGTATTTGTCTTGACCGGCACTGGTGATCGGTTCATGACCGAAATCGACGGCGCCAGCCTGGGCGACATTACCAAGCCCGCGCAGTGGGATCGCACCATCAGCGAAGGGCGACGGGTGATGCAGCGGCTGGTGGATCTGGAGATGCCGATTGTCGCCGCGGTCAATGGGCCGGCCACGGTGCACAGTGAGTACGTCCTGCTCGCCGACATCGTGGTCGCCGCGGAAACCACGGTGTTCTCTGACTTCCCACACTTGACCTTCGGGATTGTGCCTGGCGACGGCATCCACATCGTGTGGGAGGAGGCGCTGGGCTTCAACCGCGCTCGCTACCTGATCCTCACCCAAGGCTCGTTCACCGCCCGGCAGGCCGAACAGTGGGGCGCGGTCGCCGAAGTCGTGCCGCTGGACGAGACGCTGGCACGCGCACAGGAACTTGCCGAGGAACTTGCCAACAAGCCCCAACTCCTGACCCGCTACCTCGCAATTACGATGCGCCAACGGGTCAGCCGGCGGATCGCCGAAGGCACCCAGCTCGGTATGGCCCTGGAAGGGTTGAGCGCCGCCGACCTGGCCTACCAGAGCTGACGACCGTCCACGTTTCTCGCCCACCGTTTTCCCCCGGCGCGACCGGGCGGCCGCGGCAACAAAGAGCCCTGGGGGCAACGCGGTGTCACCCGGACGTCTCGACTTGGACAAGATGCCCGGAATCTGTTGGATGAGATCGGCGCTACGGCACCCCGGACTTGGGGCCAGTGTGGGGTCTCGGCTAGCGCGTCATGGGCGTTCGCGAGTCCGGCTCATTGCGCGCGATCAGTCGAAAACATCGGGTTCAGAGTGGCTGTGCTCAATGTCATGTCCCTCGCCTGCTCGTACGCAGGCAGCGGTGCAGTCTTGCATCACGGTGGGTTCCGTTTTGCCCTGCGCAACTTTCCACCGCCAGGCCGTTTCAACGATGGTTCGGTCGGCAAGGAGCGCGTCGCGCTCACCAACGGTGCAGTGCAGCGTCCGGTTAGCGCTATCGCAGGTCTCGTGAAGCAGCTCCTGCGCCGACAGGCCCAGCGGGTCGCGGATCAGCCGGACACCGAAGCGGTCAATCTTGCCGCGGGCCTGCAGCCGCTCGGCGATGCCGGCCAATACGGCCTCGTCGTCATCGCGCAGCGGCGAGATGGAACCGAACTCGGCCGGCTCGGCGAACTCCATGCCAATGACACCGACACCGCAGCTGACCGAATCTTCGAACCGGATCGCGGTCGTGCTCAACCCCTCATCGGGCAACACCGATCGCTCGATGGGAGTGGTTTCGGTCTTTCGCGCCCCAGCAATGGCGCGTTCCACGAAAATCTCTCCGGCGGCAGGCTCAAAGTGCTTGTGCAGCAGCCAGACACCGAAGCGCTGCCACGCATCGGCAGCTGCGAGATACTGGCCTAGCTCTTCAAGGCAGGCGCGGTCGTCCTCGCCCAGCACACCAACGTCGGTGGCGTCCATGTCCGGCAACGCCGCATAGTCCTCAACGCCGTGATCCCGCATCGTCAGCATCGCAGATCTCCTTAATCGCGAAGGGAATTCCAAAGAGGATCGGATAGCGGGCATGCTAGCAGCGAGAAGCGCACCGAACGAGGCTATTGACGGGATCGCGACCGTTCGCGCCTCGGTGCACCAACGGTTCATCGGCAGTCCGGACGGTGTTTACCGCACGCGCCGAGTCATGCCGGTGGGGCCGCCGATACCGACCGTTTGTCCGGGGCTGATCGTGAACGTGATGTCGCGTAACACGGGCGCCGCGGGGTCATAGCCGACGGACGCGCTGAAACGACACCGCCACCTGGGCGATGGTGTTGGTCATCTGGGCAAGGTCGCGCACCGGTTGAAAGAACTTGGCGAGGTAGGTGAGAAAAACGGTCAGCGCGCCCAGTGTCATCGTGCCGGCCAGGATGAGTAACGAGCCCCGCCAGAGCACCAGGTCCGTGCGCAGCGCGATCGCCAGGCTGACCACAGGGGAGAGCAGCGACGACAACTTGCGGGCGCTGAGCCATGCCGTCACGGTGTCCATGCTGACCTTGCGCAGTCGCTGTTCCTGGTGGTCCTCACGGGAGAAAGCCTGCACCACTTCAATCGATTGCAGGCCCTCCTGCAGGGTGGCCAGCAGATCGGACTGGTGGGTGCGCACCTCCTTGACTGCCGTTCTGATGGCTTTGTTGACGCGCGCGACGAAGATAGCCAGCAGTGGCGTTACCGCCACCGCGATCAGAGCGAAATCCCAACGGCACAAGAACATTACGATAATCATCCCGACGAGTGTCAAAGTGTTGGTGAAAATGCTGAGGGTAGACGCCGACGCGAAGCTCTGGATGGTCTGGACGTCACTGGTGAGGGTGCTGAGGATGGTGCCCACCCGCGCCGGTCGCCACCGCGATCATCACGGTCGCGATCCCGGCGGCCTCTGCGATGTGCGTCTTGCTTGCGCCGCCCAACGGACGCGGGATGTCACGACGCCTGAGCCGCTGCGGGGTGCCCGACGGCTTGTTCCGATTCCGCGGTTGCTGCCCGCACCGCGGTGGCGCTGTTCTCGCGTGCTGCGCGCTCTTCGGCCGTCACGGCGAGTTTCAGAATCCGCTCGGCTCCGTGCGGGCCGTAAGTCCCCACGTGCAGCGTCGTCGCGCTTCTTCCACATCGCTGTAAGCCCTTTCAGAGCACTCACAACCCGGTTAGGACTGGGCGCCGTAGGGCACGAGCGCCGTGACTCTCCATAGCGGGTTTCACATCGGATCTGGTGCTGTGTCTTTAAATAGGCAAGAGGGTTACGCCGCCCGTATCGAAACCACATCGCGTCGCTTCTCGTATCCCGAGGGAAGCCGGCGCGGTCTGCGGAGTGCAACACCCTGACGGGGATTTGCCACCGGGGAAGGCCGCGGCAGGCCAAACGATCTCACGGCCGCGGGTCCGGGGTGCCGCCGGCTGAACTGACGGGCCTTTCGCAGCGCGTTCGACAGGGTCACACTAGGTGGTTATGGCTGCGGGTACCCCGTCGTTGGACGACGAGTTGGAAGGGCTCTTCGACCTTGCGCATGATGCGTTCTGCATCGCGGGCTTCGACGGGTACCTGAAGCGCGCCAATCCGGCATATGCACGGATCCTCGGGTACACCCGGGAGGAGCTGCTGGCCAGGCCGTTCATGGACATCATCTACCCCGACGATGTCGAGTCGGTGGAGGCCGTCCTGGCCGAACTCGCCGCGGGTCACGACATCGTCGGCTTCGAATGCCGCGAAGTGTGCGCGGACGGCTCGGTGCGCTGGTTCGAGTGGAGCACGAGCAGTCGGCCGGAAGCGGGCATCGCGTACGCGGTTGGCAGAGACGTCACCGAACGTCACAAGGCTAATGTCGAGCTGAGCGCCCTGCGCCGTGTTGCCACCCTGGCCGCGGAAGGCGTGGCGCCCTCGGAATTGTTCGCCGTCGTCGCCGAGGAAGTCTCCCGCGTCGTCAACGTCCCGCGGGTGAGCGTCGCGCGCTATGAATTCGACAGCACCGCAACCGACTGCGGCAGTTTCCCGCCCGACGCTCCGGCGACGTCGATCGGCAAGCGGTGGTCGCTTGAGGGCACGAATGTGCTTGCGGCAGTGCGGACAAGCTCCGCAGCGGTCCGTATCGACGACTACTCGCAATTGGACGGGGAGCTGGCAGCCGCCGTACGTCGCGTCGGGATTCGTTCGACGGTCGGGGTGCCGATCATCGTGGCGGGACGCCTGTGGGGAGCGATGATGGTCTCCACCACCGAGCCCCGACTGCTGCCGGACGACACCGCGACGCGCCTGGCCCGTTTCACCGAGCTACTGGCCACCGCGATCGCCAATGCCGAGTCACGCGAGGCCCTCGGACGGCTCGCCGACGTGCAGGCCGCACTGAAGCGGGTGGCGACACTGGTCGCGCGCGGGGTGGACCCGGCCGAGGTGTTCTCCGCGGTGGCCGGGGAGTTGGCCCGGGTCCTCGGTGTGCAGAATGCCGCTGTGTGGCGCTACGAGCCCGACGGCGCCGCCACACTGCTGGCGGCACGCGACGACGCCGGTGCGAAGAAAATGCCGGTCGGCGAGCGGTTTACACTTGAGGGCGACAACATCGCGGCGATGGTGTTGTGTACCGGCCGCACCGCCCGGCTGGATAGCCACGACGATGCTGCCGGGTCCGCCGCGGCGCAGCTACGTGAGCTGGGCCTGCGCGGCGGTATCGGAGCGCCGATCATCGTCGACGGCCGCCTGTGGGGTGTGGCCGTCGTCGGCACGTCGCGACCGACACCCCTGCCCCCCGACACTGAAGTGCGGGTCGAGGATTTCGCCGAACTTGTCGCGACCGCGATCGCCAACGCCCAGACCCACGCGGACCTGACCGCGTCTCGGGCCCGGATCGTGGCGGCCGCCGACGACGCCCGCCGCCGCATCGAACGCGATCTGCACGACGGGGCTCAACAGCGGCTGGTCTCATTGGGCCTCGCGCTGCGCACGGCAGAAGCATCGGTGCCGCCCGAGTTGCGCTCACTCAAGGAACAGATCTCTAACCTCGTCACAGGACTGGCGGACATCTCCGAGGACCTCCAGGAGATGTCACGCGGGATTCACCCGGCAATCCTGTCCAGAGGGGGACTGGGCCCAGCGCTCAAGACGTTGGGCCGCCGGTCCCCCGTCCCGGTCGAACTGGACTTACATATCGACCGGCGGTTGCCCGACTCTGTCGAAGTGGCCGCCTACTATGTCGTTGCCGAGGCCTTGACCAACGCGGCCAAGCATGCACGGGCCTCGCACGTCAACGTGCGCGTTGAAGCCGACGGTACCGACCTTCGCCTTGGGATTCGCGACGATGGAGTCGGGGGAGCTGCCGTCGGCAACGGGTCAGGCCTGACGGGTCTGATCGACCGCGTGGAGGCGCTCGGCGGCAAGATGACGATCTCGAGTCAACCGGGACGCGGGACCTCACTTATGGTCAACATCCCGTTCGACGCCCACTGACAAATGACCGTGTGCGCAGGCGGTGCTCCCTTAGGCCAATGATTCTCATTCGTGTGGCACGAAAGATGTCCGTACACGTGAGTCGCCGCCGGGACAGTCCTTGTTCGCAGTGGTAGCGCAGAAAGGTGTCGATGGTCGTACGGTTCGCGACGCCGTAGGGCCACCAGTCCTCACCGAGCAGGAGCTGATTCTCGTCGAAAAGCTCGCTGAGCCACGGCTTCATGTGATTGAAGATCCGCCATGTCTGATAGCGTTGCTCCACAATATCTTTCGCGTTCGCAGAAGCCTTGATGGATGGCTTGTGCGAGATCTGGAAGCGGTGCGAGCAGCTTCTTGCGACCACGACGGTGTGCATGATCGGGAAGATGGCGGTGCGTCGGTAGTACTCGCGTTGACGTCTTGGTGCCTTATGTGGCGCCCCGGCAGCGACCCGGCGCGGCTCGTCGCAATGAGATAACCACCGCCGATGCGCGACTACACCCCGGAGGGTGCGGAAATCTGGCATCTCGCGAGCTCATCCCACTCAACAAACGCGGCCCGATCAGCGGCGTCACCCCGGCGAGGTCCGCTGACGCCACTGGCCAGATCTACCAGCGCCGACGCGATCGCGAACACCGCGATGTCATGCCGCTTCGCGGCGTCGATCAATTCCCGAAATGCCGCATCGACACGGCAGTGGCGCAATCCCACCAGGATCCCCACCGCGGTATTCAGGACCCGCCTTGCTGCCAGCGACGGGTCAGGTTCCCGCGGTGTGCGGCGCATCTGATCCTCAAGCATCTTCATCAACCTCCGTCTGCACACTGACCGAAATACCATCCCCGGGAGGGCCCGCTGCAAGACGACCTCGGCGAGGTGGATCACGGCCTCACGAGGTAGGTACCCTCAGCGCACGTGCGGAGCGGGCACACGATCCCACCGCCGAGTAGCTCGGATCGGCCGCCGCCGCCTAGCCAACACCCGCATCGCACCGGGCAGCATGAGCCGGTCCAGGTTCGACACGACCGACGCTACTGAGGCCCGTCATCGACAAAGAGTCCGAATCGGAAACTGCAGGAGAACATTCAGTCGTGACGCATTGACGACGGTGGATTCATTGCGACTGCCGCAGATCCGGCGCCGACGAGCTGCGCGCCCCCACACTCGAGCAGCAGGGGTGCGCGGATGGTGACCATGTGCCTGTCATGTGAGCTATTGCTGCGTCTGTCCCCCGCGGAGCCGCAAGACAGCGCCAGTCACTACGGACCACGGGGCTACTCAAACCCATCAAGGAGATTTCACTATGCTCTAGATTCTCAGTTCGGATGGCCGAATCTCAATCGAAACGGCCACCGTCTGGCCAATTGGCCATCAAACTGAGATTTCTTAGTTCTGTCGTCGGCGTGTCGGAGGTGTCCCCCTCCGCACCCTTCTCAATGCCGAGCTGCGCGCGGCGTGGGCCAACTAGGTCCAGCGCAACCGAAGCCGAGACGGCGGCTGCTGGCTATCGGCACCGCTGCCTTGTCAGCCGACGGGATACACCACCCCCGTCAGCTTTTCGGACACCTCCCACAGCCGTCGCTGCAGGCTCTCATCGTGAGACTGGTCGCTGGACGACACCACCTTCGGATAGCCGCGCGATTGGCCGAATCCATCCGGGCCGAAGTACTGGCCGCCGAGCACGTCGGGGTCGGTTGCGGCCCGCAGCGTCGGCAGTGCGCCCATGTCCGCGCCCTGGAACAGCGGCGCCATGGCGGCGGTCGCCACTCGCAGCGGAGCGGGCATATTGCGCATCAGTTCGGTATTCGATCCGCCGGGGTGCGCGGCGGCGGCGATGGTCGTCCCGCGCGGTGCCAGCCGGTGTTGCAATTCGTAGGTGAACAGCAGATTGGCCAGCTTGGACTGCCCGTAGGCGCCCATCCGGCTGTAGCTACGCTCCCATTGCAGATCGTCGAAATGAATTGCGGCGCGGATGCGATGCCCGACGCTGCTGACGGTCACGACCCGCGAACCCTGTGTTGGCAGCAAGCGATCCAGCAGCAGGCCGGTCAGCGCGAAGTGGCCGAGGTGATTGGTGCCGAATTGCAGCTCGAAACCGTCCTTGGTTATCGACTTGGGCGTGAACATCACCCCGGCGTTGTTGATCAGCAGGTCGATGCCGTCATGCTTCGATCGCAGCTCGTCAGCGGCGGCACGAACGGAACTCAAAGAGGTGAGGTCCAGTTCCTGTAGTGTCACGGCGGCGCCGGGGCTGGCCGCGGCAATCTTTTGGACGGCGTCCTTGCCCTTGTCGAGGTTGCGGACTGCCAGCACGACGTGCGCGCCGTGTGCCGCGAGCGCGGCGACCGTCTGAAAGCCGAGGCCGGTGTTGGCGCCGGTCACGATGGCCGTGCGGCCGGTCTGGTCCGGAATGTCGGATGTGGTCCACTTAGCCATGGGATCCTTTCAACTGGGATGTAAACGGGGCGGGCGCTCCGGTTGATGATCTCGGTCTGGTGCTCGAGCGGAGCATGGTCGACGATTCCTTCCTTGAGTGCCTTCAGTGATGCGGTCAGCGGACCTGGGTATTGGCTTGCCGGGCGGCCAGGTTCTCTGCGGCGCGGCCGAGCCTGCGGCCGTTCATTTTGATTGAGAGCCTGCGTGGGGTCAGGCGGGCCACCGCGCACAGACGCCGGTCGGGCACGATCGTGGCGTGGCCGGCCTGCAACGCACGGATCGTCTGACGGATCGCGCTGCCCACCGGTAACGGCGACAGAGGAAGGTGGTCCCGGTCGAGTCCCAAAACGTCGATGACCGGCGTATCGACGAAGCCGGGCATCATGACCGTGACCGGTATCCCCGCTGGTCGCAGTTCGTGGTTCAGCGCCTCGCCGAGATTGAGCACATAGGCTTTCGCCGCGCCGTCGTGGGCCATGTTCGGCAATCCATGGGCGGCGCCGAGTGCCGACACCAGCACCATGGCACCGCCACCGCGCTGGACGAACCGGCGGCCGAAGCCATGGGCGAGTTCGAGATGGGTGGTGGTGTTGAGGATGAGACGTCGATGCAGGTCTGCGAGGTCCTGATCCAGGAAGCGGCCCGGGCGCGCGGCGCCCGCGTTGGAGACCAGCAGACCGACATCAAGATCTTCTGTTGCGGCAACCAGGTCTGCTGCGCCGCCGGGGTGAGTGAGATCGACGGTGACGACGCGATACGCGATGTCGTGGCTAGCGCTCAGAGCGCGGCCCAGCTGCTGGAGCCGCTCGATGGACCGGGCGGCCAACACGACATTGAGTCCGTCGGAGGCGCAGCGTTCGGCGAAGGCCCGCCCGATGCCCGATGAGGCGCCGGTGATGACGGCCCATGGCCCATAGCCGGAGAGATCGGCCACCGCTGTCACCGCCCCACCCTTGAACGGTTACCACGCACGGATGGGTTCGCGTTGGCGTTCTTGACGGTCATCGACCTGTCTGTCCGAGCGGACGTGAGCAGGGCCGACATGGTGCTGGCATGCCTGGTTACACAAGTGGGCATGAGTCTCCTCAGGTAGTCAGTTAGCGAACAAGTTCGTGCGGCAGTTTGCTTGCGCGGGCGACAAGCCGTTCACGCGCGTTGTTGTGCCGTTGCGGGGAAGAAAGAATTGGTAGTACATACAGGCCCCGTGCGGGCGGCCGCTTTGAGGCGATGGAGTCCGCTCGACCGGGTGGCAGCTCAGGAATGCTTCGTTGCCGACGCGGACCATGGGCGGAACGATGCGATGAGCCCGACACTTCGAGACGATCACAGCACGGCCGCGCGACCGGCATCGACGGGAACGACCGCACCGGCGATGTAGCTGGACTCTTCGCTGGCCAGATACAGTATGGCCTGGGCGATTTCGGTGGGTTCGGCGGCGCGACGCAAGGGGATGGCCCCCACCATGTCGTCGAGAATATGGATCAGCGGGTCCATCGCCGGTGTCATCGTTGGCCCTAGCGCAACGGCATTGACCCGGACTCCGTGGGGCCCGTACTCGGCTGCCCATGCCCTCGTGAGTGATTCCAGCGCCGCTTTGGATGCGCCGTAGGCGGCCATGCCGGCCATCCCCCGCGCGGCGACCATCGTCGACACATTGACGATCGCCCCGCCGCCGTTGGCCGCCATTTGCGGCGCGTAGGCCGCGGTCAGGAAAAAGGGAGCCCTAACGTTGACGGCGAACATCGCGTCGAAGCCGCTCTGGCTGGTTTCGGCGCTCGCGCCCAGTTCCCAGTAGCCGGCGTCGTTGATGAGAACATCGGCCGGTCCAGCGTCGCGGATCAACTGTTGCAGGGCCTCCTCGGAGCTCAGGTCGGCGGGCAGGAAGACGGCCGAATCGTTGTCGATCTCGGCGAGCACGCTCTTGGCGCGCTGCACGTCGCGGCCGGTCATGATGACCCGGGCGCCGCGCGCGGCGAACGCCTTGGCGGTCTCTCGTCCGATACCGGATGTTGCGCCGGTGACCAAAACGGTCTTGCCGTCGAACTCCATGGCGTGCTCCTTCTGCTTGGATCGCGGATGTTTGTTGTGGTCGATGTTGGCGGTGGTGCTTGGGGGCCGAACGCGCGAACGTCGTTCAGGTGCCGCTGTGGGCGAATCGGTCGGGGCCGTCTTGGTGCGGCGCTCGTTTGGGCCCTCGGGCAGGCGTATCGGATACGTGTTGTCGCCCTTCCTCTTTGACGAGCAGACTTCGTGGATGGGAGATCCGCTGGGCGAAGCAGGTAGCGAGTCCATGCGAATTCGAATGAGTGAGGGCGCTCGTCGTGGCGTGCAGCCGCAGCGACCGGCGAAGCCTGGATTGGATCATGCAATCCACTCTGGCGGAGAAAAAATGGATTATCAACTCCAAAACAGGTGCTAGTTTGGAGGCATGGCCAGCTCCGCGCGCGAGAAGGGAACCCTGACACCCAAGGGGCAGCGGACCCGCGTCCGCATCGTTGATGCCGCCGCCCAATTGATCCATGAACGCGGCGTGACCGCGACCACCCTCGAAGACGTCAAAGCCGCGGCCGCGGTGAGCAACTCGCAGCTCTATCATTACTTCGCGAACAAGGAGGCACTGGTCTGGGCGGTCATCGATCGCCAAGCTGACACGTGCGTTGCCAACACAGAACATGCCGAGTTGGGCACCATCGACGGACTCAACGCGTGGCGCGAGCTGGTGCTGACTCATGCCGATCACACCCGCGGTACGGGCGGCTGCCCCCTAGGTTCCCTCGGCAGTCAACTGGCCGAAAGCGATCCCAACGCTCGCGCCGGTGTCGCCGCCGGTTTCGGACGGTGGTCAACCGCCATCCGCGACGGGCTACGCGCACTGCATGCCGCGGGGCATCTCGCGCCCGACATCAACCCCGACGACCTCGCGGTCACCCTTCTCGCCGCCCTGCAAGGCGGATTACTGCTCGCGCAAGTGCAGCGCGACACCCGTCCCCTGCAAACCACTCTCGACACGCTGTTCGCGCTCGCGTCCGCAACGTGAATCCGACCCGGGTCGAGAGCAGGTCGGCGACTGCCTTGATATGCACCCCAGCCTCGAGCCATGCCACGGCCGCGGAGTGCCACAGCGTGTGGACGCCGACGTCGGACATGCCCGCCTTCGCCGCGACGAGCAAGGACAGGTCACGAGGCTCGACCGTACGAGATGGCCTCCCAAACTGTCGCGCCAGCACGCCTTCCACCGGCAAATCGGCGCCCTTATTCGACGGGCCACCACGTCCGCCGCAAACGCGTTCAGCTTGATAAGGCAAAATTGCGCCGGTGACAACTCCGCAAGGGCCCTCGCGCGGCGATTCGCCGGAATGGAATCGCCCCTCGAACCCGCCTGACCCCGGCAGGGGACCGGTACCCCCAGGGCCAAAGCCCCCGCCTCCGTCGGGATCTCCCACCCGGCAGATTCCTCAGGGCGGTCGGCCATACCCACCACCGCCGTCATCGAACCGACCACAGCCGCCCGGTCGCCCACCGGGTCCGCCACCGAATCCGCCGGGCCGCCCGCCCGCCTCCCAGCCGTATCCGCCGGGCCGGCCACCGGCCCCGCGGCAGGGTCCGTCCGGCCCGCCGCCAAGGGAGCCCGAGCAGGCCACCACTCGGCTGTCGACTCAGCCGCCGCCGAAGGAGGCGCCGGCGCAAACCCGACGCCGCTGGTTAGGGAGCCGGCGGTCGATGGCTGTGGTCTTGGCCATCGTGCTGGTGGTCGTCCTGGGCGGCGTGGTCGGTGCTGAGCTATTGTTCCGCCACCTGGTCGGCAGCAAGGTGGCAAGCGCAGTGGCATGCGAGGTGCAGGACAGCGCCACCGTGTCGTTTGCGTCCATGCCGCCGATGCTCTGGCAGTACATCAGCAGTCAGTACCCCGACATCTCCGTGCAGACTGCCGGCAATCAGGTGCGCAGCGCCAAGGGCATGAAAGTCAGCATCCATATCAAGGATCTCCATCTGAGCGACACCAACAATTCCAAGGGCACCATCGGCGCGCTGAACGGCACCATCACCTGGTCATCCGACGGCATCAAGGAATCGATCAAGGACGCCATCCCGGTGCTGGGGAGTTTTGTGGCCGGCGAAGTCACCACCAACTCCGGCGACGGAACAATTGAATTGAAGGGTTTCCTCGACAGCGCCACCGTCAAGCCCCAGATTGCCAACAACGGGCTGGCACTGCAGGTGGTCAACTTGACCGCGCTGGGCTCCAAGATGTCGACGGATAAGGTGCAGAAGAACCTCGACGATCTCACGTCCAAAGCGACCCAGAACTATCCGCTGGGCATCCACGCCGACACCGTCAAGGTCACCAATACCGGCGTGGAGGCTACGTTCTCAACCACTAACGCGACCATCCCGGCGGAATCGTCGTCGCCGCAGACCGGTCAGGACTGCTTCAGCGGAGCGTGATTCAGCGGTTTTGGAGCGGCCCTAAGCCAGCTTCTTTCGCGGATCGACTCCGTACCCCTGCGCAGACTCCGACCCGCTGATGTTTGTGGGTGTCCGCAGGTGTCCGGTTCGGGCCGGACCGAGTAGGACTACCAGTGTGATGAACACGCAAGAGTTGGCTCGGGAGCTTGGCCACCCCGACGCCCAAAAGCTGCTCTCCGGCTCCATGGCCCGGCTCGCGTACAACGGACACGATGGCTTCCCGCGGGTCATCCCCGTCGGGTTCTACTGGACCGGCGGACGCATCGTTGTCTCCACGGCGCCGACCTCCCCGAAAGCCCGCGCGCTTTCGTCCCGCCCGGAAGTCGCATTGACGATCGATACCGGCTCCGCGCCCGAAGAGGCAAAGTCCCTCTTGGTGCGTGGCCTCGCCACACTGGAAACCGTCGACGGCGTCACCGATGAGTACCTCGCATCGGCGAGGAGGTCGATGGACGAATCCCAGCTCGCCGAATTCGAACGCAACGTGCGGTCGACGTATAAGCAGATGGTGCGCATCTCGATCGAGCCGCAGTGGGCGCGGTTCTATGACTTTGGCGCTGGCCGGTTGCCCGCGTACCTCGCGAACCTCGTCAACGACGGTTAGCCCGGACTCGGGGTCGGCGTTGTACCGCCGAAGCAATTTGAGAGACGCGTTGGTCGCCGAGGGTAGAGGTCAGCGGTACTTTTCGCACGGCAGCTGTACGGATTTGCGTTCCATCTTCCACTTCGTGCATTACGCCTTGAGCGTCGCCACGCCCCTGACGGTGAACGAGCAGCTTGCACAGTGGGCTCCCGGGCGACGCCCTCGTGGCCGAGGGATGATGACCGCATGGATGCTGAACTGAAACGCTGGCAGGCGTCTGGAGAGTTCTTCGACTACCTCGGCTTCGACATCTTCTACCGCCTCGAGGGTAGCGGGCCTCCGCTGTTGCTGATCCACGGTTATCCGTTCAATTCCTATGACTGGGCGCCGATCTGGCCCGCACTGTCGAAACGGTTCACCGTCGTCGCACCGGACATGATCGGCATGGGCTTCTCGGCCAAACCCGTGGCCTACGAATACTCGGTGGGAGACCACGCCGACATGCATGAAGCGCTGCTGGCGCACCTCAACATTGACCGCGCGCATATCCTGGCTCACGACATCGGCGACTCGGTGGGCCAGGAACTGTTGGCGCGACACGAGTTCGGTCAGCAAACCTACGGCGCGCTGCGCATCGACTCGATCACCTGGCTCAACGGTGGGATGTTCATCGAGGCCTATACGCCCAGGGCGGCGCAGAAGCTGATGTCTCGCACCCCATTGGGCGACCTCTTCAGTCATGTGCAGGGCAGTCCGCTGTCCCGCCGGCTGCTGGAACCGACGCTGCGCGAGATGTTCGGCCCGAATACCAAGCCGACCCGGCACATGATGGATGTGTTCAACCAGATCTTGGACTACAACGATGGCCGCCGGGTGCTGCACAAGGTCGGCCGGTTCATCAACGATCGCTACACGCACCGCAATCGGTGGGTGCGTGCCATGCGGCAGACCGGGGTTCCGATGCGGTTGATCGACGGGCCGGTCGACCCCAACTCCGGTGCCCACATGGCGCGCCGTTATGCCGAGGTGATACCGGAACCCGATGTGGTGATGCTCGCCGACGACATCGGGCACTGGCCGCAAATCGAGGCGCCCGATGCGGTATTGACGCACTTCCTCGCCCACATCGACCGCATCGCCGCCGGCTAAGCCCGACAACGCCTATCAAGTCGTTCGGAGGAGAATCCGAAGTCGTGGGCTCGTTTTCGCTGTCGACGGCGATACCGAGCGCCGCGGTTCCACCAGTGGCAGGCGCAAACCTCGACAAGAACCCTTCGACCAGGTGCCAGTGACTGCACGTCACCGCCTTGCCGGTAGCGTCGGGTAGACCCACCCGCCATACGCCAACATCAAAGCGCCCCCGGCAGCCGGCTTCATGACTACCGAGGGCTAAGCGACCAACCAGCCCCGGGACCGCTTCGCGCCTAACAGTCGCCTACCCATCGCCGGATAAGTGAAACCTCAGTTATTGCGATGAACCGAATCGCTTCTCGCCCTTTGCAATCGCCGCGTTGCGTCATGCCCGACTCATACGAGTCGCGCTCCCGGGTGAGGCGCTACGCGGCCACGCCGCCAAAGCGCGGCGCGGCCCGCCACACGCGAGGCCACACCCGCGCTCATCGGCGAGTTACTGGATAGGCCTCTGCCGCAACCATTTTCACTTGTTCGGAGCGATGCTTGCGCGGCGATCCTGCTCGCTAGCGTCGGTTTCCGCGACTATTTCACGATGGGGCACGTGTGGAACGCCCGACACGTGGCGCAGAACCCACGCCGGTTCAACCGGCGCTGGCGAGCAACTGCTGAAACGCCTTTTCCATGCATTCGGCATACGTCGCCGGGTCCGGCAGGGCGTCGCGGTCAGCAGTAGCGCTGATCGACAAAGTTCCGTTGTAGCTCGCAACGACATGGATAAGGTTCAGGCCAGCTATCAGCGGCCCGAGACCGGCGGCGCGTACAAGTTGCGCACCGCGGAAGAAGATCGGTTCGCGCGGACCCGGCACATTGGTCACGGTCGTGTTGGCGACCGTGGGGCCAGAGAACGGAAGCACGCTCGCGGCCTTTGCGGTCATCCCGAGCAGTGAGGTCGGCACTGTTCCAATCAGATCGACCAGCTGGGTCCTGATCGACTGATCCGACTCCGAACGGCTCCCCGCAGTCGATGCGGCGATTGCGGCAAGCCGTTCGAGCGGATCAGCGATGTCCGTACCCAGCATTTGCAACCGACCGAACAACACGTTTCCCCTGCTGCGCTGGTCGCCCGCCTCGCGCAGTGAGATCGGGCACGCCGCAACCAGCGACTCGTCGGGAAGCTCGCCGTGGCCATTCAGATATTCACGCAGGGCGCCGCCGACGTAGGCGAGCGCTACATCGTTGACCGTCGCGCCGGGCACGCTCGCCTTGATTCGTCTGAAATCGGCGAGATCGTGGAATCGGGCCTCGAAGACACGGTGGGGCGACACTGTTTGGTTGAAGCGGGTCTTCGGTGCAAACGACGGCACATTGCCCCCGGCGGCCCTGGACACGACACCACGGATCAGCTTGCCTGGCAGGGCGGCCAGGCCGCGGACCGCATTAGGGGCACTCGAGGCGAGCACGGTGCCCGCGCGCAGCGGGTGCAGCGCCGCGTTGATCGCCGTGCGCGCGAGCAGGTCTGCGGTCGACGGAAGAGGTCCGGGGCGCCAGGGACTGTCGGGACCAGCGGGGCGGGGACTATCAGCGGCAAGGTCGTGCAACGCCGCGATCATCTGAATGCTCGCCATGCCATCGACCGCACAGTGGTGCAGTTTCAAGGCCATCGCGAACGAGCCCTTCGGTACTCCGGGCACAGAATTTAGTCCCTCGATGACAGTGATTTCCCATGGCGGACGTCGCAGGTCGATCTGCCGGGCGTGCAGCCGTGCGACCTGGATACAGAGCTGCCGCCAGTCACCGGGCTGGGGCAGGCCGATATGACGGACGTGATACTCAAGATCGAAGCTCGGGTCATCTACCCAATACGGCCTGTGCAGACCGCCCGGCAGCTCGGTTAACCGCCGCCGAAAGACATCCGCGAGATGCAGGCGGGCGTCGAGCTCTTCGAGAATCCCTTTGAAGGTCACCTTGCCGCTCGGGGCGGTCGACGGGTCGTAGATCAGGAGCATCTGGATCTGTAACGGCGTCGCCGGCGTCTCCGCGCGCAGCATCATGTCATCGGTCCAACTCAGCTGCTGCACGGACGGCCCCTCACGCATGCTCCCTTCGCAAGAGTAGGCCCGGCGCACCGCGCGGCGGGGAATTGATTTCGATGGGCCGGAAACGCCTCCGCTAGAAATCACGATCGTGTGCCAAGCAGGTCGGCGCTATCGTGTTGTTGAAGTCTGGCGTGCTACGGTCAGCGCTCACGGCATAGGGCCGATTTAGGCAGGTGCTCGAACTAGATTGCTCAGCCGTCCACCGGAGCAGCAGGCTCCGGGCAGAGGGCCGTGCCGCCCGACTCCCACGCGCGGTCTTGTGAGCCCCCGGCTGCGTGGGATTGATGAGGTAGTTGTTGGTCGATACGAGCAGTGACTACGGGTGTAGGCTCAAGGGTGCTGAGAGTTTCAGCTGGTCTGGGATGAGTTCAGCCGTCCGCCGCTTAACTCAAGGAGCATCGGCTCCGAACCCTCACACACCGCTAATCCAATGCAGTTCAGGTCACCATGACCACTTCACTTGCCGTCTGTGGCAACACCGGCGTCTCCCGGATCGATGTGCCCCGGACCGAACCATTGATGATCGGCGGGCATACCTACATGCCGCCGCGCGGTGGCACTTCGGCCCGACACCGAATCGCGGTACTGGCTCAACCGGGCGAGGACCCTCGAGTTCAATCCGCTGACCGATGTCAAGACCTACGAAAGTCCGCTCGGCGACCCGGTCAACGAGCCGACGGTGACCAGTGTGTAACAGCGGTATGCGCAACCAAGGCTGGACCCGCGGCTGAGGGCCGCCCAGCCAAGACCTTCGCCACCGAACCCGAGATCCTCGACATCCCAAAGGACATGCCATGAAAGCGTTGATCATCCTGGTTGTGGTGCTCCTCGTTGTCGCCCTGATCGCGTTGTCGCTGTCGATCAGAGTGGTGACCCAGTACCAGAAAGGGGTGTTGTTCCGCCTCGGCAAGGTGGTGGGTGTTAAGGACCCCGGACTGGCCGTGATCATTCCGGTCATCGATCGGCTGATGAAGGTCTCGCTGCGAATTGTGACGATGCCGATCCAGTCCCAGGGCATCATCACCCGCGACAACGTCAGCGTCGACATTTCGGCGGTCGCCTACTTCCGGGTTGTCGACGCGGTGAAATCGGTGATCGCCATCGAGAACGTCCACGCCGCGATCAACCAGATCGCGCAGACCACGCTGCGCAAGGTCGTCGGCCAGCACACCCTTGACCAGGCGCTGTCGGAGACCGACACGATCAACGCCGATATTCGGAAGATCCTCGACATCGCGACCCTCGAATGGGGCGTCGAAGTGACGCTGGTTGAGCTCAAAGACATCCAGTTGCCCGACAGCATGAAGCGCGCGATGGCTCGGCAAGCCGAGGCCGAGCGCGAGAAGCGGGCCAAAATTATTGCGGCAGAGGGCGAATCGATGGCCGCAGCCGCGTTGGGTGAGGCGTCGGACATGATGATGGCACACCCGCTGGCCCTGCAACTGCGCAACCTACAGACGCTTGTCGAACTCGGGGTGGAGAAGAACACAACCATCGTGTTCCCGGCGCCTTTAATGAGTGCGATCGGTGAACTGGGCGCCTTCCTCGCCAGAGAAAGTGGAGCCGCCGCGCCAGCGCCCCAACCGGTCACCACCGCGAATGGGGCCGACACGTCAACGCAACCCGGGCAGCTGCCTGCGAACGGCCTGGTTCCGGATTCGACGTGAAGCGGCTCGAACCACGTTCGCGGCGACCGCCGGTGCCACCATTACGCAGCACGCAACGAGCAGGCCGCGCCGCATTCCCCGTTTGAACCGGGCACAGTGACGCACTGCATTTCGCGCCACCCCGCTCTGCGGTCACACCCGAACTAGACCCGACTTGAATCGGCGCCCAGTTCCAGGATTGACTCAGACACGAACTGGAGGTTGATCATGCCGGACACGTTGGTGGACACCGACATACTCAAGGCCGCGGCGCAATTGGCGTGCCGGGCCCCGTCGTTGCACAACAGCCAGCCCTGGCAATGGGTCGCCGAGGGCGCGGGGCTGCGCCTGTACGTCGATCCCAGCCGGATTCTCTCCTCCACCGACAAGACCGGGCGGGAGGCCTACATCAGCTGCGGCGCCGTGCTCGACCATCTATGCGTCGCGATGGCGGCAGCCGGGTGGACTGCCAACGTCCACAGATTTCCCAACCCGAAAAACCTCGATCATCTCGCGTCACTCGATTTCAGCCGAATGAGCCTCGTCACCGATGGCCATCGCCGCCGGGCCGACGCGATCCTGCACCGCCGTACCGATCGGCTTCCCTTCGCCGCACCGAGGAACTGGGAGTCCTTCGAACCTGTGCTGCGCGACGTCGTCGATGCCGGCACAGTTGACCTCGACGTGATAGCCAACGAGCTGCGCCCGGAACTGGCAAGGGCGTCACAACTTACCGAATCGCTGCGACTGTACGATTCCTCGTATCATACCGAATTAGCTTGGTGGACTGGCCATTTCGAGAATTATGATGGGATTCCGCGCAGTTCACTGGTGTCGGCGGCTGAAAATGACCGCGTCGACGTCGGACGTAGGTTCCCGGTCAGCGCTCACAACGAGCGGCGCGCCGGCACTGGGCAAGACCAGTCCATAGTGCTGGTTCTGTCCACCGACGAGGACACCCGCGATGACGCATTTCGGTGCGGCGAAGCGTTGTCCGCCGTGCTGTTGGAGTGCACGTTGGCCGGGCTGGCGACATGCACACTGAGCCATCTCACGGAGCTACAGTCCAGTCGTCACCTCATCGGCACCCTGACCGGACGGGCAGCTATGCCGCAACTTCTGATCCGCGTCGGCGAAGCCCCTGTGCTTGGCGAGGTACCCCCCATGACGCCGCGGCGGCCACTTCGCGATGTTCTGACGTTTCACCCCGATACATGTGGCTAAGCGGTGAGGCGACCATCACATACCACCTGGGCCGCGGCGGCTGGTCCTGGCCCACGCCTAGACTCCCCGATCGGTACAGCAGGCCATCCGGAAGCCGTAGGTCGCAAAAACCGGAGCATGTGGAGGCGTTCGGCGGCCTGGCTGCTTGACTTAGCCGGCAGGTACCTCGTCGGTCCATACCCTGAAGCTGGTCAATGTGGCGGGACCGAACGTGTTGCTGAGCGCGACGTCGGCGGCATCGCGGCCCCGCGCGATCAACACCCTGCCGATGCGCGGCGTGTTGTTACGCGCGTCGAAGGTATGCCATTGCCCGCCGAGAAACACCTCGAACCAGGCAGCGAAATCCATCGGATCGTCCACCGGCGGCACACCGATGTCGCCGAGGTACCCGGTGCAGTAGCGCGCGGGGATGTTCATGCAGCGACAGAAGGCAACGGCAAGATGCGTGAAATCACGGCAGACGCCGGTCCGGTCGTAAAAAGCTTCCAGCGCCGTCCGTGTCATCCGCGCATGCTCGTAGCCGAACGTGAGATGTCGATGAACGTAGTCGCAGATTGCCTGAACTCGGCCCCATCCGGGTGGCGCGTCCCCAAAGAGATTCCACGCCGTCTCGGACAGTCGATCGGTTTCGCAATACCGGCTGCCGAGTAGGAAGACAAGCGTGTCCTCGGGCAGATCCGGCACGGGAATCTGTTGCGCGCGGGGAGCGATGACGTCGGGGAGTCCGGTGTCGTTGACGAGCGCATTGGCCGAGACGCGCGTGCGGCCTTGGGGCGCAACAATGCGGGTGCACCAGTTGCCGAAGCCGTCGCGATAGGCCGACATCGGGACCGGCGGGTCGACCACCAGGTCGTCACGGCCGACCAGGTCGGACACCCGGGTGAAGTGGACGTTGAGATTGAATATCATCGGGGTTGGCTGCGGGCAGTCGTAGATCATTTCGAAGCCGACGTGAATCTGCATCATTAGTCTCCGGTTTCCGCCAGGTGACGTCGCGGATGGCTGGCGCCGTAGGTGGTGGAAAAGGTTCTCACGTGTGCTCCCTGGCGCAGGCGTGAATCGTGGCGCGCTCAGGCCGCACATGCCGTGCGCAACGAATCGATCAGCATGCGCTGCAATGCCGTCCAGCGCCGGCCCGCGGCGAAGACGATGCCCTGGTTGACTTCCAATTCGATTCCGATGTAGTCGCTCTGCGCGAAGCGCAGGCGCAAGTGCGAGGTCAACCCGTCTCCTTTTCCGGCATAGGGGTAATTGCGGCGTACGCGAAGTTTCGGAGCGGACGCCGCGAGCGATTCCTTCCAGCGGGCGCACACCTCGGTCTCCCCGCGCCGACTGGGGTCGTAGAGCAAACCTACGTCGGCGCCGCGCACCCTGCCGTCCAACTCCGCCGTAAAGCTGTGCGAGGAGATGTGTATCACGCGATGGCCGCGCGCCACCCCTTGCCTGACGAGACGCTCGACCTGCACGCGATAGGGCCGGTAATGTTCATCGACGATCTGCGCCCGGGTCTCGGACGGCGCGCCGCGAGTCGCCGCCGAAAAGAGTTGTGGGTGGCCGATTGAGCGATTGAGATCGATAAGCAGACGGCTGGTCATCGAAGCCACCAGCGGCGCCCGGCAAGCACTGGCGAGTGCCTTGGCCATTACCAGCGAACCGGGATCGTACCCGCGGTGGGAATCCAGCAGCGCCCGTTGTCCCCAAAACAGCCCCCGATAGGGCGCCGGTATCCGGTTGCCGCCGTGTTCACAGGTGATGATGAAGGTATCCATCGTCGTGACGACACGTCACCATTGCAGCTCTGGCAAATGGCGAAACACCTGCCGCACACCTTCGCCCCATTCGTGGCTGAGCGCGGTGAAATAGGGGTCCCCCTCAGCGAATCGCCGCCGCCACTGCACTTCGAGGCTGTCACGTTCGTAGCAGATCAGGTCGATCGGCATGCCCACCGACAAATTGCTGCGCATAGTCGAATCGAAAGACACCAGCACACACTTCGTGGCGTCTGCAAGGGGCGTGTGTTGCGTAAGTACGCGGTCGAGGATCGGCTTTCCGTACTTGGTTTCACCGGTCTGAAGGAAGGGCGTGTCGGTCCCGGCTTCGATGAAATTGCCTTCGGCATAGGTCCGGAACAGCCGTATCGGCTCGCCGACGATCTGCCCACCGACGATGAACGAGGCATTGAAGCGGACGTTGTTCTCTTCCAGGTACCCGGCGTCGCGTTCCTCGATATCGCGCGTCGCGTCGGAGACCAGCCTCACGACGTCGAACATCGTCCGGGCACCCAAGACATTGGTGGCCGCGTCGCCGTCAGCACAACGCTGCGTCAATACGCTGATGACGGCCTGAGTTCCGGCCAGGTTTCCCGAACTCAGCAGAACGACAACGCGGTTGCCGCGACGCTCGAATACCGTCATCTTGCAGAACTTGGCGAAGTTATCCACCCCGGCATTCGTACGAGAGTCCGAGGCGAAAATCATGCCCTTGTCGAGCATTACGCCTATACAGTAAGTCATGAGATGAGCCTTCTGTGCAATCGACCGCCCTGTTCATAGTGGCACGTGCTTCTAGCTGATATCGGTCGTAGGCTGCAGGAGGCCGTCGAACGCCCCGAGGAAACCGACGATGTGTTGCGTCTTGGCCTGCATCGGCTGCGGATTAGCGAATTCCCGCACTTGCGTGCGCTCGCGCCGACGTGGGCCGCCTACGACGGGCTAGCCGAACTCGATCGGACTCGACATTCTGTTCAGTGGGCTGGCCGCCCAACTCGCTTTACCCGACGTCCCGCCGCCGCGGGCGGGCACACCCGGGTCAACGTAACCATGCCGCCAAGAACGGACACGAAGATGATACTGGCGCCACCGAATCCCGTCAGGCCGCGAGCCGCGCGGGTAGCCACCTCTTCTGGACGTCCGTGAGGCGTCGATGGCGATTACAGACGTGGCGGCATTCGCCCACCTGAGCGAGGCGGACCTTGAGGCGCTCAGAGTCGAACTGGACGCGATCCGCCGTGACATCGAGGGTTCGCGCGGCGAAAAGGACAGGGCATACATCCAGCGCACCATCGCGTTTCAGCGATTGCTCGACATAGGCGCGCGCCTGGTGATCGCCGGCACCCGCGGAAAGGTCGGTTGGGCGCTCGGCGCCACTGCGCTCGCCGTGGCCAAGAGCATCGAGAACATGGAACTGGGCCATAACATCGGCCACGGTCAATGGGATTGGATGAACGACCCGGAAATCCATTCCAGCACGTGGGAGTGGGACATGGCCGGTGTCTCGTCGCAGTGGCGGTATTCGCACAACTATCGCCATCACATGTTCACCAACGTCGTCGGCGTGGACGACGACCTTGGGTTCGGCGTTCTGCGGGTCACCCGCGACCAAGAGTGGCAGCGGAGTAATCTGTTCCAGCCTTTACGAAACGTGTTGTTGGCCATCATGTTCGAGTGGGGCATCGCGGCGCACGGGTTGCATTCGGAGCATGAGCGCGCGGCGACCGGCGATGAGAAGTCCGCCGTAACCCGAGCGCTGATCCGGAAGATAGCCCGGCAGGCCGGCAAGGACTATGTATTCTTTCCCGCTCTGAGTCTTCGCCGATGGCGCCGCACACTGACGGCGAACGTGGCCGCCAACCTGCTACGAAATGTGTGGGCATACGTCGTGATCGCTTGTGGGCACTTCGCGGATGGCGCTGAGAAGTTCACCCCCGCCGCCCTTCAGGGTGAGACCAAGCCCGAATGGTATCTGCGACAAATGCTGGGCACCGCGAACTTTGACGCTGGGCCGATCATGGCATTCCTCAGTGGAAACCTTTGCTACCAGATTGAACATCACCTTTTTCCCGACCTGCCGAGTAACCGCTACGCGGAAATCGCCCAACGAGTTCGGGGGGTGTGCGCCACCTACGAACTGCCGTATACGACTGGCCCGCTTGTTCGCCAGTATCTGCTCACCTTCCGCACCATCTCCAAGTTGGCGCTTCCGGATCGGTTCCTGACCGCCACTTCCGACGACGCACCCGAAACTGCGTCGGAGAACAAATTTCGCAACTTCGACGCACCGCATTTGTCGGGCGGCGACACCGGCGCCAGGCGGCGGCGCGGACGGATGACGGCGATATGGGACCGACAGATTCGGCGCCACTCAAGGAAGTTCGTGCACGGGGGCCGCACTGCGCGTCACGCCCGGTCTGCCACTTCGCGCGGGATACTCCCGGGTCGCCTTCATGATGCGTGGTCGTCAGTTGGCGTGCTTGCCGACGTCCCGGGGAAGCTCAAGCGGCAGCCGTCGCGCTAGAAACCTGCGCGGCCGATGCCGCCCCGACCCAGCGATCCGCCCAGCCCATTTCGATGATGACAGAGGACCATTAGGCCCATTAGGCCCATCAACTTCCTCGCCGGGTGGCAAGGCTGTCCCGATGAACGTCCTACCGCAGGCCCCCGGGTCGCGGCGTCGCCAAGCGGCGAGCATACGACCGCGACGTCTCCTGGAGGAGTTATAACCGGATTTCATAGGGCGGGCGAAGTGTTGACTCAGAACGTCCTCGCTCCTATCCGTCGATTGCGTTTACCCTCAAAGGAAAGTCGTTCGACGGTTGGTCAACCCCCTGGGGCCGATATATAAGGGCGCCAGTCAACAAACTGGGACTACACCCAGTCCGCCCCAGGGGTTTTCGTGCTGAATCGTTAGACGGCAGTCACTCCCACCGCCTGAGGGCCTTTAGGTCCCTGGTTGATCTCGAACTGGACTCGTTGATTTTCCGCAAGGGAGCGAAAACCGTTCCCTTGGATCTCAGAATGGTGGACGAAAACGTCTTTTGCGCCGCCGTCAGGGGCGATAAATCCGAAACCCTTTTCGCTGTTGAACCACTTCACAGTTCCCTGTGTCATACTAACTTCTCTCTTTTCAAGTGGATGTAATTTAGATACATCCATGTCAACCGTAACACAAACCAGCCAACAAAATAGGGGCCGGTGGAAAAATTCCGGTGCCTTGTGTCCACGCTGGGTGTTGTTCGATTACTTATTCTCCAGACGTCTTGGTAGGTCCTGGATTCGGCGACACGTGTCCGATGACGCTGGACGTCAAGGCCGCACGCAAGCGCTGGGTGCCGGGCCCCCGGTCGCGCACGATTGAGCCGGATTTCGGGAAGGTTGTTGCCTCAGCGTTTCTTGGTATGCAGCAATGCCTCAGTCGGTGAAATCTGAGCGGACTTGGTGCATTTTGCGGCGCGTTTCTCTTTCAGTGATTTCCCGGACTTTTTGGTCATAGTTTGCCGGGGGGATTATCAGACATCGCGGCCCTCTGATATGGGGGCCGGTGTTGGTCCCGGTCCCCGAGCCTACGCGCCCTCGGCCCGCACAGCCCCACGTCTGCCCAAAACGGCGGCAACCAGGTCGTTGAAAAAGACGCGAAAAAAACACAATCCACCGGCTGCCGGCCTCTTTTGTTCGTCGCCATGCCGGGCGGGGGCTCCTGTCACGGCGCCGCGTACTCCGAATGCCCCAAACTGGAGGCACATTGGCGGACGAGCTGCCGTAACTTTTCCGCATTCATCGGTTGTGCTGAATTGGAGACCTCGCGCAGAACGCGCCGCGCCTCCTCGCCGGAACTGGAAGGCGATAGCACGAACAACACCGCGTCGCGGGAATGTGTACCCATCAGATAGATGGTGTCGCTCGAAACCAGCTTGTATGGATCAAGCGAGACCATTTCGTTGTGACGAATGACCCGCGCCGGCGCGGGCAACCACACGCTGGGGTCGTAAACGACTCGGTGCACCTGACCAATCCATGAGCCGAATACGGCAACCAGGTCAGGTAGCTCTGAGCTCAGGTCCAAACTTTTTGGCCACCAAGCGCCGTCTACGGCACCGCGGGTGTGGTCGCGTTCGCACAGCGCTAATCGGGTCACCGTTGAAGGGCTGGAAGAAACGTGCGCCACGGTGACGCTCCTGTCTAATAGTTTGCGTTATCGCAGACGGCTACCGAAGGGGCGGCAAGCGAAAAACCCACGATGTCAATAGAATAACCCCGATCGACGGCGAGATGATGGACGAATCGCACGTAGGCGACGCTCCATGCGTTCGCGGTATTGGCCGACTGATTATCACTCAAATCCACTAGGAACCAAGGCGTACGCGTGGCCGCCTTTTCATTCTGCTGACCGTCTCGAGCCCGCATGACGTCGCAGCGATGCGCCTTTTCGTCCAACGGTTTCGACGGTGGCGGGCACCTGGACGGGCTACCGTGCTTAGCCGGTACCGAACGAGTTTGGTTGGTTTCCAGCGCTCTTGCCTGATGGTTGCCTACATGGGGCCTACGGTCGGGACTTCGATTTCGAACGTGATCGCCGTGTTCTCAACGTACGGGCGGTAAACCGCCACGCAACCGGCCGCATCCTCCGGGATTGCCGAACGCACCATGCCACTGCGTGCTGCCATGCCAGTAATGTTCCACTTGCCTCGCGCTAAAGCGGCAGCGTCCGACTGGGGATCAAGTGGCGGCGACGTCCAAATCCTGTGAGCCCGAGGCGTCAACTGCGCACCACGCCGATTACTTCGTTTTGCCCAGGCGCACGCTTACTAATTGGCCGATACGTATCTCGAACGTGACCTTCCTGCGACAGCGACGAAGGACGCTCATCGTCATGGCGGTATTCGCGCTAGTCTGCGCGCTCGCGACAGCAACGTTGATCGGCTATTACTTTGGCCGGCGCGCGGGCTCGTCGCGGTCATCCTGGAAGAAGCGCACGAGTCGGATAGCGCTGGGCAGGCTCGCGATGAGCCTGCTCGTGTTGATGACCGCACGCCGCGTCCGACACGGGTTCCGTGCCGAGCGCGTGCTAGGTGTCTGGAGACTGAGAACCATTGCGCCGCTCGATGTCCTGCGGGGTGGCGTTGCGCGGATGCGGTCCTATTGAGTAGTCGACGCTTGGCGCCGCGAGGTCTCTGAGGGCCCTGGTGGCACGGGCTAGCCAGAGAGTTGATTTGCTTGTGAAGTCCGGCGAAGTCGGGGCTACACCCTGCGCCGTCGCAACTGGGGAGGACGAGAACTGGCATGTCAGCACTGCAAGGCAGGGTCGCGCTGGTGACTGGTGCGTCGTCGGGACTGGGCGCGCAAACGGCGCGGCTGTTTTCCCAACAGGGCGCAACGGTTTTCGGCCTGGGCCGGGATACCGGACGCCTGGCCGACGTATTCGGCGACGTGGAACGCGGTTCGTACGCATCCGTGGACGTCGCCTCGGCGCAGGCCTGCAGAGACGCGGTCGACCAGTGCGTCCGAGAGTTCGGCGGACTCGACGTCCTGGTCAACATCGCCGGGAAGCACCAGATGCGACGGACCGAGTCGATGACCGACGACGACTGGACACAAGACCTCGCGGTCAACCTGAACGGACCGTCCTACCTGTGCAGGGCCGCACTGCCACATCTGCTGGAAAGAGGCGGCAACATCGTCAACGTCAGCTCCATCGCCGGCGTGGAAGGCCAGGCGTACTCGGCCGGCTACTGCGCCGCCAAGCATGGGCTGATCGGCCTCACTCGCGCGTTGGCGGTTGAGTACACCGCGGATCGCCTGCGCGTCAACGCCGTATGTCCGGGCGGCATGCTGACACCGCAACTCGAGCAGTTCACGGCGCCGGACAACCCGAACTACGACCTGATCATGCGCACGGCCTCGCCGCGCGGCATGATGCAGCCCCTTGACGTCGCGAATGTGATCGCGTTCCTTGCCAGCGATACCGCGGCCGCCGTCCATGGCGCCGTCTATCGGGTGGACAACGGCAAGGGCGCCGGCTAGTAACGCTGCCGAAGCGGGGTTCAACTGCAAACCACTTGAGCTACCGCGCTTTCCGGAGATCGGCAAGCGAGTTCTTGAGTCCACCGTCCAGGCGGATCTGAACGGCTGCCACCGCGATCATCACCGCGGCGGTTACCAGGTGGACCACCGCGTCGGTGGTGTTGTTGGGGAAGGTGAAGACAAAGGCGACCTGATGCGAGAAGAAGGCCCAAATGCCCGGCAGCGCACCGGCTATCGCGGCGAACAGCAGATACAGCACGGCCCACGACTTGCGTAGGGCGAACACCAGCCCGGGGCCAAACAGGGCCAGGCCGGCGACGGCGTGCCAGCCGTTGTAGTCCATTCCGAGCAGTTGGACGGTCGGAGCGTTGGGCCCCGTCGCAAAGCTCGGTTCAAGGATGAAGCCGATCACCGCCTGAATGACGTGCAGAACACAGATGATCAGCAGCCCGATCTGGGCGAAACTCCACCTCACATTGCACCTCCTTGTGCACGGCGGGATAGCCGAATACTACGCGCTGTAGTAGCTCCAGGCAATGGGGTACCGATTTAGTCGCCGACGACCGGCTCCGTCACTTCCGCCCGGGGAGCCTCATCACCGCACGCACGACGGGCACTAGCGACTTCTGCCACAGCGTCGACGGAATACCAAACGGCGGATCGAGATTGAACACGCGAGCGGCCGCGATCGTCTGCGATTCGGTGTACTTCAGCAGGCCCTCGGGACCGTGCCGGCGGCCGACGCCGGACTGGCCCATCCCGCCCATCGGCGCGCCGAGGCTGCCCCACGCGAACGCGTAACCCTCGTCGACGTTCACCGTCCCCGACCGCAGCCGGGCGGCGATCTCCTGACCCTCGGCGGTGGAGCCCGCCCACACGCTGGCGTTGAGTCCGTACTCGGTCTCGTTGGCCTTCTCGACGGCCTCATCCACGTCGGCGACGGGGTAGATCGAGACGAGAGGCCCGAACGTCTCGTTGGCCGCACACTCCATTTCCGGCGTGACGTCGGTCAGCACCGTCGGCTCGTAGAACAGCGGCCCGATCTCGGGTCGCGCCTTGCCGCCCGCAATCACCTTGGCGCCCTTGGCTTTCGCGTCGTCCACGTGGTCCGTCACCGTGTCCAGCTGACTCGCGGAGATCAAGCTTCCCATGTCGACCGAGAAGTCATACGCGCTGCCCAGCTTCATGTTCCGCACCGCGGCACCGAACTTGCTGGTGAACTCGTCGGCGATGTCCTTCTCCACGTAAATCCGCTCGATGGAGATACACAGCTGGCCCGCATTGGAGAAGCACGCGCGGGTGGCCGCCCTGGCGGCCTTGTCGAGGTTGGCCCCGCGCGTGACGATCATCGCGTTCTTGCCCCCAAGTTCGGCCGAGAAACCAATCAGCCGGCGGCCCGCGTGCTCCGCGAGCTGCCTGCCGGTGGCGGTCGAGCCGGTGAACATCAAGTAGTCGCAGTTCTCGATGATCGCGGTGCCGACCACCGAGCCCGGGCCGGGCACGATCGCGTAAAGCGCGCGCGGCAGGCCGGCCTTGTACAGCAGCTCGGCACACGCCAGCGCGCAATACGGCGTCTGGCTGTCCGGCTTGAGCACCACCGCGTTACCCGCCAGCAGTGCCGGCACCGAGTCGGAGGCGGTCAGCGTCATGGGGTAGTTCCACGGTGAAATCACCCCGACCACGCCCTTGGGCTGGTAGACAACCGTGGTCTTGCCGACCGCTGGGAGCAGCGCCTGCACCTTGCGCGGCTTCAGCAGGTCGGCGGAGACGCGCACGTAGTAGTTCGCATTCGCCATCAGATCGACGATTTCCTCCTGCGCCGCCCATCGGGCCTTGCCCGCCTCGGCCTGCAGCAGGTCCATGAGGAACCCGCGGTTCTCGACGACAAGGTCGCGATAGCGGCGGATGACATCGACGCGCTCGGCGACGGGACGCTTCGCCCAGTCGAGCTGCGCCGCGCGAGCCTCGGCGAATGCCGCTTCGACGTCGGCGGCCGTGCCGATTGGGATCGTGGTCAGCGGCTTGCCGGTGAAGACCTCGTCGATCGTCTTGCTCTGGCGTGCGGTGACGTCTTTGATCGCGGCCAGCTGACGCAAGCGGTCGAAGACCTCGGCTGACGGTGCGGGCATGTCGCTACCTCCCGAATAAGCGCAGGCGTCCAAAGCACCAGCCTAGGCCTCCGTGCAGCTAGCGAGCGATTACGTTCGCCGCTCCCAGTGCCACGGGTAGATGTGTGAGCCCGTGCAGCCCGAGCCAGCACTTTCAGCGAAACGCGTGGCATTTCATACCCCGCCGCCCAATGCGTCCGTTCCGGACAGGCACCGCCATGTGCTCGCGCTCCTGGCCGCCGAGGCGGGTAACGGTTCGGGCACGTTCCGGTTGCCCAGCGGCACGTCATGCGGCACTGCGATTCTCGTGACCGAGAATGCGGGTCATGACGCAATCGCGGGAGCGTGACGATGGCGCGTGAGATCTCCCGCCAGACGTTTCTGCGCGGGGCCGCCGGGGCGTTGGCCGCCGGCGCGGTATTCGGCTCGGTGCGGGCCACCGCGGCCCCGAATCCCTCCGGCTGGGACGGCCTTTCCACCGCCCTCGGCGGCAAGGTGCTGCTACCGAGCGATCCCCAATTCGCAAGCGCCAAGCAGGTTTTCAACACCAACTACAACGGCTCTACGCCGGCGGCGATCGTCACCCCGACATCGCCGGCGGACGTGCAAAAGGCGATGGCTTTTGCCGCCTCCAACAACCTCAAGGTCGCCCCGCGCAGCGGCGGGCATTCCTACATAGGCGCGTCCACGGCGAACGGCGCCATGGTGTTCGACCTGCGTCAGCTGCCCGGGGCAATCAATTACGACGCGGCCACGGGGCAGGTCACGGTGACGCCCGCGACCAGCTTGTACGCGACGCACGAGGCCCTGGCCGCGGCCGGCCGGGGCATCCCGACGGGTACCTGCCCGTCGGTCGGCGCCGCGGGGCACGCCCTGGGCGGCGGGCTGGGCGCTCAGTCCCGGCACGCGGGCCTGCTCTGTGACCAGCTGACGTCGGCGTCGGTGGTGCTGCCCGGCGGCCAGGCCGTCACCGCGTCGGCCGCCAACAACCCCGACCTGTTCTGGGCGCTGCGCGGCGGCGGTGGCGGCAACTTCGGGGTGACCACCTCGCTGACCTTCGCCACGTTTCCCACCCGGGACGTCGACGTCGTGAACCTCAATTTCCCGCCGCAGTCGTTCGCCCAGGTCCTCCTCGGTTGGCAGAACTGGCTGCGCACCGCCGACCAAAGCAGCTGGGCACTGGCCGACGCCACCGTCGACGGCATGGGGACCCACTGCCGCATCCTGGCGACCTGCCCGGCCGGATCGGGGAACAGCGTGGCGGCCGCCATCACCAAAGCCGTTGGGGTTCAACCGACCGGGACCGAGAACCACACGTTCAACTACATGGACCTGGTGCGCTATCTGGCTGTCGGGAACCTCAACCCGTCGCCGCTCGGCTATGTCGGCGGATCCGACGTCTTCACGACGATCACCCCGGCCGCCGCCCAGGGGATCGCCTCGGCGGTCGGCGCGTTTCCCCGTGGCGCGGGCCGCATGTTGGCGATCATGCACGCCCTCGACGGCGCCCTCGCCACCGTGGCGCCGGGGGCCACGGCCTTCCCGTGGCGTCGGCAGTCCTCGCTGGTGCAGTGGTACGTCGAAACAGGTGACCCGTCAGCGGCGACGAGCTGGCTCACCACGGCACACCAAGCGGTGCAACCGTATTCGGTGGGCGGCTACGTGAACTACATCGAGGCCAACCAGCCGCCGTCGCGCTACTTCGGCCCCAACCTTTCGCGGCTGAGCGCGGTGCGGCAGAAGTACGATCCCGGCCGGGTCATGTTCTCGGGGCTGAATTTCTAGTCGCCGGGTGGGCTGAATTTGGTGGTTGATAACGCTGGACGTTAATAACGGCCAGCGTTATCGTTGTCGAGTGATCCGCTCGTTCCGGAACAAGGACACCGAGGCGATCTGGCATCGCCGCTACGTCAAGAAACTCAGTCCGGAACTCAGCAGGCTCGCATAAATCAAGCTTGTTCTCATCAACGCCGCCGAGAGCATCAACGACCTGCGGGTTCCCCAGGCAACCGCCTGGAGAAGCTCGCGGGCAGCCGCGGCGGGCAGTACAGCGTCCGCGTCAACGACCAGTGGCGCATCTGCTTCACGTGGAGTGCCGGCGGTGCCGGGAACGTCGAACTGGTCGACTACCACTAGAGAGGAGAAACACAGTGGCGGACTTCGCGCCCACCCACCCTGGCGAGATCCTCAAGGCCGAATTCCTTGACCCGCTGGGCATCTCGCAGTACCGGATCGCCAAAGCGATCGACGTGCCGCCCCGCCGTATCAACGAGATCGTGCATGGCAAGCGCGGCATCAGCGCCGACACGGCCTTGCGGCTCTCTCGTGCGCTCGGACTGAGCGACATGTTCTGGATCAACATGCAGGCTCATTACGACGCCGAAACCGCCCGCGAGCAGTTGGCGGGTGAACTGGCCGCCATTGATCGCATCGCGTAACCCTCACCAAGCGTCGCTGGGTGAGGCTCCGGTGGCAGTGGGTGTTCGTTGGTGCCCTCGGCGTCGCGAGTCAGATTGTGTATCAGTAGATTTCATTTGTGCTAACGCCGGTGATAGCGCAATGGGAATCACCTCATGGCCGACTCACAGTACTCGAGCGGCTCATATAATTGCTGATACCGCGGATCGCGACGGGCACCCGCGACAGCAGATCTCATCCCTGCGGCAGCGGACGGGAACGCACCAGCGTCGGCCACCAGAACCATGGCCCGAGGATTCTGAGGATGCATGGCACGACGAACGAACGCACGATCAACGTATCGAGCAACCGCCGAGCGGTTCGCCTCCCAGCTGTTCGGGAGGGGGTGACCAAGACCAATGCGCTGGAGTCGCTGGTGATCGCCGGGTTCGTGCGCGGGCTGTCGGTGCGCGACGTGGAGGCCACCTTGACCGAGGCGCTCGGCGAGGCCGCCGCGGTGTCGAAATCGACGGTGTCGCGGGTGTGTGAGGAGATCAGGACCCAGTTCGAGGCGTGGTCGGCGCGGCGTCTCGACGAGGTGGAGCTGGACTATCTGTTCCTGGACGGCAGCCATTTCAAGTACCACGCGAACGCCTCGGCCGAGCCGGTGCTGGCCGCGTGGGTTATCGACACCAACGGTAAACCGGTGTTCGTCGGGCTGGAGGCGGCCGCCAGCGAGTCCGGCGACGCGTGGGAAGGGTTCCTCACCGGGCTCGGCGAGCGTGGGCTGGCGTGTCCGCTGCTGGTGATCAGCGACGGCGCGCCGGGGTTGATCGGCGCGGTCGAGCGCACCATGGGCGCGGCGCTGCGGCAGCGGTGTCTAGTGCATCGCGCCAGAAACATCCTTGCCAAGGTGCCCAAGAACGCGCAGGCCGAGGTGAAGGCCGACTACTGGGCGATCTTCGACGTGCCCGAGGAGATTGAGCCTGGCCGCGACGCGGTCGCCTACGTGCAGAAGCGGATCGACGCGTTCGAAAAGCGTTGGCGCGACTCCTATCCGGCGGCGGTGCGGTGCCCACTGGTCGACCGTGACTCGCTGACGGTGTACCTGCGGTTCCCGCGTGAGCACTGGACCCGGGTGCGGCACTCGAACTTTATCGAGCGGACCTTCGGTGAGACGCGCCGCCGAGTCAAAGTCATCGGTCGACTGCCCGGCGAGCACTCCTGCCTGAAGCTGGTGTGGGCGGTGCTCGACCGCGCCTCGGCCGGGTGGCGCAGGTTCACCATGACCCCGGTCGGGCTGCGGCTGCTGGCCGACCTGCGCAGGTCGCTGCATGACCCGCCAACTCAACTGCCACAACGGAATTCGGAAGTTCACGCCAAAACCCGCGTGACGCCAACCGATTCCGCCGCCATCGCATAGAATCACGACCGTAAGTGAGCGGAATCTATGTCCGAACTTTTACACCGCTCCTTGGACGCCACCCCAACTGTCTGAGGTACCGTCTTGAGGAGTCTTCGATGGTTCGGCGGCGGAGCGAAGGACTGGAACACTGGATTTGCGTTTATTTGGCTTGCTGACCATAGTCACCCTTGCGCTGGCGTTGGTGTTCGCGGCCTTTGCTGCTGTACACGTGAAGCGGCTGGGAGACCGAACGCCGGCTCCGATAAGCGAAGAAATTGGGAGCGCCAAAGCGGTTCTAAATAAAGTACGCAAACGCGAACCCATGTCGAAGGATGAGCTGGATTATGCGAAGCAAATCGTTGCCGATCGTAGCTCCCTGATGGCATACTGCATCCCCGGCGCTTTGTTCATGCTGGGCTGCTTTTATGTATTTGGCAGTCTTTACTACTTGCATGGAGCCACGCCCTCCGAGCGGACATTCCTCGGGGTGATCCCCATGTTGACCTCCACAAATCTCGCCATTCGGCTTCTCCGCAGCGCAAGGTTGAAAGGGCGCCTGCAGAAAATGTCTTGAAGCAATACAAGGCATGTGGTGTCGTCACCGCCCGTTGTACCGATTCGTCCGTGCTGTCGACAGCACCAGCAGGTGATAGCGTCCGCAGCAGTGTTCGCGCTCCGGCCCAGCACTGGTATTGTTCGGACTTCATATGTCAACCTAGTTGATATAGGGGGGTGTCGCGTGAGCCCGCGTTCAGTCGGCAGGACTGTCTTGGCGCGAGTCTGGATGCCATTGGTTGCAGTCGTGGCGCTCGCTTTGGGCGCGGTGTGCATGTGGAAGGTGCACGAGTTCTCCGCTCCCGGGCCTGTCATTACCGTCCTTGGCCCGCAAGCACCTCCGGAGTTCAGTCCCAAACGGGTCACGTATGAGTTGTCCGGCTCCATCGGGGACGGGGGGATGCTCGTCTGGGCGGACGTCGACGGGCATCCGCATCGGGTCGATCTCACGACGTTGCCGTGGTCGCACACGGAGACGACCACGCTCACTGTGGTGTCCGCCAGCATCTCGGCGCAAGTTCGCGGCGGTGGTCAAGTCGGCTGCCGGATACTGGTGAACGGCGTTGTCCGCGATGAACAATCCGACAC
>JAOPWC010000144.1 GCA_025965895.1 Mycobacterium sp.
CCCGCTCGCTGCCCAGGTTGGCGCCCCACTGATCTGCTCGCATCACAGCGGGTACATCGTCGGGGCCGCCGGCCTCCAGCAGCAGCACGCTGACGTCGGCGTTTTCGGCGAGACGACGCGCCACCACAGATCCCGACGAGCCCGAGCCGCAGACAATGAAGTCGTATTGTGGCCTCAGCTGAATACGAAGCCTCCGTTGAATGTGACGAACGCGTTCGGCGAAATCGGCTCCCTGGACGGTTGCTTCGTCGAGATCAGTATTCATATCCGCTCCTCATTTTCGATGCGTTGGCGACACTGTTGCCGGCTGAAACGGATGCGGGAGCGCAGCATTGGCGTGTGGCATAACACTTGGGCCACCACGCCGGCCAGCCGAACACGCATGTTCAGTCGATTTGGCGATACCCAACGCGTCGCGCAGCAGGATCCGGCAGAGCCAGTCATACATGGTGCTGGCGATCGCCGCCCGTGTCGCGGTGAGGCGTTCGCCCTTGGGCTGACCGTAGGTGGGATAAGAATTCGGGTTCTCGTGCGCTGAACCAGTTCTCGACCGTTTCGTGAAGTCCTCCGGGTCGTCCATGAAGCTCTCAGACGGCGCGGTACGAGCCTTCACTGGTATCGGGCGCAGATCGAGCTGACATACGCTGCCACTGTCTTCGGTTATATCGCGGGCAGCGATCAGGGCATTGTGTCCGGCACCGACGAAAATGACGTCGAATGTGGCGGATGAGTTCATGTCCTCCAACGTTATTACTCAACGCTGGTTGCGGCGACTCATCTTCCATTGAGCGGATTTTTCGCGGGAATCGTCGCTGCGCCAGTTGGCGGCGCATTGAGCAGTGCGGCGATTCGGGTGCCGACGGCTCGGGTGGCGGCCAACAACCCGAGCGGCGGGCGCTTCCCGGCGACGAGCGCGGTCACCGCCGCCACTTGACCTCTGCCCAGGGGAACCGCTACCGCGACGCAGCTGATGTGTGCCAGAAAATCGCCCGCGTCTACAATCGTTGCTGGGCAGCCGATCTCGGTGTGTACCCGCGCTGGGGCCGTTCCCACCGGTACCCGGCTGCCCGGTTCTGGTAGCCCAAGCGGAACGCGAGCGTCCATCGTTTCCACGAACACCGCGTCACCGCCGATCGCGGCCGACAGGCTCACGGCGGCCCCGGTGGCGGCGGCGAGTTCGGCCAGCGGTCGCTGGGCGACGGCGCGCAGGCGACGCTCAGGCGTCACCCGCGCTCCCAATCCCAACAGGCTCGCCCCGAGGCGGTAACGAGTACCCTCGCGCCGGATAGCGCCCACCTCGATCAACTGCTTGAGCAGCCGGTGCACTGTTGGCCCCGGGATTCCGGTTGCCTCCGCCAGATCGAGCAGCCGCACCGGTTCCAGCGCACCGACATGCTCCAAAAGTTCGAATGCGCTGCCGATTACAGTGCGACGGTCATTCTGGATCCAGCCGGCCACCGCATCTTTATCAGGATTGCGGATCATCCCGCCCAACTCGCTCTCACCTGCCATCATCGCCCCGGAAGAGCGTTCAACCCCGGGAAAGCATCAATCTGACATCGTGTCGCAGAGTTCGTTGCCTTCATGTTCCCGACCCCGATGCGAGCCGCCGCTCCACCCATCAACACGGGTGTGATGGAGCTCAGACTGGTTCGCATGGCGTCAGTCCTTTGCTGGCTGTTCCTACCGGCGTTGTCCTCCCACGATTGCTCACCAGCCAACTCGTGTCGTTACCGCTGGCCCCCATCAATGCTTCCCACCAGCTGGGATCCGTCCTTGCTTGGGAGGTAATGCCCCCCGGGGTCGATCCGCGGGCGGCGATGTGGGACCGCATGAAGTTGCGTTGTTCTTCTGCGCCGCCGCTGGCCGAGGGCTACGGCGTCCCCGGCGTCCCCGGCGTCCCCGGCGTCCCCGGCGTGCGAACCGGCGTCCCCGGCGTGCGAACCGGACGGCCCCACGAACGAGCCGTTGCGGTGAAGAAAGGTATTCGCTGCGGCCAAAGGGCCGGAAGTGATCGTCGTCGACGGCGCGCCCGGCCTTCCCTGGGCGGCTTACGGGCGAAAGTCATTGAGGTGGCTAGTTCGTCGTGGTGCGCGATAGCTTGCCGATCCACTCACCGAGGTTGTACTCGACCTCGCCGCGCTGTTGAAGCCCTGCGGCAAAAAGCTGTTCGAGCGCGCTGCCCACTGCTGGCCGGCCTACCGCGGCCCAGAATGCGTCCATCTGCCCTGCGAGTTCAGCTTCGGGCCGCAACGTCGCCAGATTGACGAATCGTTTGATGTCCCTGATGGTCTGGATATCGAATTTCGAAACGCGGTTGGCGAACTCGTCGACGAAGTCGTCGAGTTCTGCGTCTGGCAACGCGCGGTTGACGTAGCCATACCTTTCGGCGAGGTCTCCATCGAAATCGCGGCCACCGAAGAGGATCTCAAGCGCGCGTCCCCGTCCGACCAGTGCAGGCAATCGTGACGCAGGTCCACCACCGGGTATCGCGCCGACCCCGATCTCAAACTGGCCCAGCACAGCTTTCTCACGACTTGCAAAGCGGATGTCGGTCGCGATCACGAATTCGCTGCCGGCCCCGCGGGCACGCCCACGGATGGCGGAAATCGTGACGGCGGGCAGGGTGTTGAGACGCGCGAGCGAGGTCAGCCAGGGATGGGGTTGGCGGGGAGGTGTGCCTACCGGTTGGGCTTGAGCGTCGTCGCCGTTGGCCATTTCGACGACGTCAATGTGCGCCAAGAAGAAGTCCGGGTCGGCACTGTCGAAGACTACGACAGCCACGGTGTCACTGGATTCTATGCGTGAGAACAGCGCGTCGAGTTCGCTGATCATCACACTGTCGATCAGGTTTAGGGGCGGATTGCTGAAGGTCACGCGCCACAGCGAGTCTGATGCCTCGGTGAGGGTGAACCGTGTTGGTGTGGTCATGACATGAACGCTACGCTGACTTGCAATATGCAAGGCAGACCTGGCTCGTTCGCCACGCAGTGGAAGGGGCATCACGGTGCCTAGAGAAATGGCCGCCACCTGTGCTATTGAGCGCAGCCTGGCCGTCGTGGGCGAACGCTGGTCCTTGTTGATCCTGCGTGACGCGCACGCTGGAATCTCCCGCTTCGCTGAGTTTCAAAACCAATTGGGTGTGGCCACCAACATTTTGGCGGCCCGGCTGGACAAGCTGATCGCGGCCGGCGTTCTGGAAAAGCAAGAGTATAAAGCCCCCGGCGAACGTGCCCGCCCGGAATACCGTCTCACCGCAGCTGGATTCGATTTGTGCGTGGTGCTCGGCGCACTTCAGCAGTGGGGTGACACCTACCTGCCATTGCCGGGCGGACCAGTCACGGCGCGCTGCGAACGCAACACCGGCAAACCCGTCAGCGTGTCATTCCTCGACGACTCCGGCTCACCAATCGATCCGCATCAGGTCAGGCTCGACGGGCAGGCTTCCCGCAAACACCGGCCCGGTTAGCGTTCGTTAGTGCGATACAGGCTCCCAAGAACGGCGATGACCCGACGGATCGCCGTCGCCGTCGAGCCGCCCGTGCAGGATCACCGGCCCTGCGTCGTACACCACCGCGTTCTTCCACGCTGTGATCGAATGGTGATGACCACCGAGGGTGGGTACAGGTCACACACGCCTCCATCCGGCGCCTGGGGATGCCGGTGGTACACCCAACGAACACAGGGAGCACGCATTGGTCCAATCGGCGAACTCGTTGCACGCCGCCGACGACTCGGACGACCCAGTTGACCAGCTACGCACCGCATACGATCTGACGCCGTACTGCTCGAATTCATTTCCGCAGTCGGCGCCGGGACAGCTAGCCGCGATCGCCCATCTGTTCGGACTGGAAACACCGGAGGTCGCCACCGCGCGTGTGCTCGAAATCGGCTGTGCGGCCGGGGGCAACTTGATTCCGTTCGCCGCGGCCCATCCGCAGGCGCGTGTCGTGGGCATCGATCTGTCGCAGGTGCAGATCGACCAAGGCCGCACCCGTGTGCAGGCCTTGAGCCTTGACAATTTGGTGCTGCTGGCCGGCGATATCACGCGCATGAATCTTGCGGAGTTGGGGCAGTTCGATTTCGTGATTGCCCATGGTGTGTACAGCTGGGTGCCGACCGAGGTGCAGGAAGCGCTCTTGTCGGCGTTCCGCAGGCTGCTGGCTCCCGAGGGCGTGGCCTACAACAGCTACAACGTTTATCCGGGCTGGAAGTCCAAGGAGATCCTTCGCGATGCCATGCTGCTGGCCAGCGGCGGCAGCGTGACGCCGGAGGAGAAGGCGCGCGACGCGCGGCGCATGGTCGATTTCCTGGAGGAGGTGACCCCGGCCAACAGCGCGCTGGCCAGAATACTGGCCGAATCAAGGGCCCACGCGTTGGGTTACGGGGATTCGTACCTGTTGCACGACGAACTCGAGACGTTTAACTCGCCCTGCTATTTCTACGAGATGCTCGGACGTGCCGGCGCGCATGGTCTTGCTTATCTGGCGGAGGCGCACCCCGAGGTGATGATCCCTGGCAACTACGGTCGCAAGGTTGCGGAGTATCTGAACGAGAAGTGTGCGGGCGTCCAAGTGCTGGTGGAGCAGTACCTGGATTTCGTCGCCGACCGCACGTTCCGCGAAACTCTGCTGGTTCACGCCGAACGCGCTCCCCAGATCCGCTACAGCCCACCCCATAGTCGCTACCGCCGTTTGCATATCGCCGCGCGAGTGCCTCCTGCCGACGGGCAGACTCGGCTCGATCACTCACGCCAGGATTACCTGTATTCCGACGGTGCGACGCTATTTACGAACGATCCGGGCATCAAGGCCGCGCTGGATGCGCTTACTGCCCGCTGGCCGTGGACGCTGTCATGGAAGGAGCTGGTGGATGCGGTCCGAGCGCGACTTGTTTCCGCAGCTTTCAATCCCAGCGACAGGCTCGCAGACCACATCGACGGCTTGTTGGAGGTTTTGATCCTGCAGGGACAGGCGCGGTTTCGGCTTGATCCGGTGTTGCCCGAACCGACCCAAGCGCCGCTGCGGTTGGACGAGGCGGCGAGGCGCATGGCGGAGCTGACGCGCGGGGAAAGCGACGCGTCGACCTTCAACCTCTGGCACGAGACGCTGATGCTGTCGCCGGTGGACCGCCATCTGCTGCCACTGCTGGACGGCACACGTGATCGCAATGCACTCGTGGAGGCCGTCCTGGCCATCGACCGCGAGAACCCGATTCGGATCGAGCGCGATGGCAAGCAAGTATCGGGCGAGGCCGAGCTGCGCCATGCGCTAGCCGAGCACATCGACGCAATGCCGCAACGCCTGGCAGAGATGATGTTGTTGCGAGTCAGGTGACCCGAAGATGCCCGCGATCGGCGTTGGCCGCGGCGGTCCTGGGACGCTCGCGCACGGACGGTCCGCTGCAGTTGCCTTACTCGTGACACCATCGTGGCACGCTCACCAGCGTTAGCGTTCCTGCCCGACAGGATGCCGCCGTCCGGGGGGACCATCTGCAGCTGGAGGCGCAGCTTGCCCTGCGAGATGGCCGACGTTTGGATCTCTTGGTCAGGCGAGGCGTCGTCGTGGGTCACCGGTCGTTTAGGGGCACGGTGTGCTCGATGTGGTTTTGGTGCGAGGCTGTTCGTTGCATCCGGCCGCGTTGGCGGTTACTTCCTGCAGGAGGGCGTGGAGCGTGGCTTGCTTGTCGGAGTCGAGGGCCCCAAGCACGCGCTGTTCTGCGGTCCCCAGCGCGTTTTGTAGCTGGGTGAGTCGCCGAGTTCCCGCGGGCGTGAGGCTGACGGTGTGGCGGCGCCGGTCTTGTGGGGAGCGTCGGCGCTCGATGAGGTCTGTGGCTTCGAGGTCGTTAAGCAGGCCGACCAGGTTGGTGCGGTCGACTCGCAGCGCTTCGGCGAGGTCGGATTGACTCTGTTCGCCCACTAGTTGCAAAAGCGTGAGCGCGATGACGTGGCGCGGGCGCAGGTTGAAGGTCTCGATCACGGACTCCGCCTCGGTTCGGATGCGCCGGGCGATCAGTTCCAGCAGCGGGCCGGACTGCCCTTGGGGCGCCGGGAGAACGATGGGAAATTCGTCCATGGAAACGTCCATAGAATAAGGATATCGCAATTTTGCGCAACCATAAGTGGCACACAAATCATCGACCGGTAATCGATGATCAAACGTTCGCCGATGATCTGTGTAATACCCAGGCACAATGCTCCGCGGTGATATCAGCGCCAGGCCGGGCGCGGGGCCTCGCTAGCGCCATGGTCCTGTTGTTGGCTAACGAGAATTAGCGGGTCAGAGCCAACCGGCCTGCTGGTTGGAGCCGAACTCGAAACTCATGTGTGACTGTTCGCCGGCGCGATTGATGATGTGTTGCTCCCAGCACGTGTCGGCGCCAAAGGCGCTGTCATGCTGCGGGTTCGGTGTGGGGTCAGCTGAGCGCGCGTTGTAAGAGGGCTTCGGAGGACGACAGGTAGCGATCGATGTAGCCTCTGTCGAGGCCTTGAGTCGGCAGGATCGGCTGGGCTTTGTGGCCGAACATAAGCCCGGTCCGACCTTCGAGTTCCGCCGCGAAAAGCAGTGGCACCATCCGCTTGGCGTAGGTCTCAGGGGATTGCATGAAGATGCCGACGGCGGTCTCAACCAGTTTGTGCGTGATGCTGCCGTCGCCCAAGAGGTTGCTTCGGATGCCGGTTTTGACGAGGTAGGGGGCCAAGCCGAAGAATGCCGGACCCGGGAATCTGTCTGTGGCGCCGAGGACAATGATTTCGTTGCCGGCGATGGTGTTGTCGTGCGCCACCATGGTTGAGTAGTTCTTCTCGGAGTTGAGGTCGTCGGCGTTTCCGACCGCTCCGGTCCCGGGTGAGCCCATGACGAAGACTCGCGGCCTGGGAGCACCGTCTGCGCGTGCTGATCCGAGTCTGGGGCTAAGACCTTGAAGTATGGCGAGGCGGCTCAGGTAGCTGATCGCCACGTCCCGCTCGATGTGCTCGGGCGTCTCTTCCCGAGTCTTGGCTGCGATGATTCCGGTGGTGAACAGCACCACGTCGAAGGATTCCGCCGGGAGTTCGCGGCCCACGCGGACGGCTTCTCTCATCGAGGACAGATCGGCTTGCACAAATGTGAGCCGGGCTACCGGGTCGTCGCGAAACGTTCGCCCGACCACGGTGACCTCGGCGCCGCGTGCCAAGGCTTGCTGCCCGATGGCTCGCCCCAGGCCGTTAGTCCCTCCGATGACGGCCAATCTTTTTGGTGAGAGGTCGAGTCGCTCGATCGGAGTCGGTCGGATGGTCATGCCCCGATTCGCAACGCCTTTGATGGAAGTCTTTTGCTTCCTGGGGGTTTGGGGGTGGGTACCAGTGTAGTTCTCTGATGCGTTCACAGATGTTCCTTTCTGATGTGTGGCCGTGCTGGGAGCTGCGTCATTTGACGGATGCGCCGGCGTCGATGGGCAGGGTGACTGCGGTGATGTAGCGGGCACGGGCCGAGTGGCAGCGCCGACGCGGCTCGACACCCGCCGCTGAAAGTTCAGCACAAACCAACCATACATGATCGGCAAGCGACATCCAAGGTACCAATAGTTTGTGCACAACTACTATATTTAAGACCACATACCATGTTGGATCGAGCATGCTTCGTGCCAGGCCGAGCCGGAATGATGAAGCGAACCTTCCACCCGTCACCGCCAACCCATGGTTAGGCCGGTGGAGGCCCTGATCGGCCCAAGAGGGTGTGGCCGTGCCGTCAATGTTGCGGATCTATCAGATCTGCGACGGGCGACGGAACCACGGGGCCGGGCGACGAGCGTTATTGGGCGTCTCGGGCCAGTTTGGCGGCGGGGCGGCGTGGCGGGATCGGTGTCGATGGCCACCGTCGCGTTCCTGTCCACAGTGCCGGCGGTGCGTCGAGTTGGCGGGCGAGCAGCAGTGCAGCTGTGTCGTAGTTGGCGCGCCAGCCCCGAAAGTGCGGCCAAGCTTGCTCGTCAGTCTTTTCGATCGGGTACCCGACTTCGCGCAGCAATCCGGTTGCCACCCTGAATTCGTCGAACGACACCGTGACCGGCCTGTCCGGGTCTGGTTCGTCGGGTACCGGCACCCGCATGTTTCTGGCGATCTGTTCCAGCGTTAGGAAGCCCATCCGAAGCAACAGCCGCGCGGCGAGTTTGGGTTCACGCGACGGTGCCAGCGCCAGATGCAGGGCAGCGGCATCCATCACCGCGATCAGCGAAGTCAGCCAGTGCGACATCGGCCGCGGTGAGCGCAGCCTGGCCAATGTCGCGTAGGTGGTATGGGATTCGGCAACCTCGGCGGCCCACCGTTCCCATGCAGTGAACAACTCCTCGAGAACAGGGCTGGTGTCGCCATCATCGATCCCCCAACGGGTACGGGCCAGAATCTCTGGTCCCCAGGCGGGAACCCCGGCGCGCGAGCTAAGCAGGCTGACTTCGACTTCACGCCGGTTGAACGCGGCGTAGAGGGTGGGTAGGTAGCCGATCTGCAAGCCGATAACGGCCAGCCCGGTGAACGCTGCCATGTATTCGAGCGTCGTGCTGCCGCTACCGATCGGGGCGGCGTAACCGAGGGTGAATACCGACGATCCAGCGTCAGAAAACGCCGGTTTCACGCGGCCGTCCAAGCTCGGCAACAGCAACAGCGCGAAACCGACAACAATCAGGCCGAGCCACACCGCAAGCCGTACCAGCAACCATAGCGGCGACTGCCATGCGAGGATGCGGTCGCGGCGCTCGAACGACCGCACACGCCTGGCCAGCTGGAGGAACCCGGCGTCCAGGGCCCGGTCGACCGTGCGCGAAATCCGAGAATTGATGCCGCGCGGCACCACAAGAGTGCCCACGACACTCGACAAGGTGCCCATCACGACGAACAACCCCAAAGCGAAGGCGAGCCACGCACCGATCACCAGAGCATTCAATCGAAACAGAGTCGGGTGGCGCCACAGTGGTCGCCGCCTGTGGGCCCGGGACGGCCGCGTAACACGCCCGCCGAGTCCTGCGCGCCTACTCGCTCCTCTGGCCACCTGGCGGGCGGCAGCTATGTCTGCCCTCGGCAAACCCTAGGCCGCATGACAGCCGGACGGGACCCTTCGTGTCTGGGTGGTAGCGCAACGGTTGTCGATTTTGGAGGTGTTCGTGCACGCTCGCGCTCATGCCGATGCCCAGCGCGGACGTCACCGCATCCGCGATGGCGCCCGCGCTGCCTTGGCCGACGATTACCTACCGCGGTGCGGACCAGAGTTGGGCGCCGCCGCCGGTGTTGCTGCCGGCGCCGGCACCGACCGGACCGAGGTTGAGGCCGCCGCCGGTGTTGCTGCCGACCCCGCCGCCGACGCCGTCCGGACCGAGGTTGACGCCGCCGCCGGTGTTGCTGCCGGCGCCGGCACCGATCGGACCGAGGTTGAGGCCG
>JAOPWC010000170.1 GCA_025965895.1 Mycobacterium sp.
GCTTGGACGAACCGCGGCGGCGACGGCTGCGCTGCGGCCGCGCGCACCAGCGACGCCGTGGCATCAACGTTGACGGCGCGGGCCAGTTCCCGTCGGGCGTAGCACTGCGGTGGAATCACGGCCGCCAGGTGCACGATCGCGGCAGGGTTCACCGTCGCAACGAGTGCGTCGACCTCGGGCGGCTTCGTCAGGTCGGCCCAGCGCACTTCCACGCCGTCGCGATCGGCCAGGGCTGACGCCGCCCCGCGGTTCGCCGGGATGTTGAGGTCGGTCGCGACTACCCGCCGCCCTTCCTCCAGCAGCCGTCGCACCACCGCGGTACCGACGAGGCCGAACGCCCCGGTCACAAGAACGGGTTCGGTAGTGCTCACCTGAACAGTGCCTCCTGCATTTCTCAAAGCCGCCCGTTGAACGGATACGGGTCGTCGATCACCTTGGTGTCGAGCAGCAGCGTTCCGGTGATCCCCTGGCTCATGTGGCGTCTCCATCGTTGGCGGCGAATTCTCGGATGAGCTAGACGCAGCTCAAGTGACCGCGCCGCTGATCTTGAGGCTGATCAGCTCGTCGTCGGACTTACCGAGTCCGCGCAGGATCTCATCGGTGTGCTCGGCGAACTGCGGGCCCCGACGGATTTGCACCGGCTTCTGATCGAATTGGACCGGATTGGCCACCAGCTCGCGGCGCGTGCCCTCGGTGTCGATCACCTCGGCGATCAGTCCATTTGCCCGCAGCGCGGGGTCCTGGCCGACCTCCCAGGGGTCCTGCGCGACGGCCCACTGGCCTTCCATTCCGCCGAACCGCGAGGTCCAATCGGCCAGGCTCCGAGTGGCCAGCACCTCCTGAACGATCTCCGACGCGGGCGCCGCGTTGGCCATCAGCGCCTCCACCGTCGCGAACCGTTCATCGGTGATCAGGTCCGCGCGGTCGATGCGCCGACAAAACTCCGGCCAGTAGCGGCCCGGCTGCAGCATCGCCAACGCGATCCACCGATTGTCGGCGGTCCGGTAATTGCCGACAAGCGGATTGGTCTGTGCCGCGCTGCTCTTTGTCTGCCGCGGCAACGGACCCCCCGCCAGCAGGGCGAAGCCCACCGACAAGGCGTTGGCCCACGCGCCAACCCCGAGCAGCGAGACATCGATCGCCGAGGTCTCGCCGGTCCGCTCCCGCGCGAACAGCGCCGCCGCGATGCCTCCCGCGATGGTCATCCCGCCAAGCGAATCGCCATAGGCGCCGGCGGGCATCACGCAGAGGCCGTCGAAGTCCACGGGTGTGGTCCCCAGCGCGCTGCCGCCGCGGGCCCAGAACGCGGTGCTGTCATAGCCGCCCTTCTCACTGTCCGGGCCGGTGCTGCCAAAGCCCGACCCACGCACATAGACGATGTTCGGGTTGACCTTGCGGACGTCCTCCAGCTCGATGCCGAGCCGGCGGCGCGCTCCGGGCAGGAAGTTCGTCAGAAAAACGTCACTACCGCGGATCAGCTCGTGCAGCACCTCCAGCGCGTCGGGCTGTTCCAGCGCCAGGCCGATGCTGCGCTTCCCACGGTTGGGGTGCTCCATCAGCGGCGCGAAAGATCCGCTGCCCATCCCCATCAGGCGGCTCAGGCCGCGTTGGGCGTCACCGGTTTCGGCGTGCTCGACCTTGATCACATCCGCGCCCCAGTCAGCGAGCACTGCGCCAGCGGCCGGGACGAAGGTGAACTGCGCCACCTCCAGCACTCGGACGCCTTCCATCGGTCGGATCACAACTGGACTCCTCTGTCCTGACTCAGTTCCGATTGCTGGAGAAGGGTTTTTGCGCCGTCCTGCACGAAGCGGACAGCGGTAGCTTTGCCGACGCCCATCAAGGCTCCGGAGACTACGACGACCTTCCCGTCCCTGCTGTTCGACATCATCAGCCTCGAGTTCCTGTCTTCAGATCGAACAGATGCGCGGGTCGGTGCAGTTTCGGTGCATCGAGCCTTGCGCAGGATGCAGGTATTGTTCTACCACGACGCACACGGGGTAATCATCATCTGCCCACCGACGGTTACCGAGCTGGGTCTACCCTCCAAAGCCGCCCGGAACTACGCCGGTAAGCATTCCTGTTAACCGGTCCGGCTTGCCCATCATGCGGTCGGAGATCGCTCCACCTGAGGATTCCGACAAGTTACTGACAGTCTGCGGCAGCGCCGCTCGACCCCATCACCAGCCGCCTATGTGGTCTGGGCCGCACCACCTGGCAGCGATTCTTCGCTGCAACGGCGACGTTCCCCTATCAGGCCCGACCGCTATGCGCATTTCGGGGGCAGCCGCCGAAGCCATCTCACCCGAGACCATCTCTTACAGGTCATCGTTTATTCCTCGCCAATGACCGAGAATTGACCGGAATCACCGCGTTTTTCTCGGAGCGTGGGGAACGAAGTACGTTGTGGCACAGAAAAAGATCGGCAAGTTCAGGCAGCACCGCGACCTTCACCTGGCGGGACCAGCGCGAACCAAGGAGGACCCAGGGCCATTCCCTGCGTCGTTTCACCCGCACGACGATTTCATTCTTGTTAACTGCCATCGTTCATCCCCTCGTGGTTGCCGGCGAGAGACAACCGGCGTCCTGCTAGCCACCCCAAGCTGAACGGCACCTCCGGATTAGCTGAACGGTTATTCCGGCCAGCGTGGCCATAGCCAAGTGCGCGGCATCGGCGCGGGCAAGGTTCACCGCAAGCCCGGCGCGGCACCGGCTACTCCGGGGAACGCATCGCCCGGTAGGTCTAACGCCTTGTGCGGCGGCAGTACATGATGGGCTGCAACCGGTCGGGGTGCCGGCCGCCGAGGCGGCCGCGGGCATGGATACCCCGGGGTCACTTCACGATGGCCAACCGACCCCTATCGGTCCACTCAGCCACAGGCTATCGGTTGCAGACTCTGGCGCGGAGGGTTGTCACGACGTTGGCATCAACCTGCGTGAGACGCGCTGAGATCGGGGGAGACGACCTGAGGCAATTCCCGCAGGTGAGCGAGATTTTGGCGTCAGGCTGGAGCGCGTGGAGACGGCTCCAGCCTGACTTGGAGTCAAGTGGTCGCAGGTTCAAATCCTGTCTGCCCGACCAGAAAAACCATAGCTGACCTGCGGTGATAAGCCTGGATAGGTCTAATGATGCGACTGTTTGGAAGTGTTGGGGACCACGTGTGGGGCGTGTTTTGGAACCAGATCGGCCGCTCTCAGCTGCTGGACCGACCTTGACCGATGGTCAAGTGGCTCCAAGTCGAATTTCCACGCCAAACACTCTGGTGTCCCCATCGGCTAGAGGGCATGCGCTTGAGCAGCCGCCAGCGCGTGCGCAACCCCGCTCGACGGCGCGATCATCACAATGAGATGGCCAGCAAAATGTTCCCGATCGGGTGCGGCGCGACGCTGCACGAGCTTGAGGAGAACCCGCACCCGCTGCTGGCACGGCTGCGGGCGGCCGAGCCCGTGTCTTGGCTTGCCGTTCTGAGCGGGTGGCTGGTTAGCCGGTACGACCTCGCGGTGCGGGTGATGCGCGATCCCATCACTTTCACCGTCGACAATCCTCGGTTTTCTACCTCGCGGGTGGTCGGCCCGAGCATGCTGTCGCTCGATGGCGCGGACCACGCGCGGCACCGCGAGCCCTTCGCGCACCCGTTCCACCCGGCGCGGGTCCGGGACCGGTTCACCGGGTTCATTCAGGCGGAGTCGGATCGGTTGATCTCGGCGATCCAACCGGCCGGCGGCGCCGAGCTGCGGCGTGAGCTCGCCGGTCCGCTCGCGGTCGCGGTGGTCACCGAGGCGCTCGGGCTGCGCGATGTCGACGCCGACACCGTGTTGTCCTGGTACGCGGCGATCGTGGCGGCGGTGTCGGAGGTCACCGCGGGGCAACCAGTGACCGTGGCCGGCGCAGATGCGTTCGGCCAGCTGCGGGCCGCCGTCGCGCGGGCCATCGCCCATACCGACACACCATCGCTGCTGACGGAGGCGGCGCGGGCGCCGCAAGGGCTGAGCCAGGATGAGGTCGTGTCGAACGCGGCGGTGCTGATGTTCGGCGGTATCGACACCACCGAGGGCATGATCGTCAACGCGGTCCGGCACCTGCTCGGCGACCCTGAGGCGCTCGCACTCGTCCGTGACGGCGCCGATCTCTTGCCCAACACCATCGAGGAGTCGATCCGCTTGGAGCCGGCTGCCGCGGTCATCGACCGATACGCCACCCGCGATGTCGAGCTCGCAGGTGCGCGAATCCAGCGCGGTGACCTGGTCACCGTATCGATCGCCGGCGCCAACCGGGATCCGGCTGTGTTTACCGACCCCCACCGGTTCAACATCCTCCGCGCCAACGCCAGGCTCAACCTCGCCTTCGCGCTGGGGCCGCACTTCTGCCTCGGTGCGCAGCTCGCGAGGACCGAGACCGCGATCGCGGTCGGTCGACTCCTGGACCGCCTGCCCGGTCTGCGGCTGGACCCCGACCACCCGAACTCGCCGCGAGGTCTCGTGTTCCGCAAACCGCCGACCCTCCACGTGCGCTGGACTGTGTAGCTCCGGTCTCCGATCGAAAGCCGTTGTAGTCCTGGGAGAGCCGCAATATGCGGAACTGATAATCAGGCATATTCCGGCTCTACTGACTGATCCGTGGGTGTTTGTTTCGACCGGGTAGTGCGGGTCGGTGGCCGCCGAGGGCGAGCATGGCCAGGGCGATCAGTGCGTCTGCGGAGCGGAATCCGAAGGCGATGCGGGTCAGGAGTCGGATCTTGGTGTTGGTGGATTCGATGAGTCCCTGCGATAGGCCGTGCTCAAGGGCGGCGTCGATGGCCTCGCGGTGGCGCACGATGCGACCCGCCAGCTCGACGAACACGGGAATGCGGCAG
>JAOPWC010000187.1 GCA_025965895.1 Mycobacterium sp.
GCCTGCGGCGGGGGCGCGCCGTGACCCGCTTGGCCGCCGGGACCGGCCTGCGGCGGGGGCGCGCCGTGACCCGCTTGGCCGGCGGTGGCCGGCGGGGCGGCTGGCGCGGCGTTAGCGATGGCCGCACCCATCCCGCTGGCGGTCATGCCGAGAGCAGCTGCGATGGTTGCCGCCGCGACCACCTTCTTGATCCTCGCGTTCATCTGCGATACCTGTCTTTGTGACTATTCCGACTCACCCGAAGTTAGATAGCTAGCCTATGATTCGACTGTTCAGCCGCTAGGGAGAGCCTGAGTAGGCCCGGTGAACTTCATCTGAAACCGGTTCGCGTCAGCCAACAGACCGGAGCTCGCGGAGGAATCCGAAGGCGCCGCTATTACCCGCCGGCGTACAACATCCGCCGAGCTGTAACGGCGACCGCGAGGGCCGTCAGTTGCTTGGCGTCGTCAAGGTCGACGTCCAGCATCTTGGTTATCTGGTCGAGGCGGTAATACAGGGACTGGCGCCGTATGTGCAGCCGTTTCGCCGCTGCCGCCTTGCTGCCTCCGCAGGCAATGAGCGCATCCAACGTCAAGCAGAGTTGGCCGCCTTTCGCCGAATCCGCCCGTCCCAGAACGCCGATCTGGTCGTCAACGAACTGGCGCAACGCGTCGAGGTCCCCGTGCGCCGCAAGCAGACGCTCCAGCGCCAGGGTCTGGACACCTACCACCGGTGTATTCACGTGGAACTCTTGGCCGAGTGCAAGGGCGCGTTGGGTCTCGGCCATCGTTCGGGGCAACTCCGACACCTCGCGGATCGCGCGGCTTACCACTGCGCAGAGTCGTGATTGCGCGGCGACTGCGTCGCGCAGAAAATGGCGCACGGAGTCAGCAAGATTAGGCGACGCGCCGTCGGCATATCCCGCCAATACTCCGCACAGCGTTCCGTCGACGAGGCCGAAAATCCCATGCCCTACAACCCGAATGAGCGCGTCGACAACCTGGGCCGCCGACCCGACGCGCTGCTGGTCCATCGCGATACACACGTACTGATGGTTCGACGAGGCGATGCCGGCCGCCCGCAGCCGTGCGGTCAGCATGCCGCGGTCCGGTGACTGGTTCGCGACAAGTTGGTTCAGCAGAAGCTGTTGGGCGCGAAGGGCGCCGGCGACTTCTTTCTGCTCGCGGATCAGGCACAAACCCAGAACAGTTGGCGCGCGGTCCAGAACGGCTTCGACGAGGACCTCCGGGGAACTTGCCGTGCCGACTGATAGCCGGCCCCAAGCGGTTCCGTCGACCAGGACAGGAACCTCCGAATTCGGCTCGTCACAAATACCGCCCGAGGTGACGACCACCCGACCTGCGTAGTCACGAAGTTGCGCCCATGTGCCCAGTGTCGCGGCCACCTGATCGACAAGCTCGCTCAACGACGACCCCCGGGCGAGTGCCTCCGACAGGGCTCGCGACGTTTCATCAGCGTGGCGCAGCCGAGCCACCGAGCGGTCGATGAGTTCGCTGTTCACCGCCTCGGCTACCTCGGTGAACCGGAGCGCCGGCTGCAATTCAACAATCGGCAGGCCCACGTCCCGAGCCTCTGTGACCATCTCGGCCGGCACTTCCGCCAGGGTCCGGCCGACCTCGAAGAACAGGGCCGCCACGCCGCTTTCTGAGAGCCGGCGAACATAGAGCCGTCGTGCAGATTCGTCGACACCCACCAGGCCCACCCCATTGGTGAGCAACACCTCGTCGCCGCGCAGAAGCGGAGCGATGTCGTACAAGTCGGCGGTATGCACCCATCGGACCACATGGTCCACGTGGTCCTTCCCGCTGAGCAGTACCGGGTCGGCTGGGCGCAGCACGGGATGGTCGAGCACGTCCGAAAGGATCAAGGCCATGCGACAGTTTGTCCGATAGCACATTACAAGCGCATGACATTACGTCCGTTGCAGCGTCGATCGGGCACCCGCATTCTGGTTTGATGGCCACACCTGCGGCGCAATCGACCGCGTGATTCCCCAACTGGTGCTTCAGACATGACCACGCTCGTTACCGGCGGCCGCGGCTTCGTAGGGAGTCATCTCGTCAGCCAGCTGCTCGCGGACGGCCGCAAGGTCGTCAGCTACAACCGCGACTATGCGGTCGATTCGCGCGAAGGTGTGACCACTGTGCAAGGTGAACTGTTCGACATCTCGCGGCTTACCGAAACCATCCGCAAGTACGGCGTCGAACGGATCATCCATACCGCGGCCCAAAGCCATCCCGGCGTGTCGATCGAACTCCCGTGGACCACTTTTGCCGCCAATGCCGAGGGCACCCTCGCGGTGTATGAATCCGCCCGTGCCACCGGTGTGCGCCGGATCGTCAACTTCTCGTCGGAGTGCGCGGTCGGCAACCTGGATCTCGACACTGCCGTCCGCGAGGACGTCAAATGCCAGCCGACCACGCCGTACGGGGTGACCAAGGTCGCCGGTGAGATGTTCGGCACGGTGTACAGCTCGCTCTACGGGATGGAGATCGTCTCGCTGCGGGTCACCGAGGTCTACGGGCCCGGCCTGTGGATGCCGAGCCTGCTCGGCGACATGATCCGCGCGGGATTGCGCGGCGAAACCTTTCGTCTCGAGGCCGGCGGCGAGCATCCGTTTCAGTTCGTATACGTCCAGGACGTTGCGAACGCCGCCAGGCTCGCCTCGACTGCCCCTACGTTGGCCCGGTCCGTCTACAACATCTCCGGTGGGCGCCGCGTCACCGTGGCGGAAACGGCGCAGGTACTCGAAAAGGCCCTGCCGGCAAGCAGTTACGAGATCGGGCCCGGTCTGCTGCCGCACTGGGATCACCAGGGTGAGTACGACCTGTCCGCGTCGGCTCGTGACCTCGGCTACGCGCCGGCCTGGACCCTCGAGGAGGGCATCGAGAAACAGATCGAGTGGATCCGGTCACGCGGGGAGAACTCGTGACCGAACCCAACCGGAGGACGACGAGCATGCCCGACATGACCAACCGCATTGCCCTGGTGACCGGTGCTGCCTCAGGGATCGGGCTTGCCACCGCCGTAGCGCTCGCACGTGAAGGCGCCGACGTCGCCCTGCTCTCCCGTCCGGAAGACAACCTGGCCGGCGCCCAACAACTCGTCGAAGACCACGGCGGGCGAGTTCTCTCGATAGGGGCGGACGTCGGCGACTCCAGCGCCGTGCGGGCCGCGTTCGCGCGTGTCGAATCGGAGCTCGGACCGATCGACGCGGTCCACAACAACGCGGGCATCTCGATTGTCGCCCCACTCATCGAGACGACCGACGAGGTCCTCGACATGCATATTCGGACCAATCTCGCCGGCGCCTTCTACGTACTGCGGGAAGCCGCGCGTGTGATGCAGCCGCGGCGCACCGGAGTGATCGTCAACACCGCCTCCGAACTGGCCATCGTGGGGCAGGCCGGCTATGCCGCCTACACCGCGACGAAAGGCGCCGTCCTCGCGCTGACCCGCAGCGCGGCTGCGGAACTCGCGTCATGGGGCATCCGCGTGAACGCCGTCTGCCCCGGACCCACCAAGACCCCGATGTTGCTGGCCGAGTTTGACGGCGCGAAGGACCCGGACGCCGAGCTCGCCGACAACGTGGCGAGCATCGCGATGCAGCGCATTGCCGACCCCGCGGAGATTGCCGAAGCGGTCGTGTTTCTGCTTTCGGCGCGTGCCGGCTACATCACCGGAACACATTTGACGGCTGACGGTGGACGCACCACCTGCGTGCCCACCGGATCCATTGGCGTATCAGCGCAGCCGGAACCCACATCCACTGAACCGGAGTGATCATGACCGACCCCCCTGCAGCGACGCCCGAATCCCAAGCCCGACTGGAACAACTCGGTTACACCCAGCAATTGGCACGACGGCTCAACATTCCCGAAGTCGTCGGGCTCGCGATGGCGGACGTCTCCCCCACGATGGCAGTTCTGTTCCTTTCGGCGGGAGTGTTCGTCGTCGGCGGCACCTTCTCGATCGGCGCAGGGCTGATCCTTTCGGCGGTCGTGGTCCTCATCTCGCTGTGCCTGGCCGAACTCGCCGGGATGTTCCCGATCGCCGGCGGGATGTATTCCCTGGTACACAGGGTCCTTCCCGGGCCGCTGTCGTGGATCACCATGTTCAACTACCTGATTCAAGGGATCGTGATTCCGGCGAGCATCGCGCTCGGAATGGTCGGGTTTCTTCGGGACCTGATCCCCGGTCTCGGGCTTTCCGACACGCTCGTGGCAATCGCGCTTTTGGCGCTGGCCACCGGCCTCGCGCTGACCAAGGTCGAAATCGGCGCCTGGGCCACGGCCGCAATGGTTCTCGTCGAGTGCATCGTGCTGGGCATCGTCACGGTGGCCGCGCTGCTGCACCCGCACCAATCACTGTCGCAGGTCACGTTTCACCCCGTCGTGATGACCGGGGGGCAGCTGGCGGCGGTGAGCTTCGCAGTGATGCTCGCGACGTTGGCCCCGGCCTTCAATGTGATCAACGGCTACGACGCCGCGCTCGGATTCTCCGAGGAACTCAGAGGCGGCGAGAAAAACATCGCAAAAGCGGTCATCATCGCCGCCGTGCTGGCCTGCGTGCTGATCATGGTGCCGCTGATCTCCGCGGTGATCGCCGCGCCCGACCTGAAGGAGTTCTTCAACGCGCCGGCGCCGGTCATCTACTCCGTGGAGGCGTCCCTTGGCTCCAGGGCGAGGGTCATCACCGACATCGGTGTCATCGTCGCGTTGTTCAACGCAATGCTGTCACTGCTGATGTACTTCGGACGAGGCGTCTACACGACAGGACGCGACGGTGCCTGGCCGATGCCGGTGAACCGGGTGATCGGCCGTCTGAACAGGTACCGGGCTCCCGGCACCGGAATCATCCTGCTTGCGGTCCCGGCGGGGATCCTGGTCTTCACGTCGGCCCTGAACTTCTTGATCATCTTCGCGGGCACGGTGATCGCGGCCGTGTACTTCTGCATCGGGATGGCCGCGCTCTACAGCCGCCGCAGTATGCGCACCGAGCCCCGGCCGTACAAGATGCCGCTGTGGCCGCTGCCGCCGCTGGTCGTGATCGGCTTCACCGCCGTCGCGCTCGCGACCCAGGAGATGAAATACCTGATTGCCGAGCTCGTGCTGATCGGTTTGGCACTCGTGGCGTGGGCAGGCTCCAAGAAGTGGTCTGCGCGCCCGACCGAACCCGGCGCCGAACCGGTCACCCAAGGCCGCGAGCCGGCGCCGGAGCTTCCTTAGGAGATTTGACGTGACCAACGAATCTGCGCCATCGGTATTCCGGCACATGACGTGGGAAGAGATCGCCGCCGCCGCCCGTGCGGGCACCCCGATCGTGATTCCGATCGGCGCGACCGAACAGCACGGGCCCCACCTGCCCGTGTGCACCGACTGGGTCCTGCCCGAACGCATCGCACAGGAAGCAGGCCGTGTTCGCCGCCTGATCGTGGGACCCTTCCTGCCGTTCGGGTACCGTAGCCGGCCGGGCAGCGGCGGCGGTCAGCATTTTCCAGGCACCGTGTCGTTGCGGGCGACCACCTTCATGAGCGTGTTGGAAGACGTGCTCTGCGAACTCGAACGGTGCGGATTCCGCAAGATCGTCGTGTACAACTGGCATTTCGAGAACAAGGGCTTCGTCTACGAGCCCGCGTATCTGGTCTCGCAGCGGAACCCGGAACTCAAGATCGTCGTGGTCGAAGATGCGATGCCCGATTTCACGCCGGAACGGCAGAAAGCCATCTGGCCGGAGGGCTACCCCGGCCTGGCCCTCGAACACGCCGCGGTGATCGAGACATCGCTGTGGATGTTCCACGAGCCGTCAGCGGTGCGCCGCGATCGGATGGTGACCGATGCACCGCAGCGCGTAGTCAACCACGACGTCGTACCCATCGACACCCGGATGTCGACGGCGAGTGGCTCGTTGTCATCGCCGCTGCCCGCCAGCGCCGAAAAGGGCCGGCTGCTGACCGAATGGCTGGTAGAGCGGCTCGTCGGCGTCGTTGACGACGAGTTTCCCGACGAAGGCGGGTGGCGAAACGTCGTCTGCGAGGACAACTTGGGCCGAACCACTTGACGCGTAAGCGGTGAACCGGCAGCGGCGCCCAAAGCCACCAAAGCGATACCTGATCGGTGGCCGATCGAAGCCTCGGCCGCACTATCGGCCCAGAACGTCGACGGTATGTGTGGTGGCTCGCAAGTTTCAGGCACGGGTGCCAGGTTGCCGACCTTCATCACGTGCTCGACGGCGCGGCGGGCGGATAGCTGAGCTCTCCTCGCCCGAACGACCAGTTCTCTTTGGGCACGTCGACGAGGTTGATGACAATATCGTCGCCACGCACCCCGGCCGCGTCCAGATTTTCGGCGATCCGGGCGTACAGTGCCTGCTTGACGTCGACGGATCGGCCGGCGTTGAAGAAGATCTGAATGAACACGACCGACGGACTACGGTCGAATCCCATGTAGTCGGGGCTGTAGATCAAGCTGGCGGAGGGAACCTCGTTGATCACCTGGAATCGGTCGTCCTCGGGCACATTGGCGACGTCGATCAGGGCGCGGTAGATTCCGTCCCCGATCTGCGCGCGTCGATCCTGCGAGGTGGTCCCCTCGGCAAGAGTCACATAAACGAGCGGCATGATGGCTTCCCTTTCGACGGATGGTGAGCCGCGCGATCGGTCACGGCGAAGTCAACGCTCGTACGCAGCGAACTCAGTGCTTCGGCGAAATCTTCCCCGCAAAAGTTTGGGTCAGAATCTTTCCGTTCTGCACGATGAAGGTGTCCGTACCGACTTCGAAGCGATTTTCTGCTGTCTCGGCCGTCCACACGATGTAGGCGGTGTCGCCGGAGACCTCCTGCCGGTGCAACTCGAAGGACATCCCCGGCTTCTCGAACTCCTCGAACATCACGGCGAAGAATCGCCGAATCTCGTCGGAGCCGCGCAACAGGCCATCGGGGGTGAAGAACCTCGACGCGTCGGTGTAGTCGGCCATGGTGCCGGTGAGATCGAGCTTCCCGAAGCACTCTCGGTGGTGTGCGAGTACGTCCTGCGTCGCTGCAGTGACATCGTTGGTCTCTTCTGGATTGATGTCGCTCATGTATTAGTCCTTGTTAGTTATCCAGCGCTGCCCGAAGCTGCTGCAGCGTTGGCTTTGGGTGTCGTTACGGAAAGTAGTTTGAGCTTCTTGGAGCCTTCGTGCCCGGAGATGCCGTGAACACGAGCAGAACTTGGGCCTGGTTCTGGCACGCTCCGCCACTGAGACCTGCGGTCAGGCGAACTGCGGGTAGAGCCCGCTGGCCCCGGCCGCCAGACCCGCGCGGATGTTGGCGCTCCATCCGTCAGCCACGATCTCGATCTCGCCGGCGTCGACGGCATCCAGCGCGAGCTGCGCAACGGTGGCGGGATCGATCTTGTCGGCGTCGACGTGTGCAGCCATGTCGGTGTCCATGTAGCCGACGTGCAGGGCGCTGACCTGAGTGCCCTGGCTCGCGAGCTCCAGACGCAACGCACTCGTGAGCGACCACTCCGCCGACTTTGCCGCGGAGTAGGCGCTCATTTCTGGCGAGGTGTACCAGGACATGACCGACAGCACGTTGAGGACAGCACTGGTCCCGGCGGCTGCGAGCTGCGGCGCGAACGCTCGGGTGACGGCCAGGGTGCCGAAGTAGTGGGTTTCCATCTCGTGCCGAATGTCCTCGATCGGCGACTCCAGAAACGAGCCGCCGATAAGGGTGCCGGCGTTGTTGATCAGGACGGTGACGTTCCCCGTGGCCTTGGCGGCTGCCTCGACCGAGGCGGGGTCGGTGATGTCGAGGGTGATCGGGATCGCGCCGGGCACGTCGACGGATGCCGGGTTGCGGGCCGCGGCGTAGACGGCGGCGCCGCGGGCGATGAGCTGCTCGGCCAGGTGCCGGCCCAGGCCTCGGTTGGCTCCAGTGACGAGTGCGGTACTTCCAGCGAGCTTCATGATGTCCTCCAGGGGTGAGATGCTGAGTTGTTTCCTCCAACGTAGCCTACTGGATAGGAAATGGCAACTCAGCTACAGTGGAGCCATGGCGACTTCGAAAGTGATTGATCCGAACTGTTCGATCGCCCGCAGCCTGGGTGTGCTCGGCGAACGCTGGACGTTCTTGATCTTGCGCGAAGCTATGGACGGGGTGACCCGGTTCGCGGAGTTCCGTGATGCGTTGGGCATCGCCCCGGATGTTCTCGCCGACCGGCTCACCACACTGGTCGAGTACGGCGTGATGAGCCGCGCGCCTTATCAGGAGCCTGGCAGTCGCACCCGCTTTGCGTACAAGCTCACTCCTGCCGGTGAGGAGCTTCACGTCGCTCTGGGGTCTTTACAGCAATGGGGTGACGCCCACCTTCCCCGGGCTGATGGACCGACTATCGAACGAAGGGCGCGCAAGACGAACCGTCCGGTCCACGTCGGGTTCATCGACGACCGCGGCCGCGAGGTCGCCGCCAACGATGTGGCGACGATTCGCACCTCCGCCTACCCCAGATCGATTCCACGCTGACGAAAGTCCGGCGAGTGGTCGCAGTCAGCAACCTCACCCGTCCTGCACAACCCGCCACCGGTCAGTCGCCCACCGACTCACACGAAGTCGACGCTGTGACTGGGCGAACTTCATTCGTAAGGAGAGATCGATGCCAACCTATTTGTGTTACCTGCCAAGGGACAGGTTCAGCCCAGATCAAAAAGGTCAGATTGCGGACGCGATCGGCTTTCGCCATAGCGAGGCGACCGGCGCCCCTTCTTATTTTGTGCAAGTGCTGATCGAGGACACCCAAGCGGATAGGTATTTGGGAGGCGAACGTACGCCTGATCACATCTGGATCCGCGGTGATGTACGTGCGGGTCGCACCGAGGAACAGCGGACTGCCATGATGACGAAGATGATGCAGGACATCAGCCGCATCACTGGCGTTGGGCAAGAAAACGTCTGGGTCTATGTTTGCAACCTGGGGCCCACAGACATGATCGAGTACGGTCACGTTTTGCCCCCGCCAGGGCAGGAGAAGGCCTGGTTTGAAAGTCTTCCCGGGTCTCTCAGGACCTATCTGGCCAAGCTCGGAACCACAATGGAAAACTTTGAGCTTTGATCCGTTGGGCTCTGTGCTGACATCTGAAAACGTCAGAACGCGAACGCCGTTGGTCCCGTGGCGTCGTTGGGGGAGACAATGCCTGGGTAAGCGAATTATCGAGGTTCCACTCGATGGGGAACAGGCCTACTCCAGCACCGCTGTGACGGCGACGTTGTTGGGCATTGCGTTGTCGTCGGGGGCTGTCAGCCCGTAGATTCTGAATAGGTCCGCGCGGCTTTGCGCCGAAACTCTCCAGCCATGCTGGGCCAGATAGTTGGGCACCGGGCTGCGGTCGCCCTGGTAGATCAGCTGCGATGTATCGAGGTCCAATCCCCGTGCACTCCATGCACGAGCATTAACCTTGCGCTGCTTGATTGCGGCGGCGTCGTCGGGTTGATAATCAGTGGCAAGCCGGCTGCCGCGGGCACTCAGCGACGTGATGTTGTCGAATAGACGGTCCTGAGCGTCCGGCGGCAGGTACATCAGTAGGCCCTCGGCGCTCCACGCGGTGACCTCGGTCTCGTCGAAGCCGTTGTTACGCAAAGCGGTTAACCAGTCGTCGCGCAAATCGACGGCAACCGGCCGGTAGGTGGCTTTCGGCTCGGCCCCGAGCCCTGACAGGGTGCGGGTTTTGAACTCCAGCACGCGCGGCAGGTCAATCTCGTAGACGACGCTGCCCGCCTGCCAGGGCAGCCGGTAGGTGCGGGAATCTAAACCGGATGCCAGAATCACTGCCTGCCGGATACCCGCATCGGCCGCCGCGGTGAAGAATTCATCGAAGAACCGGGTGCGCACGGCAAACGAGTCGATCATAGGCTGCAGGCTGAGGTCCGCTTCGTCGCCGGTCTCAGCCTGCTCGATGCCGCCGTCCACTAGATGACTGAGGACGTCGATGCCGACCGCTTTTACCAACGGCGCGGCGAACGGGTCGGCGATGATCGCGTTCGGCTCCCTGCTGGCCACCGCCCGCGCAGTGGCCACCATCGTCGCCGTCGTTCCCACGCTTGATTTCAAATCCCAAGTGTCGTTATCACTACGGGTCATGCTCGTTGACGCGACCCCGGGCGCAAACTTCGGTTGCTCATTCACCCCCGCCAGTGTGGGCCGCTTTACTCAGAGCCGACTGAGCGCCGCCTCAGAGCTTGTTGAACGAAATGGGGAAGATGTGATATTCATTGCTGTTTTAGCCGCCGCGATGGTGGTGCGTCACATCCCGGGCTTATGCGTCCGGCACGGGTGCCGAGCAAGTTCGCGCACAAGCCGATCAGAGCTGGAAGTGGCTGAGCGCCGCTGCCGACTGAGCCCAGCGGCAGCGCGGACTCGACGCAACCGCAGGTCGGCCGAACTGCCTGACCGGCGCAACGCCTCGGCGTCCCCCCGGGCGGATCCGCGCGCAAAGTTGCCATGAACAGTGGAAAAAAACGGCACTGCCTGCTGGTATCCGAACGCCTCACCGAACAGGGTGCGTACACCGGTCTTGTCAGCCAACGCCATCGCCTCTTCGAGCAGACGAGTCTTGCCGATGCCGGGCGGCCCCTCGATGACCAGTACACCCCCGCGCCCCTGCGCCGCTGCGGCAATCGAAATCGGTGGGCGAGGGCTCTCAGAGGCTGTGAACGCCGCCCGCAAGGTCGCAGCGTCATCGAAGTCGACGTCTGGCATAACCCGTGTATGCGGCAACGCCAGCTACCTGTGCGCGTCACGAGCGCGGAAACATCACGGCGCGCTCAACACCAAACAGCACCCGAGGGACGCCGAAAAGCCCTGACACTCAGGTATTTATCAGAGGTATTCGGGCGGTTCTGCTACGCGTTTTCGGGCAGCTAGCCCGGCCACAATGGAGGGCCAGAAGGCAAATGAAACTAGCGCTGGAGCGGTGCGGCCCGGTGTCCACTAGAGCATTACGGCGTCAGCCCACGACTGTCCACTCGGACTGTCCACCGGCGGATACGAGCGCGGGCCAAGCGTCGACAATGGGGTGTGGGTGCCGAGTGTGCACGACCACTAGCACGCGGAGTTACACCTCGAGGACTTTCTCGGAGCATAGGGAAAGGAGTTGTCCGCGTGACTGACGACTTCGTCGCCACCGCCAACGAGGCAGCCGGCCAAACCGTGCGACGGCCAAGACCCGTGCTTTCCGTCCTCGATCGCGACCCACAATCCCGGACAGGTGTTCTACTTCGACTCACTGGGCCTGCAACGCCGAATGGACTACATCACCGAAGCTCTCGGCACCAGGTTGGTCGGCCACTACCGCGGCCGGTACCGAATCCTTTCACGGAGTCCTCGCTGGCACCCGAGCACTGAACGCAAACGGCTATAGCCAACCGGCGGACCGCAATGCGCCCGAAAATCGCTGTCGCCGGCCAGAAGAAACCGGGTGCACCCGACCTGCCGTCGCGATTGAGGACAGCAAACGCTACCTGCAAGACTTCGGCCGACTGCAGCAGAGCACCACAACCGACGAAGAACTGTTCAACGAGATGGCCAAGCGCTACCCCGACTGGGAATCCAACCAGTCGTTCCTGATGTTCAGTTCCCCTCATTCCCGAACCACAAGGAGGAGTAATGCTGCACAACGACGTTCTGGGAGCCTGGGAGCTGGTTTCCTACACCACCCACGACAACCACGGCGGCCCGATCACCTACCCGCTGGGACCCGATGCGCTGGGCCTGATCATGTACACCGGCGACGGGTACATGTCCGCCCAAATCATGCGCCCCGACCGGCCCGCCTACGACCGTCCCGAAACAGCCGGAGGCACGCCCGAACAGGCTGAGG
>JAOPWC010000128.1 GCA_025965895.1 Mycobacterium sp.
CCGGGACACCCGACGACGTCATCGACCAAGCAGCACAATGGCGCGACCACGGACTGCGCTATGCCGTCGTTCTCAACCTCAGCACCTTACAACCGAGCCTGCGCAGAGGTTTGGCGGCGAGCATCCCGTTGGCCACGATCCTTCGCGGGCTCAACAAGTTGCGATCTCGGCGAAGAATTCAGCACGCGATTCGGACTCGGACTTGGTGGTGCCCAAGGGTAGTAACCAGCTTGGCGGCGATCTGGTCCGGGTTGACTCCGATCCATTTGAAGTCAGCACGCGTTGTGACGCGTCGGGTCTGCTGCACGGATAGGTGACAACGGAGATGGCTTGCCCTGTTGGGGCGGGCTGGAAGGATGTCATAGTGCCCAGGCCTTATCCCCGCGAGTTCCCTGACGACGTCGTGCGGGTTAGCGCGCACGTTCTTCACCCATTCGGTTTCGCCGCGGACCGACACCAAGATACTTGACGCCGTCCACCTCGACCGGAGTCATCGGGATCGTCTGGGGCAGCTTGCTACCACGCTTGATAACCGTCATCGGCTCGCTGTTGACCGCGCCGGTCGCCAGCGTGATCCGGTTGAAAATCTTCGCGAAGAACCACGAAGGCTTGATGTAGGCCACGTCATGTCCTCCCTGTAGTAGCGCCACGTGTTGGCGCTCCAGTGCCTTGGCCGCACCGCTGCGCCAAGCTTTGCGCCACCGACTCCGACATCGGATCAGGGAAGATCTCCTCTTGTCCCAGCTCCACTCCGTCGAAGATGGCTCGCGCGACCGTCCGCGGGGCGGCCTTTGCTATGTCGAACGCGTCATCCCGTTAACCACAACAACCGTTGCAACACTGCGCATCTGGCTGTCCGAACGCGCCGGCACCGGCACCGATCCGATCTTCTACACCCGATCCGGCCGACCACCCAGCCGCGACGCCATCGAACACCTGGTCACCAAACACGCCGTCACCGCCGCCCGAAACACTCCCACACTGCTGACGAAACACGTTTCTCCGCATACCCTGCGGCACTCCGCCGCCATGGCGCTGCTGCACGCCGGCGTCAATCTTTCCGTGATCGCGCTCTGGCTCCGTCACGAATCCACCCACACCGTTCAGACGTACCTCCACGCCGACATGGCCCTCAAAGAACGCGCCCTCGCCCGAGCCAAACCCGACGACAGCGCCCCCGGCCGCTACTGCCCGCCCGACAGTCTGCTCGCTTTCCTCGCCAACCTGTGACTCCGTCGCGTTATGCCGAACAGCCCCGGCCGTCGCCCGTGCTTTGACCCGGAACTGAAACGGCCAGCGGCATAACGATCACTGCGGCATAAGGTCCGTTATGCCGAGGTCGGCATAACGACCGTCTTACGGTCAAACCCAGTGTGAAGGGCGATCGCTGAGATCGACCAACCACCCGGATCACTGCCGACCGGCAGGCGATGCTCGGGTTGCCGACGGTACCGCCGCAGAACAGTGCGCCGAGCACCCGTCATGTGTTTGACGGGACGGCGCCGAGCAACTCGGACTCCAGCACGAGGTCGGTAAATAGGGTTTGATACTCCGCGTGCGCCTTGTGCTCGATCGTGGACCAGGTGCGGCCGTCGTTTTCTTGCATGTACTTGCGGTATTCCGGGGCGCCGGGCTTCTTGACGTTGTCCGCGACGACGATCGATCCAGTGTGCAGCCAGCCGCGCCCAAGGATGCTGTGGAGGTCGGGTAGGTACGCGTCCTTGGCGTGATCGATGAACAGAAAATCCAGCGCGCCGTCACTGAAACCTTTGAGGGCGAGCGCATCGAGCGTGGATCCACCATCCCCGATGGTTCCGACCAGGCAGGTGACGCGGTCGTCGACGCCGGCGTGTGCCCAGATCCTTCGCGCAATCTCGGCGTTGGCTTGGGCCATCTCGACGGAGTAGACCTTCGCCGACGGGGCGGCGCGTGCGATGCGCAGTGCGCCGTAGCCGCAGTAGGTGCCCAGTTCCAGGATCAGGCTCGGGTCGGCGCGGCGGACGGCGTCGTCGAGCAGCTCGCCCTTTTCGTCGCCGACATTGATCAGCAGAAATTTCTCGTAGGCGAACTTGTCGAGAGCGGCGATCATCGCGTCGAGGTCCCCGGCTCGGGCATGGCGCAGGACGTACTCCTCGGCGGCGGCTTCGCGGCCGTCCCCAATCTGGCCGGTCGTGGGGATGTTGTGCAGGCCCCTGGCCAGGGCCAAGTTCGTCCACCGCAGCACCGGCAGCCGCTTGAACATCCGCATGCCTTGAAGCGTAGGCGCGAAAGCTGGGCGAACTCCGGCAAGTCGCCGCCGCGCGTGTCTTCACACCGCGAATGTGGCTGAAGGAGGGGCGTCTTCGGGCCGTCACAACCAGCCACGCACCTGTCGATCCGCACACTGTTCTGCGCTTAGCCCAGGTACTGCGACTCCAGCACCAGATCGGGGAGCAGCGTCTGGTATTCGCCGTGCGTCTTGTGCTCGACGGTGCTCCACTGCTTGTCCTGCTGTCGGCGCATGTAGGCCCGGTACTTCGGTGAGCCGGGCAGCTTCACGTTGTCGGCAACCACAATCGAGCCGGGATGCAGCCAGCCCCTCTCGATGATGCTGCGCAGATCGGGCAGGTACGCGTTCTTGTTGTGGTCGATGAAGACAAAGTCGAGTGCTCCGGCGGTGAACCCGATCTGTGAGGCCAACGCGTCGAGGGTGCGCCCACCGTCGCCGATGGTGCCAACCACGCAGGTCAGCCGGTCGCCGGCGCCCGCGTGGTCCCAGATGCGGCGCGCAATATCGGCGTTGGCGGCTGCCATCTCAACGGAATACACCCTGGCCAAGGGGGCCGCGCGGGCGATGCGCAAAGCCCCGTAGCCGCAGTATGTGCCCAGCTCCAGCGCCAGGCTCGGATCGGCGCTGCGTACCGCGGCGTCGAGCAACTCGCCCTTCTCGTCGCCGACGTTCATCAGGAAGGACCGTTCGTAGGCGTACTTGTCGATGATGCCCAGCACGTCATCGACGTCGCCCTCGCGGGCGTTCTTGAGCACGTACTCGACGGCTGCGGCCTCACGCCCGTCGCCGACCTGGCCCGTCGTGATGAAGTGATGGGCGCTGATTGTCGCGCGCCACATCGACCACCGCAGGATCGGGAGTCGATGCTTGAGACTCACTGGGCAAGGCTACGTGTCGGCAGGCCCGTGGCGGACGCGATTCGTGACACGCGCCCGTTGCGCGCTGCCGCCGGTCCTCGCCCGATGCACACGGGGAACTCCCGATGCGGTTGGTGGATCGGGGCGAAGGTGGGGCGGTAACTGTATATGGATGCCGCGGCAGTGAGGTTCTGTCCGGAGGAAAGGCTGCCGTGAGAAAGATGCGACGAGGTTGTCGCCGAACCGCGCAAACAGCGCGCCCGGCCGTCCGGGCGCGTACGTCGACAATCGTCGATGGATCGGAGGTGAAACCAAAGCCGGAGCTGAGACATTTGAGGAACAAGATGTCCGGCCGCGTGTGATGTGCAGCACGGGGCAGGGCCGTTACCCAAAGCACGGTTAGCGCGGGCTCCGGCATGCCTTGTCCGTGGGCTCCTCGTTGATCCCGAAGCGAGCATGGAGCCCGGCCAGCCTCCGCGGTGCCCACCAGTTGTACTGACCCATGACGTGCATCAGCGCAGGCACCAAGATCATCCGCACCAGGGTCGCGTCGACGAGAACCGCGAGGGTGAGCCCGAAGCCGAACATCCTCATGAACGCCACTTGTGCGGCGGCCAGCGCCGCAAACGATATCGACATGATCAACGCCGCTGCCGTGATGACGCGGCCGGTGCGCGCCAGACCCAGTGCCACGCTCTCGTCATTGGCGGCCGCAGTGTGATCTGACGCCAGCCAGTATTCGCGAATCCGGGCGATGAGGAACACCTCGTAATCCATCGACAGGCCGAAGGCTATACAGAACATCAGCACTGGCATGCCAACGTTGAGCGTTCCGGTGGCAGTTGTTCCCAATCCCCCCACGTGGCCTTCCTGGAATATCCACACCAGCGCGCCGAATGCAGCGGTCAGCGACAATACGTTGAGAATGAGGGCCTTGATCGGCAACACCACGCTGCCCGTCAACAAGAACAGAAGTACGAACGTGATGACCGCGATCATCGACAACGCCAGGGGCAGGCGCGTGGTGACGGCGTCGACGCCGTCTTGGTTTTGCTCGGCGACCCCGGTGAGCTCAAACCGTCTGCCTTGCGGACCGCCGATGGCGTGTAGCTGATTCAGCTGAGCCGTTGACCGCCTGCTATATAACGGTGCCGTACTTGCGACGGTCAGAAAAGCGCTGTCGTCGGCTACTCCGGTCGCCGCGGACGGTGGCCCTGTCAAGACCCCCTGGGCATATGTCCCTGCCGGCGCGGACACACTGGACACGTCGACGGCCAGGGAAAGCCGCGCCGCGAACTTCTCCAGCTCGTCGGGCGCCAGTCCCCCGATATCGGGAACGACGACAGTAACCGCAGTGGTCAAGTCGCTGGCGAAGCCGTTTCGCAGTTCATCGCCCACCTGGCGTGCCGACGTCGAGGGCGGCAACACACGGTCATCGAGAAGCCCCCACCTGATGCCGAGAAACGGAACACCGAGCAGAACCAGAAACGCCGTGCCGACAACGATGATCACTACCGCGTGGCGCATCACGATTTTCGCCGCTCTATACCAAAACGATTGCTCCGCAGAAGGTCTCGACGGCTCCGCCCGACCGAGCACCCGCCGGATCAAGCGTCGCACGTCGAACGTATCAAGCCTGTCGGCGCGCATGACAAAGGCGCGCGGGAGGTGGTGACGTCCTCGATTCGCGGCGAGCAGGACAATTGCCGCAGGGGTCACGAGCACGGCCGCGGTCACCGCGAAGAAAACGACCGCAGCTCCGACATAGGCGAACGACTTCAAAAAGTACTGGGGAAAGATCACCATGACGCCCATGGACAACCCCACCGTCACTGCAGAGAACACCACGGTGCGCCCGGCAGTCGGTATCGTGTTCAGCAGCGCTTGCTCGACGGTGTGACCCTTGTCGAGTTCCTCGCGGTAGCGGCTGATGATCAGAAGCGTGTAGTCGATGGCCAGTGCCAAACCCATCGCCACGGCGAAGTTTAGGGCAAATATCGACACGTCTGTCCAGAACGCGATGAGCCGCAGCACGGCCAGGGTGCCCGCGATCGCCAGGACGCCGACCGCTATGGGCAAAACCGCTGCCAGCAGCCCGCCAAAAACCCATACCAGGACCAAAAAACTCATTGGGATAGAAATGGACTCCATCAGCCACAAGTCTTTGGTGATCTGAGAGTTGATCTGGGCGTATGTCATCGACATCCCACCCGCGCGGACCTTTACTTCGTCGCGACTGTGCGCAAAGTCGTGCACCAATGACCGGGCATACTTTGGCGCGTCGTTCTCGCCGCCCTTCATACCGGCGACGATCAGACCGGTCTTGCCATCACGGCTGATCAATTCCTTTGCCGCCTTCGGGGGTGCGGTCCACGGCGAGGTGACATCGGTGACGTAGGGCGATTGTTCAAGCCGTCCCGCGATGTCTGTGCCGACGGCCGCACCGGCGCTGCCTGATGGCCCGTCCCCCGAGGTCACGGTAACCCACAGCTGCATGTCGCCACGGTGAAATGTCTCCGCCAAGACCCTTGCCGCCCAGGCGGACTCGGAATCCGGAGGGAGATAGCCTCCGGCGGACAGCTTGCCGGCCACCGGTATTCCGAAGACAGCCGCACCCACCAACACCAACGCTGCACACATCACAACGCGTGCCGGCCATCGAAGGGCTAACCGCATAACAAGGCCGAACACGTTGCTCCTCTCGGGGCCGCCACCACATGTTCACCGCCCCGGCGCCCCAGTCGTCCCCGAGAGGAACGGGTAATCGCCCAATGTAGGCGACCTCGGAGGGTAGGGTCACGGCATCGGCAAAGTTGGCAGATCATTTGAATTCAGAATTGGGCCTTTGCAACGGAAACCGGTACTTCCCGCCGGTAGCGTTGTCGAACTCTTCCGACCCGCCACGGCGTAATGCGCTGGCAGCGCCCAACTTCAGACTCGCGATCACCCGACCGAGTAAAATCGACAACATGTGACACCAAGCATTGGTGGCCTGGCCATACATCGGGCGCGCGTATCCGTGGTCCGATATCCTGTTCCGTCTACTGAGCGACTCAAGCAGCGGATACCTCTGCGCAGCCCGGACGGTGAAGGCCGCAAGGTCATATCCCTTGCCGATATCGGATGTCGGGGTGCTCCTCGCCAGCATCGCAAAAGGCGGCCGAGCCTTTCGGCACACCCCTCTAAAACGGTAGCGGCCAGGGAAAGTTGCTACACCGGTGGTTTCTTCGCTGCTGCGTGCCGTGCAAACGTCGCGCGCGCGTGGCGCAACTCACCGCTGGCCGCCGCGACCATGAGCCTCGCGGCGGAGACCTTCTTTGGCGGGGACAGCGTCCCGGCCAGCCACTGGGTGCGCGCCTCGCGTCGTCGCAGCTTTCCGCTGCTGGTTCGCGGCAGCGTTCCTGGTGCCAGCAACTCCACATGCGCCGGCCGTATCCCCGTGCGCTCCTCGAGCCGCCACGCCACGTCGTCGCCCAGCGTCGCGGACGCATCGGACGTCGTCTCCACCAGCATTGCCAGCGCCTCGTCATCCTGGCCTGCCGGGACGAATCCCACCGCCACCGCGCATCCGGTACGAACGCCCTGCAGCCCCTCCAGCTCCGCCTCGAACTCCTCGGGTCCGTAGTTGGCGCCACGCACGACGATGATGTCCTTGTGCCGCCCGCACAAGAAGAGCTCGCCGTCGTAGGTGAACCCGAGGTCCCCCGACTCCAGCCAACCGTCGTGCAGCACCTGATCCGTCAGGTCGCTCCGGGCGAAGTAGCCGGCCATGATGCTGGGCCCACGAATGAAAACGTGACCGACGCGGCCCGTGGGCAGGGCCGCCCCGTGGTCGTCGCGGATCTCAACCTCCACACCCGCCAACGGACACCCAACGCTCACCAGCTCGCTGCTGCCCGGCTCGACGACGCCGTCCAGAGCCATTTTCTCGGTGTCCACCCCCAGGGCGCGGAAGGGGGTGCCTGCCGGCTTGAACGTCACGGCCAACGAGGCCTCCGCCATCCCGTAGCAGGGGGTGAGCGCCGACGCGCGGAAGCCCCAGCGCCCGAAGCGCTCGATGAATCGGCGCTGCACCGCAGCGCTTATCGCCTCGGCACCGTTCAGACAGACGCTCCATGAGGACAGGTCTACTCCGTCGAGTTCGTCGTCGCGGATACGTTTCAGGCACAACCCGAAGGCGAAGTTGGGCGCCGCCGAGACCGTGCCTCGGTGTCGAGAGATGGCGCGAAGCCACAAAGCCGGTATCGCCACGAACAGTTCAGGCGGAAGCAGCACGAGTGAACCTGGAACATAGAAGGCGGAGAGCAGATTGCCGATCAATCCCATGTCGTGGTAGAGCGGCAGCCACGTGACGCCGACGTCGAGCGGTCCCTGGCCGGTGACGTCGGGTTCAATCGCGGCGAGGTTCGACAGCAGATTCGCATGGGTCAGGGCCACCGGCTTCGGATCGTTGGTGGTGCCCGACGAGAACTGGATCAATGCCATGTCGTCGGCGGCGACTTCTGTCTCGCCGGCGTTCTTGCCGCCCAGGCTGGATGCCGTCACACAACCCAGGCGCGGAGCTGAGATAGAAACGGCAGCCCCAAGGAACCGGCGGATGCGTTCGTCGGTCACTACCAACACCGCACCTGCCGCCTGCAGCATGGCCGCCGTCTTGCGATGGTATTCGTCGAGTCTTCCGAGCCGGAAGGGCGGATACAGCGGAACCGGGACGGCGCCGGCGCACAGCACGCCGAAGAAGCACTCCACAAACTGCGGGGAGGTCGGAAGCACGAGCGCGACGCGATCGCCCTTCCGCACCCCGCGACCCATTAGGTCTGCGGCGATCGACAGCGCGTGCTCGCGTACGCGAGCCATCGGGACTTCCTGGTCTTCCTCTTTCCGGTTCACGAAGAACAGGCTCACGTCATTCTGGGCGGCCGCGGCCAGCATGTCATTGAGCGTCTCGTGCTTCGGGCGGACCGCGGGGGCACCTATCACTGTCGCTCCTCAATCCGGCGGACCACTAAAGCTGCCAGATCGCCAATGGTCCGGGGATCGTCCCCGTCCCCGTCCCCGTCCCCGTCCCCGTCTTCTAAGAGGATGTCGTAGCGCGCCTCGATCTTGACGACGACCGACATGAACTTGAGTGAATCCATCCCCGGAACCTTGACCGTCGAGTCGGCCGTGAGATCGACAACTCCCACCTCAGCCCCGATGAGGTCGATGAGCTCCTGAGTCACGGCCTCAACTGCGGCCGATTTCCCTGTTGGCGTTGTCACCACAACCCTCTAAGCGTAGACAGGACAGCGTGTGGGGGCCGTTGGATAGATGAAGTTGGCGTGCGCGTCGCTGCTGTAAAGGCCTGTCCGCGCAATCGACGACGTAACCGGCGCCTTTGCGAGGTGAACAACCGCATCCATTGGCGCAGTTGAATTTCAGCGCCATATGACGGAGCCACCGCTACCAGGCTGGTGGTACCCATTCCGAACCGCGGCAGCACCGCGAGCACACCGCATTGTGGCCGTGCTCGGCACCTCGCCGCGTTCCGTTGCGCCTCGAGCGGCAGTGTCATCTCGGTCTGCCGCCCCACCTGATGGCTGCGGCGGCGGCGAAGTCCCCGGCGTGGGCGAACCCGGCCATCAGAACGACGTCGCTGGGTTTGACTAGGCCATCATTGATCGCGGCGTCGAAGTTGACCGGGATGCCGACGGCGAACAGGTTCCCGCACTCGGAGAACGTGTCGCGGTGCCGCTCGCTGGGCACTCCGAGGGCCTCACTCCAGTTGCGCAAAAACAGCCGGTTCGGCTGGTTGGTCACCAGCAGATCGAGGTCCTTGGATTTGACGCCGATGCGGTCGCAGACGGCGAGCGCGACTCTGGGAACCATCCGGTTCCCGCGGGACAACACCTTCATGATTTTGGCCTCGTTGAAGCTGACATATCCTTCGCCAGTGCCCGCCTGCCACCAGTGCCGCGGCGGATCGGCGGTCAGGGTCATGTCCCCGGCAAACTCACCGTAATAGTGGCATTCGATATCTAGGATCGGTGACTTCTCCGAGAGACTCAGCAGACCCACCGCTGCACCGTCACCGGGCACTGACGACTGCGCCAGCTTGCGCACCTGATCCTGTTCGAAAACCGTGCCCGCCGCATTCTGTGCGCACGCGATCAGCGCGGTATGCCCGGCGCCGGATGCCAATAGCTGGTGAGCCAACTTCATCATCAACACAAAAGCAGCGCACCCACCGTTGTGCACATCGATGATGTACTCGGGCTCCATGCCCAGCCGGTGGGCTACCTCGCCGCCGGCCCCAACAATCGGCAAATCCGGCATCTGGGAATGCGTCAGCAGCACATCGGTGTGCTCGAGCAGCTCTGGCCCATGCCGGTCCACCAGCCCTGCCGCCGCCCGCTCGATCATGTCGACGTTCGATTCCCCAAACGCCGCGTGGTGGCGATATTCGGGAGGCCGGAACATCGGGTTGTCCCGCAGGTCATCGGAGCCGGCAAAGTTGGCATACCACTCGGCGGGCAGTCGGTTTTCGGGCAGATACGTGGAAACGTCGATCAGGCTGACGGTGGGCGTTGTCATGGGCTGGTCATCTCATCCAGGCCGGGGTCACCGGCGGGCCATGGCGGCGGCGGTATCCGGCAATCGCCTTCGGTTCTTCAGTTCCAGCAGATCACCGGCGTCGAACATGTCCCAAGAATCGCCGCCCCACACCGGTCGCTTCGGCGGGGCGGTCTCCAGGCAGCGGTGGTGTTTGTAAACACCGGGGTGATCGCAGTTCGTCCACAGCACCAGCGACCCGGCCTTATCGAGCACCACCATCTGGAGAGGGGTGCCCTGATCCCACGCACAGTGGTATCCCCCTTGCGCGGACGGTCTGGGCCGAGGCCTCGATGCTGACCACCGACGGGCCATCTGCATCAGTGCGGCCTTCATGACCACACCGGCTCGCCGATCACGGCGGCGTCACCGCCGGCAAGGCCCGGAACCCTGCGGGCCTTCCTGCGGCACACAGTCGATTGCCATACCATGCCCCTCACCCCTGATAACAACTCGCAATCAGCCCAACACCGATAGGTCCCCCGAACTCGGGACTGCGCCTCGAAGGAGTTCGACATTCTGTCAGGGACGCTGCGGACTCCTACGCTACCGCTACGGCCGAGGTGGCTCCAGCGGATTCGAAGGATCGCATGAACGACGCTCGTCGCGATGCGGTACAGCTCGGAAGTCGCAGCGAACCAGACGTAGGCCAGCCCCTGGGCCCGCAACACGTCCAGCGCCGGTCGCGGTGGTACCCAATCGGCTTAAGCGCCCGTCCTGGAAGATCCACACGAGCGCGCCGAACGCCGCAGACAACGACAACACGTTGAGCACCAACGCCACCAACGCCAGCACCACACTGCCGGTCAGCAGAACAGCAACACGAACGTGATGGCGGCAATCACCACGAGCACGATCGGCAACCGGTGGACGATCGCGTGCACGCTGTCGTCGTTGGCCTGCGCCAGCCCGGCCGGCAGGACCGGTTTCCCGGCGGGGCCGGCGGTCTGGTCCAATCCACGACGGGTCAATGGATGGTCCGACCGCCCGAGGACTGTCCACGCTGTCACCGTCTGCGGCCCGGCAGATGCTGGTCGGCTACCCCGCGGTCGTCGCCGCCATCCCCGTGCGTGCTGCTGATCCGCCCGTGCGGCGATCGCGTCGAGGCGGCGCCGCTCCGCAGCCAGCGCAGCCCGATAGCGGCGATACAGCCCGGGCCCGAGCTTGACAGCATTCAAACGCGGACGGGGAAGGGATCGACAGTGAAATGGGTGCTGTGTCGCCGGATCGCCTGAGCGCGGCGGGCGACCTCGGCGCATCTGACGCCCCGGCGCGTTGCCCCGACGTACCGTGAGTTTGCTGGGGGCCGCTATGGCTGCAGCGCTGCCCGTCTCGCGGCGCTGCCCCAAAAATGCGAAACCCGCCCCATAAGTGGGAGTTTGGCAGTGGATGCAAACCCGACACCTCGGCAGCGATTGGTAACAATGTTGCCCTATTGGCCGATAACCAAGATATGAGAAAGACTTTTGCGGCACTAGCAGCGACGATGGTCGCGACCGGCGGTCTGGGACTGGCCGGTCTCGGACTGGCGTCAGGCACCGCCCAGGCCGACATCGGTCCGGTACCGCTGTATCACTGGTGCCCCGGCGATTTCTGGGACCAGGGATGGGGCGACAACTGGGAGTGGGGCGCCTGCCATGACGACCACCACCGCGATATGGATGGCTGGGACCACAATCGCGACTGGTGGGGGGACCGCGGCGGCGACTGGCGCGGCGGCGACTGGCAGGGCGATCGCGGCGGCAACTGGCAGGGCGACCGCGGCGGCAACTGGCAGGGCGACGAGGGCGGTCGTGCTGACCACGGCGGTCCGCAGCCGGGACAGCCGTGGTGGCCGGGAGGACGCTAGTCGTCAAGCTGAATCGCCTCTGGCGACATGCCCGCGAACTGCGCTACGCGACGTAGCTGCTAGCACCCGACTCGGCGCCGCACCTCACGCTCAGTGGTTACGCCCCTGGAGTGGTGTAAGTAGTGCTTCGCTTGAGGCTCTGCGGGTCTCCACTATGCCGTGATGGCGGCATGGGCTGCAACATTCGGCTGGTGTTTGTTGCGGGACTCGTGCAAGGCGAGGGTGGCTTCGGAGAGGTCGCGCATTGGGCGACTTGATGTTCGTCGTGGCTTCGGCGAGACCGAAACCGCGAGGCGCACACGGGCGGCCCGGGTTTGGGAACAAGCGACCCTGGCGGTCAGAGGCCAGCACCGTGGCGTCACACCGATGCGCAGCAGGGCGTTGGCTACGTTGCCCTCAGCTCCGGGCGGACCTTTCAGCTTCACTGGGCATTCAAAACTGCGCGCCATCCCGCCCTGGCGGCGCTCCGATTTCGACGTAGCTCGACCAATGAGCGGCTATCGATAACCGCGTTTCAAGAGGTACCGGGCACCGGCGTTCATGGCTGCGGGGCTCGCGACGCTGAAGTCGAACGCATCGGCCAGCCGGTCAGTAATGTTGAAGGCCAGGCACACGGCCAAGGCGTCCTCGATGTGCCCAAAGGAAACGCCTTCGGCCAGCACGGCGCGCATGTCGTCCGGATCAACGCTGTGCTCCCGCGTGAGCTTGCCGAGAATGCGAAGCGTCGCCCGCAGCGGCTCGTCGATCGGCGCCGTCTCCACATCCGCGAGCGTGGCAGCGACCTTCGCGTGATCGCCGTACCACAGGCCCGACGTGGCCGAGTGCGCGGCGATGCAGAACCGGCACTCGTTGACCTTCGAGACGGACGCCGCCATCAGCTCGCGATCGCCGATCGACCAGGCTGATGGTCCGCGCATCGCCTCATGGGTGAGATGACCGCCGCCGTAGAACTCTGGGCGGTACAGCGCCAGCTTGACAGCGTCGACCACCGGCTGGCGCGAAACCAGCCGAACCAGCGCCAACAAGGCCTTCGTGCGCAGGCGGTGGCCCCGATCGAGGATGGTGAGCCTCATCGCTCACCCCTCTTCCGTTGCGCTGGCCAGCGCAACGGACGCGTTCTTGTACTGCCGGCTCGCCTGGCCGATAGCGGCGCACACCACGATCTCGAATATCTGATCCTCACTCAGGCCGGCGGCCCGAACGGCGGCCACGTCCTCGTCGGTCACCCTGTAGGCGTGATAGACCACGTTCTCGATCAGCGTGCGCATCGGTTCACCAAGACCGGCATTGTCGAAGGCGGCTCGGCGCAGTTCGGTCGGCGCCTTCCCGTCGCCGTCGAGGACGCGAGCGATGAGCGCGCGATGCAGTTGGGTTATGTCAGACATGGCTGTCGGGAGTCTCCGCTCAGTAAGGCCGTGGCACGCACACGATCCGCCCCGCGGCGTTCGCAAGATTCAGCGATGCTGATCTTCGCTCAACTCATCCTGGCCGGCTTCCAGCGCCGATGCCGCTCTCTTCCGCGCCAGTTTCGGGCACAGTTTCGAACCGCTCCGGCGGGATCGGCCAGGTGGCCGGCCGCCGGATGACGGTTCCTCGACTCCGGCACCGAACTCCTGGTGCAATGTCGGCAACGCTGTAGCAACCACCAGGGCGTCCAGGCCCACCGTGAACGAGGTGAACGAGCCGAGTATCAGCGTCGGGTTGATCTCTGTCCAGGCATCGATGGGGTCCTTTCGGCGTCATCGGGCGACTCCTACTAGTGAGACGATCGGCAGCTCGCCAGATACGACATCCCGGGTCTAGGTCCAGGCGATGGTGTTGGACCCGGGGGAATTCCAGGCGCAGGGGTTGCCAGGCGTTGAGGATGAACGGGGCCTGACCTGGGTCGAGCTGACCGCCCCGGTCGCGACAACGCTCGACGCGGGCGGCTGCCTCGGGTGCAACATCGCGAGTTACGTCCCGGATCAAGATCCGGTCCGCACGGGCGCGGCACGGATCATGCAGTTCGCGCGCGACGTGTTGGACTGCTACCGGACAAACAGATAGACCTCGCCGCCGAAGCCCACTGACACCGCAACGGCACGGAACGCCGATTCGGGCAGCCGCCGCGCGGCCCGGCGCTGACATGGACTTCCCATCGGTTTGCGATGACGATGAGCAGCCAAACCAGCATGCCGACAATCAGTCGCGGCCGGCGTCGGCGACGGCTTTGATGGCGGCGCTGGGCGACGAAGTGACTCCTGCCACAATGCTTGTGTGCCCCGGGGACCTGCACGACTGAAATCGGCGGCCGATGAGACGAGCGGACGCCACCGCGCAGGAACCCACCCCGCCGACGTCGGGCCGACTGCCGCCAAAACGGCGCTGTTAGGTGTGGCGGTGGCCGCTGCGGTGGGGGCCGCCGTCGCCATGGGGGTACAGCTGAGCCTTCGCGGTTCCCGCCACGCCGATGATGTCGCTGTCAACGAGGCGCTGAGTCGGGCCCGCTCCGGAGACTGCCTGAACTGGTCCGATCATGAGCTGCGGCACGCCGTACCGGTTGAGTGTTCGGGGCCGCACCGATTCGAAGTCGCGGCCACGCTGACCCCGGACAGCGCCGGAGGCGGTCTGGATATGACGGTGTCCCCCACCGGCGCCGCCAGCGGGCAGGACAGTCAGCAGTGCACGATGGCGGTGCAGCGCTATCTGGGCGCTCACTACGATCCCGACAGCAAATTCACCGTCGGCGTCGTGTCGATCGGTGACCCACAAGGGTCACCACCGCAGGCGGCGTACGTCTTCTGTGGACTGCAGCTGCTCGGCGCCGGCAACGAGCAGCTGCAGTTCTCCGGCAGGGTGGCCGACCAGGAGCAGTCGAAAGTGTGGCCGGCGGGCACTTGTCTGGGCATCGAGCCGAGCACCCACCAGCCGATGGGCATCCCGCTCGAATGCACCGCCCCACATGCGACCGAGGTCACCGGTGCGGTCGACCTCTCCCACGCCTTCCCCGGTGCCGCACCACCGGCATCCGAGCAAGACCCGGTTATCAACGACGCCTGCACCCACATCACCGAGGCCTACCTGGCTCCCGAGGCGCTGCAGGCCACCGGCTTGACCCTCACTTTCACCCCGATCTCCGCAGCGAGCTGGGCTGCGGGCGGCCGGCAGGCGGAGTGCAGCATCGGCGCCGCACAGCCCGGCGGTGGCTGGGCCACACTGGTGGGCAGCGCCAAGGGACCGCTGCGCATCGACGGCCAGACAGCCGGCCCGCCCGAAAACATGCCGCCGGCTCCCCAGCCGTCGCCTACGGACGCCGTGGCGCCGGTGTCCAGTCCGCGCCAAACGCAGCCGGCTCCGTCCGCGTTGCCACCCGCACCGCACGGTGTCGGGCAGCCCGGACCCGACGACGCTTCCGGGCAGGAATCCGGACCTCCCCCGGGCCCACTTGGTTCCATTGAACCAACCTTCGACGCACCGCCGCCTCCCGACGCACCGCCGCCTCCCGACGCACCGCCGCCGGCCGACGGGCCGCCGACGGTACCGGCGGCGAACTGAACCTGTCGCTCGAGCCCTCTGCCCGCCGGGTATTGGGGCTTTTGCTTCTCGCGGCCTAGTCGCCTAACCGCACAATCGATATCCGCTCCCGGGAGGGGGTGCGCCGAACATTGAGGTGGTGGGCAATCAACGCGGCGAGCTCTGGATTGAATACTTCGCCCGCAAGTTAGAGCAGCGTGCCGCTCCGCTGCACCAATTTTGAGAGCCTATTTGACAGCGAGGATTCACCATGCACGGCAGCCGGCCAACGAGTAAACCTCAACGCGGCCAGGCCGATGTCCACGCGTTATAACAAAGGACGCCGGCGGAAGGGGTGTTTGACCAACCCCAACCTGGCTCTGTCGGCTCCCGCGATCTGAGGATTCGCGCCATCGTGGCGAAATCGCTGTCGCCCAGCGCTTCATGTTCGGCGGCCGTTGGTGCGGGTTGCTCTCTGATAGGCGACATGGGTAAACAACCAGCCCCAGACGTCCCCGACGTTCGGGCTCGTCGATCTGTGGTCAGCCGAAAATGACCGCGGTAGTCAGGAGTCCTACCGGTGCTAGCGGCGGGCGGCTGCAGTACCCATCCCGCACCGTGATCTCCACCGGTTCACCCGCCCGCCCACTGCATAGGTCGACTGCGTGACGAACGACTCGGATCGTGGACCGGACCATCGACACTGCAGACCACCACCTGCGGGTCCTCTCACCGTCGCGGCCAGCTGCTCGGCCCAGCGCTCTCGGCCGGCACGTGTCCCGTCATCGGATGCCTGCTGGACAGCCGCGTTTTATGGAGCCAGCAAGTTGGTCGAGCGCGTCGCGCCCGCGCGGCCATGGCCGCCAACCCGGCCGGGCACGTAAACCACCGACTGCGCGGCAGCAGCGTTAAGACTGGAGCAATTCAGACTCGGGGTTGTGTGGTGAGACAACCCATTACAGTTTCAATGAATTGATGTACCTCGGCGCAGCCGGACGCCTGGACATGCGAACGCTCGGGCCGATGAATCCGAGGCACGGTATAGGCAGCGTCATCAATGCGATCCCGGCGGTGAGTTCCTCGTGGTGACGGGTCCGTTCGAAGTCTCCGTCGCAATCCTTCCCGGTCCCTTGGCAGGGGTCCGGCGGCGCACGCTCTCACGCCGGCCGGATGCTTTCGCTGTCGATACGGGTGACCGTGTCAGCATGTCCCGATACAGCTGGAGGTGGTCAGCGACCATACGCTCGGTGGAAAACCGTTCGATTACGTCAGCACGGCAGGCGTCGCGGTCCAGCTCGCCGACGCGGTCAATCGCCTCGACGAGGTTGGCGGGCTCGCCGCACAGGAATCCAGTGGTGCCGTCCTGCACGATCTCGGAGGCCGCGCCGATCGGGCAGGCCAGCACCGGCGTGCCACAGGCCAGCGCCTCGATCATCACCAGTCCGAACGGCTCGGCCCACTGGATCGGATTCAGCAGCGCTGACGCCGCGCCCAGCAGCGCGGCCTTCTGCGCGCCGGTGGTCTCACCGACGAACTGCGTCTCGTCGGTGAGCAACGGCTGGACCTGCTTGGTGAAGTAGTCCTGTTCGGCCGGCTCGCGGACCTTGGCCGCGATCACCAGGCGCTGACCGGCGGCCCGTGCTGCCAACACCGCTTCTCGAACGCCCTTGTCCGGTGTCATCCGGCCAAGGAACAACAGGAAGCCGCCCTCACCGCGCCCGACCGGGAACTTCTCGGGGTCGATGCCGTGATGGATGACCCGATCCACCGCGACCTCGGGTGCGCGCGCGGCCTGATCTTCAGAGATTGCGACCACTGGCAGCCGCTTGCCGTACCGGCGGTAGATCGTCCGTGGCTCGCCGTCGAAGGGCCCATGCGAGGTGGTGACCACATGGTGCTAACCGCATGCCGACGCCCAGGCCGGACCCACCAGGGTGTGGTCGTGCACGACATCGCAGTCGGCGAGCGCCTCATATCCGTGCATGACGTGCGGCAGCTCTACCTCACACTGGCCGACCTGATCCCAGGCGCCCGCGCCGCGAGGCCGGACATGGCGGGAACAGGAACGATGCTGTCGCCGGTGGCGTACAAGACCACCTCGTGTCCGGCCACGGCCAGGCCGCGCGCCAGCTCGCCAACCACCCCCTCGGTGCCGCCATAGGCCGGGGGCGGTACTGCGGCCCACGGCGGGGACAGCAAACCAATGCTTAAGACCCTTGTTGCCATGCACCCATGGTCAGACAGGGCCGTTCCCCCGGCAACGACCCGACAGAGCAAAAAACCGGTGCAATGATCGTCCCGCCGCAACCACATGCCGCGTATCGGAACACCTTGAACGCCATAGCTTTTCGCTATTAGCACTGGACGCGAATTGCCATCAGTGCCGAGTGCGCCGAGCGGCGTGCAGGTGCACGCCGTGGTCTAGGTTGGCACGGCGCGGCACCGGCGCCGTCGACTGCCCCTTGCCGGGTCTTGCTACCGGCGTGCGCGGTGTTGGTTCGCGCCGCGGTGCAGCCGGATACCTGCGGCGCCGGTGCGGTCGACGACGGTGAATCGATCCCGCATCCCAGTAACCGATAGCACGCGCCACAGCGGCGCCGGTAGTTTCGACAACCGCATTGATCCGCCGGCTTCGGTCGTGTGCCGCTCAACTTCGGCAAGCGCGGCAATGCCTGCAGTACCGCAGAACGTCAGGGCGGAGAAGTCCACCAGAATGTCTTGTCCCGCCTCAGCAAGCGGACGCAGTCGGTCAATGAGGCTGTTAACGGTGCTCTGGTCGAGTTCACCGTTCAGATACACAACGGCACGCCGATCGTCGGTATCGACCGTGCACGAGAATATATCCATCATTGCGGGCCGTCCGACGGGCTACCGCTGTGCAAGCGGTCGCGGGCTATTGATGGGTCTCGTCATCACAAAAGCTGCTCGTTCATGGCGTCCTCCCTCGAGGAATGGTTGTGTCCGATGTGGCGACGGGTAAGAACTGGCTTGTTTGTGTCGGGCTACTGTGCGCAGTGCGGCCGTTTTAGTTCCTCGTCCCATCAGTGCCAAACAACGTCAGTGCAGCAGGCCTGCCGGGGCAACGGGTAACGCGCGCCACCCCTCGGCGAGGAGATCGGCAGTACGTAGAACCTACGGTTGGGCCTCAACGGGAGCTCTGCGCCGCGAGTGACGGTGATCGGGTGCGATTCAACGAACAATGATGAACGGTCGCCCGAAGGTAACGGCGGGACTCTCGTCGTCATCGAAATCAATTGAATGCGAGTGCCGGTCGTGGTGGTCGGCTGATCCCGGTTCCGTGGTTAACGGGCGCAGTCAACACCTTGCCGGCCTCGGCAATCGCTTGTAATGCAGTGATGCCCTGACCACCTGCAGGCACAAACCTCGAGCGGCTTGTGTGCCAGCCGAAATGCACGAAAAGAACTCGTCACCGGTCGGCCGCGAGATCTTTCTTTCGGCCCGCCGAGGCCCGTTCCCGGGCCCGGCAGGTCGGCCGCGCGCACCATATTTGGAACTCGCGGGACCACATACTTATTCGCCGCGGCGGGCACAGCATCGGTAAACAAGGGACCCGGTGGCTCGCGGTCGGGCTGCCGCTATCAGCAGAAGGAGTTCTAGGCGAAATGCGAAGCAACGATTTGCATGTTCACTGGTCTTACGAAATGCCCAGTCGTCGGGCCCCCTCGATGCCCTCTTTATGGAGACGACACCCTATGGTGCGGGGGCCCGGTAAGGGGGGGCCAACTCGATGCCACCACACGGGGCGCCCCGGATACCGGTACACGAACGCACACCCGTCCTCAACAGCGGCTGCGCCGGGTTTGTTGACACCGCCTAGCAACATCAGCGGATCATCCCCAGCAGCACACGCGCCGAACACCCGCTCGCATTGTGACCGCGACGGCACGAGGAGAACGATGGTGACGCGCAGTTTGTTGCTCGCCGTAGCGGGCTCGGCGATTGTCGTCGCCGCGGTGGCCGGCTGTTCAAACAGTACTAAGTCCAGCACGAGTTCGACCTTGAGTTCGTTGAGTTCAAAGGCGAGCTCGGCCTTGTCGTCGGCGACCGCCTCGGCCAGCAGAACCTCCGCGCCCGGGGTTGCCAGGGTCGTCATCGACGGTCAGGACCAGAACGTTCAAGGCAAGGTCACCTGCACCACCGTCGACGGCAACGTCAACATCGCGATCGGCGACCCCACGACCGGGATCACCGCGGTGGTTAGCAACACCGATCCGCCGGTGGTGCATTCGGTGGGGCTGGGCAACATCAACGGTGTGACCCTCGGATACCAGGAGGGCGTCAACCAAGGTAACGCCCAGGCCACCAGGGACGGCAACTCCTACAAGATCACCGGCACCGCCACCGGCGTGAACGCGTCGGATCCGCTTCACCCGGTGATCAAACCCTTCGAGATTGATGTCACCTGCCCCTAGCAGCCCGCCCGTATCAACAGCCTGTGGTCATAAAACTCGACACCGAGAATCGTGACACGTTGCGGGAGGATGCCCGACTGTCCTCGCCAGGCGAAAGTTGTGGACAGTTTTCGGCCTGAGGTGTCAGCTAGCGACAGTTCGTGCACGAGCCGACTCGTGGCGATGGAACATTGCACAACGGTTGAAATTGCCAATTGTTCAGCTACGCAATATTTTTCGTTTGCCGTGGCTGCCTCCGGCAGCCCGAGACCAGTGTTTTGTGCATTGGTGAGGTGAACACCAGTTGAATGCATCACTGCCCAATCGCCGTACGATGAGCGAGTGCCGTGATGAACGGTCCAATACAGCCGCCAATGACGGAAGGCTGGTCGGGGATGACGTCCGAGATTACGAGCGTGTTGGCTGTATCGCGCACCGTAGGTGGCGGGCGCCGGTTATCCCGCGCAGTCAACTTCTCCCAACCTCTTGCGGCTGCAGCCGATCATTTGCTGCTGGCCTAGCGGACGTGACGGGGGGCGGAACTCAGTGCGGTCGCGAGCGCCCTTCTACGTCAACACCGGTAGGAGTATGCCTCTCACCTGCGATTCGCCGAATCGGGTTTGAAATGACCGCCGAATCGGGTCGCTACCGTGACAGCACGCTGGACGCCGAAGACGCTGCGAGGGGTTTGGTCGCTTTATCGAAGATTTCCCTCGACCATGGCGACGCCGCGCAGGTTCTGCAGGCCGCCGCCGACGCCGTCGCCACCCTCGCACCGTGTCAGGTCGAGGCCAGCTACCGTGTCGCTAACGACGCACTCATTCGCTGCCCTGCCTCACAACCGGATCGTCCCGACTTTGACCGGCTCATCGGAAAGCATGGTTGCGACAGGTCAGTGACCGTCGGTGACGGGCGGTGGGCGTGGGCATTTTCACTGCGCCACCAAAGCGTGGTGCATGGCTGCCTGGTCGTTAGTGCCGCGCATCAGCCCACCAAAATTCAGTTCCTGTTGCTCACACTGTTTGCTTGGCAGACCGGTGCGGGCCTGGCGCACGCAGCAATGCATGACCGCGACGCCACAACCGCGCAGCAGCTGGAGACCACCGTGCTGCAATTACAGCGGCACACCGAGCAGTTACAGCGCCAAATTGACATGCGCGAGGTGTTGCGGGCGGCCCTGTCGGCCGGGTTGGGAGAACACGGGATAGCCGATGCGCTGTACGGCATAACGGCGATTCCGGTGGCACTGGAAGACCAATTCGGAAACCTGCGCTGCTGGTCTGGCCCGGGATGCCCCGATCCCTATCCCAAGCAGACCGCGGACCGCCGCGAGCGTCTGCTGCACAAGCTGGCCACCTACAGCGGGCCGCTGCGGATCCGTGACCGAGTTTTCCTGCTGGTCAAACCGCGCGCCGAGATCCTCGGCGTGTTGGCATTGCTCGACCCGGACAAGCAGGCGACCGACGATGACGTCTTCGCTCTGCAGGCCGCGGCCACCGCCATGGCGCTCGAGTTATCCCATCAGCGCCATGTCGCCGAAGTCGAGCTCACTGTGCGCCGCGAACTTTTCGATGACCTACTGTCCGGGACCGATGCCGAAGGCGCCTATGCCCGCGCTGCCGCGCTGGGTCATGATCTGCGCCGCGCCCACTACACCGTGGTGATTCAGGCTGCGGGCCGCGCCGACACTGCGGTGGCTGCCGCGGCCGCCGGCGCCGCCACAGCGCAAGGGCTGAAGTACCTGCAGGGCCGTCGCTCAGGTCTAATCGTCCTGCTGGTCGGCGGGCGCCCCAAACCCGCGGCGCTGCACGTTGCCGTCAGCGAGCAGCTCGGCCGCACCCCAACCGCGATCGGGATCGGCTCTCGCTGCGACACTCCCGCCGGCTTTCCTCAGTCCTTCACCGAAGCTCGTAGGGCGCTAAAGATTCGGCTAAGATCAGCCGCCCCCGACGGCGCCACGGCGTTCGACGAACTCGGCTTCTACCGCCTGATCGACGCCGCCCACAGCCGCGGTACGGTCCAAGACTATGTGCACGAATGGCTGGGCGACCTGATCGACTACGACGAGCGCAAGTGTTACGCGCTGGTACAGACCCTGAGCACCTACCTCGAAACCGGAGGCAGCTACGACGATGCCGCGGCGGCCATGCACATCCACCGCAGCACGCTGCGCTACCGTCTCGCCCGCATTCGGCAGCTCACCGGCCTCAACATTCGGGACGTCGACACCCGATTCAACTTGCAGACCGCAACGAGAGCCTGGCGATTCCTCAACCCCGACGACTAACGCGCGTTGCCCCCGACCCCGAATGCCTGCAGCAGTACGACGGCAGAACTAGGGCTTTGGCCGAAGCACATGTTCCCCACTTTCACGCACCCAATCACGTAGGTAGCACACTTACAGAGTCCCATGCGAATTGCGACGACACGACAGTCAGGTCAGGCATAGGGTCAAGTCCAGGGAGGCGTCGTTCCACTGGAGTGGTCTCACGGTGAGCACGGCGTTTATCCCGGCGGCCTCTGCGTACACCGGCCGGTGGCGCGAAGGTGCTCCTGGATATCGGCACCGGTTGCCTGCGCCCTCCCGAAGCGAAAATAGCCTGATGAGCGAGACGGTGGTCCACTCCGCAGATGACGTGGTGGCGTTCCTTAAAGACCAGCACGACGAGATCAAGCGACTGTTCGCTGAGACGTTGAACGCCACCGACGCCGAGTCGCGTGAGAAGTTGTTCTTTGAGCTTCGCAGGCTCCTGGCCGTGCACGAAGCCGCCGTGGTGGTGGTGGTGGTGGTGGTGGTGGTGCATCCGCTGGCGCGCAGGACGATCGCCTTCGGCCAGGGGATCGCGGATGCGCGGCTGAGCGAGGAAAAGGAGGCCAAGAAGCAGCTTGCGGGCATCGAGAAAATGGATGCGACTCAACGGAATTCATTCAAGCGCTCTCGGGGCTGCAGTCGGCGGTGTTGGAGCACGCCCGTCATGAAGAGACCGAAGAGTTCAGCAAGCTGCAAGAGGACCTTGATCAAGGCAACCTCAAGCGTGCCGCCACCATGGTCAGGATCGCAGAGCGTATCGCACCGACCCGGCCCCATCCCGGTGTGAATTTGGCAACGGCGAACATCGCCGTGGGCCCATTCGCGGCCATGCTGGACCGTGCCCGCGACGCACTGAAGGAGATCGGGTAGAGCCGACTGAGACGTTGGCGTTTCTCGATGGCCGGCCGTTGCAGCACACGGACCGAAACGAGAGCTTCGAGAACACAGGACTACTCATTCCGCTCGACTGAGGCGGCCGGCATATGGCATGGCGCGCAAACCAATGATCGCCACCACTCCGCGCCGATCCGCCGGTTTTGCCGACCGTGCGAGAACTGGCTTGGATAACGATTCGATCACTGCGGACATCACGACCGATTAAGGTTTGCCGGGTATTTCTGAGATTTCTCATGCTCATCGCGCCACTCTCGTCGATCCCTTACCCAAATCGGCCGGATCTGAGGCCGACATCACACGGCTGCGTTGTAACGCTTTCCCACATGTGCGGGGCTGGCGTGCGCGCTCCATTGAACCAGTTGTGTTGGGCTACCTTGGTTTACGGGCGGGGAATCAGAGACAGAATCGCAAAGGACCAAATGATCATGAATTTAAGTGGTGTCACGGCGCGCCGGCGCCTCAGTGGCGTCGCTGCCGGATGCCTGCTCGGGGGGCTGGCTGCAGCAACCATTGCCGCTCCGACAGCGTCCGCGGCGCCCGATTGCAGCCCCGGCGGACTGGCCAACACCGTGAGTTCGGTGACGGGTTCGGCGCGCCAGTACCTGAACGACCACCCCGGCGCCAACCAGGTGGTGACGTCAGCGATCACCGAGCCACGCCCACAGGCGCAGGCCGATGTGAGGACCTACTTCACTGCCCATCCTCAGGAGTATTACGACCTACGGGGCATTCTTGGGCCGATCGGTGACACGCAGCACCAGTGCAACGTGACGGTGTTGCCGCCCGATCAAGCCTCCGCCTACGACGAGTTCATGGCTGGCTGACGCGCGTTACCCGTAACCGCCTGCCGCCGTAGCCACCGCTGCGGCGGCGGGCGGTCGCACAACGCCGTGCTTGCGCCGATTCGCCCATGGCCTGACCGCAAGGCTGCCTCACCGATTCAGCCCGCGACTACGCCAACGCCGCCGACTCGCGGCGGCTCCGTCCGATCGGCGCGCCCGAAGTGCCCGCGAGCGGCAGGCAGATCGCAACGCAGTCGTCGCCGCGGACCTGCCCGCCGGCTTCTGCGACTGATGCGGTGTAAAGGGTTTCCGTAGTTGTTGTGCCGGTCGGCGCCGCTGCTCACGTCCCGAGCACCCCGGCGGCAATTCTTCGCCGAAGTCGGCGAGCACCGCGCAGGCCCCTCGTCGAGGATCGGCCGGTCCAGCCGCTCACGCCACCACGACCGGGCCAGCGGCGACAGAAAGTCCACCGGCAAGGTGTCCGGGTTGTCGGCGGTGCAGATCGGGTTCCCGGCGGCGGTGGTGCTGACGAATCCGCGGCTGATCTCCTGGCCGGACCCCGAGAACTGATCCACCTCCCGCGAGAGTTGATCATCGGTGGTTGCGGCCAGCAGCGTAGACCGCTAGTGGTCGGTAGTCGTCGCGTCGGCTGCGCGCCGACGCGCAACGCAACATCGACTCTCTACTGGAGGCGGCGAAGGCCGTCTTCGGCACGTCAGGCGTGAACGCACCCGCGAAGGAAATCGCCGATCTGGCTGGGGTGGGAGTCGGAACGCTGTACCGGCACTTCCCGCAGTGCCTGCCCGTGGCGGACGAAGGAGTCGCGTACAGCCAACGCATGGTCGCGCTCCTCGTCGACGGACTGCGCTACGGCGCCGAACATCAGCGGTCGTGAGTACGTCGTCATCGACGCCACTTGCCAGTCGGTGCTCGGCTCCGTGAGTCCCATCTGGCGTGGTAGATGAAGATGGTCACCGCGGAGCTCGAGACCGCGTCGGCCACCAGCGTCGCCGACTGAATGCTCTTCTCCGGTGCCGGCGTACTCGGCTCGGGAGTCGGGCCACGTCCTCATGGCCCGAGCTCGACGAGGACTGATTCACCCCAGAAAGAGTTGATCATCGGTGGGTGCAGCCAGCAGCGTAGGGCGCTGGCGGCAAGTAGCCGAGCGGGCTGTGCCGGCCATTCTCTAGGGGTCTGGCCCGGAGCTGATGCAGATCTCCGCGTTTGTGCAGGTCCCGCGGCTGTTTGTTGAAGTTATCGTGCGCAACATGTGTCGTGCAAGTGTTTCGGCGGGTGTGTCATCCGGTT
>JAOPWC010000013.1 GCA_025965895.1 Mycobacterium sp.
CCAACACCGCGGTCACCCCGCCGCAAAAATGCGCCGCATCATAGAGATCCTCGATGTTGGCCCCGTCCACCCCGAAGATGTGGCTCACCCCGATAGCGGCCAGACGCTCGACGATGTGATCGACCACCCGGTGCTGCCTCGCCATGTACCCACCTACTCCTCTGCTTGCCATGTGACACGACTCGCGGGTAACTTCGGTTCACCGCGCCGCTGTGACGTGGACCATCCCCATGGCGAAATTTCCTTAGCGTCAATTACTCTCGCGATTTTCCTGAGAACTTTGACAACCGCGCCGCGGCGAAGCGCCGGGTGTCGTTCAAGAGGCCAAGAAGCCGCTGCTCTGGTCGTCGCCGCTTTCACACCGGCCCGACACGAACCCGCCCTCATCGTCAGCATCGTTGCTGCAAGCTGAGCAGGCTCCAGTCATGGAACTATCAGACCAGTGGAGTCTGGGCCGTCGATGGTCCTCAGCGTAGAAGTTTCTGGCAACGGGTGGCTGGGTCCAGTGCATTGCCGATTGCCGGGTTCGTCGACGTCGGCTCGAAGGGCATGCCGACTCCACGACCCGTGACATCGTCGGATGCAACGTCATTCCTGTGCAGCACAGGCAGCTCATGCGGGCGGTGGGCCGCAATGCGCGCGCCAGCGGATTTGCTGCGTACCGCGCTTTCCGGGTTGCGTGGACCCGCTCTTGACATTGGATCCAATCCGCGGCGAGCGCGTTCTCACCGCGCACAGCGCTCCTGCGCTGATTAGCTCGTTGAGGCCGCGAGTCCTCAGAGGGTGCGCTGCAGGAGCACGGTTCCGCTGTCAGCCGATACGACCTGAACCGCAGCGATCTGGTCTAGTGGCATTGACGTGCTGCCGCCGGGCGTGGCGGTGACACCGGTGAGCGCCACCCAGGTTGCCAACTGCGCACGGGTGCCGTCACGGCCTATCACCACCATCGCCAGCTTGTCGCCGGCGTCCCCTTCGTCTTGGCCGGCATTCTGTGGCCAGACGCCGTAGGTGCACGTCATGTCGATGCGGGTGCCCCAGCCATGGCCGCTGAGGCTCACGGTGGAGGTCAGACCGTTGGGCGTCACACGCGCCATCTGCAGTGACGTGGACTGCGCCTGGGCCGGCGGGGTCGGGGTCGGCGTCGCGGGGTTGGACCGCACGGAAACGAACACTCCCACCACCAGGACCGCCGCCGCCACTGCGGCCACTGTCCACGTGAGCACGCGGGACCGGCGCCGACCAGTGTTCACCTTCGTCAGCAGCGATGTCAGCAACTGGGGTCGCAGCGGCGGCGTCGCAGCCTGACCGCCCTCGTCGATCGACGCGACATCGTCCCGGCTGAGCTGAGACAGCAGCGCCGGCATGCCGCTGAGCTCCGCCACGGCCTCGCGGCACGACGGACACGTGCTCAGGTGTGCTTCGTATTCACGCCGCTCCACGCCCGACAGGGAGCCCAGTACATAAGCGGCATCCCAGAGCGCGTACTCGTCGTTATCTCCCACTTGTGACAGCCCCCCGCGGAACGGCGCGGCGGATCCACCGAACTGGGTCATCGCGTCACCCCCATCTCCTGCAGTGTGAGTCGCAGCGCGCGAACCGCGTAGTGCAGCCTCGACTTCACAGTGCCCTCAGCTATATCTAGATCTGCGGCGATCTGTGCCGTTGACCAGCCCAAGTAATATGACCGCCGGATCACCGCGCGGTGCTCGGCCGACAGTTGGGCCATCGCATCGCCGATCAGGAGCCGGTCGAGCGCCGAGTCGACCTGGTCCGGCCCGGCACGCTCCGGCGTGCCCGTCCCGTCCGTGGTCCCGACCTCGTTGCGAAAGCGCGCACTGCGCCGCTCGTCGATGATCATGTTGCGGGCGACGGTGAACATCCAGGCCCGAGCTGAACGCTCGCTGTCATCGACGACCTCCGGATGCTGCCATGCACGCAACAGCGTTTCCTGGACCACATCCTCGGCGCGAGCCCGGTCACCCGTCAGCCGAAGCGCGTACCGCCACAGCGCCGCGGCGTGCTCGTCGTACAGCACGCGCATCAGTTCGGCTTCATGCGCCGACTGGGCGCCGATCTGGACCGACTCTCTCATCACCGACCTCCCGGTGTTGACACGGCATAGCCGCCCAGTTAGTTCACAGGACTGCAGGGCCGTTGAGACCAGCCGACACTGTGGCGCTCGTCACACCAGCGGTCACAACGTCAGAACGCGCGGTTCGTCCTCTGTCACCGCAACACTGTGCTCCCAGTGTGCCGCGCGAGACCCGTCAGCGGTAGCCACGGTCCACTGGTCGTCGAGAACGACGGTGGCGGTGCTGCCCAACGTGAGCATCGGCTCGATCGCCAGGACGGAGCCGGGCGCGAGAAGAGGACCGCGGCCGGGAGGGCCTTCGTTAGGCAGGAACGGGTCCATGTGCATCTGCCTGCCGATGCCATGACCGCCATAGCCTTCGACGATCCCGAACGCGCGGCCGTAGCGGCGGCTACCGGCACGGGCAGCCTGTTCGATCGCGTGTGAGACGTCGGTGAGCCGGTTGCCCGGCCTCATCGCCGCGATCCCGGCCTCCATCGCTTCCCTGGTCACCTCCGAGAGCGCCTCGTCGACCGGGCTCAGGGTTCCGACACCGAACGTTACCGCCGAGTCGCCGTGCCAGCCGTCGAGGATCGCTCCGCAGTCAATCGACACCAGGTCGCCGGGTGCCAGGATTTCGGATGCCGAGGGGATGCCGTGCACGACTCTTTCGTTGACCGAAGAGCAGATCGTCGCCGGATAGCCGTGGTAGCCGAGAAACGACGGGATCCCGCCGCCGTCGCGGATCACTGCTTCTGCGATCTCATCGAGGGCCCGCGTCGACACGCCGGGCGCAGCGGCTTCGCGCACCGCGTGCAGCGCGGCCGCAACCAAAGATCCAGCGGCCGCCATCGCGTCGAGTTCGTCGACGCTGCGCTGAGCGACCACTTTGCGGTTTCGCAGCCCCGGCAGGGCGATCACCCTAGCGGCCCAGAGCCGCGACGGCGCGGGCGAAGACCTCGTCGAAGTTGCCGACAGCGTCGACGGGCTTCAGCACGTTGCGGTAGTACTCGAGCAGCGGCGCGGTCTCGTCGCGGTAGACGTTCATCCGGTTGTGGATGACATCTTCGGTGTCGTCGGCGCGCCCGCGGTCCTTGAGCCGTTTGAGCAGCTCTTCCTCGCAGACCTGGAACTCCAGCACACTGTCGATCTTGGCGTTGCGGGCTTCGAGCATGTCCTGCAACGCCTTGGCCTGATCAACCGAGCGCGGGTAGCCGTCCAGGATGAAGCCGTCGGCGGCGTCGGGCTGGCTGATCCGGTCCTCCACTAGCTTGTTCGTGAGCTCCGACGGCACAAGGTCGCCGGCGTCGAGGTACCGCTTGGCCTCCAGACCCAGCTCGGTGCCGTCCTTGATGTTCTGCCGAAACAGTTCACCGGTGGAGATCTGCGGGATCCCGAGCTTGTCGGCCAGCTTCGCCGCCTGCGTCCCTTTACCGGCGCCAGGGGGGCCGAGCAAAACAACTCTCACTTCAGGAACCCTTCATAGTTGCGCTGCATGAGCTGGCTTTCGATCTGTTTGACCGTATCCAAACCAACCCCAATCATGATCAGAACCGCTGTACCGCCGAAGGGCAAGTTCTGTACGCCACCGGTGTTGCCGATCTGGAGGAAGAGATTAGGCAACACGGCGATCACGCCGAGGTAGATCGAGCCGGGAAGGGTGATCCGGTTCAGCACATACCGCAGGTAATCCGCGGTCGGCTTGCCAGGTCGGATGCCGGGAATGAAGCCGCCGAACTTCTTCATCTCGTCGGCACGCTCGTCAGGGTTGAACGTGATGGACACGTAGAAGTACGTGAAGAAGATGATCAACCCGAAATAGATCGCGATGTACACGGGGCTGCTCGGGTCCGAGAGGTAATTGCCGACGAACTTGTCCCACCAGGTATTGCCCGGTGTCGAGCTTCCGCTGTGCACCAGCTGAGTGATCAGGTGCGGGATGTAGATCAGCGATGACGCGAAGATGACCGGGATGACACCGGCCTGGTTCACCTTCAGCGGCAGGTAGGTCGAGGTGCCGCCGTACATGCGCCGGCCCACCATCCGTTTGGCGTACTGCACCGGAATGCGGCGCTGGCCCTGCTCGACGAACACCACACCGACGATGATGACCAGCGCCGCGACGCACACGGCTGCGAACACCAGCGGTCCCCGGGTGTCGAGGATTGTCTTTCCTTCGCCCGGGATGCGCGCGGAGATGCCCGCGAAGATCAGCAGCGACATGCCGTTGCCGATGCCACGCTCAGTGACCAGCTCGCCCATCCACATCACCAGCGCTGCGCCGGCGGTCATCACCAGCACGATGACGACCAGCGTGAAGATCGACTGGTCGGCGATGATGTCGAGGTTGCAACCCTGCAGCAGCCCGCCGTTGGCGGCCAGCGCGACGATGCTGGTGGCCTGCAGGACCGCCAGCGCGATGGCCAGGTACCGGGTGTACTGGGTCATCTTGGCCTGGCCCGACTGGCCTTCCTTGCGCAGCTGCTCGAACCGCGGGATCACCACCGTCAACAGCTGCACGATGATGCTCGCGGTGATGTAGGGCATCACGCCGACGGCGAACACTGTCAACTGCAGCAACGCGCCACCGGAGAACAGGTTGATCAGCGAGTAGATCTGCGCCGCGTCGCCGCCACTGACCTGCTGGATGCACTTGTGCACGTTGCCGTAGTTGACGCCGGGCGAGGGCAGCGAGGCGCCGAGCCGGTACAGGATGACGATGCCGAGTGTGAACAGGATCTTGCGTCGCAGGTCGGCTGTCCGCAGCGATGAGATGAAAGCCGAAAGCACTCTATCCTCCTGCGCAGCCGAACTCTCGTCCGCGGCGTGCCAAATGGGCTGGTCTGAACCAGCGTCGGGTTAGGTCCGTGTCGCGCCGACCCGCCGCGGTTCCGCGGCGCAAGTCAGGTGTCAAACAGTCTACGAGACTAACAGTTCGTCGAAAAATTCCGGACCTGCCGCTTTGCCGCGCCGAGCCGGATCAGGCGTCAAGCTTTGAGGCGTACATTCGGTACTGGCTCGTTACATCGGCTAAGTATCTGGTGCGGGCTCTTCGTGGTTTCGGGCCATTGGGGTAGTCACAGGGGTTTTCGAAAGGGTAAGGAATGGCGCGTACAGACAACGACACGTGGGACCTCGCGTCCAGTGTGGGAGCGACGGCGACCATGGTGGCCGCGTCGCGGGCGCTGGTGTCGCGCGGACCCAATCCGATCATCAACGATCCGTACGCGGCACCGCTGGTGGAGGCGGTGGGCATCGACGCGCTGTCGCGCATGGCGCGCGGCGAGCTGGACCCCGCGGTGCTCGACGACGACCCGAAGCGCGCGGCGCGGATGAGCGACCACATGGCGGTCAGGACCAAGTTCTTCGACGACTTCTTCCTGGACGCGGGAGCGACGGGGATCCGTCAAGCGGTGATCCTCGCTTCCGGCCTCGACGCACGGGCCTATCGGTTGGCCTGGCCGGCGGGCACGAAGGTCTACGAAATCGACCAGCCGCAGGTCATCGAGTTCAAGACCGTGACGCTGTCGCGCATGGGCGCCGTCCCGACCGCGGACCGCAGGACCGTAGCCATCGACCTGCGCTACGACTGGCCGACGGCACTCGTCGAGGCCGGGTTCGACCGCGACCAGCCTACCGCGTGGAGTGCCGAGGGGCTGCTCGGCTATCTGCCGCCTGAAGCTCAGGACCGGTTGCTCGACAACGTCGCCTCCCTTTCGGCGCGCGGCAGCCGGTTCGCCACGGAAAGCGTGGCCGACATGCACCGGCTCGACGAGGACGAGATGAAGGAGCGGATGCACCGGGTCTCCACCCGGTGGCGCGAGCACGGCTTCGAGTTGGACATGACGAGCCTGATGTACTTCGGGGATCGCAACGAGGCGGCCGCCTACCTCGGCACTCACGGCTGGGACACGACCAGCAGAAGCGGCAAGGAGCTCGTCACCGAGTACGGCCTGGAGCCGCTCGATGACGACACCCTGCCGTTCGGCGACATCGTCTACGTCAGTGCAACCCTGACATAAGTGCAACCCTGACATAGAGGACTAACGATGGTGCGAACCGATGACGACAGCTGGGATCTGGCATCGAGTGTCGGCGCCACGGCGACGATGGTCGCCGCCGCGCGGGCGCTCGCGGCCAAGGAGCCCGAGCCGCTGATCGAGGACCCGTTCGCCGAGCCGCTCGTCAAGGCAGTCGGTATCGACTTCTTCAGCCGTCTCGTCGACGGCGAGATCACGCCTTCTCAGGTCGACGACGATACAGAATTCAACGTGCAGCGGCTGATTCACATGATGGCCGTGCGCACCCGCTTCTTCGACAACTTCTTCAGCGCAGCGAGCTCTGCAGGTGTCCGGCAGGCGGTGATCCTGGCCGCCGGGTTGGATTCGCGGGCTTACCGGCTGGATTGGCCAGCCGACACCGTGGTCTACGAGGTCGACATGCCCGACGTGATCGAGTTCAAGACGCGGGTGCTGGCCGGTCTGGGCGCGGAGCCTACCGCGGAGCGTCGCACCGTCGCGGCGGATCTGCGTGACGATTGGCCGACCGCCCTGCGGCGCAGGGGTTTCGACGACGCATCTCCGACTGCGTGGAGCGCCGAGGGGTTGCTGATGTACCTGCCGCCCGACGCGCAGGACCGGTTGTTCGACAACATCACTCAACTCAGCGGGCCGAACAGCCGGCTGGCCACCGAGTATCACCCCGACCCCACTGCGTTGGTCAACCCTCGGGTAGCGGCGCTGACCAGTAAATGGGGCGAGCACGGATTCGACGTCGACCTGTCAGCGCTGTGGTATGCCGGTGAGCGAAGCCACGTGGTGGAGTACCTGACGCGCCACGGTTGGCAGGTGACTTCGCAAACCCGCGGGGAGCTTTTCGCCGCTGCGGGCCTGCCTCTTCCCGAGGGCGACCTGGGTGCGCGGTTGCGCAACTCGATCGCCGTCAACGCGATCAAGGAGTAGTCAAAAAAGGGAGTAGTCAACCGCTATCAAGGAGTAGTCAACCGAATCAAGGAGTAAAGGAACACGATGGCCCGGACCGAAAACGATACATGGGATCTGGCTTCCAGTGTGGGCGCGACCGCGACGATGGTGGCCACACAGCGTGCGCTGGCATCGCGAGAAGAACTAATCGACGACCCGTTCGCCGAGCCACTGGTGCGGGCGGTCGGCGTCGACTTCTTCACGCAGATGATGGACGGCGAGATCGACCTGGGCGAAGTGGATCCGGAGTTGACGGTGCGTCGTGCGACCGAGGGCATGGCCGTGCGGACACGTTTCTTCGACCGTTTGTTCACCGACGCGGGCGCGGCGGGTGTGCGGCAGGCGGTGATCCTGGCATCGGGACTCGACGCGCGGGCCTACCGATTGCCGTGGCCGAGCGGAACCATCGTCTATGAGATCGACCAGCCGGACGTCATCGAGTTCAAGACCCGCACATTGGCCCAGCTGGGCGCCGAACCCACCGCCGACCGCCGGGCTGTCGGTATGGATCTGCGTGACGACTGGCCGAACGCGTTGACGAACAGTGGGTTTGACCGTACCCAGCCGACTGCGTGGATCGCCGAGGGCCTGCTGATATACCTGCCCGCGGACGCCCAGGATCGACTGTTCGACAACATCACCGAATTGAGCGTGCCCGGCAGCCGGCTGGCGACCGAACACGTTCCGGACATGGCCGTCTTCTCTGATGAGCGGTCGCAGCGCATTTCAGAGCGACTGAAGAAGTACGGGCATGACATCGAGTTGGCCGATCTGATCTATCAAGGCGAGCGCAGCCACGTCATCGAATACCTGACGTCTCTGGGCTGGGAGGTGTCGTCGCAGGCGATGCCCGAAGCCTACGCCGCCAACCACTTCGAATTTCCCGACGATGACATGACGGCGCCCCTCGCCAATCTGAGCTACGTCAGTGCGGTGCTGAAATAAGCGATCAGAACCGGTAGTCGCCGAGCAGCAGCGCGGTCGCGCCCCCGTACGCATGCTGGGCGGTCTCGAGCACATGAGCCACCGACTGGCCGACCAGAGCACCGATCGCCTCGGGCAGCGACGCGGCCGCCGGTTGCGACGATGGCCGTGGCCGGAGGAACTCCATCAGTGACGATCCGGGGTAACTGGCGATCCGCACGTCTTCGTCGACGTCGAGGCCGGCCAGGATCTTCGCGCGTGTGATCGCCGTGCTGAGCCCGCCGACTTCGTCGACCAGGCCGAGTTCGAGCGCGTCGGCGCCGGTCCAGACCCGACCCCGGGCCACCGCGTCGACCTCATTGACCGACATGTTGCGCCCTTCGGCGACGCGGGCCACGAAGTCCTGGTAGAACAGATCCGCTTCGGCCTCGACCTGCTCCTGCTGCTCGGGGGTGAACGGTGCGTTCGTTGACCAGGCATCCGCGTTTGCGTTGGTGCGTACGGCATCCGAGCCGACTCCGAGGCGTTCCTTGAGTCCGCGGGCAATGAGCTTGCCGGTCACCACGCCGATCGAACCGGTGATCGTGCCGGGGTTGGCGACGATTGCGTCCGCACCCATCGACACGTAGTAGCCCCCGGAGGCCGCGACGGCGCCCATCGACGCGACCACCGGCTTGCCACTGTCGCGGATGCGGGCGACCTCGCGCCAGACGGTCTCCGACCCGGTGACCGATCCACCGGGGCTGTCGACGCGCAACACCACGGCTGCGACCGCGTCATCGGCGGCGGCTTCCCGCAATCCCGCGGCGATGGTGTCGCCGCCGGCGCTGCTGGTACCCAACGGCAGCAGCTGAGGGCCGCCCCGGCCGCTGACGATCGGACCGGCCAGTGTGACGACGGCGATCGCCCGTTTGGCTTTGCGGCCCGGCAGCCGCGGCGCCGGGATCCCGGGGCGCGGGGCGGTGGACTTCGCGTACCGGTGTAGGTAAAGCCGCGGCGGTTCGTTGTCGGCGTCGGTGTGGGCCTTGGCTGAACCAGCTTCAGCGCCAACCAGTTCGGCAATGCGCGCATACGCCTCGTCGCGGAAGCCGATCCGGTCGATCAGGCCGCCGGTCACCGCGTCGTCGCGGAGCACCGGTGCCCGGTCGGCCAGCGCGTCCACCGCGGCCTGCTCGAGGTGACGCGACTCGGCGACGGCCTGCCACACCTGGGCGTGCAGGCTTTCCAGCAGGCGGGTGTCGGCCTCGCGGTGCGCGTCGGTGTAGCTGTCCTGTGTGAAAAGGTTCGCCGCTGACTTGTATTCGCCGCGGGCGACGAATTGAGCCTCGACTCCGGCCTTCTCGAGGGCGCCGCGCAGAAACAGCGCGTTGGTGGCGAAACCGACGAGCCCGACGGTGCCGGACGGCTGCATCCAGACCTCGCCGAAGGCCGACGCCAGGTAGTAGGACAGTGTCCCGGGGTATGTCTCGGCCCACGCCAGCGACGGCTTGACCGCGGTGAAGGCGGCGATGGCTTCGCGCAGTTCCTGCACGGGAGCCGCCGAGGCGGCCGGGACCTGCACCCGGGCGATCAGGCCCGCGACCCGCGGGTCGTCGGCGGCGCGGTGGATCGCGGTGACCGCTTCACGCAGGATCAGCGAACGGCCGCCGCCGGAAATGAAAGCGAACGGGTCGAAACCGCCGGTCTCGGGCGGGATGGCCTGCAGGTCGAGCTCGAGCACGCAGCCGTTCGGGACACCGTGGTGACGTGCGGTGTCGACACGGCGCACCAGCGCCCGTACGTCGTCGACACCCGGGATGCCAGGGGAGAACGCGAACATTCTTGCGAGCCTACAGATAGCCGGAGAGTGCGGTGGCGACCTACCGTGGTCTGGTGAGGTTCTCGATTTCCATCCCGCAACGTGACGTGAACGGCTTCGACAGCGAGGGGGTGCGTTCGTACCTGGCCCGCGCAGAGGAGCTCGGATTCGAAGGGGGGTGGGTACTGGAACAGGTCGTCGGTCCGGCGCCGCTGCTGGCGCCGATGGAGCTGCTCTCGTGGGCGGCCGCGTGCACCACCCGTCTGCGACTGGGGGTCGCGGTCATGATCACGTCGTTACACGACCCGCTGCAGCTTGCCGCGGTCGCGACCGCCGTGGACCGACTCAGCCATGGGCGGTTGGACTTCGGTGTCGCACCCGGTGGCGGGTTTCGGCCGTTCGCGGCCTTCGGTGTGGAGAAGGCCACGTTCATCTCGACCTTCACGGAAGGCCTCCAGTTGATGAAGGCGGCATGGTCGGACAAGCCGAATGTGACGTTTCATGGCCGTTTTCGTGACGTCGACAACCTTCCCATCCAGCCCAAACCGGTCCAGCGCCCGCATCCGCCCATCTGGTTCGGCGGCAACGCGCCGGCAGCTCTGGCGCGGGCCGTGCGCCTTGGCGACGCGTTCATGGGCGCCGGTTCGTCCACCACGGCCAGTTTCACCAGGGCGGTGCCGATCCTGCGCCGCGCGCTGGCCGACCAGGGCAAAGACCCAGCGGGCTTTACCATCGGCAAGCGCGTGTACCTGAACGTCGACGACGACGCCGTCCGTGCCCGCGAACGGGTGATCGCAGGGTTGCAGCGGATCTATGGAGAGATGCCAGGCATCGAAGACGTGCCGGTGTCGGGCACTCCCGACGACGTCGTCCGCGGAGTGCGTGAGGTCATCGACGCCGGGGCGGAGACGGTCCTGCTCAATCCCGTCGGCGAGAACGTCGCCGAAGACCGCGAGCAGATGGAGCGCCTTGCGGCGGAGGTGATTCCGCGGCTCAGTTGAGGGCCGGCTCAGCTGAGGGCCGGCTCAGCTGAGGGCCGGCTACAGTTCCGTGACGGAACCGCCCGCGGCGGTGATCTTCTCACGCGCGCTGCCGCTGAACTTGTGGGCGGTGACGTTGAGGATGGCGGTCAACTTGCCGTCACCAAGGACCTTCACCAGCGTGTTCTTCCGGACCGCGCCCTTTTCCACCAGGTCGTCGACGTCGACGTCGCCGCCGTCGGGGAAGAGCCGGTTGAGGTCGCCGACGTTGACCACCGCGTACTCGGTGCGGAACCGGTTGCGGAAGCCCTTCAGCTTGGGCAACCGCATGTGGATGGGCATCTGGCCACCCTCGAAGGTCACCGGCACGTTCTTGCGGGCCTTCGTGCCCTTGGTGCCGCGGCCTGCGGTCTTGCCCTTCGAACCCTCACCACGGCCGACGCGGGTGCGCTTGGTCTTCGACCCGGGGGCCGGACGCAGGTCGTGCAGTTTGATCGTCACGTCTTGGTGCCCTTCGCCGTTGGCTTGTCATCGCTACCGGTAACCGGCTCGACCTCCACCAGGTGGTGCACCGCGGCGATGAGGCCGCGAACCTGCGGGCTGTCTTCCCGGACAACCGAATGCCGGATCCGGTGCAGGCCCAGTGTGCGCAAGCTTTCGCGCTGCTTCCACCGCGCGCCGATCGTGCTGCGCACCTGGGTGATCTTCAGCTCTGCCATCGCTATGCCGGCCCTTCCCGGTTAGCGGCGGCGGCGAGCGAAGCGCTCTCTCTACGGGCCCGCAGCATGCCGGCGGGCGCCACGTCCTCGATCGGCAGCCCCCGACGGGCCGCCACTTCCTCAGGACGCTGCAGCAGCTTGAGTGCCGCCACGGTGGCGTGCACCACGTTGATCGCGTTATCGCTTCCCAGAGACTTCGACAGAATGTCATGCACGCCAGCGCATTCCAGCACCGCGCGGGCGGCGCCACCGGCGATCACACCGGTACCTGGGCTGGCGGGACGCAGCAGCACGACGCCTGCCGCGGCTTCGCCCTGCACGGGATGGGTGATTGTGCCGCCGATCAGCGGAACCCGGAAGAAGTTCTTGCGCGCTTCCTCCACACCCTTGGCGATCGCGGCGGGCACCTCCTTGGCCTTGCCGTAACCGACACCCACCATGCCGTTGCCGTCGCCGACGATCACCAGCGCGGTGAAGCTGAACCGCCGGCCACCCTTGACCACCTTCGACACGCGGTTGATCGCCACCACCCGCTCGAGGTAGTTGCTCTTCTCCCCGCTGTCGCGGCCACGGCCGTCGCGCCGGCCACGCCCCTCGCGGGAGTCGCCGCGCCCCTCGCGGGAGTCGCCGCGCCTCTCCGGGCCGCCCTCGCTGCGGGTTCCGCTCCCGCCGGTTCCGGTGCCCGAGGTCGCCGGCCTAGCGGCTCCGGTGCCCGACGTCGCCGGCCTAGCGGCTCCGGTGCCCGACGTCGCCGGCCCGGCAGCTCTGCTGCCCTGGTCCGCCATCATGTAATCCTTCCGTTGTTCGTCATCAGAACCTCAGCCCGCCTTCACGCGCAGCATCGGCCAGCGCCGCGATCCGCCCGCCGTAGGTGTAGCCACCCCGGTCGAACACCACGGCGTCAATGCCGGCGGCCTTGGCACGCTCGGCGATCAGCCGGCCCACCCGCACACTGTGGGCCTTCTTGTCTCCCTCCACGGCGCGCACGTCCGCCTCCGTCGACGACGCCGCGGCCACCGTGGTGCCGCTGATATCGTCGACGAGCTGCACGTGGATGTGCCGCGAGGACCGGTGGATGACCAGCCGCGGCCGCTGCGCGGTGCCGGAGACCTTCTTGCGCAGCCGGGCGTGACGGCGCAGCCGTGAAATCCGGCGAGTGGCCGAAACTCTCTGGCCCACCGGCTTGTGCGTCGAATTCGCTTGTGTGTTCGTCTGTGTGGGAGCCATCTCTACTTGCCTGTCTTTCCGACCTTGCGGCGGATCTGCTCACCCTCGTAGCGCACGCCCTTGCCCTTGTAAGGGTCGGGGCGGCGCAACCGGCGGATGTTCGCCGAGACCTGGCCGACCTTCTGCTTGTCGATCCCCGACACCGAGAACCGGGTCGGGGTCTCGACCGTGAAGGTGATGCCCTCGGGCGCCTCGATCACCACCGGGTGGCTGTAGCCCAGCGCGAACTCCAGGTTCGAGCCCCGCTGCTGTACGCGGTAGCCGACGCCGAATATCTCCATCCTGTTGGTGTAGCCCTGCGTCACGCCGGTCACCAGGTTCGACACCAGCGTCCGAGACAACCCGTGCAGCGAGCGGTTGTGCCGTTCGTCGTCGGGGCGGGTCACCACGATCGCACCGTCGTCGTTGCGCGACACAGTCATCGGCTCCGCGACGTCCAACTCCAGGCTGCCCTTGGGGCCCGTCACGGAGACGTTCTGCCCGTTGATCGTCACGTCGACCCCGGCCGGAACCGGGATCGGCTGCTTACCAATGCGCGACATGTCTACTTCCCCCTCACCACACGTAAGCGAGGACTTCGCCGCCCACGCCCTGTCTAGCCGCCTGGCGGTCCGTGAGCAGACCCGACGACGTGGAGATGATCGCCACGCCCAGGCCGCCCAGAACCCGCGGCAGATTGGTGGATTTCGCGTAGACCCGAAGGCCGGGCTTGGACACCCGGCGCAGCCCCGCGATGCTTCGCTCGCGGCTCGGGCCGTACTTCAAGTCCACGATCAGCTTTTTGCCCACGCGCGCATCCTCGACGTGGTAGTCGGAGATGTAGCCCTCGCGCTTGAGGATCTCGGCCATGTTGGCCTTGATCTTCGAGTGCGGCAGTTCCACCTCGTCGTGGTACGCCGAATTGGCGTTGCGCAGACGCGTCAAGAAGTCTGCGATCGGGTCCGTCATTGTCATGACAGCGATGTCACCTTCCTCGCGGTGGTTCCCCTACTGAGGGCCTTCCGCGTACCTTTCTCTCGTGGACTGTTCAAGTTCCGCAATTACCAGCTACTCTTCTGCACACCCGGCAACTCGCCGGCGTGGGCCATCTCGCGCAGGCAGATGCGGCACAGGCCGAACTTGCGGTACACCGCGTGCGGGCGACCGCACCTGTTGCACCGGGTGTAAGCGCGCACCTTGAACTTCGGCTTGCGCTGCGCCTTGATGATCAGAGCCTTTTTTGCCATCTGTTCAGTTCTCCTTGAACGGAAAGCCGAGTTGCCGCAACAGCGCCCGCCCTTCGTCGTCGGTCGTCGCCGAGGTGACGACGGTGATGTCCATGCCGCGCGGCCGGTCGATCGAGTCCACGTCGATCTCGTGAAACACCGACTGCTCGGTCAACCCGAATGTGTAGTTGCCCGCGCCGTCGAACTGCTTCGGCGACAACCCGCGGAAGTCGCGGATACGCGGCAACGCGATCGAGATCAACCGGTCGAGGAACTCCCACATCCGGTCGCCGCGCAACGTGACACGCGCACCGATCGGCATCCCCTCGCGCAGCTTGAACTGCGCGATCGATTTGCGGGCGCGGCGTACCTCGGGCTTCTGGCCGGTGATCGCGGCAAGGTCGTTGACCGCGCCGTTGATCAGCTTCGCGTCGCGGGCGGCGTCACCGACGCCCATGTTGACAACGACTTTGACCACGCCCGGGATCTGCATCACGTTGGCATAGCCGAACTGCGATTGCAGTGCATCCCGGATCTGTTCGCGGTAGCGGAGCTTGAGCCTGGGCTGAACCTTTTCTGCGGTGGTCATCAGATGTCCTTGCCGTTGCGACGGGAAGTGCGGACCTTCTTGCCGGTCTCTTCGTCGATGCGGTATCCGACGCGGGCCGGCTTGCCGTCAGAGTCGACGATCATCACGTTCGACACGTGGATGGGCGCCTCCTGTGTGACGATCCCGCCAGACTGCGCCCCGCGCTGGTTGGTCGAGATCGGGGTGTGCTTCTTGATCCGGTTGACGCCCTCGACCAGCACCTTGTTGGCCGCAGGGTAGGACTTCAGCACCTTGCCCTTGGCGCCCTTGTCCTTACCGGAGATCACGAGCACGGTGTCGCCCTTGTGGATCTTCATCTACAGCACCTCCGGAGCCAGCGAAACGATCTTCATGAACCGCTTCTCACGCAGTTCGCGGCCGACGGGCCCGAAGATGCGGGTTCCACGGGGGTCATTGTCAGGTCGCAGGATGACCGCTGCGTTCTCGTCGAACTTGATATAGCTGCCGTCGGGACGCCTGCGCTCCTTGGCCGTGCGCACCACAACGGCCTTGACGACATCGCCGCGCTTGACGTTGCCGCCCGGGATGGCTTCTTTGACGGTCGCCACGATGACATCGCCGATGCCGGCGTAGCGTCGCGACGACCCGCCGAGCACCCGGATGCACAAGATTTCCTTGGCACCCGTGTTGTCGGCGACCTTCAGCCGCGATTCTTGCTGAATCACAAGAGCTCCTGACGTGGTGTATCTGTGCACGCCAGGTGGCGTCGAGCCGCTGAGCCAAAGCCCAGCTGTGACCTGACATGCGCGGTCTTGCGTTACCCAAGAGCACGCGGGGCCGACGGCGGTGAGCCGCCAGCCGAGGTCTGCCCAAGGCAACCCTTAGATTCTAGGGGACGACCTGCATCTTGCCAAATCCGCGCTGGTCAGGCCTCAGGCGCGGCGCAGGTCGGCCACACAGCGGAACCCGATGTGTGTGGTGGCGCTGTCCTGGGACTGCGGTGAGCGCGCTGCCGGGCGGTAGCGATGGCAATACTCCGGGGCGCACAAATGAGAGCCGCCCTTCAGCGTCTGGTTCACGCTCGGATCCGCGGGCCTCACCGGTGCGCAACACGGCGAGGGCTGCGCGGCCCCGACGCGGTGGTGTGCTGAGTACCGGGTGGTCGTCCACTCCCAGACATTGCCGATCATGTCGACGAGGCCGAAACCGTTGGGCGGAAAAGTCCCGACCGGTGACGTGCCACACCAACCGAGTGCGCCGTCGTTGCGATACGGGAAGCGGCCCTGCCAGGTGTTGGCCATCAGTCGGCCGCCGGGACTGGGATCATCACCCCACGGATACACGGTCGCGGACCCGGCCCTGGCGGCGTACTCCCATTCAGCCTCGGTGGGCAGTCGCCTGCCGGCCCAGCGGGCATACGCGTGGGCATCGGGATAGGCGATCTGCACGACCGGATGGTCCGGCCCCGCATCGATGGCGCTGTCGGGCCCGAACGGCTGCCGCCAACTCGCGCCGGGCACCCAATCCCACCACTCCCGCCAGTCTCTGAGGTCGACCGGACCGGTGGCGGGACAGAACACAAGCGCCCCAGGCTGTAGCTCGGCCTTCGCCACGCCCGGGTACAGCGCCGGGTCCAGCGGCTGCTCGGCGACGGTCACATATCCCGTCTGCGAGACGAACTCGGCGAACTTCGCATTGGTCACCGGATGCCGCTCGATGGCGAAACCGGCGACGGTCGCGGTGTGCATCGGCGCCTCTTCCGGGTAGAAGCCCGTCGAGCCCATGCGGAACGATCCGCCCGGCACCTCGATGAGCTCGGTCAGCATGCGACCAGGGTAGACGCGCCCGCCGCGGCTAATCCTTGGCGAACGCCAGCGCCAGTTCCTTCTCCAGGTTCTCGTACGGCTCGCCGGAAACGTCCACGACGACCTGCGCGATCATTCCCCCGGTGAACGCGAACGGCGCCTTGTAGGCCCTGGACACCGACGAGCCGCTGTTGCGTCCAATGCTCAGGCTGGCGCCGGCCAACCCGAAGGTGCCCGGGTGGATCTTCATGTTCGGCAGCGAGCCGACGGCCTCATCGTCGATGTAGAGGGTCGCGTCACCCAGCGGTGTGTGACTGCCTTCAACGGTCCCGCCGCGGTTATAGCGGACTCCGAAGATGTGCTTGCCCAACGGAATCGGACTCGACGAGGAGAGCTTCTGCTCCTCTTCACCCATGAAGTTGTAGACGTAGTGCAGGCGCCCGTCCTGGACGAACAGCACGTGGCCGCCGTGCGCGCCGCCCTGCTTGAACAGAACGCCCTCGGCGCCGGTGGTGTCGATCGTCACCTCGGCCAGCACCGAGAACGACTGCCCTCGGATATCCACGGCCGCCCCGATTCCGACCTCGGCGCTGTTGGGGTAATAGACGAACCTGGACCGCTCGCCGACCAGATACGGCCGCCACCGCATCATCGTCTCCAGAATGTTCAGGTCGGCCAGCGGGAGCCCGTTGTATTTGGCTGCCTCGGTGAACCACAGCTGCTTCATCTCGTCCAGCTTCGCTGGCTGATCGGCGGCCAGATCGTGGCACTGGCTGCGGTCGGCCTCGATGTGGAACAGCTCCCAGCGATCCTTGTCGAAGTGCGACCAGCCCGACGGGGTCGCGGCGTGCACGGTGTCGGCGAACCAGCCGTTGTGCCAGATCCCCCGGGTGCCCAGCATCGTGTAGAACTGGGTGTCCTTGCCGGTGTCGGCGGCGGGATCGGCAAGCGCCGCTTGGAAACTGATCCCGTCGAGCGGCTTCTGCGCGATGCCTTTCACTGTCTCCGGCAGCGCGATGCCGAGCAGGTCGTACACGGTCGGGGTGATGTCGCAGACGTTGATGTAGTTGTCGCGTACTTCGCCATGCGCCGCAATGCCTCTCGGCCAGCTGATGATCGCGGTGTCGGCAATCCCGCCCTCGTGTGAGGCGTAACGCTTGAACAACTTGTACGGCGTGTTGAACGCCATTGCCCAGCCGATCGGGTAGTGGTTGTAGGTCTCCGGGCCGCCGAGGTTGTCGTAGAACTTCAGGCTCTCCTCGACGGTGTCGATGTACCCGTTGAAGAACTTGACCTCGTTGACCGAACCGTTGGGGCCGCCCTCGCCGCTGGCGCCGTTGTCGGAGATGACGACGATGATCGTGTTGTCGAGCTGGCCGGACTCCTCGAGGTAGTCGAGGATGCGGCCGAGTTGGTCGTCGGTGTAGGTGAGGAAGCCGGCGAACACCTCGGCCATCCGCGAGAACAGCCTCTTCTCCTCGTCGTTCAATGAATCCCACGGCCGAACCGTGTCCTGCAGTGGCCACGGTTCGCCGTTGGGGCCCTTGACGTCCAGGTAGGGGTTGGGCGGCGAAAGCTCGGTGTCGGGCGGAACGATGCCCATCTTCTTCTGATTCTCCAGCACGATCTCGCGGTAGCGCTCGTAGCCCATGTCGAACCGGCCCGCGTACTTGTCGGCCCAGTCCTTGAAGACGTGATGCGGCGCGTGGCCGGCGCCGGGGCAGACGTAGGAAAACCAGGGCTTGTTCGGCGCGATCACCCTGGCGTCGCGGATGAACTCGATCGTCTTGTCGGCGATGTCCTTCGACAGGTGGTAGCCCTCCTCGGGCGTGCCGGGAGGGGCGATCGGGTGGTTGTCGTACACCAGATCCGGGTACCACTGGTCGGTTTCGCCGCCCATGAAGCCGTAGAACCGCTCGAAGCCACGGAAGAGCGGCCAGTGCCGCCTGGTCGACGCGAGGTTGGCTTCCTCAAGCGGTGTCAGGTGCCACTTGCCGACGCAGTAGGTGTTCCAGCCTCGTTCGGCGAGCACCTCGGAAAGCAGCGCGGTTTCGGGGGGGATGCGGCCATTGGCGTTCGGGAAGCCATCGGTGAACTCTTCGATCGTCGCCATGCCGACCGTCGTCGCGTTGCGGCCGGTGAGCAATGACGCGCGCGTCGGTGAGCACAGGGCGGTGGTGTGGAACTGAGTCAGGCGCACGCCGCGCTCGGCGATCCGTCGCATGGCGGGCATCTCCACGAGACCGCCGAAACAATCCCAGGTCGCGATGCCGGTGTCATCCCAGACGATGTAGAGCACGTTGGGGGCGTCTTCGGGCGCCGTCGGCGCGGCGTAGGGACCCCAGTCGGGTTCGGAGTCGCGAATATCGAGCTCGATCTTGCCCTGAAACTCCGTCGCCATCGTCGGCTCCCGTTCTGCTCTGTCCCCGCTCGTTCTGAACGTGGCGTGGACACTACACCCGCCCAGTGGTAGTCAGCTGAGAAAATTGACGACGGCGGCATTACGGCTTTATGTCGCTCTCTTGATCATGAAAGACGCTGTCGCTCATCGCCTCCAGCGGGTGTGCTGCGGGCCCGTTGTTCCGCCAGCTCGGCGGCCGGGACTCGCCCTTAACCGCTTAATGACGCGAAGGCCCCCGCACGCTCGGCGTGTCCGGGGGCCTTCGCGTGTGCGTGGCCTGGCTTACTTGGCCTTCTCGAGGATCTCGACCAGTCGCCAGCGCTTCGTCGCCGACAGCGGTCGAGTCTCCATCAGCGTCACACGATCGCCGATTCCCGCCACGCCGTTCGCGTCGTGCGCTTTGACCTTCTTCGTGGTCCGGATGATCTTGCCGTACAGCGGGTGCTTCACCCGGTCCTCGAGCTCGACCACGATGGTCTTCTGCATCTTGTCGGACACCACGTAACCGATCGCGGTCTTGCGACGGCCCCGCGGCTTCTCGGCGCGCGGAGTATTCCTGGGCCCCTTAGCCTTCGGAGCCGCTTGTGTCTTCTCTGCCATTACGATTCCTCACCGCCGGGCCCGGACGCCAGTCCCAGCTCACGCTCACGCAACATCGTGTAGACCCGTGCAATCTCGCGGCGCACCATGCGCAGCCGACGGTTGTTGTCGAGCTGGCCCGTCGCCATCTGGAAGCGCAGGTTGAACAGCTCTTCCTTCGACTCGCGCAGGCGTTCGAGCAGCTCTTCGTCGGTGAGCTCACGCAGTTCGCCTGCCGAAACTCCCACTGCCATCAGAACTGCTCCTCTCGCGTCACGATGCGTGCCTTGATCGGCAACTTGTGGATCGCCCGGGTCAGCGCCGCCCGCGCAATCTCCTCGTTGGGGTAGCTCAGCTCGAACAGGATCCGGCCGGGTTTGACGTTGGCCACCCACCACTCGGGCGAGCCCTTACCGGAACCCATCCGGGTTTCCGCGGGCTTCTTGGTCAGTGGCCGGTCGGGGAAGATGTTGATCCAGACCTTGCCGCCACGCTTGATGTGCCGGTTGATCGCGATACGGGCTGACTCGATCTGCCTGTTCGTGATGTAGGCATGTTGGAGCGCCTGGATGCCGTAGTCACCGAAGCTGACCGAGGTGCCGCCACTGGCGATTCCTCGTTGCTTTGGGTGATGTTGCTTGCGGTGCTTGACTTTTCGGGGAATCAGCATGATCAGCTCTCTGTACTCTCGGTAGCCGGCGCTTCGGCGGGAGCCGCGGGAGCGGGCTGCTCCGCGGGGACGCCCTCCTCGGGGGCCGACGCGGCGCGACCGGCGTCGGTGCCCGTCGCGGTGGTGCCTGACGCGCCACTGCGCCGGGGACGGGTCCCAGACGGACGTTCTCGGCGCGGACGGTCGGCACCGGCAGGCGCGGCGGCGATCTGCTCGCGCTTGCCACCGACGATGTCGCCCTTGTAGATCCACACCTTCACGCCGATGCGACCGAACGTGGTCTTCGCTTCGTACAGGCCGTAGTCGATGTCGGCGCGCAGCGTGTGCAGCGGCACCCGCCCCTCGCGGTAGAACTCCGAGCGGCTCATTTCGGCGCCGCCGAGGCGCCCCGAGCACTGCACACGGATGCCCTTCACGTTTGGCTGACGCATCGCCGACTGGATGGCCTTGCGCATCGCGCGGCGGAACGCCACGCGGTTGCTCAGCTGCTCGGCGACGCCCTGCGCCACCAACTGAGCCTGTGACTCGGGGTTTTTGACCTCGAGGATGTTGAGCTGCACCTGCTTGCCGGTCAGCTTCTCGAGGTCGGCGCGGATGCGGTCGGCCTCGGTGCCGCGGCGGCCGATCACGATGCCCGGCCGTGCGGTGTGGATGTCGACACGTACCCGGTCGCGGGTGCGCTCGATCTCGACGTCGGCGATGCCGGCGCGCTCGAGACCCGTGGCCAGCAGCCGTCGGATCGCCACATCTTCCTTGACGTAGTCCTTGTACTGCTTGTCGGCATACCACCGGGACTTCCAGTCGGTGGTGATACCGAGCCGGAAGCCGTGGGGGTTGATCTTCTGGCCCACTACTGCGAGCCTCCCTTCGCTTCTTCTGAAGTCTGTTCAGGCGCCGCCTTCTTGGCGGGCGCCTTCTTGGCGGGCGCCTTCGCCGCTGCGGCCTTGCTGGCCTGGGCCCGGCGCGCCCTGGTCGTGCTCACGGAGGGACCGGACCGCTCGTCGCGGCGAGGGCGGCTTTCCACGACAACCGTGATGTGGCTGGTGCGCCGGCGGATCCGGAACGCACGACCCTGCGCGCGCGGCCGGATGCGCTTGGACGTCGGACCCTCGTCGGCGTACACCGTCGCGACCACAAGGGTGGACGGGTCCAGCCCATTGTTGTTCTGCGCGTTGGCGGCGGCGCTCTCGATCACCTTGGCCACCGGCTCACTGGCCGCCTGCGGCGCCCAGCGCAGAATGTCCAACGCCTCGGACACGGGCTTACCGCGCACCAGGTCGATCACCCGGCGCGCCTTGGTCGCCGACACGCGCACGAAGCGGGCCTTCGCGACCGCGGACGGAAATTCGGTAGTCGTCATCGCCTCTTGCTCTTCCGGTCGTCCTTGATGTGGCCCTTGAACGTCCGGGTCGGCGCGAACTCGCCGAGCTTGTGCCCGACCATCGCCTCGGTGACGAACACCGGGACGTGCTTGCGGCCGTCATGCACCGCGAAGGTGTGCCCGATGAAGTCGGGGATGATGGTCGATCGGCGCGACCAGGTCCTGATGACCTGCTTGGTGTTCTTCTCGTTCTGCGCGTCGACCTTCTTGAGCAGATGGTCGTCGACGAACGGACCTTTCTTGAGGCTGCGTGGCATCGCTGGCTACTCCTGGACTTTCTTAGCGCGAGTGCTTCTTGCCGGTGCGCCGGCGTCGGACGATGAGCTTGTTGCTCGGTTTGTTCGGCTTGCGGGTGCGGCCCTCGGGCTTGCCCCACGGGCTCACCGGGTGACGGCCACCCGAGGTCTTTCCCTCGCCGCCGCCGTGCGGATGATCCACCGGGTTCATCACGACACCGCGGACGGTGGGGCGTTTGCCTTTCCACCGCATGCGGCCGGCCTTACCCCAGTTGATGTTGGCCTGCTCGGCGTTGCCGACCTCGCCGACCGTCGCGCGGCATCGCGCATCGACACGGCGGATCTCGCCGCTGGGCATGCGTAGCGACGCGTAACTGCCCTCCTTACCGAGCAACTGGATGCTCGAGCCGGCCGACCGGGCCAGCTTCGCACCGCCGCCGGGTCGCAGCTCCACGGCATGGATCGTGGTACCGGCCGGGATGTTGCGCAGAGGCAGGTTGTTACCGGGCTTGATGTCGGCGTTCGGGCCGGACTCGACCGTGTCGCCCTGACCGAGGCCCTGGGGGGCGATGATGTAGCGCTTCTCGCCGTCGAGGTAGTGCAGCAAGGCGATCCGCGCGGTGCGGTTGGGGTCGTATTCGATGTGGGCCACTTTCGCGTTCACACCGTCTTTGTCGTGGCGACGGAAGTCGATCATCCGGTAGGCACGCTTGTGGCCGCCGCCCTTGTGGCGGGTCGTGATGCGCCCATGCGCGTTTCGGCCGCCGCGCCCGTGCAGCGGACGAACCAGCGACTTCTCCGGCTCCGAGCGGGTGATCTCGGCGAAGTCGGAGACGCTGGCACCGCGACGACCGGGGGTCGTCGGCTTGTACTTGCGAATTGCCATGGCTGGTGTCTCTCAGTCTCTTTGGTGTCCGGGGGTTAGGCCGGTGCTCCGAACAGGTCGATCGGCTTGCTGCCGGGGGACAGGGTCACGATCGCGCGCTTGGTGTCCTTGCGCTTGCCGTAACCGGTACGCGTCCTCTTGCGCTTGCCCGGCCGGTTGGCGGTGTTCACCGAGTCGACCTTGACGTTGAAGATCTTCTCGATCGCGATCTTGATCTGTGTCTTGTTCGAGTCGGGGTGGACGATGAAGGTGTAGACGTTGTCCTCGATCAGCCCGTAGGACTTCTCGGAAATCACGGGAGCGAGGATGATGTCGCGGGGGTCGGTGACGCTCGCCATCAGGCCGAAACCTCCGTCGATGCTGTTTGAGCGGGCGGCTCATCGCCGTCGGTCTTGCGGTTCGCGCCGATGAACGCGTTGAGCGCCGCCACGCTGAACACCACCTCATCGGAGCGCAACACGTCGTGGGTGTTGAGCTGATCGGGCGAGAGCACGTGCACGCCGGGAAGGTTGCGCACGCTCTTGGCTCCCGTCTCGTCGGTGCGGCCGACCACGATCAGCACCTGCTTGCGCTCGGTGATCGTGCCGAGAAAAGCCTTGGCGCTCTTGGTGGACGGCGTCTGTCCCGTCACCAACTCGGTGATCGCGTGGATCCGTCCGTTGCGAGCCCGGTCCGACAGTGCACCGCGCAGCGCGGCCGCGATCATCTTCTTAGGCGTGCGCTGGCTGTAGTCGCGAGGCTTCGGGCCGTGGACGGTGCCGCCGCCGACGAACTGCGGGGCCCGCGTCGAACCCTGCCGGGCCCGCCCGGTGCCCTTCTGCCGATACGGCTTCTTGCCGCCGCCGCGAACCTCGCCGCGCGTCTTGGTCGAGTGGGTGCCCTGTCGGGCCGCGGCCTGCTGGGCGGTCACCACCTGGTGCATCAGTGCGATGTTCGCCGGCGCGTCAAACAGCTCGGCCGGCAGCTCGATGGAGCCGTCGGTCTTGCCGTCCGGTGTCTTCACGTCAATCTTGAGCGCCGCCATCAGTTCTCACCTCGTTTGATCGCGCTGCGGACCATGACGAGACCTCCCCGGCGTCCGGGAATCGCGCCTTTGATCAGCAGCACGCCGTTTTCCGTATCAACCTTGTGCACCAACAGGTTCTGGGTGGTGACGCGGTCGTTGCCCATCCGGCCCGCCATCCTGGTGCCCCTGAAGACCCGGCCCGGGGTGGCGCAGCCGCCGATGGAGCCCGGCCGGCGGTGGACCGCCTGCGCGCCGTGGCTCGCGCCCTGGCCGTGGAAGCCGTGGCGCTTCATCGTTCCGGCGGTGCCCTTCCCCTTCGAGGTGCCGGTCACATCGACATAGCTGCCGTCGCTGAACATCTCGGCGGTCAACTCCTGACCCACCTGGTATTCGGCGGCAGCCTCGGGACCGTCGAGGCGCAATTCGGCAAGGTGCCGGCGCGGGTTCACGCCCGCGGCTGTGTACTGGCCCGTCACGGGCTTGTTCACCTTGCGCGGGCTGATCTCTCCGTAGGCCACCTGCACGGCGCTGTAGCCGTCGCGCTCCGGCGTACGGATGCGCGTCACGACATTGGGTCCGGCCTTGACGACCGTCACCGGCACCACACGGTTGTTCTCGTCGAACACCTGCGTCATGCCGAGCTTTGTGCCCAGAATGCCCTTTCTCGCCATTTCTGTGGTGTCTCCTACTGAATGTTCACGTCGACGCTGGCCGGCAGATCGATACGCATCAGCGCATCAACCGTCTTCGGCGTCGGGTCGAGGATGTCGATCAGCCGCTTGTGGGTGCGCATCTCGAAGTGCTCGCGCGAGTCCTTATACTTGTGCGGCGAGCGGATGACGCAGTACACGTTCTTCTCTGTCGGCAGCGGCACAGGCCCGACCACGCTGGCGCCGGTGCGAGTGACCGTCTCGACGATCTTGCGCGCCGAGGCGTCGATCGCCTCGTGGTCATAGGCCTTGAGCCTGATGCGGATCTTCTGTCCCGCCACGCTTCTCCTACCTCACTCCTGCTTGGGCCTTGCTACTGTCGCGCTCATCGCGCTTCGAGTTGTACCGGCGCTCTCGTCGATCGAGGCGTCCGGTGTGCCGCCACTGTTTACCTGTCCTGGTCCACCGGTCCCCGCGGTCGGGTGTGTCACCCTTGCGCAGCCTCGTCCGCGCCAGCAAATCCGTCGCGACTCGAGGGTGGGACCGGACGCGCCCGTTCGGGCGCCGGTTGTATGCCCGGCCCGACACGCCCGCAGGGCATATCCGGCGCAAGGCAACCTGAACAGTATGCCCTAATCCGGGCGCGCAGCCAAATCCCTCTCGACCAAGGTCACAGCCACTCGAGGGTGCCGTTTCTTACTCATCAGTAGGATACCGCGCATGACCCCGCGCATGACCCTGTCCAGCCCGACGTATCGGCTGTGGAATCGGCTGGCGCCACGACCCGGCGGTTCTCGCCTGTTCTCGGCCGCCGCCATGCTCCGGGTGCCGTATTTCGCGTCGATCGTGCCGCATGTGCGCCGGATGGAGCCGGGCTTCGCCGAAGTGACGGTGCCCAAGTGGTTCTACGTCTACAACCACTTGGGGACGGTGCACGCCATCGCGTCCTGCAACGCCGCGGAACTCGCGATGGGCATGGTGATGGAGGCCACTGTGCCGACGACTCATCGCTGGATCCCGAAAGCGATGTACGTGCGGTACCTGGAGAAGGCGACCACTTCGCTTCGGGCTCGGGCGAGCATCGATCCCCCTGATTTCGCGGCGATCTCCGAGGGGTTCGACCTCGTCGTGCCGGTGAGCGTGTTCGACCGGGCCGGCACCGAGGTGGTGCACGCGGACATCACCACCTGGGTGACGCCGGCGCGTTGATCGAACGACCGCCAAGAGACGATCGCCAACAGACGGTTGAGTGCCAAGAGTTAGCTCGACTGCAGCGGCACTGTCGCCCAGAACGCGCACTGGTGGGCGTCGTCAAAGTCGGTGAAGGTGTGCACCTCGGGCGTCTGCAAAGACATCCTCGGGCCGTCCGCCGTATTGCGGCCGAGCGCGGGCCAGGGCGGCTGCCCATCGACCTGCGGCGCGCCGGTCGTCACGAATCGCGCCCAGTACGTGATCATCTCGTCCGACAGCCGTTTCTGGGCGGGGTCGAGCGGCGGCGCGCCTCCGACATCGAACAGGTATCGCAACTCCAGGGAATGACTGGCACCGACCGGGAACGGCATGCTGCGGAGTGGCGCCGGCGCAGGGGCGTTGCGGTCGTTGAATTCGTAGCCGTACACCGGCGCTGCCTGCGTCAGTGAGCCGGCGACCCGATCGGTCGAGCATGCGAACACCCCGTCGGTCACTGCCGCCGAATAGGCCAGGGCGGCATCGCCGCCGTACCGGCTCACCGGATATCGCTGGGCGATCTGGGCTGCTATCGGGCCGAACGTGTCGTTGAGCGCCGCGGGGTAATCGGGCTCCCGCCCGAGCCGCAGGTATTGCGACGCGACGAACAGCGTGAACTCGTCGTGGGTGGTGCCGATCAGCACCGGAACCTTGGCGGCACGGCGCTGTGCGGCGGCGGTCATCGGGTCGATCGGGATCAGCGGGGTCCCGGTGACCGGGCCGGTGAGTCCGTCCGCGGCGATGTGGTAGTACCAGGGCGGCCTATCCAGTTTGGACACAGGCAGCGCACGCAGGCAGTCTGCGGCGGTGTGCTGATCTCCGCAGCCGACTGACGCGGCGTAGTCGAGACTCACCCGCTGTGCGGTGGGCACGTCGGCCTGCGCCTGGCAGGGCCCGCTCTGGATGATCGCGGCGCGGAACAGACTCGCAGAGGCCGGTGAGACGAGGTGGTCGCAGACGGACATCGCGCCGGCCGACTCCCCCGCAATCGTCACCTTGCCCGGATCGCCGCCGAAGTTGGCGATGTTGTCGTGCACCCAGCGCAGCGCGGCCTGCTGGTCGGCCAGGCCGTAATTCCCCGCCTGGGCGCCAGGCGCCAGCGCCGGGTGCGCCAGGAAGCCGAGCGCGCCCAACCGGTAGTTGAACGTCACGACGACGATGTCGCCCCGGTCGGCCAGCCACCGCGCGTCATAGATGTCGCCGCTGCCGTTGACGAATGCGCCGCCGTGGATCCACACCATCACCGGCCGCTGCGCCGTCGCCGGCCGGTTGGGTGTCCACACATTGAGCGTCAGACAGTCCTCACTGGTCGAAAGTCCGTAATCAGGATCCTGTCTGGTGTCCTGCACGCAGCGCAGGCCGAACTTCGACGCATCGCGCACCCCCTGCCACGGCAAGGGTGCCGCGGGCGGCTGCCAGCGCAGCGGTCCCACCGGCGGCGCGGCATACGGAATGCCGGCGAAGAGCAGGTGATCGGCGGCGAATGCGCCACGCACAGCGCCGGACATCGTCTGCACCAGTGTGGGGTCCGCCGATCGGGTCGGCGTCGGACTGGCCGGCGCAGCCGTGCCGCCGCGACCGCACCCCGACAGCAGTGCGAGCGCCGCGACCAGAGCCGCGAGATGCCGGCGGCTTGCGTACTGCACGACGAGGAAGCCTAACGGGCGGATACGAGGTTCAGTCAGGGTTCAGCCACGGATCAGTCAGGGATCAGTCAGGGATCAGTCAGCGCAATGCGGTTCCCGTCAGCGCGCGTTCACAGACACTCGTAACGGTAGCCGCCTCAGAGGAGAGACGATGAGCACGCCGACGATCGATGACGCCGCGAAAGTGTTGGCCGACCCCACCGCCTACGCCGACAACGCGCGTCTGCATGCCGGGATGGCGCACCTGCGTGTCCACGCACCGGTGTGCCGGGTCGACGTTGCGCCGTACCGGCCGTTCTGGGCCGTCACCAAGCACGCCGACATCATGGAGGTCGAGCGCGCCAACAACGTGTTTCTCAGCGAGCCCAGGCCGCTGCTGCAGACCGCAGCGGCCGACGATCTCACCCGCGCACAGCTGAAAGCCGGGATGGGCCTGCGGACCTTGATCCACATGGACGACCCGCAACACCGGGTGGTGCGCGCCATCGGCGCAGACTGGTTCCGCCCGAAGGCGATGCGTCATCTGAAGGTACGCGTCGACGAGCTGGCCAAGAACTACATCGACAAGATGCGCAGTGCAGGTCCGGAATGCGACTTCGTCACAGAGGTGGCGATGAACTTTCCGCTGCAGGTGATCATGTCGCTGCTGGGTCTACCCGAGTCAGACTTTCCCCGCATGCTCAGGCTCACGCAGGAGATGTTCGGCGGCGACGACGACGAACTCCGGCGCGGCGCCTCGCCGGAGGACATGCTGCAGGTTTTGGTCGATTTCTTCGGCTATTTCAACGCCCTCACTGCCTCGCGGCGCGAGCGGCCCACCGAGGACCTCGCGTCGGCAATCGCCAACGCCCGCATCGACGGCGAACCGCTCTCCGACGTCGACGCCGCCTCCTATTACGTCATCATCGCCAGCGCCGGTCACGACACCACCAAGGATGCGATCTCGGGAGGACTGCTCGCGCTGATCGAGCACCACCGGGAGCTCAGGCGACTGCGCGAGAATATGCCGCTGATGCCGACCGCGGTCGAGGAGATGATCCGGTGGAGCACTCCGGTCAAGGAATTCATGCGCACGGCCGCCGAGGATACGACGGTCCACGGCGTGCGGATCGCCGGCGGTGAATCGGTGTACTTGGCCTACGTCTCGGGAAATCGCGACGAAGAGGTCTTCGACGATCCGTTCGCCTTCGATGTCGAGCGTGAACCCAACAAGCACCTGTCGTTCGGCTACGGGGTGCATTTCTGTCTGGGCGCTGCGCTGGCGCGCATGGAGATGAACAGCTTGTTCACCGAACTGCTGCCGCGCGTCGACTCGATCGAACTGGCCGGCGAGCCGGAATTCAGCGCCACCACGTTCGTCGGCGGCCTCAAGCACCTGCCGATCAGGTATTCGCTGAAGTGATCTGCTGCGCTTGCTTTTTGCCGTAGACCGCCAGAAAGCCGTCCACCGCCGCGTTGGCACACTCCCGATAGTCGAAATCGGTTACGGTGCTGAGCCGTCCGAGCAGTACCGGCCCAAGCAGGAGCGAAATCGCCATCGTGCGATCGACTTCGGCAAGTTCCGCGGCAGCCAGCGGGCTGTCGAATATCGCATCGAACGGGGCCGCGTATTGCTGTGCCACCCGCTCCCGCAGTGTGCAGATTTCCACGCTGTCGGCGCGGGTGTGACGACCATCTGGCAACTCTTCTAAATCGCGCCCCAATGCCAGCCAGTACAGCGCGGTCAAGGTCGCCGGCGCTTCGGCGATCAACTCCGCCTGGGCCAGCACCAACGCGACCAGCCGGTCTCGCAGCGGGCCATCCTCGGGGGGCATTGGAGCGGGCGGGATCAACCCGCGGAATGCGGCGGCCAGCAAATCGTTTCCACTCCGGAAGTGGCGATAAAGAGTCGCACGGGCTACGTTGGCACCACGGGTGACCGCCTCGATGGTCACCGCGCTGGGGCCACCCGAGCGCAACAGCGCCGTCGCGGCGTCGAGCAGCCGAGCCCGCGACCGCGCTGGCCGCGGGTCTTCTCGCCCGCCTGTCATCATCAGCTCCTACCACCGAAAGAGACTGTCAGTCTCGCTACAAGACTGTTAGTCTCGAAACCGCTGCACCAAACCCCGAAGGAGAGGCGCATGGCCGGTTTCGCGACCAAGGTCGACACCCTCATCCGGCCTGACCAGGGTACAGAGTCCGACATCCACACGGTCACAAGTAGGCGAAGAACCTGGACCCTCACCGTGGCCTGCATGGGGGTGGCGCTGGTCGTCGCGTCGATGATCGCGCTGAACACCACACTTGGCGACATCGCCGTATCGACATCGGCAACCCAGACCCAGCTGATGTGGGTTGTCGACAGCTACACCCTGGTACTGGCCTGCCTGCTGCTACCCGCCGGCGCGATAGGTGACCGCTACGGCCGACGAGCCGCCCTGCTGATCGGGGTCGCGATCTTCTCGGTCGCATCGATCGCCCCGGTATTTCTCGATAGCCCGGTGCAGATCATCGTCTCCAGGGCGGTGGCCGGTGCCGGCGCCGCATTAGTGATGCCGGCCACACTGTCGCTGCTGACGGTGGTGTATCCGAAAGCCGAGCGGACGAAGGCTGTTGGGATATGGGCCGGCGTCGCCGGATCCGGTGCGGTGGCCGGCATGCTGGGCTCGGGCCTGCTGCTGCACTTCTTCCGATGGCAGTCGATCTTCTGGGCCCTCGCGGGTGTTGGTCTGCTGCTATTCGTGTTGACGCTCACCGTCGCGGAGTCGAAAGACAGTGCGGCAGCGCCGGTCGATTGGTCCGGCGCGGCGATCATCGGAAGTGCGGTCGCGCTTTTCGTGTTCGGCGTCATCGAAGCGCCCAGCCGTGGGTGGGGAGATCCGCTCGTGTACGGATGCATCGCCGCAGGATTGATGCTGGCGGCGGTTTTCGGATTCGCCGAATTGCGACGGCGGCATCCGCTGCTTGATGTGCGACTGTTCGGCAGGCCGGATTTCGCGGCCGGCTCGGCAGGGGTGATGGTGCTGTTTCTGGCCAACTTCGGGTTCTTCTACGTCTTGATGCAGTACGCCCAACTGGTACTGAAATATTCGCCGCTTCAAACCGCGTTGTCGCTGAGCCCGTTGATCGTGCCGATGACGATTCTGTCCGGCCTTTCGTTCTGGTACCTACCGAGGATGGGCCTGCGTCTGGTGCTTTTCCTCGGGCTCACGATCATGGCCGTCGGGTTCTTCTGGACGCTGCGGCTGGGCCTGCACTCCTCATACCTCGACCTGGTCTGGCCGCTGGTCGTGCTGGCCACCGGGATCGGGCTGTGTACAGCGCCCACAACGTCGGCGATCATGGGCGCCGTGCGCGACGAAAAGCAGGGCGTGGCCTCGGCGGTCAACGACACGGCCCGTGAACTCGGGGCGGCGATCGGTATCGCGATCGCCGGATCGATACTGGCCGCGCAATACACCCGGGGCCTGACGCCGAGGCTGTCAGTGTTCCCCGAGCCGGTTCGGGGGCCCGCCGCCGGTTCGCTTGCCGAAGCGGTCCAGATCTCGAATCACCTTGGCCCACAGGGCGATACGCTGGCAGAGGTCAGTCGTGACGCGTTTCTGGAGGCGATGCATTCGTCATTGTTGGTGATGGGTCTGGTCATCGCCGTCGCTGCGGTGCTGATCGGGGCATGGGCACCCGGACGCGACGGGCGGCAATTGCGTGCTGTGCGCCGGCTCACGTCGCTGTGTCGGCGATCAGCCGGCCCTGACGAAATCGGCGGCGAGATGGGCCAGCATCACGATGCTGGCGTGCGGGCCACGGCTGGTGATCACGGGCAGCACTGAGCCGTCAATCACCCACAGTCCGTCGACCCCTCTTACCCGGCAGCGCGGATCAAGCACCGCGTGCTCGTCACCGTCGTTTCCCAAAGGTGCGCTGCCACATAGGTGTTGCGAGGTCGACCACAGTGGCCCACCCAGATGCGTTACAGGACTGCATATTTCACGGGCCAGCTCAGCGCCTCGTTGCAACAAAGCAACGTCGCCCGGGTCGGTGTCGTAGCGGTGCTCGATCTGCAGCGCGATGGTGGGGTCTGCCGACATCAGGGTGAGCCGACCGCGCGATCGCGGTTGCATCAACGCAACACCGATGTGCGGCCAGTCCGGCCGCCCCGCTGTCCCGTCGCCGATCATGGCGACGAATCCTCCTGTATAGGGTCGTATCTCAAGATCGTCCGCCGTCACGAGAATGGCCTCCAGCACGGGACGGCCCGGTGCAGTCGTCCAGTCGGTGGGCAGCACCCACTCCGGGTGGTCGCTGCAGCGCTCCCCGACCGGTAGCCGCGCAACGATCGGCGTCCCGACCCGACGCAAGGCGGCCTCGCCGCCGATACCCGAGAGCATCAGCAGGTGCGCTGATTCGATAGCTCCCGCGCATAGGACTATCCGGTCGGCGGTCAGGCACACTGGCCCCTGCGGTCCGTGAGCGTCAACACCGACGGCCCGCCGCGATGTGACCCGTAACCGTCGGGCCCTGGTGTGGGTGCGAAGCGTGAGGTTCGGCCTGGCGAGGGCCGACTGAAGGTAGACCGCGCCCGGATTTGCCCGGATTCCGTCTGTGATGTTGAGTGGCACCGCCCCGACACCGCTGCCGGGCACGGCCTCGCCTGCGTTGAGGTCCGGTATCCACGGGTACCCGACCTCGTGCGCACGCCGCACGAAATTACCTGTCGTGGGGGCGAACTCGATCGTTCGGTGAACGGGTATCGGTCCGCTGTCGCCGTGTGAGGGTCCACCGAAGTCGAGGTCGTTCTCGATGGCACGAAAGTGCTCGATCACGTCGTGCCACTTCCAACCGGGGATGTCCCACCCGTCGAAATCGCGCGGGCGGGCACGGCAGAAGTAACCTCCGTTGACCGCACCGGAACCGCCGACCACGGCGCCGCGGATGATTTGCGCCACGCGTGTCGGCTTTTCGGTGAGCATGGTCCGGTAGCGCCGGACAACCGGGCTGGCGGCGCCGATCGGCAACAGGGATCCGTTGGCCGTCAGCGCGGCGACGTCAGGCTCGGACAGACCCGGGCCCGACTCGAGTACCGTGACACGGCAGCGGTCATCGGCCGAAAGCCGCTCGGCAAGGACAGATCCAGCGCTTCCCGCACCGACGATCAGGACATCGCTGTGCAATGGTGGGTCAGGTCCGGATCTGTGGCTTCAGCGGGCCGAGGTTGCGTTCCCGGGCCATGCCGCTCCACATGCCGACCCCATATGCGATGTCGTCCAGCCGCTTGAGCGCGAGGTAGGGCAGCACTCCGATCTGCTTCGTCTCGTCGTCGGCGTTGCTGTGGCGGCTCAGCCAGTCGACGACACCGTCCACCACCGCGGCGATCAACACGATTTGGCGGCACCGGCGGAACAGCAGTGCGGCCAGCAGCGCGATCGGCCAGTAGTGCCGGCAAATCGCCGATGCAAGTTGAAGCGCGGCCGACCCAAGGCCGCGGGCGGCGATCACGGCCACATCGCGGGGTTGCGAATCGACACCGTCGAATGTGCTGGCGATCCGCCGTGCGGTCAGCGCCGCGATGACCATCGACGCCAGATAGCCCATGCCCGACCCCATGGCCAGCAGCATCCACAGCACCAATGTCCAGCCGGAGATCACCAGCGGTGCCGTCTTGTCGGGATGGCGCACAGCCAACGGCGCGGCGGATTGGCCATAAAACGCCTTGCGCCACAACCACTCTCGTAGCCCAGTGCGATGGTCGTGGGCTACCAGCGCGATCGGCTCATACCGCAGCCGGGCACCCGCTTCGACGAACCGCCAGCACAGGTCGACGTCCTCGCCGGAATCCATGGTTTCGTCGAACCCGCCCATCTCGACGAGGGCCGCGCGCCGGCAGATGATCGCCGCGCTCGGTACGTACGACACCGTGCCGTACGGCACGACGGGCGCCTCCCGCCGACCCAGGTCAAGGGACGAACGTAGCGCTTCGTAGCGAGCAACGAGGTTATCGGTTTGCGACAGCCCCACGATGCGGGGCGCGACGAGCGCGACGGCCGGGTCGGCGAAGTGCCCGAGGAGCGCCTCGAGCCAGCCGCGCCTCGGCACCACATCGGAATCAAGGAATGCGACGAAGTCGGTGGTGCAGGCGGCGAGCCCGGTGTTACGCGCGGCCGCGGGGCCCTTGCTGCGGACGTGGGTGATCACATCCACATGGCAGTGCAATCCGTTGAAATCGGCCGCCTGCACCGGCATCGCGGATCCGTCGTCGACCACGACGACGTGCAGTCCGCGAAGCGCGCGCAACAGCCGCCGAAGCCCGAACATGTTGTCACGAACCGGCACAACGATCGTGACGTCGTGGTGCGAGGGTCCGCCGGCCGGCCGTGGATGCGCGACCGTGGCATCCAGCAGCGTGCGCGCCAGTTGCGCGCTCACGGCGTCATGGACCTCCAGTCGCCCGTCGTCAAGCAGATCGCGAGCGGCCGGCGCGAGCCGAAGCAGCCGGGTGGGCGATCCGCCGAGCAGTGCCGTGCCCGCGCCGAGCACTCGTACCCGGCGGTCGACCTGGACGGCGAACCCGTCGGGAAGCCGGGGCTGCGTCATCGCAACATCCCGTTGCCACCGGGCGTCCACCTTTTGATCCGCGCGGCGCATCCCTCAACCATGTCGGCAAAGATCCGTGCCCCCTCGGCTGCGGTTGCAGTGGTCGGGTCCCCCAGCACTCCTACCTCGCTTACTGCCGCCATTCCACCGCGGCGCATTTGTGGCATCAGCTCAGCCAAAGGAGCTACGTTACCCGCATGCCGCTCACCAGTGCTAACACTTTCGGGCGAAATATGTAGCAATACAGACGTTTCGGTATGGCCCGCGTGAGCATCGCCGTCAGACGCCGTGCAGGAGCACCATCCGACGTCGCGCTCCTCGAGCCGCAGCCGGCTCACTGCGTCCCTCAACGCATCGACATTGCCGCCGTGACCGTTGACGAAAACGAGCCGCCGGGCCCAGTTGGCGGCCGATCGCCCGTACTCCAGCAACAGGTGTTCGAGCGCGCGGGTGCCGATCGACACGGTGCCTGCGAAGGCCTCGTGCTCGCCGCTGGCGCCGTATGCGACGGGCGGCGCGACCAGCACGTTGTCGGCATATCCGGCGGCTCGGAGGTTGCTGACAGCGGCGTTCGCGACCGCGGAGGCGATGCGGGTGTCGGTGTCCAGGGGCAGGTGGGGGCCATGCTGCTCGGTGGAGCCTACCGGGATCACCACCGTTGGCGAAGTACCGTATATCTGCTTCGACGTCGACTTCCCTAACTCAGTGGGGAAGACCACGTGCCGATGGTAGGCCGAATTCACCTGGTATGCGCCAAATGTTGGCACCCAAGTAAATTTCCTTTCGCAACTTCCGCAAATCGGCCCTCTCACTCTTCACCTACGCCTCCCCTGCCCCCCCTCTACCACCGTGGGCCGTGCGGCAGGGTCAGCCCTGGGGGCCGTGCGCTGCACCGAGCCTCCGCGTGAAGCCGGGCGGAACGAGGATGTCGTCGGCGGTGAGGTCGTGAATCGAGGCCTTGCCCAGCCCCATGAGCGCGGAGTCGATGCCACCGCGCAGGACGTCGAGCACGTTCTCGACACCGGCCTGTCCGGCCGCTGCCAGCCCCCACAGGTAGGCCCGGCCGATCATCACCGCCCTGGCTCCGAGCGCGACCGCCTTGACCACGTCGCTGCCCCGGCGGACGCCGCCGTCGAGCAGCACCTCCACCTGGTCACCGACGGCCTCCGCGACAGCGGGCAGGGCCCGGATCGACGCCGGCGTCCCGTCGAGGTTGTTCCCGCCGTGGTTGGATACCGAGATCGCCGACACGCCAGCGTCCACAGCACGTTTCGCGTCGTCGACCCGCATCACGCCCTTGAGCATGAACGGTCCGCCCCACAGTTCGCGCAGCCACGCGATGTCGTCCCAGGTCGGCGGGGGGGTGCTCATCCATTCGCCGTAGGCGGCGAAGAACGGCGGCCCGGGTTCCCCGCGCCGCGCTTGGTTGGGCACGCGAAGGTCCGGCGGGCGCATGGTCTTGGCCCACTGCCAGAACCATCCGGGTCTGGTCAGCCCTTCCGGAAGCATCCGCACCGTCGTGCGCAGGTTCATCTCTTCCGGAATTTTCGGGCTGCCCCAATCCCGGCCGTGAGAAAAGGTCCAGTCGGTGGTGACGATCAGCCCCACCGCGCCGGCGTCTCGGGCACGCTGGACACGTTGAGCGATGGCTTCGCGGTCACCGAGCCAGTACAGCTGGAAGAAGAGTTTGGGGTTGGCCGCGATGACCTCTTCGATCGGCTTGCTGGCGAACGACGACAGCCCCATGGCAGTGCCGCGGGCGGCGGCGGCCCGCGCGACAGCCACCTCGCCGTCGGGGTGGACGGCCTGAACACCGGTCGGCGAGATCAGCACCGGCATCGAAATGTCTTGTCCGAGAACAGTGGTCGACAAGTCTCGCTTCTCGGCGGCACCGATCACGTGCGGCGCGAAGCCAAGCTCGGTGAAGGCGTCGACGTTGTCGGCGACTGTCACGCCCTTCTCGCTGGCGCCCAGCAGCGCCGCATACACCGACTTCGGCAGCCGCCTCTTGGCGCGCTGTTGAGCGAAGGCAACGGTCTCGAACCAGGTATCTGGTGCCACGCCTACACCGGGCTTTCGTTACAGAACCTGGTGGTGAGGGTCAGCGGGACCGGGCCCCTGCGCGAGTGGTCAACGCCGGGCCGCGGAATATCCCGCTCGGCAGCCAGTGCCGGCGCCCCGTGGCCGCGCACGCATTCCGGATCGGGGCCCTCGAGAGGCAGGCCCGTGAAGAACTTGGCCGCCATGCACCCCCCGCGGCAGCTGTCGAAGTGCCCGCAGCTGCTGCACGCTCCGGCCGACTGAGGCTCGCGCAGCTCGCGGAATAGCGGCGCGTTCTTCCATACGTTGCCGAAACCGCCGCCGGACGTCACGTTTCCAGCCAGGAAGCGATCGTGGATCGCGAACGGGCAGGCATACACGTCGCCTACCGGGTCTATCAAGCACACCACGCGCCCCGCGCCGCACAGGTTCAGCCCCGCGAGCGCACCGGGCCGTCCCAGGGCGGACAGGTGGAAGAACGAGTCGCCGGTCAACACCTTTTCGCCCCGCTCGAGAAGCCAGTCGTAGAGCTGGACCTGCTGGGCGGCCGTCGGGTGGAGTTCATCCCATACTTCGGCACCCCGGCCCGATGGCCGGAGCCTGGTGATCCGAAGCGTGGCCCGGTAACGCTCTGCCAGAGCCGCGAACTCGTCAAGCTGATCGACATTGTGCCGCGTCATGACGACGGAGATCTTGGCGTCGGAGTACCCGGCTGACGCCAGGTTCTCCAGCGCGCGCGTCGCGATAGCGAACGATCCGGCACCCCGCACCGCATCGTTGACCTCGGCAGTGGCACCGTCGAGGGAGATCTGGACGTCGACATAGTCGCTGGCGGCCAGCCGTTCGGCGACCTCCGGGGTGATACGAACGCCGTTGGTCGAGAACTTGACGCCGACGTGGTGAGCGGTCGCGTAGTCGACAAGCTCCCAGAAGTCGTGGCGAACGGTCGGTTCACCGCCCCCGATGTTCACGTAGAACACCTGCATGCGCTCGAGCTCGTCGATGACGTCTTTGCACTGCCGGGTGGTCAGCTCACGCGGGTCGCGCTTTCCCGACGAAGACAAGCAGTGCACGCAGGCGAGGTTGCAGGCGTAGGTCAGTTCCCAGGTCAGACAGATGGGCGCGGCCAGGCCGCGTTCGAACTGCTCGATCAGGCGGGGCACCCGCACACCGGCGGTCATCGGCGTTCCTGGGCGATCAGCATCTTGGAGGCCGCAAGCACTGACAGCGCGTGCAAGTACGGGCCCTGCTCGTCGTCATGGATTCCTGCCGCGCGACAAGCGCATCGCGCGTCTGAATGGTCAGCGAGCGACTCCACCACGGTCACCATCGCGCGGTTCTTCAAAAACGACAGCTTCCGAGTGCCGAAGTGGTACAGCAGCGCCCCGAACGGCTCGGGGCGCACCGAAACCTGGGGATGCAGCCGCCAGCTTCGCGCGGGATCGAACGCCTCGGGCGCGGCCGCGTCGACCGCCACGCTCAGTAGACCCCGCACATTCCGTCGATCGACACCTCTTCGACCAGAGTCTCGCTGACGAGTTCGGTGTCGGCTTGGGTCTGCAGATTAGGTTCCATGAAAGGCGGCCTTTCGTGTCCGGATACTCGACAAACGCGGATCGACGCGGCAAGAATATGGCATCGAGTGCCGAAATGGAAGGTCCGGTTTTGGTGCAGCCTCGTGCAGGTGGCCGGGTGGGCCGTCGTCGCTCGACGACGCGGCACCACATCACCGACGTCGCGATCGAACTTTTCGCTGGCCGCGGCTTCGCTGAGGTCAGCGTCGACGACGTGGCCGAGGCCGCCGGAATCGCCCGCCGCACCCTGTTCCGCTACTACGCGTCCAAAAACGCGATCCCGTGGGGTGACTTTGACGCGCACCTGCAGCATCTGCACGACCTGCTCGACCACATGGACCCCGACGTGCCGACGGAGCAGGCCCTGCGTGCCGCGTTGCTCGCGTTCAACACGTTCGACGAGTCCGAGACCGCGCGGCACCGACTGCGCATGCGCGTCATTCTGAAAACGACCGAACTGCAGGCTTATTCGATGACGATGTACGCGGGCTGGCGGGCGGTCATCGCTGATTTCGTGGCCCGGCGCTGCGGCCAGAAATCCGACGGTCTGGTGCCGCAGACCGTCGCATGGACGATGCTGGGCGTGGCGCTGTCGGCTTATGAGCAGTGGCTGGCCGACGAATCAGTGTCGTTGACACAGGCGCTCGGAAACGCGTTCGACGTCGTCAGCCCGGGCCGGCAGCTCCCGGGTCCGCTGTGACCGGCCGGGAGCACGAGGCGCCGAAAAAACGGGCAACGGGTGCCGGAGTCCGGGCCTGCGCAGCGACGATAGGGGTGTGAGCGCCGACCCCGAAAAGCCCGACGCTACCCGGGCGCTGCTCGCGTTGTACGACGATGCAATGCCAGCGGTGTACCGGTACTTCGTGCGACGCTGCCCGGATCGCGGCACAGCGGAGGATCTGACGTCGGAGACCTTCCTGTCCGCGATGGACAGCGCACGCCGCGACCATCCCGCGGACATCACCGTGCCGTGGCTGATCGGGGTGGCGCGGCACAAGCTGGCCGACCATTTCCGGCGCCGCCACGACCGGTTCAGCGTGCCGGTCGCGGACCTGCCGGAGCCGAACGATCCGGCCGACACCTGGGATGCCGAACTCGATCGCCTCGTCGCCGAGAGCACGCTGGCACAGCTGTCCGAGGCGCACCGCGCGGTGTTGACGTTGCGGTACATGGACGACTGCTCGGTCGGTGAATGCGCCGAGTTGATCGGTCGCACGTTGCACGCCACCGAGGCCCTGTTGGTGCGAGCGCGCAGGGCTTTCAGAAATCACTACCCGGAAGGAGGTACGCGATGAGCCAGCACGACCCCGTCGATCCGCTGACCGTGCTGCATGCGGACGACCCTCCGGTGCAACCCGATCCGGCATTCGCCGCGCGGCTGCGTTCGCGGCTGGAGTCGGCCCTTTTGCTGCCCACAGGAACCGAAGGAGTGGAAATGAGCGGAACCTTTGCAGCAATCGCTGAGCTGACCGATCCGGCGGTCGCACCGGCGCCACCGCGTCCGGCGGCCCTGCCGTATCTGACAGTCGCCGATGCCCGGTCAGCCATCGCGTGGTACACCGACGCGCTGGGCGCCGTGTTGATCGGCGAGCCCATCGTCATGGACGACGGCCGCGTCGGCCACGCGGAGATCGCGATCGGCCCTGGGGTGTTGTATCTGGCCGACGAGACCCCCGAGCTCGGCCTTAAAGCACCCGGCGCGCAGGCAGTTTCGGTCAGCCTGATGCTCCAGGTGCCCGACACCGACGCCGCGCTGTCAAAAGCCCGCCAGCGCGGCGCCGCCGTACAGCGCGAGATCTACGAGAGCTACGGCAGCCGCAACGCGACGATCATCGACCCGTTCGGCCACCGATGGATGCTCAGCGGCCCCGTGCAGGGATCTGTCAGCCGCATCCAGCCTGGCGACATCGGATACGTGTCGATCTGGACGCCTGACGCCGACCGCGCCGCCGCGTTCTTCGGCCACGTGCTCGGGTGGACCTACGACCCGTCCACCCATCAGGTGACCAACACCGCCCAGCCGATCGGGATCTTCGCCGCGGACGATCACACCACGCTGTTCTGCTGCTACGCCGTCGACGACGTGCAGGCAGCGCGACAGGCGATCCTCGACGCCGGCGGTGAGCCCGGGGAGGCCCGTGAGTTCGACTACGGGTCCGTGCTAGACGCCACCGACACGCTCGGCACGTCGATGTCAGTCCTCCGGCCCGCCGGCGACCGGCCCCGGCCGAAGCTCAACGGCGCCGGTCCAGGCGAATTGTCCTACGTGACATACGAGGTCGCCGATTCAGCGCAGTTCCGCGAGTTCTACGGCCGGGTGCTGCATTGGAGCTTCGAGCCCGGGCGCATCGACGACGGGTGGCAGATCAACGGCACCCACCCGATGGCCGGCGTGGCAGGAGGAAGCGACCGGCCTGGGGTCGTCCCGATGTGGACCGTCGCGGATATCCACGACGCGGTCACCCGGGTGCACGAGGCCGGCGGCACCGTCATCCAGGAGCCGTCGACACAGCCGTACGGGCAGACGGCCGAGTGCACCGACGACCAGGGCGGCCGCTTCTATCTCGGCCAGTTCTGACCGTCCCCATCGCGAGCCGCGGGTGCGGTGGGCGCTGCGGCGAGGTCAGCCCAATACGTCGCTGATCGCCGCGCCGGCGGCGATCTTGGCCCGGGTCTTCATCACCTGGCCCGGCATTCCGCCGCCCACCACGCCGGCCACCACGCCGTCGCGTTCGTAATAGGCGAGGAACTTGCGGCCATCGTCGGTGACCAGGTGCACGATGTCGTCGGCTGCCGGCTCGCCAAGGCACTGGATTTTCACGTCGTACTGGTCGCTCCAGAAGTAGGGCACCACAACGACATCGGATGACATCTCCTGGCCGAGCAGCGACGGCACCAACACCCGCGCCTGCTCGGCCACGTTGCTCCAATGCTCGACCCGTGCCTGGTGCCCGGTGGCGTTTTGCCAGGACGCCACGTCGCCGAGGGCCCAGACATGCGGTGCGCTGGTGCGGCCGACGCGGTCGCACACCACGCCGTTGTCCACCTTGACCCCGCTACCCTCCAGCCACGCGGTGTTCGGCCGCGATCCGATGCCGATCACCACCAGGTCGGTATCGAGCTCGGTGCCGTCAGCGAGGACGACCTTCTCCACCCGGTCCCCGCCCGTGACGGCCTCGACCCCCACACCCGTGCGCACGTCCACGCCCTCGGACCTGTGCAGCCGGGCCACCAGCGAACCGATCTGCTCACCGAGCACCGCGGCAAGCGGCGTGGGCAGCGGCTCCACGAGCACCACGCCGACCCCGAGGCCGCGCAGGCTCGCGGCCACCTCGCATCCGATGAACCCGGCACCGATGACGACCGCGCGGCGCGCCGAGACGGCCTCGCCGCGCAGCGCCATGCTCTCGTCGAACGACCGCAGCACGTGGATGCCCCGCAGGTCGGGAAATGACGGGATCCGGCGCGGCACAAGACCGGTCGCGACGACTGCTTCGTCGTACTCCAGAACCGTGCCGTTCGCCAGTGTCGCGGTCTGCTTGGCGGTTTCCAGCGTCTTCACCGCCGAGCCGAGCAGCAGCGTGATGTCGTTGTCGTCGTAGAAGTCTCTCGGCTTGAGCGTGACATCGTCGAGTTCGCTGCGCAGCACCTGCTTGGACAGCGGCGGCCGGTCGTAAGGCAGATGCACCTCATCGCTGACGATCGTGATCGACCCGTCGCAACCGGCACGCCGAAGCTGTTCAGCGGTGCGCGCCGCCGCCAGTCCCCCGCCGATGATGACGATGCGTTTGGTCACTAAGGCTTCATACACGATTCCGCCGCGCCGGTGTAGCCGCCCTACGGGCGCGTGCGCTCGATGAGGTTCGACAGCACGACGATGCTCTCACTTCGCTCGATGTCGGCGCTCGACCGGATGCGCTCCAGCGCCCTCTCCAGGTGCTGCATGTTGCGGGCGAGGACGTGCAGGATCGCGTCGGATGTGCCCGTGACGGTGGCGGCGCTGACCACCTCGGGGATGTCGACCCATGCCGCCCGAAGTTGGTCGGGTGCGATGGTGCCGTGGCAGAACACCTGTACGTAGGCTTCGGTATTCCAGCCGAGGGCGTTGCGGTCGACGACGGTGGTGAAGCCCTTGATCACGCCGTTGTCGAGCATCCGGTCCACCCGCCTCTTCACGGCCGGCGCCGACAAGTTCACCTTCTTCCCGATCTCGGCGAAAGTCGCCCGCGCGTGCCTGCCCAGCTCGGCGAGGATGCGCTCGTCGGTCTCATCCAGGCGGTCCACGACACCCCTTCCCGTTCGCGCCGCAACAGATCACTACTGTACTGGCACTGATGCAACTTATTATCGCTGTTTACGCAATGAGTACCGATTGATTGCGCGAAGAGCCGAATATATCGTCTGTTTATGGTGGATTACCGTGTCGGCGCCTCGGCCGCCCCGGCGTGGCAAGACGCCGCATCGCACACGTGCAGTCGCGCGCCGCGGACGCGCCGGTACGCGATGACCCCACCGGACTTCTTCGCTGTCGATTACGCGATCAACCCGTGGATGGACGTCACCACACCCGTCGACGTCCACGCCGCACGCCAGCAGTGGAATCGGCTCTACCACACCTATCTGCAGCTGGGTCACAGCGTCGACCTCGTCGAGCCCATGCCCGGGCTGCCCGACATGGTGTACGCAGCCAACGGCGGACTGATCGTGGACCACACCGCCGTCGTCGCCCGGTTCCGGTTCTCCGAGCGGGCCGCGGAGTCGGTCGCGTACGCCAAGTGGATGTCCTCGCTGGGGTACCGCCCCACGCACACCCGCCATGTCAACGAGGGCCAGGGTGATCTGCTGGTGGCCGGTGAAATGGTGTTGGCGGCCTATGGTTTTCGCACCGACGCTCGAGCGCACGCCGAGATTGCGAGAGCCCTGCGGATGCCGGTGATCTCGTTGGAACTGGTGGACCCCCGCTTCTATCACCTCGACACCGCCCTGGCCATCCTTGACGACCACACGATCGCGTACTACCCGCCGGCCTTTGGTGCCGCGGCCCGGGCACAATTGCGGGCGCTGTTTCCCGACGCGATCGTGGTCGGCAGCACCGACGCTCATGTCCTCGGGCTGAACGCCGTGTCCGACGGCTTGCACGTTGTCCATCCGGCCGCAGCAACTGGTTTCGCGTCGCAGCTCCGCGACGCCGGCTTCGAGCCGGTCGGCGTCGACATGTCCGAGCTGCTCAAGGGCGGCGGTTCCGTCAAGTGCTGCACGTTGGAGGTACACCCGTGACGATCCTCGACGGCCCGGCGTCGGCCCCGGTGACCTCCGGCGGAACGGACACCGCGATCGCCATGGCCGAAAAGCATGCCGCCCGCAACTATTCACCACTGCCCGTGGTGGCTGCCAGTGCCGAGGGTGCGTGGATCACCGACGTCGACGGGCGGCGCTACCTCGACTGCCTCGCCGCTTACTCTGCGGTCAACTTCGGGCACCGGCACCCGGAGATCACCGCGACGGCGCACGCTCAACTCGACACCGTGACACTGGTGAGCCGCGCATTCCACTCCGACCGTCTGGGGCCGTTCTGCGCGGCGCTTGCCCACCTTTGCGGGAAAGACACGGTGCTGCCGATGAACTCGGGCGCCGAGGCGGTGGAAAGCGGTATCAAAGTCGCCCGCAAGTGGGGCAGCGAGGTCAAGGGCGTCGGCGCCGGCCGTGCCAACATCGTGGTGACGGACAACAACTTTCACGGCCGCACAATCAGCATCGTCAGCTTCTCGTCCGACCCCGTCGCGCGCGGCGGCTTCGGACCCTTCACTCCGGGATTTCGCTCAGTGCCGTTCGGCGACGCCGCAGCAGTTGCTCAGGCGATCGACGACGAAACGGTCGCGGTGCTGCTGGAGCCGATCCAGGGCGAAGCGGGCATCGTCGTTCCCCCCGCCGACTACCTGCCGGCAGTGCGGGCGCTGTGTAGCGAGCACAACGTGCTGATGATCGCCGACGAGATCCAGTCGGGGCTGGCCCGCACGGGCTACACCTTCGCCTGCGACCACTGGGGTGTTGTGCCGGACGTCTATCTGTTGGGCAAAGCCCTCGGCGGTGGCGTGGTTCCGCTGTCAGCGGTGGTCGCCGACCGGCGGATTCTCGGCGTGCTGCGTCCCGGGGAGCACGGGTCGACGTTCGGCGGCAACCCGTTGGCCGCCGCAATCGGCACGACGGTCGTCGCCATGCTCGAGCGCGGCGAATTCCAATCCCGCTCGGCGGAATTGGGCGCGCACCTGCACCAGCGTCTGTGCGGACTGATCGGAGACGGTGTGCTGCAGGTACGAGGGCTCGGGTTGTGGGCCGGCGTCGATATCGACCCCGCGCTGGCCACCGGGAAGGAGATGGGCGTGCGGCTGGCGGCGCGCGGCGTGCTGGTGAAGGATACGCACCGCTCGACACTGCGCGTTGCACCTCCGCTGGTGATCACCCGGCAAGAGATCGACTGGGCGGTTGACCAATTCGCCGCGGTGCTCAGCGCGGGAGGCTGATCATCGGCTGATCTCGCGACGGCACAGCAGCCACACTGGCCACGCCAGCACCGCCAACCTCGCATGCGGCGAGTCGAAAAAGTGATAGCGCATGCGATATCACTTCTGATTGGCGGCATCAACCCCTCAGACAAACCCGCAGCACCGGTAATTCAGCGGGCTCTTAATACTTCATCACGCCGCGGTCGACGGCGATCTGCGCGCCCGATACCGTCGCGGAGCCGTCACCGGTCAGCCACGCGACGACGTCGGAAACCTCCTCAGCCGCCATGAACTCGTTGCGGTGTCGTTTGCCGCCGTGATCCTTCGGATTCAACGGCATCGGCGCGAAGCTGTGCAGGAAGCTCGGGTGCTTGGCGAAGATCGCCATCATCGCCTCCCGCTCGATCATCGGGGTGTCAATCGAATACGGATGAATGGAGTTGACGCGGATCCCGTACTCGCCCAATTCCAATGCCAGTGTGTTGGTCAGCGCGGTCAATCCGTGCTTGGAGGCTGCGTAGTGCCCGTTGCCCGGTGTGGCCTTCAAGCCCGCCGACGAGCTGACGATTACGATCGATCCGCCGTTGCCGGCCTCGATCATCGCGGGAACGGCAGCACGGATCGTGCGCCACGTCCCGGACAGGTTCACGTTGATCACGGTCTCCCACTGGTCGTCGGAGAGCTCCCACAGCCGGCCCCAGCTGAGCACGCCTGCGTTGGCCACCAGGATGTCGAGGCGACCGAACTGTTCGACCCCGTCGGCGACCACCTGCCGCAGCGCCGCGCTGTCTCGGATGTCCACCTGCCGAGCGAGAATCTTGCGCCCCGTGGCCTCGACTCCGCGCACGGTCTCGTTCAGGTCGTCCGGCGTGGCCGGGGGGTAGGTGATGGAGTCCGACACCGGCGCGCAGATGTCGACCGCGAGGATGTCGGCGCCTTCGTGGGCCAACCGCACTGCATGGGCTCGTCCCTGCCCGCGCGCGGCGCCCGTAATGAACGCCACGCGTCCTTCCAGTGATCCTGCTTGTGCTGCCACAGCCATCCCTTTCACCTACTGCCGAACAGGCTAGCAGCGGAACTGGAACGTGTTCTCGGCCCGGCCGGACGCCGGGCGGTTCATTGCCGTTCAGATCTGGGAGATGATCTGCTGCCGTTTCGCGGTGTACTCGGAATCCGAGATCGCTCCGGTGGCGCGCAGTGTCTCCAACTCCTGCAGCCGCTGCGCGATCGACGGCTCGGGCGGTGTGAGAACCGTTGACGCGGCCACCGGCGCGCCCGCGGAAGCCGGCATCGCCTGTGCTACGGGCGTCGGTTCCGCCTGCGCCTGCTGGGCCGCGGCGCGCCGGACCACAGCCTGGACCTGTTGGCGCACCACCGGATTCGAGCGCAGGTCGGCCACCCCGTTTGCCGGGAGGTTGTTGGCTTTGAGAATCTGCAGAATCTCCATCAGCGGTCCGGCTTGCCCGCTCAGGTCGTAAGTCTTGTTGTCCTCGGCGATCGTGAACTGGGCAGGCACTAGCCCGTTGACCAACGCACTTCGCTCCCAGTCGATCTGGTACTGGTTGGTGGTGGAATCCACAAGGACCACCAGCTTGCGCGCACCGAAGTTGCCCATCCGCGTGACGCTGGCGATCACACGGTCCTGGCTGTCAAACGGCGTGATGCCCGGACCTTCGATGTGAAGATTCAGCTTGATCAGTGGTTGGTCGTTGATGCGCGTGCCGGTCTCGCTCATAGCCATGATCTGCGCCAGCGCCAGTACGCCGGTCTGCTCGAGTGCCTTCGACTTCGCGGCGGACTTCGCACTGTAGTTGGCCAGCGCCAGCGCGATCAGCACATCGGCGGCGGTGATCAGCAGGCCGACGAAGAACATCCACTGGATGTAGTGGCGACTCGTCGGCCCGAGCGCGAAATAGACAATCAGGAAGATGGGACCGACCAGGCCGCCGCAGAGCAGGACCATGAGTTGGGCCTTCAGGTATCGCAAAAACATGTGACATGCTCCTCGGACAACCGGGCCCCCGTCGGGTGTCAGATTAGCCCGAAAGTGGGGTCGGTTCGGGCGGGACTTTGAAAACTTGTCGTTGCCCTCGGCAAACGGTTCCCCAGCGGTGATGGCAGCGCACTATTGTCGGGCCGCGATATGGACTGGGAGGTCTTTGCGTCCCCGATGGGTCCTGACGGCGGTGTCGACCGCCCTGTTCTGCGTCCAGATCGACTATTTCGCCATGAATCTGGCACTGCCACACATGGCCGTGAATCTGGGTGGCGATGCGGCCGAGATGCAGTGGGTCATCAGCGTCTACATGCCGGCGCTGGGCGCGTTCATGGTCCCGGCCGGCCGAATCGGCGACATCTTCGGGCGCCGCCGCACGTTGCTCACCGGTATCGCTGTTCGGCGTGGCGTCGGTGCTCCGCGCGATTGTACCGTCCCGGGGACGGTCATCGGATCCCGGGCATTGCAAAGGGCGCGGCGCCGCGCTGATCTTCCCGGTATCAGTCAGTGTGCTGACGAATGCGTTCCCGCCGCAGCGATCAAGCCACGCGATCGGATTGGCCTATGGCATAGCAGGATTGGGCAACGCAGCCGGTCCGCTGATCGGCGGCCTTTGGACCGAGACACTCGGTTGGCGCTCAATCTTCTGGCTCAACGTTCCACTCTCCGTGATCTCGTTGATGATCCGTGCCGTCAGCATAGGCGAGTCTCGCGACAGCCGGCGACGATCGTCGCGTTTATCACCTCGATCCTGTTGCTGACAGCGTTTGTCGCCGTGGAGCGCAGTGTGCGTTGGCCTTTGGTCGACATCACCCTGGCCCGGAACCCAAGTTCAGCGTCCGGGTCGTCGCCGGCACCGTGGCGAACGTCGCGATCTTCTTGTCCACCATGTATCTGCAGCAGGTGCGCGGCCTGGCCCCGTTGGCGGCCGGCCTGGCGTTCCTCGGTCCGTCCGTAGGCGCTGCCGATGGCGGGGCGCTGGCGGGGCGCCGTCGGGGCGGCTGGCGTCGCGCCCATCGCCGATGCTCGTCATGGGTGTCACCGCTGTGGCGGCAGCGGTAGCGCTCGCCATGCTTTCGCGGTCGCACGCCTGGGTTCTGTACCTGACCGCCCTGACCGCATGCGGCTTCACGTTGGGGCTGGTTTACGCGTTCACGACGGTCGCTAATCAAGCGGTCGTTTCACCGCAGCGTGCGGGATTCTCCAAAGGTGGCGCAATCGACGTCATCCGTCTTCCTCGCCGCGGGTCTGCTCCCTGCCGGTGCGGCGGTGCTGTTCATCGCCAGACTGCACAGGGCTGACAGCGCCCCTGACGCCGCGTACGCAAGCGGCGCCCACCCTCAGGGGTGAGCGCCGCTTGTGCGTATCGCTCAGATCACTTGGTGATCTTGATGACCCGGCCGGCGCCGACGGTGCGACCGCCTTCGCGGATCGCGAAGCGCAGACCCTCGTCCATCGCGATGGGCTGGATCAGCTTCACCGAGATGTTGGTGTTGTCACCGGGCATCACCATCTCCGTACCCTCCGGCAACGTCACCACACCGGTCACGTCCGTGGTGCGGAAGTAGAACTGCGGACGGTAGTTGTTGAAGAACGGCGTGTGCCGGCCGCCTTCGTCCTTGGACAGGATGTAGACCTGGCCCTCGAACTCGGTGTGCGGGGTGGTGGTGCCGGGCTTGGTGACAACCTGGCCGCGCTCGACGTCCTCGCGCTTGACACCGCGGAGCAGCAGACCGACGTTGTCGCCGGCCTGGCCCTGATCGAGCAGCTTGCGGAACATCTCCACGCCGGTGACCGTCGTCTTGGTGGTCGACGGCCGGATGCCCACGATCTCGACTTCCTCGTTCACGTTGATCACGCCACGCTCGACACGACCGGTCACCACGGTGCCGCGGCCGGTGATCGTGAAGACGTCCTCGACGGGCATCAGGAACGGCTTGTCGGTCTCGCGGACCGGGTCGGGGATGGACTCGTCGACCGCCGACATCAGCTCCTCGATGGACTCGACCCACTTGGCATCGCCCTCGAGCGCCTTCAGCGCCGAGACCCGGATGACCGGAGCGTCCTCGTCGAACTCCTGATTCGCCAGCAGCTCGCGGACCTCCATCTCGACGAGCTCGAGCAGCTCCTCGTCGTCGACCGCGTCGGCCTTGTTGAGCGCAACGAGGATGTAGGGCACGCCGACCTGACGGGCGAGCAGCACGTGCTCGCGGGTCTGGGGCATCGGGCCGTCCGTTGCGGCGACCACCAGGATCGCGCCGTCCATCTGGGCCGCGCCGGTGATCATGTTCTTGATGTAGTCGGCGTGACCCGGGGCGTCGACGTGCGCGTAGTGACGCTTCTCGGTCTGGTACTCCACGTGGGAGATGTTGATCGTGATGCCGCGCTGGCGCTCCTCGGGCGCATTGTCGATCTGGTCGAATGCGCGCGACTCGTTCAAATCGGGATACTTGTCGTGCAGAACCTTTGTGATCGCTGCGGTCAGCGTGGTCTTGCCGTGGTCAACATGACCGATGGTCCCGATGTTGACGTGCGGCTTCGTCCGCTCGAACTTCGCCTTCGCCACTGTGTTGTCCTCCTGGACTTCTGTTGGTGCCTGTTAAAGCAGTGTTGATCTTTTCAGTTGTGTGTTGTCGCGATAGCGACGGGTCTCACTGACCCGTCGCCTTCGCCCGGTCCATTGCTCGGCTCCCGATCAGCTCCGCTCCTCGCGCGACACGCTCGATGCTCACTGACCCGTCGCCTTCGCGATGATTTCCTTCGACACGTTCGTCGGGACTTCGGCGTACGAATCGAACACCATGGAGTAGTTCGCCCGGCCCTGGGTCCTCGACCGTAGGTCGCCGACGTAGCCGAACATCTCCGACAGCGGCACGTGCGCCTTCACGACGCGCGCACCCGCCCGCTCCTCCATGGCCTGGATCTGACCACGGCGAGAGTTCAGGTCGCCGATCACATCGCCCATGTAGTCCTCGGGCGTGATGACCTCGACGGCCATGATGGGCTCCAGGATCACCGGTTGGGCCGCCACAGCGGCCTTCTTCAGCGCCTGCGAGCCGGCGATCTTAAACGCCATTTCCGACGAGTCGACGTCGTGGTACTGACCGTCGAGCAGGGTGACCTTCAGGTTCACCAGCGGATAGCCGGCAAGCACGCCGTACTGCATCGCGTCCTGCGCCCCAGCGTCCACCGACGGGATGTACTCCCGTGGGATGCGACCGCCAGTGACCTTGTTCTCGAATTCGTAGGTGGCACCGTCCTCGCCGTGGAACGGCTCGATGCTGATGATCACCTTCGCGAACTGACCAGAGCCACCCGTCTGCTTCTTGTGGGTGAACTCAACGCGGTCCACCTTGCGGCGGATGGTCTCCTTGTACGCCACCTGCGGTTTACCGACGTTGGCCTCGACCTTGAACTCGCGGCGCATGCGGTCCACCAGGATGTCCAGGTGCAACTCGCCCATGCCGCCGATCACGGTCTGGCCGGTTTCGGCATCCTGATGCACCTTGAAGGTCGGATCCTCCTCGGCCAGCTTCTGGATGGAGGTGGAGAGTTTCTCCTGGTCACTCTTGGTCTTCGGCTCGATGGCCACCTCGATCACCGGATCGGGGAACGTCATCGACTCGAGCACGACCTGGTCGTTCGGGTCAGACAGCGTGTCACCGGTCGTGGTGTCCTTCAGGCCGATCACCGCGTAGATGTGTCCCGCGGAGGCGCGATCCACCGGGTTCTCCTTGTTGGAGTGCATCTGGAACAGCTTGCCCAGCCGCTCCTTCTTGCCCTTGGTCGCGTTGATCACTTGTGAGCCGGACTCGACGGAGCCGGAGTACACCCGGATGTAGGTCAGCTTGCCGAAGAACGGATGGCTGGCGATCTTGAACGCCAGCGCCGAGAACGGCTCATCGGTCGTGGCGTGACGGACGATGATCTCGTCCTCCCGGCCGGGGCGATGACCAACGGCCGGCGGCACGTCGAGCGGCGACGGCAAGTAGTCGACCACCGCGTCGAGCATCGGCTGCACGCCCTTGTTCTTGAAGGCGCTGCCGCACAGCACCGGATAGATCTCAGAGGAGATCGTCAGCTTGCGGATCGCACCCTTGATCTCGTCGACCGTGAGTTCCTCACCGCCGAGGTACTTCTCCAGCAGCTCCTCGTCGGACTCGGCGACGGTCTCCAACAGCTTGGTGCGGTATTCCTCCGCCCTGTCGGCGAGCTCAGCCGGGATGTCGACGACGTCGTACTTCTCGCCCAGCTTCGTTTCGCCGCGCCAGACCTTCGCGTTCATCTCGACGAGGTCGACGATGCCCTCGAAGCCGCTTTCCTCGCCGATAGGCAGCTGGATCGGCACCGCGTTGGCGCCGAGGCGCTCCTCCATCGTCCGGACGGAGAAGTAGAAGTCAGCGCCGATCTTGTCCATCTTGTTGACGAAGCAGATGCGCGGCACGTTGTATTTGTCGGCCTGCCGCCAGACCTGCTCGGACTGCGGCTCCACACCCTCCTTGCCGTCGAACACCGCGACGGCACCGTCGAGTACCCGCAGGTTGCGCTCCACCTCAACGGTGAAGTCGACGTGCCCGGGGGTGTCGATGATGTTGAGCTGGTAGCCCTTCCAGAACGTCGTGGTAGCAGCCGAGGTAATGGTGATACCCCGCTCCTGCTCCTGCTCCATCCAGTCCATGGTGGCGGCACCGTCGTGCACCTCACCGATCTTGTAGTTGATACCGGTGTAGTAGAGGATGCGCTCGGTTGTCGTCGTCTTACCGGCATCGATGTGCGCCATGATGCCGAAGTTGCGGACCTTGCTCAGGTCGGTTAGCACGTCCTTCTGTGCCACAGAAGTCTTCCCACTCTTTCGCTTGCTTGATCAGCTGTTCGTTTGCGAGCCCCGGCGACTCCGTTACCGCCGGCGGCTGTCACCAGCGGTAGTGCGCGAAGGCTCGGTTCGCTTCGGCCATCTTGTGAGTGTCCTCCCGTCGTTTGACGGAGGCACCCAGGCCGTTACTGGCATCGAGAATCTCGTTGGCCAGGCGCTCGATCATCGTCTTCTCCCGGCGCTGCCGCGAGAAGCCCACCAGCCAGCGCAGGGCCAGCGTGGTGGAACGATCAGCACGCACTTCGACCGGTACCTGGTAGGTGGCGCCGCCGACGCGGCGGCTACGAACCTCCAGCGCGGGCTTCACGTTGTCGAGAGCGCGCTTGAGGGTGACGACCGGATCGGTACCGGTCTTCTCACGAGCCTGTTCGAGCGCACCATATACAATGCGCTCGGCCAGCGATTTCTTCCCTTGCAGCAAAACTTTGTTCACCAACTGGGTGACCATCTGCGATCCGTAGACCGGGTCGTTGACCAGCGGGCGCTTGGGCGCGGGCCCCTTGCGCGGCATCAGCTCTTCTCCTTCTTGGCGCCGTAGCGGCTGCGGGCTTGCTTGCGGTTCTTCACGCCCTGGGTGTCGAGCGAGCCCCGGATGATCTTGTAGCGCACACCCGGCAGGTCCTTCACACGACCGCCACGCACGAGCACCATCGAGTGCTCCTGCAGGTTATGGCCTTCGCCGGGGATGTAGGCGGTGACCTCGACCTGGCTGGTCAGCTTCACGCGCGCGACCTTGCGAAGCGCCGAGTTCGGCTTCTTCGGCGTGGTGGTGTACACGCGCGTGCACACGCCGCGGCGCTGAGGGCTGCCCTTCAGTGCCGCAGTCTTCACCTTGGCGATCTTGTCGGTGCGACCCTTGCGGACCAGCTGCTGGATGGTTGGCATCTACCGGCTTTCTCTTTTTCGTTTCTTCAAGTCTCTGTACTGCGGTTTCGCACTGCCCCGGTATCCCGGAGCCGGGCGTGTCGCATGCGGCTGCCTCGGTCTTGACCGTTGCATCGTGGACATGCGAATTGGCCCGGCGTGCGGGCATGCTTCACCGCAGGCGCCTTATCTGCCAGGCACGACCCACCACAATACCAGGGCAGCGGGTGCCGAAACAAACTCGTCGGCCAGGCCCTTGGCGCAGGTCAGCGGCGCTCCAGACCGGCCGCGAGCCGCAACACCATATCGGAGAAGACCGCGTCGACGTCGATATCGGCCATCACCCCGGTCATCTCCAGCATCACAAAACCGTGCAGAGCCGCCCAAAATTCCAGCGCGGCGTAGAACGCGTCGTCGCCGTCAAGCCCGTAGGAGGCCAGCACCGCGATCACGGGTTCGGCCGCCGCACGGGCCACCGCCGTGTACTCCGGGTCGTCGCCGCCCAGCGGCATCCGGGTGAACGCGGAGTACCGGCCCGGATGGTGATGGGCGTAGCTGCGGTACGCACCGGCCATCACCAGCACGGCATCGTCGCGGGTACGGCCCTGGGCGGCGGTGCCGAGCATCGCGATGATGTCGCCGATCACCCGTTTGCGGACGTTGCGGCGCAGGTCGTCGAGGCTGTCGACATGGTTGTACAGCGACGGGCCCTTCGTCCCGAGCTGGGCGGCGAGCGCGTTGATCGTCAACGCGTCCCAGCCTTCCCGGTCGAGGAAGGTCAGCGCCGCGTTGATGATCCCGTCGCGGCTCAGTCTGGTGGAGCGGGTCGGCGCGCGGCCCGAACCCCGCGAGCGACCGGCGGCCGACCGCGAATCGGGCCCCGCTGCCATCATTTCGCCCTCTCGCCCACGTGCTCATCTCTATCAAACGGCTCTTCGACATCGACTCTCTTCGCGCAAGCCGCTCATCGACATCGACTCTCTTCGCGCAAGCCGCTCATCGCCGATGAACTCTATCCGTTCCGCGTGGCCAGCCGTCAGTTGACGCGGTCCTGCGTCAGCTGCGCGAGCTGTCGCATGATCGTGCAGAGGTCGGGCAGCCTGCCCGGGTTCAGGGTCTGGATCGACCAGGTGATGACGTCGGTGTCCTTGGCCACGTAGACGCTGCACGCGTTGGCGTCGGAGGCCTGGAAGCCCTTGTTTCGGTGAACCGACACTTCTGTCAGTGCGCGGCCGGCCCGGCTCTCGAGCCTCCGCTCGGTGTCCATATCGCTGCCGCGGTACCACCACGTGGAGATCCCCATGCCCTCGCCGAACGACCCGATCATCGTGTTCTCCTGCCAGAAGCAGCCCGCGTCGCTGACGACGACCCTCGCGAACATGCCGGAGCCGGTGGCGCGGCTGATCTCATCGTCGGTGACGCGGTTGCAGTCCCCGCTGTGGAATCCGCCGGTCGGCGAAGCGGACGCCGGCCTGGGATGCGATGGAGCGCAGGACGCCAGCGTCGCCGCGGCGACGGAGACCGTAACCGTGACCGTGACCGCGAAGACGCAACGCGCAGACATTGCGGTCACAGGTCCGATGACAGGGTTTCCGACAGCAGCTTCTGGGCGTCGCCGCACGGATCACCCGATGCGTTGCCACGGATCTGAACCCACCAGCTCGCCACGCCGGGGTTGGTGGCGGCGGTGGCGGAGCAGCCGTCGCCGGTGACCGAGCGGCGTGCCAGAAAGCCCCGGTGCCGCTGCACGGTGATGTCGCTTACCGCTGCCTTGGTCTGCTCGGCCAGCGCCCGTTCGCGCTCGAGGCTTCCGGTGTCGAACCACGAGAACGTCGAGTCGATCACCGTGGAGTGCCGCAACAGCACGTATTGGCACACCGCGCCGCTGTAGGGGCGCACCACGTGGTCCGCGCCGAGCACCTGTTGCACTGTCGCGTCGAGCAAAAGCCCGCACCGGTCCTGACTGAAACCGTAGCCATGGCCGGATTCGCCATCGCCGTGGACGGCACGCTGCGCGGCGCCGGTGACACTGTGGGTGCAGCCGATCGCCGCCAACGGTGTCGCGACGACCACGGCGGCAACAGCCAGGCCACGCCAGCTCATCGCGCTTACCGTACCGAGCCGTCAGTGGGTTGGCGAGCTGATCGGAAAGCACCACGCGGGACCGTCAGCCACGTACGCTTTGCCCGTCGGCGCGCATGCGAAAGGGGGCCGAAATGACGCGAATTGCCGCATGTTGTGCCGCGGCGTTCCTTGTGGTCGCAGGGTTGACAGCGGCACCGTCGGCGCGCGCACTGCCAAACGACACGAACCCGGGCGATATCCAGGTCACCGGCATCGGCACCGAACCGACGCTTGAATGCAGGGGCCACACCCTGTACGTCAACGGATCGAACAACGTCATCACCGTGACGGACGCGTGCTATGCGGTGACGTTGCAGGGCTCGCACAACACCGTGGTCGTCGACACCGTGATCAACGACATCCAGGTGTACGGCTTCAACCAGACCGTGCTCTACAAGAACGGCGATCCGTATGTGTGGGACCGCGGCCGCGACCTCGGCATGACAAACCAAATCGATCGCATTCCGGCATGACGGGAGGAACCGTGCGGCTGTATCGCCCTGGCTTGATTCTTGTCGCCGCTGCGGCCGCAATCGGCCTCGCGGGTTGCGGCTCGCAGAGCAAGGACACGAACCAGCCGACCGCGACAGCCGGAAGCTCCGGTGCGCAGGTCGAGTTGGGGAACACGATCAACTACGGGTCGTTCGGCACCACCACCAACATCGACTGCGCCGACGGCAAATCGCTGAACGTCGGCGGGTCCAACAACACCCTGACGATCAAGGGCACCTGTGCCTCGGTGAACATCGGTGGGGCCGACAACAAGATCACCTTCGACAAGATCGACAAGGACATCAGCGTCGTCGGCGTCAACAACACCGTGACCTACAAGGACGGCAGCCCGAAGGTCAGCGACCTGGGCTCGGGCAACCAGGTCAACAAGGGATAGGCCGCTACACCGGGGCGCCGTGCCGGCCCGCGCCGGCGGCGAACCGCTGCGAGCCGTCCATCGCCTCGGCGGAAACCCTCGCGATGCTGGCGAATTCGTAGTCAATCGCGTCTGCTTCGGGCATCCCCCACTGCGCCAGTGCCGAGAGCCGGTCCGAGCGCATGCACAGCTGCGGCAACGTTGCCAGTTGGGCGGCCAGTTCCTCGGCGCGCTGGCGCGCTTGCCCCTTGGGAACGACTCGGTTCGCCAGCCCGATCGCGTGGGCTTCCGCGGCGTCGACGGCACGTCCGGTCAGAATCATGTCCATCGCGCGGCTCTGGCCGATCAGCCGGGGCAAACGCACGGTGCCGCCGTCGATCAGCGGCACACCCCAGCGGCGGCAGAACACCCCGAAAACGGCGTCTTCCTCGGCGACCCGGAGGTCACACCACAAGGCCAGCTCCAGGCCGCCCGCGACGGCGTAGCCACTGACGGCCGCGACCACCGGCTTGGACAGCACCATTCGGGTCGGCCCCATCGGACCAGGCCCGGTCCTGTGCACCACGTTGGATTCCGGAGTGCCGAACGCTTTGAGATCCGCGCCGGCGCAGAAGGTTCCGTTGTCCCCCCACAACACGGCCACCGACGCGCTGTCGTCGGCGTCGAATTCTTCGAACGCCGCGACCAGTGCCGCGGCGGTGGGGCCGTTGACGGCGTTGCGCGCTTGAGGCCGGTTCATAATCACCGTCGTCACCGGGCCGTGGCGATCGACCCGAACACCCTCGCTCATCTCGCCTCCACTAGTTGGGTTTCCTCACGCCGCGCCGCCCATTCCGTCGCGAAGTGGAAGTAGCTGTCACGCAACTCTTTTCCGGGCCAGCCTGACGGCAGCATTTCGTCGGGCAGCACCGGGTCGGTCAGCAGGTGGCGCACCATGCCCGCCGCCGCCAGGAACCGGCCCGGGATGTCGACCGCGGTGGCCATGTCGCCGAGCAGGCTGTCCGCGGTCCGCGACCAGGCCGTCAAGTCCCACAACCGACTGGCCAGTTCAGCCGGCGCGTCGTCACGGGCGTGCAACACCCGCACGCGCCGGGTGACCTCCGCCGGCAATTCCGTATCCAGATTGTCGGGCCGCAGCCACAGCCCTTCACGCAGTTCGCCGAACCGGTTGTGCTGCAGCACGGTGCGAAGCGAGGCTCGCGCGCGGGCGTCACTGCCGACGCTGGTGATGACCAGCGTCGTCCATGTCCCGTCCCATGGCCGCAGCCGTGGCTGTAGCGCGTCGTCCTGGCGGCGCTGCCGGGCCAGCAGGCGGTCCGAGAGACGGTAGCCGTCGGCGGAGCGCACCAGGTCACCCGCACTGACCAGCCGGGTCAGCGCCACGCGGACCGCAGACTCCCTCAACCCGAAATCCGCTGTCAGCCGGATCAACCGGGCCGCACTGGCCCATGCCGGATGCGCGCCCAGCAACACGCTGAGCAGGACCGACCGTGCGGTCATCCGGGACAGGTTGCGCGCCACCTGTTACACCTCGGACGCCTTGCGGCCGTAATCGCCGAACGGCTCGTCACGATGGCGCACCGCGTCCCGGAAGCCGTGCTGCACAGCGTCCGCTACGAACGCATGCCCTTCTGGCGTGTGCCGTGCCATCCCGTCGAACACGGTGCCGACCATGCGGCTGGTCGCGATGCCCTGCTGCAGCAGGGCGGCGTTCATCGCGAGCTTAACCATGATGAGTTGGTTGACGGGCACCGCGGCGATCCGTTCGACGAGGCGCTCGGTGCGTTCGTCGAGCTCGTGCGGGTCGGGCGCCTCCACGGCCAGGCCCCATTCCGCGGCCTGCGCGCCGGTGATGCAATCACCGGTCAGCAGAAGCCGTTTGGCGCGCTGGTCCCCCAGCCGGTGTGCCCATAGACCCGCGGCCGGCACACCCCATACCCGGGTGGGCGGGTAGCCGATCTTGGCGTCCGATGCGGCGATCACCTGGTCGGCATGCAGCGCGATGTCCGTGCCGCCGGCCACGCAATAGCCGTGGATCTTGACGACAGTCGGTTTGTCGGCATGCATCAGGCTCGAGAACCCGCGGACGAACCTGCTCATCATCTGGTAATCGACCATCGGGTCCCACGGCTGGTCCGGCAAGTGGTTGACCGCCTGCGTTTTGCCGTCGAGCACGGTGCCCTTGTATGCGCTGCCGGCCCCGGCAGAGGCCGTCCGGTCGGCGTACGCGCTCAGATCGAAGCCCGCGCAGAAACCCTCGCCCCGGCCGGACACCAGAATCACGTGCACATCGGTATCCAGGTCGGCCCTCTCCACCAACGCCGACAGCTCCAGCGGGGTGTCGGCGACAATCGCGTTTCCTTTTTCCGGACGGTTGAACGTGATTCGCGCAACCCGATCGGTGACCTCGTAGGTCATCGTCTTCAGGTTGTCGAAGTCGACCGGACGGATCGCGTGCGTCATCCCTTGATCAGCGCCCGCTCGAGGATGGGCGCGAGGTCGAGACCGGTCGGCATCGTGCCGAACGCACCACCCCACTGGCCACCTGTGCGGGTGGCCAGGAACGCCTCCGCGACAGCGGGATGGCCGTGGCGCACCAGCAGCGAACCTTGCAGCGCCAGGCAGATGTCCTCGGCCACCTTGCGGGCGCGGTACTGGATGGTGTCGAAGTCCTCGAGCTGCGATTTGAGCCCGTCGACGTGGGCGTCCAGCCGGGGGTCCTGGCCGGCCGTCTTGGCGAGCTCGTCGAACAGCACCCCGATGCACTCCGGCCGGGTCGCCATGGCGCGCAATGTGTCAAGGGCGCTGACGTTGCCGGAGCCCTCCCAGATGCCCATCAGCGGCGCCTCGCGGTACAGCCGGGGCATGCCGGAGTCCTCGACGTAGCCATTGCCGCCGAAGCATTCCATCGCCTCCGCGGCGTGCGGTGTGGCGCGCTTGCACACCCAGTACTTGCTGGCCGCCAGGCCGATCCGCCGCAGCAGTGCCTCGGTCTGATCGCCCCGCACCGCGTTGTCGGTGGCACCGGCCATCCGCATCGCGACGATCGTGGCGGCCTCGGCCTCGACCGCGAGGTCGGCCAGCACATTGCGCATCAGCGGCTGGTCGATCAGATACTCGCCGAAGACCTTCCGATGCTGAGCATGGTGAATCGCCCTGGCCAGGCCAGTGCGCATGCTCGTCGCGCTGCCCAGTGTGCAGTCCAGCCGGGTGAGGTTGACCATCTCGATGATGGTCGGCACTCCGCGGCCTTCCTCGCCCACCAGCCATGCTGTGGCGTCGTCGTATTCAACCTCGCTCGAGGCGTTGGCGTGGTTGCCCAGCTTGTCCTTGAGTCGCTGCAGGAACATCCGGTTGCGGGTGCCGTCGGGCAGCACCCTCGGAAGGAAGAAGCACGACAGCCCACCCGGGGCCTGGGCCAGTACCAGGAACACGTCGCACATCGGTGCCGAGGTGAACCACTTGTGCCCGGTGAGGCGGTAGCTGCCGTCGGCGCTCGGTGTCGCCCGGGTGGTGCTGGCGCGAACGTCGGAGCCGCCCTGCTTTTCTGTCATCGACATGCCTGCGGTGATCCCGACCTTCGTCATGGGCACCTTCAGCTCGGGGTCGTAGTCCCGGCTGGTCAGCAGCGGCTCGTACGTCGCGGCCAGTTCGGCGTGGTAGCGAAGCGCCGGAACGACCGCATAGGTCATCGAGATCGGGCACATGTGGCCGGGCTCGGGCGTCCAAACCGAAGTCTTCGCGGCGCGGACGACGTGCGCACCGGGCCGATCGTCGGCCCACGGGGCAGCGTGTAGGCCGTGGCCGACCGCGACGCGCATCAACTCGTGGTAGGCCGGGTCGTACTCGACCTCGTCCACTCGGTGACCGTAGCGGTCGTGGGTGTGCAGGACAGGCCGGTTGCGGTCGGCCAGCTCGCCCCAGCGCATGGCCTGCGCGCTGCCGGAGAGCGCGCCGAGCTCGGTGACCTCGTCGAGGCCCCACTGCCCGCCTTCGCGGATCAGTGCCTCGATGAGGGCCGGGGACGAAGCGGGGTTGTGGTCCTCCAGCGGCGGAACCTGGTTGGCGACGACGTGAGTATCGGGCATTCCACCACTGTTACACTTTTTCGACAGCTGCACAATAGCGGTAACACCGGTTCTGCTCAGCGGGAGTGGGCGACTGCCGGGTACAACTAGCCGCTTGTCTTGTCGCGCAGGAACGCGATGTCGTCCTTGCGGCCCTCATCGGCCGTTTCGCAAATGACCGGCGCGTCAGCGGCTTTCACCACCGCCACCAACAAGTCCGGATCGATCTGTCCGCTGCCGAGGTTGGCGTGGCGGTCCCGGCCGGAACCGGCCGAGTCCTTGGAGTCGTTGCAGTGGACCAAGTCGATACGGCCGGTGATCCGGTTGATCCGGTCGACAGCGTCGATCAAGGCCTCCCCCGCCGCCCACGCATGGCAGGTGTCCAAGCAGAAGCCGATGCCGGTGTCGCCGATGTGGTCCCAGAGGCCCGCGATCGTGTCGAACTGGCGCGCCATGGCGTGATCTCCACCGGCGGTGTTCTCGAGCAACACCGGCACCTTCGACTCGAGCTGGTCAAGGGCTTTGCGCCATCGCCCGAAACCGGCCTCCAGGTCGTCGTCATCGACGTGGCCGCCGTGAACGATGACCGCGGTGGCCGCGATCTCCGCGGCGGCGTCGCACGTGTCCTGGAGGATCTTGCGGGACGGAATGCGCACGCGGTTGTTGGCCGATGCGACGTTGATCAGGTACGGAGCGTGAATGTACAAGGGCACCGACGATGCCCGCAGCGTGGCGGCGTCATCGCGCGGTTTCGGCTTCTTCCAGCTCTGCGGGTTGCCGAGGAAGAACTGCACCACGTCGGCGCCCTCGGCCTCGGCCGCGGCGAGTGGATCCTGGGGGCTGACGTGAGAACCGATGAGCACGGCACCAGTCTAGGTGGGCCCCCTGACCGGCCGTGTGGCCAGCAGACGCAAAAACCCCCGACACGACGTGCGTGCGGGGGTTTTCGCGTGTGCTCGCGGGAGAACCTAGCGGTAATCCGAGTAGCCGTAGTCGTCCAGCGGAACCGCAGCTCCGGTGGCCTGGCCGAAGTCGGGGCTGTAGTACTGATCCTCGTAGGACGGGATCGTGTACGCAGCGGCCCGCGCCTCCTCGGTGGGCTGCACCTGGATGTTGCGGTAGCGGCCGATGCCGGTTCCGGCGGGGATCAGCTTGCCGATGATCACGTTCTCCTTCAGACCGTTGAGCTTGTCGCTGCGGCAGTTGATCGCCGCATCGGTCAGCACTCGCGTGGTCTCCTGGAACGACGCCGCCGACAGCCACGAGTCGGTGGCCAGCGACGCCTTGGTGATACCCATCAGCACCGGGCGACCAGCGGCGGGCTCATTGCCCTCGGCCACCACCCGACGGTTCTCGGCCTCGAACTCGCCGCGCTCGGTCAGCGAACCGGGCAGGAACTCCGTCGCACCCGAATCGATGATCGTGACGCGACGCAGCATCTGCCGGACGATCACCTCGATGTGCTTGTCGTGGATCGACACGCCCTGAGCGCGGTAGACCTCCTGGACTTCCTTGACGAGGTGGATCTGCACCTCGCGCGGGCCCTGGACGCGCAGCACCTCATGCGGGTCGGCGGAGCCTTCCATCAGCAGCTGGCCCACCTCGACGTGGTCGCCGTCGGTGAGCAGCCGCTCGGAGCCGTCGTCGTGCTTGAACACCTTCAGGCGCTGACGACGGGAGAGCTTGTCGTAGACCACTTCCTCGCCACCGTCATCCGGGATGATGGTGATCTTGTAGAAGCGCTCGCCCTCCTCGAGCTGCACGCGTCCGGAGACATCGGCGATCGGCGCCTTGTCCCGCGGGACACGGGCCTCGAACAGCTCCTGCACGCGAGGCAGACCACCGGTGATGTCGCCACCACCGGTGACGCCGCCCTGGTGGAACGTACGCATGGTCAGCTGCGTGCCTGGCTCACCGATGGACTGCGCGGCGACGATGCCGACCGCCTCGCCGATGTCGACGAGCTTGCCCGTCGCCATCGAGCGGCCGTAGCACATCGCACACACACCGGTGCCCGTGGCGCAGGTGAGCACGGAGCGCACCTTCACCTCGGTGATGCCCGCGTTCAGCAGCGCCTCGATCGCCGGGTCGCCAAGGTCGTGACCGCGCTCGACGATCACGTTGCCCTTCTTGTCGACCGCGTCGGTGGCCAGCGTCCTCGCGTATGCCGAGGTCTCGATGTGCTGATCGCGAACCAGCGACTTGTCCAGCAGCGCGGCCAGCACGACGTTGATGCCGCGCTCGGTCTCGCAGTCGGTCTCGCGCACGATCACGTCCTGGCTCACGTCCACCAGACGACGGGTCAGGTATCCCGAGTCGGCGGTGCGAAGAGCGGTGTCCGCCAGACCCTTTCGGGCACCGTGGGTGTTGATGAAGTACTCCAGCACGGTCAGGCCCTCCCGGAAGGAAGACTTGATCGGACGCGGGATGAACTCACCCTTCGGGTTGGTCACCAGACCCTTCATGCCTGCCAGCGTGCGGGTCTGGGTGAAGTTACCCGTGGCACCGGATTCGACGATCGTGATGATCGGGTTGTCGTTCGGGTAGTGGTCCCGCAGCGCCCTACCGACCTCTTCGGTGGCGTCCTGCCAGATCTTCACCAGCGCCTCGTTGCGCTCGCCGTGGTTCAGCGCGCCGCGCTGGTACTTCTTCTCGATCGCGTCCGCTTCCTTCTCGTAGCGGTCAAGGATCTCCTGCTTCTGCGGCGGCACCAGCACGTCGGCCATCGACACGGTGACACCCGAACGGGTGGCCCAGTAGAAGCCGGCATCCTTGAGCTTGTCCACGGTCTGCGCGACCACGATCATCGGGTAGCGCTCGGCGAGGTCGTTGACGATCCGCGCCTGCACCTTCTTGTGCATCTGCTCGTTGACGAACGCATACCCCAGCGGCAGCAGCTCGTTGAACATCACCCGGCCCAGAGTGGTGTCGGCCATCCAGGCGTCGCCCGGCTTCCAGCCCTCGTCACCGAACAGCTTGGCCTCGAGGTCGGCAGGCGGGCGCAGATGCGTAAGCCGCACCCGGATCTTGGCCCGCACCGACAGCGCGCCGCGGTCCAACGCCATGATCGCCTCGGCCGGCGAGCTGTACACGCCCGACTCCGGCTTGTCCTTGGCGGCAGGCACGAACTCGCCGGTGTCGCCGGCGATCTCGGTGGTCAGGAAGTATAGCCCGGTCACCATGTCCAGCCGCGGCATGGCCAGCGGGCGCCCCGACGCAGGCGAAAGGATGTTGTTCGACGACAGCATCAGGATGCGGGCCTCGGCCTGCGCCTCCGCCGACAGCGGAAGGTGCACGGCCATCTGGTCACCGTCGAAGTCGGCGTTGAACGCCTCACACACCAGCGGGTGCAGCTGAATCGCCTTGCCCTCCACCAGCATCGGCTCGAAGGCCTGGATGCCGAGACGGTGAAGCGTGGGTGCACGGTTCAGCAGCACCGGGTGCTCGGAGATGACCTCTTCGAGCACGTCCCACACCTGCGGGCGCTGACGCTCCACCATCCGCTTGGCGCTCTTGATGTTCTGCGCGTGGTTCAGGTCGACCAGACGCTTCATCACGAACGGCTTGAACAGCTCGAGTGCCATCAGCTTGGGCAGGCCGCACTGGTGCAGCTTGAGCTGCGGGCCGACCACGATGACCGAACGGCCGGAGTAGTCGACACGCTTTCCGAGCAGGTTCTGACGGAACCGGCCCTGCTTGCCCTTGAGCAGATCGCTCAACGACTTCAGCGGGCGGTTGCCCGGCCCGGTGACGGGCCGGCCGCGGCGGCCGTTGTCGAACAGCGCGTCCACCGACTCCTGCAGCATCCGCTTCTCGTTGTTGACGATGATCTCGGGTGCGCCGAGATCGATCAGCCTCTTGAGCCGGTTGTTGCGGTTGATCACGCGGCGGTACAGGTCGTTGAGGTCCGACGTGGCGAACCGGCCACCGTCAAGCTGCACCATCGGGCGCAGCTCCGGCGGAATCACCGGAACCGCGTCGAGCACCATGCCCATCGGCGAGTTGCGGTTGGACTGGAACGCCGCGACGACCTTGAGGCGCTTGAGAGCACGAAGCTTCTTCTGGCCCTTACCGTTTCGGATGACGTCGCGAAGGTTCTCGGCCTCGGCATCGATGTCGAAGTTCTCGATGAGCTTCTTGATCGACTCCGCGCCCATGGCGCCCTGGAAGTACTCGCCGTAGCGGTCGACGATCTCACGGTAGAGCAGTTCGTCGACGATCAGCTGCTTGGGAGCCAGCTTGGTGAAGGTGCTCCAGATCTCCTCGAGCCGGTCCAGCTCACGCTGGGCGCGGTCGCGGAGCTGGCGCATCTCGCGCTCACCGCCGTCGCGCACCTTGCGCTTGACGTCGGACTTGGCGCCCTCGTCCTCGAGCTCCTTCATGTCGGCCTCGAGCTTCTGCGCCCGGGCCTCGAGGTCGGCGTCACGCTGATCCTCGACGGCCTTGCGCTCGACGGCCATCTCGGCCTCCAGCGTCGACAGCTCGTTGTGCCGCATCTCCTCGTCCACGGCGGTGATGACGTAGGCAGCGAAGTAGATGATCTTCTCGAGATCCTTCGGCGCCAGGTCGAGCAGGTAGCCAAGGCGCGACGGCACACCCTTGAAGTACCAGATGTGGGTGACGGGCGCGGCCAGCTCGATGTGGCCCATCCGCTCACGACGCACCTTGGCACGGGTCACCTCGACGCCGCAGCGCTCGCAGATGATGCCCTTGAAGCGGACGCGCTTGTACTTGCCGCAGTAGCACTCCCAGTCGCGAGTCGGTCCGAAGATCTTCTCGCAGAACAGGCCGTCCTTCTCCGGCTTCAGCGTGCGGTAGTTGATGGTCTCCGGCTTCTTGACCTCGCCGAAGGACCAGTTGCGGATGTCGTCCGCGGTGGCCAGGCCGATACGGAGTTCATCGAAGAAGTTGACGTCTAGCACGTAACTTCCTTTCCCCTTGCGGGTCTAGATAACTATTGAAAGCGGCGGCTGAGCCGCGAATTAGGCCAAATCCTCAACGGAGGCAGATTCGTTGCGCGACAAGTTGATTCCCAGGTTCGCTGCGGCGCGCTCCAGGTCCTCGTCGTCGCCGTCGCGCATCTCGATCGCGGCGCCGTCGGAAGACAGCACCTCGACGTTCAGGCACAGCGACTGCAGCTCCTTGAGCAGCACCTTGAACGACTCCGGAATCCCCGGCTCGGGGATGTTCTCGCCCTTGACGATCGCCTCGTACACCT
>JAOPWC010000057.1 GCA_025965895.1 Mycobacterium sp.
ATGTCGATGTCGCCGATCGCGACCCGTGCACCGCAGCGCAGGGCGGCCGCGGAGGCCAGCCCGATGCCACGGGCGCCGCCGGTGCTGGCGACGACCTTTCCGCTGACCGCGGGCGCCCGGCTCACTCCGGACCGTGTCCGCTGACCGCTGCGGCGCCGTGGTCACAGCCGGGCGCCCTTCACCATCGCGGCCAGTTTCGGCAGGGTGTAGTCGTTATCGCCACGTAGCCCGGAGACCACGTCGCGCACCAGCTGCAGCGACGGTTTGGCGCCCATGAATTCCTGCGGCACCCGGGGCCCCCATTGAGCGAGGCTGGAGCCGGTCAGTGGCTCCCAGCCCGGCTCGAGGGTGTTGTCGAACATGTCGCCGTCGGTGAAGTGTTCGACGAAGATCTTGTCCGGATCGGCCCAGTAGTCGAAGATCTGGCTGCCCAGGGTGTGGCGGCCGATTCCCCACGCTCGGTGGTAGCCCTTCTCCAGCAGGTATTCGCCGCCGGCGGCGACGGTGTCCAAATCGGTGACCTGGTAGGCCGAATGGGCGTAACCGGCGACCGGGCCCAGCAGCAGCGCCAGGGTGTGATGGTCGGCGGGGACGCTGCCGCGATCGCACCGGATGAAGGCCATGACCGGTCCAAGGTCGCGCCGCCGAGGCGCGAACTGGAAGTCGCTGACGATCATCCCGAAGGTGTCCAGATACCAGTTCAGCGTGCGAATCAACTGCGGTGTCTGCAACACCAGGTGCCCGAGTCGCTGCACGGGCGCCGGCGCGTGTGGCGGACGCTGGGTGGCATTGACACGCGACCGGGTCGTGCCGACGTTGAGCAGCTGTGGTGCCAGTTCGGCAAGCGCGGGCAACTCGTCGTTGACATGGGCCACGGCGACAGAGACACCGCTGGGGTCGGTCAGCCGCACAACGCTGCCTGCGATCGCCTCGTCCAGCGGCTCGACGCGCGTGCCGGTGGCCTGCGCCAGCCGCTGCAGATCCTGTTTTTCGGCGGCCTTGAAGGTGGGCCCGACGAACTGGGAGTGGGCGCCCTTGCGGATCACCATGGCCGGCGTGCCGGGCTGTGAACCGCGCAGATACAACGCGTCGGGCTTGCTGGCGTCGACGATGAAACCGAAGTCGCGAGCGAATGTTTCGGCACGCTTGAGGTCGGGCTTGACGAATTCCAGCCAGGCCAGGTCGGCGACTTTGATGGTCGGGTTCAGTGCGCGCCCGGTGTGCTCGCCGCGGTTGGGGCCGCGCTCGCTGTGCATGTCGGCGTGTCCGTCGGCGGTCTTCAGATGCTGCTTGTCAGTCATGATAAGTGCTCCTGTGAATGCTGTTGATGTCTTTGGTGGTGGTCACGCCGCGCCGCGTGCTCGCCCGATGATCGCCGCCGCGTCGGTAACGGTGGTGCCGCTCCAGGCGATGTGCAAATCGGGCCGGACCAGCACCAGCTGATTTTCGTAAAGCTCGCGACAACGTGAATCTTCAACAACCAAGTGGTGCAACGGTATTCCGCTGAGTGCGGCCTCGTCGACCAACCGCTTGGCTTCGGGGTGTCTGCATGCGTCGACCAGGGTGAAGCCGGGCCCGAAACTGTCGAAGAGTGTTTCGTCGGGTCCGACAACGATGTTGGGGGCTCGATGTCCTGCCCGCACTGTCGGCACGAAGGTGCGGCGATCCCAAGGCGGTGCTTGTCCGTCCGGAGTGCACACGATGGGGGAATTGTCGTAGCGCACGTCCAGTTCGATACCGAGGCTGAGGTTTTCGCCGTCGTTGGCGGCCAGGAACTCGCCCAGAGCGGCTCGGTGGGCGCTGCCGTCGGCGCTGTCGGCCATGATCAGATCGCCGTCGGCCATTGCCCGGTATTGCAGCTGCACAACGGCGTTTTCCAGCGAGACGTCGCGGTTGCGTTCACCGACCGGGCGGCGTTCTTGTTCATAGCTGTCCAGTAGCGCCTGCCCACCCCACCCGCGCACGACCGCGGCCAGCTTCCAACCCAGGTTGAATGCGTCGCCCAGACCGGTGTTCATGCCGTACCCGCCGGTGGGAATCATCGTGTGCACGGCGTCTCCGGCGAGCAGGATGCGCCCGCGGCCGTAGCTGTCGGCGAGCAGAGCGGTTGGCCGCCAGATGCTGGAGGCGAGGACCCCGGTGATCTCGATCGGTCTGCCCAGCGCACGGAGAACGAACTCGCGGGGATCGCCGATGGGATCCTCCTCGGAGAGCTCTGGCCCAAGGTCGACGTGCAGGGTCCAGGTGTCCACCTCATCCTGCGCGATGACGGCGACCCCGCTGGTGAAGAACAGATGCCAGAACTGTCCCAGCGCATGCAGATTGGCCACATCGGGAGACTGGAAATGCACCAACGCGAAGTGCGTGAACTCCGGGGCGCCGGTCATGGCGATGCCCATCTCGTTGCGCACCCGGCTCGAGGCGCCGTCGCAACCGACCAGGTAGCCGGCGCGGACAGCGGTCGAGTCGTCGCCAGCGCCGACCAGCGTCGCCTCCACCACCCCGTCGATTTCCGAGCAGCTCTCGAGGCGCCATCCCTGATGGACGTCGATGAGCGGATCGCGCTGGCAGCGCTCCATCAGCACCTTTTCGAAGAGCGCCTGCGACAGGCGCTGCCACGGCTGGCCGGGCCGACTGCCGTCAACCGACTTCGCCAGCGCCGCGCGTTGCTCGTCTACCGAGGGCAGGCGCCAGCGTCCGACCTCGGGACCGTTAAGGCCGGGAGCGAAGATGACATCGAAGGAGAACTGTGACGCCACCCCGACGCGGCGAAGCTCCTGGTCGACACTCAGCCGCCGCAGCAATTCCATGCTCGGACCGGTGGTGATGTCCATCTTGGGGAACCGTGTGGTCGACGGGTTGCGCTCGGCCAGTAGGCAATTGACGCCGTTAGCGGCTAGCACTGAGGCTAAGACGAGGCCGGTCGGTCCGCCGCCCGCGATGAGTACTGGCGTGTCGAGTGTCGGCGTCACGGTAGAACCCCCTCTCCTGGCGCAGTTGGTAGGCTCCACCGTAAACCGTAATGTGTCAAACGTCAATATAACGCTTGACGCGCGACATATATCTGCGTAGCGTGATGACGTCAGCAGCCCGGCGACACAGGAAGACAGACGATGGCGACGGCAGAGGTCGTGCAGTTGTTCTTGGAACGCCTGGGGAAGGGAGACGTCGACGGCATCACGGAGCTGTTCGCCGACGATATCGACTGGCGGGCGCCGGGCACCGTGCTGCCGTGGGCAGGGCGGCGATCGCATCGCAGCGAAGTTCCCGAGTTCTTCAGGGTGCTCGAGTCCGCGTGCGTGCCGGCTGAGACCCGGGTCGACGTGGAGAAGATCCTCGTCGACGGCGAGGATGCCGTCGTCTTCGGCACCTACCATCGCAGGTTCGCCAAGAACGGGCGAAACTTCGACACTCCCGAGGCGGTGCACATCCGGGTGGTCGACGGCAGGATCGTGCGCTGGCACCTGTACGGGGACACCGGCCTCGTCGAGGACGCGTGGCTCGACCGCTGAGTCGGCCAACAGGAGAACCCGCAGGTGCGCCGGTGACGCGCGCCGCCGCGGCCAAAACCGCGCTGTCTCCGACCAACCGGCGGTGGACGTGATCATCACCACCGCGCGACTGGGGCACTTCTTCACGGAAGTCGGCCGTCCCGGTGAGCTCGGCCTTGCGCCACCCACGGCAGACGATGTCGCCCGTTTCGTCCAGATCGCGCAGCGCTACGGCTATCGCCTGGGAACCGAGGAGGACAACCTGGCCGTGGGCATCACGTTGCCCCCTTTGTCCGGTCGCCCCAGCGAGCGCACGGACCAGCACGCCCTGGCGCGGGACTGCCTGCGTAACGGCCCTCGGCGCCGCCGCCCGGGATCACCGAACATCGATAACTTGATCTACATCAAAATGAATCTTGACGACCGACACACATATACGTAAGGTGGGCTGACATGCAGCGGAGGTCGCACACAGACCTGACTGGCGATATCTCGACCGTGAGATGTCTTGCCGGACAACACGAAGACCCGGTGGTGGCGGGTGCATCCGGGAGGGCATCGTGGCGGGGGTGACGACAGATGCCACCACCGTCAGCGACACGTTTGTGGCCCAGGTCGCCCAGCGCGGTGATGCACCGGCGATCCTGAACACGGATCTGGATGTGGCCTACAGCTGGCGTGCCTACGGGTCGGCTGCCCGCCGCCTTGCCGCCGGGCTGCTGGACCGGGGGCTCGGCGATCGCGACACCCTGGGTCTGCTGCTGCGCAACCGGCCCGAGTTCCACCTCGCCGACACCGCGGCGCTGCTGGCCGGGGCCACCCCCTTCTCGATGTACAACACCTCGTCACCCGAGCAGCTGGTGCACCCGATCACTGACGCCGGCTGCCGCATCGTGATCACCGAGCCAGACCTGCTCGACCGGTTGAACGCCGCCCTGCGGCTTCAGGCGGGCATCGTCGAGCAGGTCATCGTCGTGCAGACCCCCGCGTGGTCGCAGCTGTTGGCCGCCGACGAGATCGATCGTCCTGCGGCGGTGGGGCCTGATGACCTCGCGACGTTGATCTACACGTCGGGCACCACCGGGCCGCCCAAAGGTGTCGAGCTCACGCATCGCAACGTGTTGACGATGGCCACCGAGATGACCGCTGCCACCGGGGCGCACACCGGCATGCGGGCCATCTCCTATCTGCCGATGGCCCACATCGCCGAACGTGTTAGCAGCCACTACCTGGCCATTACCAATGGCTATGCGGTGGTGTGCTGCCCCGAGCTGGCCGACGTGACCGCCTTGCTTCCGCGTGTGGAACCCGAAATTTTCTTCTCCCCGCCGCGGATGTGGGAAAAGCTGCACGCCGCCGTCGCGGGCGCGGTGGCCGCCGGTGCCGATCCGGCCGAAATCCGCCGCCAGCTCGGCTTCGGGCGGCTGCGGGTAGCGCTGACCGGCGCGGCGCCGTGCCCGCCGGGCATCATCGAATTCTTTGCCTCGATCGGGATCTCGCTGCGGGAGGTCTACGGAATGTCGGAGACCACCGGCGTGGTGTCGGTGTCCCCGGCGGACGGCATCCGGCCCGGCACGGTCGGTCCGCCGCTGCCCAGCGCCGAGGTCAAGCTCGCCAACGACGACGAGTTGCTGGTGCGCGGACCGCTGGTGATGGCCGGCTACCGCAACCGCGCGCAGGCCACCGCCGAAGCCATCGACGCCGAGGGCTGGCTGCACACCGGCGACATCGCTTCGTTCGAGGACGGACACCTGCGCATCATCGACCGCAAGAAGGAACTGATCATCAACGCGGCCGGCAAGAACATGTCACCGGCCAACATCGAGGCCCGGCTGGTGAAAAGTGATCCGCTGATCGGGCAGGCATGCGTGATCGGCAACGGCCGACCCTACAACGTCGCGTTGATCGTGACCGAGCCGACGCTGGCGGCCTGCTACCCGACCGGCGAGGCGTTGCAAGCCGCGGTGCAGGCCGGCGTTGACCGCGCCAACGCACGGCTGTCGCGTGTCGAGCAGATCAAGCGTTTCGCGGTTCTCACCAGCGAATGGCTGCCCGACTCCGATGAACTGACTCCCACGATGAAGCTCAAGCGGCGCCCCATCGAGCAGAAGTACGCCGCCCAGATAGACGCCCTCTACACGACAAAGGAGAACCGATGAAACTGGCAACGTTCAAGAACGGCACCGGGGGTGTGGTCGCCGACGACCACGTTGTGGCCCTTGCCGATCTCGACGGCGTCCCCGATGACGTCACCACGGTCCTGGCGGCCGGTCCTCAGGCGGCCTTCGATGTGTTGCGCAAGGCGGCCAACGCCCACCGGCGTACGCCGCTGGTAGAGGCCGACCTGGGCGCGCCGATCCCGCGCCCCTCGAAGTACTTGGCGATCGGGTTCAACTACAAATCCCATCTCGCCGAAATCCAGGAAGCAGCAAAGCAACCGCAGTACGCCGAGGCGATGCAGCGCTTTGGCCATCTGCGGCAAGCGTTCCCGGACCAGAAGCTGCCGACCTTGTTCAACAAGCAGGTGTCATCCATCACCGGGCCCTACGACCCGATCCTGGCGCCGTATGACTCGCAAATGCTCGACTTCGAAGGCGAGCTGGTCGCGGTGATCGGTCGTCGGCTTCGCCGCGCCGACCCCGCCACCGCGATCGCCGCGGTCGCCGGATACACCGTCGGCAACGACGTTTCGGTGCGCGACTGGCAGCAGGACACCCCAACCATGTGGCCCGGTAAAAGCTTCGACACCCACGGCCCCATCGGGCCGTGGATCGTCACCGCCGACGAGTTCAACCCCACCGACGCCAAGATCCGCACCTGGGTGGACGGGGAACTGCGCCAGGACGGCTCGACGGCCGAAATGATCACCGGCATCGCCGACATGATCTCGGCGCTGTCGAAGGTGTGCACGCTGGAACCCGGCGACCTCGTGGCCACCGGAACCCCCGGCGGCGTGGGGCTGTTCAGCGGCCGCCTGCTGCGGCCCGGCCAGCGCGTGCGCATCGAGATCGAAGGCATCGGGGCGATCGAGAACCCGGTCGTCGCCGAAACCCCGCCCGGCGCGTAGCACCGTCGAGTTGTCACCGACCGACCGCGCGCCTCACCTGTGGAGCCGGCCGCATCCCAAGGAGCATGATGCCAACCACCATCAGTTGTTCAATCCCGCCGTTTGCGCCGTTCAGCGCGGCTGTCGGACATGCCCGCCTGGCCGAGGAGCTCGGCTATGACGCGATCATGTTCTCCCACATTGCCTCTCGCGATTCGTTCAGCTTGGCCGCGGCGTTGGCGCAGCACACCGAACGGATCGGGCTCGCCACAGCGGTGGCGCCGCTGTATCACCGCTCGCCGGCCTCGATGGCCCAGACCGCGGCCACGGTCGACGACGTCTCGGGCGGCCGGTTTCGGCTCGGGCTTGGCGTGGGTCACCGGGTGACGATGGGCGGCTGGCATGGTCAGCAGATCGGCAACCCGACTACCGAGATGCGCGAGTACATCGGAATCGTCCGGGCGATCCTCGCCGGCGAGCCGCCCCCGCCCGGCGAGCGATGGTCGTCGACCTTTGCCTTCATCGGTTTTGCGCCGCGCCCGGACATCCCGATTTATCAGGCCGCCTTGTCTCCGGCCATGTTGCGGTTGGCCGGCGAGATATCCGATGGTGTCCTGCTGTGGGCGACCCCGTCGCAGTATGTGCGCGACGTGGTGATCCCTGAGGTCACCGCGGGTCGCGCGCGGGTCGGTAAGTCGCTGGAAGGCTTTGAGATCCTGGCCGCCGTGCCATCATCGGTGACCGAAGACCGCGATGCGGCGCTGGCGGGTATCCGCATGGAATTGCACCGCTACTTCGGGCTGCCGTTTTACCGGGCGATGTTCGAGGCTGCCGGGTTCGCGGCCGACGTGGCGGCCTACGACGCGGCAGCAGGAGATGTGGAAGCCCAAAAGCGGGCGATCAGTGAGGGTTTCATCGATCATTTGGGCGCCATCGGCGACGGCGACGATGTTCGCCGCGGCGTCCGGCACTATGTCGAGGCCGGCGTGACCAACCCTGTGCTCACCGGCATCTTGGGCACCGACTATGACGCGACGCTGCGTGCGGTAGCCCTCGATATCGCGGCCCCGACGACGGCGTGATGCGGTCACCGGCGCACGCCGGTGACCGGGGTGTTGGAACAAGCTCTCCTACACAGAGAAAGAAAGAGAGAAAGTAAGTTCGGCGATGTCCTACCTCAGCGTGGCGCTGTTGTATCTGTTAGTTCTGTCTCCGCTGCTCGTCACCGAGGTACATGCTGTTACGACGTGGCGGCGCAGGCTGGGCACCGTTGTCACGCTTCCGTCGTCGTACTGCAGGAATTCCAGTTGGGTGCCGGCGCCCTCGAGCAGTGCGACGTTCGCCCCGTCGATGCGCACGCGCGCGCGCTCGGTGAACCCGAGGTGGCGCCCATACCACTCGATGGCGCGGTCCAGATCGGCGACGACGACCGCGGTATTTGCATACGTCAGCGATTCGAGCCCGCCGCCCGCAGCGGTCGCGCCATCACCAACGGTGTCGGTTTGCATGAGCTGACTCCTCTTATCGGTCACTTCTTTTTTCGAGCTGCGGTCTTCTCGGGGCAGACGTGGTTTTCCAGGGCCCGGATGAGCAGGTCTGCGGCCAGGTCGGCGTGGGCTTCGATCTCGGCGGGGTCCAAAGGATCGGCGTCGTCGAAATGACGGGCCAGCGGGCCCAGCGTGAACGGGGCGGCCGCGCCGTGGGCGAGAAGGAAGGTGAAGGTGCGCAGGGTGACCGGCCGCGTCCGTCCGCAGTCGGCGAGGTGCTCCAGCAGCCGGTTCACCGGCTCCAGCGCCGGCCCGATGTAGCTGTTGTAGAGGTAGGCCAGCCGCTCGGTGTCTTGGCGGCCTTCAATGTTCATCAGCCCCAACAGCTCGGGCCGCTCAGCCGAGTACAGCAAGAAGGTGCGCATCATGATCCGCAGCTGATCCAACGGGTCGGTCAAGGTGGGATCAAAGGCGGTCGCCAACCGCATCACCAGGGGCTGAAACGCCCAATCCACGGTGGCGTACCAGAGCGCCTCCTTCGAGCCGAACCGGCCGTTGAGCAGGCTGTGGCTACCGCCCAGCTCACGATTGAGCGTGCGCAGCACCACGCCGTCATAGCCGAGGGTGGCAAACGCGCGCAGCGCCACTCCGAAGATCTGCTCGAGGGAAGCCGGCGATTCCTCGGTACGTGGGCGCCCGGGTGGTCGGCGTTGCGATGCGGCGCTGGTGCTAGTCAAGCGACCCTCCGGTGTGCAGTAACGGCAGACGCGTGCCGCCGTGGCATACAATGATAACCGACAAATAGTTATTTGGCCCACATCTGCGCCGCAGGCCGAGCGCCCGCTGCGCCGCGGCGATGCCGCATCGTCGTCGTTCGACTGCGGGGCGATCGCATCCAGCGCCGCCTTCAGGTTATCCGCTCCCTCGCCGGCGCAAGGCCCATCCCGGTCGTCCTTGATCCCACCGGCGGCGCGATCGGATCCGAGCTGCTTTCACTGCTTTGAGCGGGCGGCACACTCATTGCGTGCGCACAGATGGCCTCGGAGAACATCTCCGTGCCCGCGTCGGCCGTCGTGAACGCCGGGGTGGGTTGCGCGGTGTGACCATCGCACGCTGGCTAAGGGGCACCTCGCCAGAACAACGGGCGTCCGACATCGCGACCACACTCGAGCTGGCCGCATCGAGGTCGCAGGAAATTGACGTCGCAGCGACCTACCCGTTGGCACAGATCACCGACGCCGTGCGCGAGGTGAACCGGGCCGGGAAACTCGGCACCGTGATCGTTCGGCCGTGAGCACCCGGCACGTCGGGGTCAGTTGACGAGCACAGCATCGATTCGAGGGAGCGCTCACCATTGCCCGGCGAGCGTGAACTTCAGTCGCGCCGCGGCGGGCGGGCGGCGACGGTCGGGCGCGGTGCGTGAACGCTGATCGAGGCGATGACGAGACGCCCCGCCGTTTAATTGTCAAATATCTGATAGTTATTTGACACATATCATTTCTGGCATACGCTAAGTGCATGGATGAGCAGAACAGACTGGTGACAGAGCCCAGGTCGGGCAACCCCACCGCGGCCCGCGGACGCACGCCCGAGCAGGTGGTCGCCCACTTCTTAGATGCGTTCGGACGTCATGACCTGGAGGCGATCAGCCGGCTCTGCGCCGACGACATCGTCGAATTGCTGCCCGGGACACCACCGTTGGAAGGCATCGACAACGAGCTGGCATTCATCAGCGGCCTGCTCGCGGCGTTCCCCGACATGGAGATCGACGTCACCCGGTTGATGGCGATCGACCACGTCGTCGCCGCCGCATGGACCCGCCGCGGAACCTTTACCGGCGCAAACTTCCAGGGCCTGCCCGCCAACGGCGCCCGGGTCGAGTCGCCCGCCGCGGGTTTCTTCGAGATTGAAGACGGACTGATCAAGAAGCTCACGGCCTACGCCGACATGAACAAATTCGGACGCGACCTCGGCCTCGTCCCACCTGAAGGGTCGCCGGCAGCGCGATTGGCGCTCGGCATGTTCCGCGCCCGTGTGCGCATCACGCGCCTCGTCGGCGCCCTGACCGGTCGTAAGGGAGTGAACTGACATGGCGGCACAACGCAAGCGCAGCTGGGAACGAGCACTGGTCACCGGCGCATCCGCGGGGATCGGAACCGCGTACGCCCGCGCACTGGCAGCGCAGGGAACACATCTGGTGCTCGTCGCGCGCAACGTCGAGCGGCTGGAGAAGCTGGCCCAGGAATGCCGCACCGATCACGGTGTCGACGTCGAAGTGCTCCCGGCCGATCTGTCTGATCAGCGTCAGCTCGCGCACGTCGAAAACCGACTGTGGGGGTCGCCGCGGCTCGACCTTCTCGTCAACACCGCCGGCATTGGGACGTTCGGCGCGTTCCACCAGCAGGCGGTTACCGATGAACTGCGCGAGATCGACCTCAATGTCGGTGCGCTCGTGCGATTGACCCACGCCGCGATCGCCAGCATGACCCGCCACGGATCGGGCACCATCCTGAACATGTCCTCGATCATGGCGCTGGCACCGTTTCCGGGCAGCGCCACCTACACCGCCAGCAAGGCCTTCGTTACCAGCTTCTCCGAGGCGCTGCACGAAGAGCTACGCGGCACCGGCGTGACCGTCACGGCGGCAATGCCTGGCATCGTGCAGACCGAGTTCATGGAACACGCCAATGCGCATCACCTTGACGGCCTGCCCGGATTCGCCGAGCTTAAGCCGGAATCCGTGGCGCAGGCCACCCTGCGTGCCGCGCGCAAAGGCAAGGCGGTATCGGTCCCGGGCCTGGGCTATCGGATCATGGCCGCCATGGTCGGCGCCACACCGCGCGCGGTGCTGCGCCGGTTCAACGGAGTAAGCGCCCGCGGTAAATTCGGCGCACTTCACGGCTGATCCTGCTGACCTACCTCAACGCGACGTAGGTAACTGCAGCTGCCAGCGCGTCGGTGCACAGCCTCACAGCGACGCCCCGTTCCGGAAAGGCCAAACCATGGAAAGAGTTGCGGGCAAAGTCGCCTCCATTACCGGGGTGGGGCGCGGTTAGCGCCGAGCAGCTGCCGTTGACCTGGCCCGAGGAGGGCGCAGACATCATTGGCGTTGATGTGTTGGCCGACATCGAATCGATCCCGTATTCGATGGCCACGCCGGAGGACCTGGCTGAGACGGCGGCATTGATCGAAAAGACCAGACGCAAAGCGATTCTCACACTGCGTCCTCACAGTCACGGATGGCGGGATGCGGTGTAGCACGTGTTCGGCGGGCTGCTCGGTGAGTAGGAGCCCGGCAATGCGCACCGGGCCGGCCACAGCACTATTCGCAATCTATGCCGATGAGCGCCAAGTGTCGTTCGTGCGATGCCGAACATGGTGTTTGGAGGTGCCATCTCATCCGTATAATGATAGATATCAAATTATATATTGCTGAGTGTCACCACTCCTGCTATCGTTGGCCCGGAACGAATGCCGCGTGTTCGGACTCGGTTCCCCACCTCTCGGTCAGCCTGCGGGCGAGTGCGACCTGCAGCTGATGCGACCACAAACGATCTATGGAGGATCAGAAATGCCGCACCTTCTCCACATCGACTCCTCGGTTCTTGGCGAGCAATCGGTGAGCCGACGTCTGACCGCACGCGCGGCCGAGCGCTGGCGTGCCGCCCGTCCCGGCGGCACCGTCACCTACCGTGACCTCGCCACGGATCCGATTCCCACCTCGACGCCGAGACCGGAGCGGCACGGCATCTGCCCGCGGAGTTGCGCACACCTGCCCATCAGGCGTCGTTCGCGCTCAGCGCCGAACTCATCGACGAGATCAAACGGGCTGACACCGTCCTACTCGGCCTTCCGCTGTACAACTGCGGACCGCCCAGTGCGGTCAAGGCGTGGATCGACCACATCGTCGCGCCCGGTCTGTCGACCGATCCCGAGACCGGAGCCGGTTTGGTCGGCAACACCGACTTCATCGTGCTTGCCAGCCGTGGCGGCGGATACGGCCCGGGCACTCCCCGCGAAGGCTGGGATCACAACGAGACCTGGCTGCCCCACGCCGTGGCGCCGATTGGACTGCAGCCGCAAGTCATCACCGCCGAACTCACCGCCACCGCAGTCAATCCCGCGCTGGCGGAGTTGAAGCCGCTGGCCGAGGCAAGCCTGGCTAACGCGTTGAACGCAATCGATCAACTCTGGAGCGCCGCGGCCTAGCGGGCCGGGCATCCGACCGTCGACTCGACAGAGGACTCATGACTTCACACAAACCAGATCTCGGCCGATTCGGGATCTTCGCTGCCGGGATCACCCCCGCACAGGCCAAGGAATTCGAAGCGCTGGGCTATGGCACGGTGTGGGTGGCCGGGTCGCCGGCACCCGAGCTGGCATGGGCCGAACCCGCCCTCGCGCAGACCACCACGTTGCAGCTGGCGACTGGGGTGATCAACATCTGGACCGCGGCGCCCGAGAGGGCCGCGCAGTCCTTCCACCGGATCGACAACGCCTACCCGGGCCGGTTCGTCCTCGGTGTCGGTGTCGGCGGCCCGGAGGCCAACGCCGACTACCGCACGCCGATCGACGCGCTCAACGCCTATCTGGACAAACTCGACGAGTACGGGGTACCGCAGAGCCGGCGCATCGTGGCCGCAATGGGTCCGCAGATGCTCAAGCTTTCGGCCAGCCGCAGCGCCGGTGCACACCCGTATCTGACGACGCCCGAGCACACCGCGCAGGCGCGGGAACTCATCGGGCCCGAGACGTTTTTGGCGCCTGAGGCCTCGGTGGTGTTGACCACTGACGCGGCGCAGGCCCGCGCGATCGGCCGCAAGTCGATCGAAATGAACTTGATCCTGTCCAGTTACGTCAACAATTTGAAGCGGATGGGCTTCACCGCTGAGGATTTGGCCCGCCCGGGCAGTGACCGGCTGGTCGAAGGGGTGATCGCCTACGGGACCGCCGAGACGGTGGCGGCCCGGCTGCGCGAGCATCTCGACGCCGGCGCCGACCATATCGCCGTTCAAGTGCTCGCCGGCCCCG
>JAOPWC010000066.1 GCA_025965895.1 Mycobacterium sp.
GGGCAGGCTGGCGACGGTGCACAGCTGCTCGCGCTGGTCCGCCAGCACACGCCCGACCTGGTAGTGACCGACATTCGGATGCCGCCGACCAACACCACCGAGGGGCTCGACGCGTCCCGGGTAATCCGTGTGCAGTTCCCCGACACCCCCATCCTGGTGCTGTCTGCGCACGTCGACGTCGAGCACGCGACGGAACTCCTGGCCAGCGGCCGCGGGATCGGCTACCTGCTCAAGAGCCGGGTCACCGACGTAGCCGATTTCATCGACACCCTCCAGCGCATCGCCAAGGGCGCCGCGGTCGTGGACCCCGTGCTGGTGTAAGAACTGGTGTCGGCCCGCCACCGCGACGATCCCCTCGACGTGCTCAGCTCACGGGAGCTGGAGGTGCTCGCGCTGATGGCGGAGGGACGCTCCAACGCCGGCATCGCCCGCCGGCTGTGGGTTACCGACGGCACCGTCGAAAAGCACGTGCGTAGCATCCTGACGAAACTGACCCTCCCCGAGACCGACGACGATCACCGCCGCGTCCTGGCGGTGATCACCTTCCTCCAGGCCTGCTGACCGGGCCGGCGGGATCACCGGACACCCCGGTGGTGGTGACGGTGGGCCTTTGTTGGAAGCCATGACTGGGGTTTGGCAGTCGAATTCGGGATCAACGGTGCCCGTTCTCGGCTTCATACCTCAATCCCTGACCAGCGCCGTCCCGGGGCCCAGATGCGCTGATCAGGCAGATCGAGAATTTCGGCGATCCCTGGCCCCTGAGCTAACCGGCCTCTACGACTTCGTGAATCAAGGCATCAGCGCCGAGATGATCGCCGAGCAATGGCGGATTTCGCAGGCCGAGATGGACGAACTAGCGGTGCGTTCCCACCAACGCGCCCATGCAGCTACCGTCGAACGGTGGTTCGATCGCGAACTGGTCAGGGTTGAGACACCGTATGGCGCTCCAGACCGCGACCAGGGTATTCGGTCCGACACCACGATGGACAAGCTCGCAGTGCTGCGAACACCGGTCAAGCCGGATGGCCGAATTCCCGCCGGCACCGCGTCACAGATCTCAGACAGATCCGGCGCCCTGCTGTTGGCGTCCGAAAGCGCCATCGAGCGATACGGCCTCGTCCCACGAGCGCGAATAATCGACCAAACAACGGTTGGCGTCGACCCGATCATCATGCTCACGGGACCAATCCCCGCCACTCACGAACTCCTCGACCGCAACGGATTATCGATCAACGACATCGACCTGTTCGAAATCAACGAGGCCTTCGCGTCCGTCGTTCTCGCATGGCAGCGCGAGTTGACAGCAGATCTGACCGAGTCAACGTGACCGGGCTCTTGTCATCCTGTCCGCCAGGAACCGTGCACCCATGCCCAATGGGCGAAGAGCCGGGGATGCTGGTTGGTGATGCGCTGCCAGCATGCCGTGGCTTTCTTGGTGGTGCGCAGCCGTTTGTACTTGTTACGTCAGACTGTGACGCCGGACCAATGGTTCAAGCTTCGGATGACACTGCTTCAGACATTCAGCGGCGGCGGTGGACACCTGTCTGGCGGCGCACGACGCCCGTGCCCCGGTCGCGGTCGATCAGCAGCCGCTCGGCAACGCTGAGCCACCATCTCGGTCAGGATTGAAACCAGTCGGAACAGCACTTATACCGCGCAAATTCACAGACCCCCGCGACACGCCGAACTTTTGTCAAAGTAGCCAGGCGATTCCAGTCAATCTTCGCGGCGGAAGCGGCGGAAGATGATGACGACGTCGTCGTCTTCTAGTTCAAGTCACCTGCACGATCGGCGCGCCTTCGTGATCGTCGCGGCCGACCTACTGGTGACGGTGTCAGCTGTTCGTGCGTATGGGTGAGGCCGCGGATCACCGCCACGCAAAGGTCGGCGCTGACGGCCGCCAGTTCCGCAATCGTTTCCTTAGGGTCGTCCAGCCAGGTTTCGATGATTTGGTTGACACCGCCGACCATGAACATGGCGCTGCGTCGCAAGGCGGTTGGATTCAGTGTGTCGGCGTCGAGGACGTCCGGGGCGTACTGAATCACCCGGTCGGTGATCAGGTCGAGGATGTGTGTGCGGTGTTCGGCCAGGCCCGCAACACTGGTCACGTCGCCGGTGGCGATGCGGTGGACATGGGGGTCGGCCGCGATGAGGTCGAGGAAGGCGGTCAGCGCCGAGCGCAGTTTGTCGGTGGTGCTGCCGGGGGCGCCGACGCCGGCGGCGACCAGCGCTTCAAGCAGTTCGTCTCGGACGTCGTCGGCGACGGCGAACAGCAGCGCTTCGCGATTGGGGAACTGCTCGTAGAAGTAACGCGGAATGAGCCCTGCCGCACTACATACGCCGCGGACGGTCACTTCGGCGATGCCCGATTCGCCCCAGATCTGCCGCCCGGCAGTAAGTAACTTGCGGCGGCGTTCGGCCCGACGATCCGCGGCGCTGATGCCGCCGTAGTCACGCATCACTTCCGCGCGCTTCATTGACAACACCCTACCCGGAGCCCTAAATTCTGACCACATGCGTTGTCCAATTCGACGGCTCGAAGGAGAGCGGCGATGAACCTGCCCATTCCGGCTCGCCATCTCGCCCAGCCGCGCGCAGTTCCGGCTGCCCTTCGGCTATTCGCAGCGTTGTTCGGCTTGCGCGAACCAACGCCCGAGCAGTGGCGCAGGCTGGGCGAGCGGCTGAGCGTCGGTGACGAGCCGATGGACCGTTTGGTCGACTGGATGGCCTCCGCCGGGATGGACGAGACGCGGCTGTTGTTCGATCGTGCGCTCGCCGAGGGCATCGCAAACGTCCCTGAGGCGCCGGAACCGTTGCGTGAGTTCTTCGTTCGGATCGAGACGATTCCGGATTGGGTCGACCGGGACAAGCTGAGCAGGGGAGCCCGGGCGCTGCGAAGGGGCGGCGCGGACGGCGTGTACATCGCCCGTGACGTGTCACTGTTGGGCGGGTACCTCTTGTCCGGTTTCAACAAGACGCTGCTGCGGACGGGCGCGCTCGAGAAGGGCTCGAACACGCGTTTCGCCGAGACGATGCAGTGGGCGATGGATGTCATCTCCAAAGATGGCCTGGACCCGCTCGGTGTCGGTTACCGGTCCACTATCCGGGTGCGGCTGATCCACGCGTTCGTGCGTCGGCACGTGGCGGCGATGCCGGACTGGCGCAGCGACGAATGGGGTATGCCGGTCAACCAGACCGATATGGCCGCTACTCTTGTCGGCGCGCTGATCGCCCCGACTGCGGGCGCGGTCGGGATGGGAATCCTCGCGCGGCCGAGGCATTTCGACGCCATCGCGCACCTTACCCGCTACGTGGGCTGGCTGATAGGTGTGCATGACGAGTGGCTGCCTCACAATTTCCGCGACGGCATACGCGTGCTGTACCACACGCTCGCCGCGCTCTCGAACCCCGACGAGTCCACCAAGCAGCTGGCGGTCCCGATGGCCGACGACCCGCTCGCCTGGCACTACCGCAACATGCCGGGCCTGCGCCGACGCCTCGCACGCGCCCAGCACCTGTCGTTGACCAGCGGCTTCCTGGGGCCCCGCGCGATGCGCGCCCTGGGCCTGCCGGCCTACATGCCCCCGTGGTATCCGCTGCTGCGGATCCCGATCAACCTCGCCCGCAGCGTCGCCGCCCTGACCCTACCCGGCGGGATGGACCGTGCGGCGGACCGCGGCCAGCGCGAGCAGGAAGCCTTGCTGCACACCATGATTGGCAACGACGAGGCCACCATTGGCCATTCTGCTGCGCACGTGAGCAGGGTTGCATGACACCGGCTGCCGCTTCGAAGACCTGTCGAGGTCGCTGCGCCGCTGCTCGAGGAGCTCGACTCTCGGGTCGGCCCGATCGACGGGCACCAGCCGGCGGAGCTGACCGGCGTCCTGTGCGGCGTCGGGCGGGGCAAACGCCGGACGCGATCGGAATAGCGTAATGGCGGCCTTTCCCATCAAACGCGAAGTGGACGCCGCCAAGGGTGCGTCTGACCATCTGATTGCAAGGCAGCAGGAGGCACCGCGGTCAGCGAGTAACCTCACGGACGGTATAGCGACGATGAAACCCCAAGCCCCCGCTGACACTTCGGTCGATCCAGATCTCGGCCCGGACTCGCTGCTGTGGCGTTGGGCCGGCGATATGCGAATTGCCTTCGAGGGCGGCACCGCCGGGTTGTTGCAGACCATGCACCCTGCAATTGGCCATGCCCTCATCGATCACTCGAACTTCTTCGATGACCCCGTCGACCGGGTGTTTCGCTCGTTGCCGGGAATCCTTGGCACCGTCTACTACGGCCCGCAAGCCCACGCGACCGGAATCCAGGTTCGCGATTACCACAGGCAAATCAAGGGCGTGATGCCCAACGGCGCCAGATACCACGCGCTTGATCCGCAGACGTTCTGGTGGGCGCACGCCACGTTTCAACGAATGGTTGATCGGGTCGCCGAGTATTGGGATCGACACCAGCTCACCGATGCCGAACGCGAGTTGCTCTACCTCGAAGGCTGCCAGTGGTATCGCCGCTACGGCATGACTGAGACCGTGATGCCGCGCGACTGCGCGGCTTTCAATGCGGAGTTCAACCGCTACTGCGAGGAGGCTCTTGAGCCCAATCCCGCATCGGATTACCTCATCAGTTTCATCAACCGCCGCGCCGTTCCGGATATGACGTCGTCGCCGTATTTCCCTGTATCGCCTGGGCTTAAGCCCTGGGCTGATCTGGTGCTTCCGGCAGGGCCGGTACGGGCGATGCTGGCGCCTCCCATGCGCCTTGTCATCTTCGGTGGTCTACCTGCCGGCGTGCGGGACCGGTTCAAGATCGCTTGGACGAGAAGCGATGCACTGGCCTATCGGTCGCTGCGCGCGACTGTCCGGGCCGTCTGGCCCTATGTCCCCGCGTCCTGGAAGTGGCACGGGGCCGCGCGCAAAGGGTGGCTTCGGGAAAACGGGAAGGTTCCGCGATAGCGGCGCTACAGCCGTTGCCAGCGACCCGCGATGTGTCGCTACGCTCCCGTCGGTCTCATGGCCAGAACAGTGGCGTGACGGCGACTTGCTGCCTTCATTCGTTTTAGCAAAGCCGACCTCTAGCGATCAATGGACACGACAACGGTGGGTACGGGGGCCTTATCTTGATGGTCAGCCGTGCCATCGCCAGGGGTGTCCCGATTCCACATCCAGGACCTCGGTATGGGCAGCCGTTTGCGGACACCGGCCTGTCGCCAACGGCTGAAGAATTCAAGCGCGCACGCCAACGAGGCGCCGCGCCTATGACGCGACCAGGCAGCCGCCGGCCGATGACCGGATCTTTGACGCTGAGTACGAGGCGAATCAGCGCAAGGAGGGTGGTGGTGGTGGTGTGGAGTCCTCACCAGTGGTGACATTTTCTCACGAGCCATGTCATCTCAGTCGTCCAGAACCTCGAAATCCCAGTTCATTACGGCACACCGCGGTGAATTGTCGTGGGAAATGAACCGTTTCGTGAGACAAACCGCGGTGCAGTCGACGTGAGACACTTCGTAAACGTCCAGGTCGGCGCCACAGGCAGATGCAGCCGAACGTGAGAATCTACAGTTCCCAAAATCTATGTCATTTTCCCATCTGGATGTCATTAATGACAAAAAAGTGGGAAAACATGACGCCCGCGTGGGTGGACAGAGAGCAGAGGGGGCTGTCCGAATCTGATTAGCTACACTAGGTAATAATCATTGGTCAGCGAGTTTGGGATGGGTTTAGCGGGGTCAGGTCTACGGGGCCTTTGGATCGGAGATGATGACCGAAGTGTGGACGTCCGAGGACGCTGATGCACTTCAGCGCTACGAGTCATTGCCTGCCGAGTTGCAGTTGCGGAGCTACCTGGGCCTAGTCAATCCCACCCCCACCGGCTGGATACCTGTTCTGCGTGACACCGGATCAGACGGTGTGCGAAGGACACTCACGTCGGTTCTCGTGGGCCCGGAATCGCTTGGCTCGGCGATGGCTGATGCAGGGTGGTCGACTCGGGACCTCGGCACGGCGTCAAACGACACCCAGCGCTCGGAAGGGCTTTGCTGAGGGCTTAATTGCGCACGAAGACGGTTATGAGGCAATGTTTTTCGCCCACGCTCGTCATCACCACGGGCTGGTCGCGCCTACCATCGAACTCACGCCCTCGTTTGTGTGGTGGCTAGAACTGATCCCCTCCGGTGACGGTCAGTGGATACGACTGGATAGTGCGGGGCGCAGCCACGAAGTTGTGAAGACCTCCAGGCCCGATGGCGGGGGCTACGAGGTCATGATTGATGCCGGCCACCTTCGACGCTATTTAGCTGCACGTGGCCTATCTTTGATGATCCAGCACCGACACACGGTGTGGTCAGACATCGATGACGTCGACCGGATCGACCTCGAGATACGGAATGATGTCGCAACGCTAGAGTTTTGTGCGACTGAGTCGATGTCTCGGCGGTGTGCGGGTGCAGCCCCCACTGGTACAGGTCTTCGCAGCGTTGGCCGCGTTCGTCGATGCGGGCGGGGACGCCGTTGTTGGCGAGGTTGAACAGCGCCTCGGCTTGCTCGACGGTCAGCCCACCCGTGTTCAGAATGCTCATGGGGTAACGGTAGGCAGCGGGTACGACAGCACACCGCTGCTCCGCGGCGGGTCGCCTTCCCGCATCCCGTTCTCTGCTTTGGAGAGCAGCCATCCGCCACGAGCTGCTGAATGTCGCTCAACGACTTGTCGTCTCTGCGACGGCGCGTGACACAACGACGACCGCCGAGCACGACCAAGCCCACAGGCTCTGATCTGGACTTTTGCAAGATAGATTGACAAGGCTTGGCGACACGCCGACGCCTTGTCAAAATACCTCGGCGTGCCCTGTCAATCTTCGCTGCATCTGGACATTGCTGCTCGCCGGTTCGGGTGCGGGCTTTTAATACGCACTCCGTGCTTGGCTGCCAGGTCCACTGTGGTGCGCATCGTTGTGGAGTCGCCGGCATGGAATCCGCACGCGATGTTGGCCGACGTGATCAGTCCAATGAGGTCGGCGTCGACGCCGTATCGGTACCACCCGAAGCTCTCGCCGAGATCGGCGTTGAGATCGAGGCGCCGCCGTTCTTCGGGCTCAGCTATGCGCAAGTGTGGGCGCCTTTCTCGGATTCACCGCGGCCTCCCAGCTCGCGGTCAGTCTAAGCAAGGTGGCCTCGGAGAACGGGCTGCCCAGCGCCTCGAGGCCGACGGGAAGGTTGTCGGTCGTGAAGCCGACGGGCATCGTCAACGCCGGCAGACCAGACTGTGAACCGATCACCGTGTTCGTCGGGAAGGTCAATGCCGAATACAGTCCTTCGGCCAGTTCGGTGTGGGTCGGGGGTATCACCTGCACGGTCGGATAGACCAGCACGTCGAGCGCGTTGTCGGCGAACAGCCCCAGCACCTTTCGCCGGAAATGCTTCTGATTCAGTCTCAACCGCAGGTACTCCGCGTCACCGGCCACATCGACGGGTCCGCCCATGATTCCGTGGAACAGATCGTTCTCCGGGTGAAAAGCTTTGCGCTCGTAGATCTCATCGAACGAGGCGACCGGTCCGCCGCGATCGGCGAGGAACCCGGTGATGTCCGATCGGGACTGTTTGACATAGACGGAGGTCTCCGCGATTTCCGCCGACAGGTTATCGATGTGAAGATCGGGGACCACGGTGGCGCCCAGGCGCGCGAGTTCGGCGATCGCGGGTCTGACGACGGTGTTGACCGGTGCGCAGCGGGGGTCGGCGTCGGAGCCGAATCCGGATTCCAGCACTCCGACCCGCAGGCCGCTCCCAGCCTCCGGGTCGGTCACCGCCGACAGGTAGGGCGCGCGGCGTGGTCGCGGCCACCACCGTGTACGGATCGGCGGGGTCGTAGCCAACCATGGTCTCCAGCAGTAGCGCGAGGTCGCCGACGGTTCGGGCCATCGGACCCGGCGTGTCCTGGAAGTGGACGAGCGGCGAGAAGCCGGTGCGGCTGATCAGTCCGGTGGTGACGCGAAGCCCGAACAGGTTGTTGAACGACGCGGGGATGCGGATCGAGCCGCCGGTGTCCTCGCCGACGCCGACGAGCCCGAGA
>JAOPWC010000095.1 GCA_025965895.1 Mycobacterium sp.
TTCAGATCGCCGCCGAGAACGCACGCCGCGTCGTGAGCGTCTGCACCGGCGCGTTCCTGGCCGCGCAGGCCGGGCTGCTCGACGGCTGCGTCGCCACGACGCACTGGGCGTTCGCGGGGCAGCTGGCGGGCGAATTCCCACAGATCACGGTCGATCCCGAGCCGATCTTCGTCCGCAGCTCCGAGAAGGTGTGGACGGCCGCGGGCGTTACCGCAGGCATCGACCTGGCGCTGTCTTTGGTCGAGGACGACTACGGCACCGAGGTTGCGCAGACCGTGGCCCGCTGGCTGGTGCTGTACCTGCGGCGGCCCGGCGGGCAGACACAGTTCGCCGCGCCGGTGTGGATGCCGCGGGCCAAGCGCGCGCCGATCCGCGACGTCCAAGCGGCCATCGAAGCGCAACCCGCTGGCGCACACAGTATTCCAGAGTTGGCGCGCCGAGCTTCGATGAGCCCGCGTCACTTCACCCGGGTGTTCACCGACGAGGTCGGCGAGGCACCCGGCGCGTACGTCGAGCGGATCCGCACCGAGGCGGCCCGTCGCCAGCTCGAGGAGACCAACGACACGGTCACCGTGATCGCCGCCCGTTGTGGGTTCGGCACCGCCGAGACTCTGCGCCGCAATTTTGTTCGCCGGCTGGGCATTTCGCCCGACCGGTACCGCGAGACATTCGCATAACCGGAACAGGAGATCACAATGACCCAGATCGCGATCGTGGTGTATCCCGGCTACACCGCTCTTGATTTGATCGGACCCTACGAGGTGCTGCGCCATCTGCGCGACGCCGAGGTCCGGTTCGTGTGGCACGAGCCGGGGCCGGTCGCCGCCGACTCCGGGGTGCTGTTCCTCGGCGCCACGCATTCGTTCGACGAGACGCCGACACCCGACATCGTGCTGGTGCCCGGCGGTGTGACCACCTTTGAGCACGCGCGTGACGGGAAGCTGCTCGATTGGGTGCGCCAGGTTCACGCGACGTCGACCTGGACGACGTCGGTGTGCTCCGGGTCGATCATCCTCGCCGCGGCAGGCGTGCTGACGGGCCGTCGCGCCACATCGCATTGGCTGGTGCTGCCGATGCTGAAGCCGTTCGGTGTGGAGTCCGACGGTGACCAGCGGATCGTCCACCAGGACAAGGTGGTGACCGCGGCGGGCGTGTCGGCAGGTATCGACCTCGCGATGTGGCTGTTCGGCCAGATCAGCGGGGAGAGCAAGGCGAAGGCCGTGCAGCTCGCCATCGAGTACGACCCGCAGCCGCCGTTCGACTCCGGCCACATGTCCAAGGCGTCCGTGGCGACCAAAGCGGCGGCCACGGCGCTGCTGGGCAAGGACGCTGTCAAGGCAGGCCAGCTCGCACCGTCGGCGCAGCTGCTCTGGGACCAGGCGCTGGGAGCCGTGCGGTCGAAGCGAAACCACAAACACGATTTGAGCGCAATCGGCAGCGATCAGCGCGCCGGCCACCCGGGTTCATCGAGCAGAACGTCTCCTGATGATTCATAGTTCGAGGCCGTGGTCGTGGCTGTGTTCGCGGCCTGAGGTGGCCAGTCACAGTTCAGTGCTCAGCTCGCAGCACAACGTCGTGAACGGGGCACGCTCGTGCAGCTTGCATCCATGGATCGCCGACCGTCTCGGAGACGACCTCTCGGTTCCCGTCATGGCCGCTCGCACCTTCATGAGCGTGCGGAACTTCGCGCGCCGCTTCGCCAAGGAATTGGGCAGTACCCCCGTTGGCTATGTCGAGGCCGTCCGCGTGGAAGCGGGACGGCGGTTGCTTGATACCACCCGCCGTGGACCAACCGACACCGCTCGGGATTGCGGCTTCGGCACTGTCGAGACGATGCATCACAGCTTCCAATGCACCGTCCGAGTCACTCCTGGCCAATACCGCCAAGATTTCAGCCCACGAACCCCGCCTGAATAGAGGACCGCCATGCGCATCGTCATCCCATTATTCGACCAGTTCACTGCCCTCGATGCGGTCGGACCGTACCAGGTGCTGTCCGAGATCCCTGGCGCCGAGGTCCTCTTCGCCGCCGCGCGGCGTGGCCCGGTCCGTAGCGACACCGGCACGCTGGCCATTGTGGCCGACGCGTCGCTGCAGGAGGTCGACAACTGTGAGGTGCTCGTCGTTCCCGGCGGACCGGGCACCCGCAGGGCAACTACCGACGAAACACTCATCGGCTGGGTTCGTCAGGTGCACACGACGACCCAGTGGACCACCTCGGTGTGCACGGGCGCACTAGTGCTGGCAGCCGCCGGACTGCTGCAGGGGCTCGAGGCCACCACCCACTGGGCAGCCGTCGACGAACTCGAAGCCTTCGGTGCCCGCTACACCACCCGGCGGGTCGTCACCGCAGGCAAAATCGTGACCGCAGCCGGTGTGTCCGCCGGCATCGACATGGCCATCACCCTCGCTGCCCGCATCGCCGGGGACCAGGTCGCCGAGGCGATCCAGCTGATGATCGAATACGACCCGCAACCACCTTTCGACAACGGATCGGTCGCCAAATCGAAACCGGAGACCGTCACCCTTAGCCGGTCGCT
>JAOPWC010000113.1 GCA_025965895.1 Mycobacterium sp.
GGGTGGACAATATGGCGATGGCCATGTCGCTGGTCGCATCCACCCGCGGGCTGGCGCTGATGCCCGCCTACGCCAAGGACTTGCTGCCGCGGTCCGTCGTCAGCCGCCCGCTGGCAGGCAAGGCACCCACGATCGATGTCGCCGTGGGCTACAACAGAACCAACACGTCGCCGACCCTGAAGCTGTTCCTATCGCGGCTCGACGAACTGACAGGGCACGCTCAGAGTAAAGTTCAAATTTGAACTCCATTCAGATCAGATCACCACCGCTTGTGCTGCGGTGCGGTGAGCGAGCCGGGCGGCGGACGGCGGCGGTGTGGGTTCTCATATTTCGTGTCCAGTCGCAATGCTTTGAACTGGGTCGATGCTGGCTGTCTCACCCGATGTCCACGTTGACTTTTCTCACTTTCGTGTCCACCTTCTGATTGGCGCGGATTCGCGCTGCGTCCCTCCGGCCTGAATGACAGAGGGAAGTCCGCTCCATGAACGAGTACGAAGCGCTCGCCTGGATCGACGCTTGGCCGAATCGGTGGCAGCAGGAGAGCGGCTGCGGCCGGGCCATCGCCAGCAACGATGGCGTGCTAGGCCAGATCAGCCTGCGCACGCTACGTCTGTTGCGGCGATGGATGATCGGCGAACCGCTGGCATAAACCCACAGCGGAATTGTGTCCCGGGCGAAGACGCGCCGTTGACTTGCCGCGCGGCCAACCCCTCTGCTCGGCATAGCAGCGATGTCCCTGTTCAGGTGGTGCGGGTTCACACGTAGGCAGGGCTGTGCCACGACCGAGATCGCCGACCCAGTCATCGCTTCGGCGGCTTCGGCGGGGAGGTAGGCGGCGCTGCCGCAGTGCGCCTCTGCACCTCGGACAACAACCTTGGCGGAACGTTAATCGTAGACATTGTAAGTAGTTGTGCTGCAACGTATTTCGCCGCAACTATATTGCGTCAGGTAAACCACCGCCTATTGCGCGCCGGTCTCTACCCGCTCGCACAACGAAAATGATCAACAATGAACGCCCGTGGTCTGCGTCGCTATATCGACGACCTCCTCGATGGGCGCCGACCCAGGCCGTTTGACGCCGACGGCTTCGAAGCGGCGCAGATACGTACCGCCATCCAATTGCGTGCCGCAGACTGCCACGGTGGGAGCGCTGCGCCGGGGGCCCTGCTCCGCCGCAACAAGCCCCCGCTTGCGGTCACTGTCTTGCGAACAGAACCCGGGATTGGCGGCGGCGAATCTTCCAGCCTTGCTCGGTGAGTGCGAACTCGTCCTGGGTTTCCGCGATGGCCAGCGGTGGAGCTAACACGGCGGGAGCGCCATCCACCGCGCCGTCTCGGTACACGGTGGACAAAGAGCGTCCCGTCGCTGAGCTTGCCCCGGTCACCTCGACCAGGATGTTGCTGCAGATGTGCGCGGACACGACATTGCCGGGGCGGGCCGCGAAGTACTGCCGCATCTGGTCATGTCCCTGCACGATGCTCCCGGTTGGACTGGTCCATTCTCCGTCCGTGGTGAAAAGCGCGACGAACGCCTCGACGTCGTCGCGGTCGGTGGCCTGGCAGTAGCCGGTGATCAGCCTGGCGCAGTCCTGCTCAGCGGCGCGGATGTCGACCTCGTTCACGACTGACCTCCGGTGTCGGCACCGTCACTGACGAGTCCGTCGAGCGCGGGCAGGCGACGCCCCCCGGAGATCACCACACAGTCGGGCGGGAAATCGTCGGTCAATTCGACGCCGCGGTCGCGCAGGGTGTCGAGGAAGGAGCCGAGCCGGTCGACCGTGGTGGGCAGCACATCGTGGAGCACGAGCATGGTGTGTTGCTGGTTCTCGATTGCGTCCAGTGCGCGGGGCACCCACGCATCAGCGGGGTCCTCCCAGTCTCGGGGAACGCTGTTCCAGGTGACCACGGTGTGCTGGTGTGCCTGGAGGTAGTCGACGGAGGCCGCAGAGAATATGTGTGGCCCGAGACGGCCGTCTCCGGTCGGCCGGAAGAGGGGAGGATCGCCGGCGAATTCTGAGAGCACCTCGTCGGCCAGGCGAATCTCGGCGACGGCGTCGGCGTCGGCACGCCGCCCCAACGGCGAACCGTGGGTCATCGTGTGGTTCCCGATCCGATGGCCGGCGCCGATCACCCGTCGCGCGATTTCACGACCCGAGGACATCGCCAGCTGGGCGCCGACCATGAAGAACACGGCCCGGGCCGAGTGCGCGGCCAGGATATCGAGGACTCGCGGCGTCAATTCCGGATGGGGGCCGTTGTCGAGGGTCAAGGTCAACCGCCGGGCAGGGTTAACGGTCACCAGGCTGCCCCCGCGCTGGTGGCCACGCAGATCCTGTCCACGATGCCGGTCCGACTTTTCACTGACATTTCTCCTCCACTTGGGTAATTCACACGGGTGGGTAACTCACACCAGCCGGTGTTGCATCTCGCCGATACCGTTGATCCAGGTCCGCAGCACTTGACCGGCGTGCAGATACGTCGGGGGGGTGCGGCCCGCGCCCACTCCCCCCGGCGTACCGGTGAATATCAGATCCCCGGGCAACAGCGTCACCACCGACGACAGGTAGGCGATCAGCTCCGGAACCCCGATGATCAGATCCGCGGTGCGTCCATCTTGGACGGTGACATCATCGACGGCGCAACCCAGCTCGAGGTCGAAGGGGTCATCGAATTCGTCGAGGGTGACCACCCACGGTCCCACCGGGCTGAACCCCGGATGGGACTTCGCCATCCCGAACTGCGGAAAGGACCCGGCCACCTGCATGACTCGCTCACTGATGTCTTGGCCCACGGTGAACCCGGCGATGTGCTCGGCTGCCTCGGCAACCGGAATCCGGTGGCCGCCGCGGCCCACCACTACGACCAACTCGACCTCCCAGTCGACGCTGTCGGAGACCAGGGCGATCTCACCGTAGGGCCCGGTCAGCGATGACGGGAATTTCGTGAAGACCGCTGGCTCACTGGGGCGTTCGCGTCCCGCCTCGGCGACGTGACCGTCATAGTTGAGCGCGAGGGCGAACACCTGCGGCGGGCGCGGCACCGGCGCTTCGAGTTCATCGGGGTCGAACTGCTCGCCGCCGACGCTAACCACCGCGTCGGTGTCAGCCCACGCCCTGAATTCAGCCCAGCGCGACCACAGCTCCTGCGGATCCGACGAGAACTGGCCGTCACTGGCCTTGCCGATGTCGACCGCACCATCGGCGGTGAACAGGGTCGCACGACCGGCCAGGTTGCCTACACGCATGACTACTTCTTCCTCTCGATCCAGCGGACGTTCGCCGCGAAGAACTCGTTGAATCGACACGTTCGCATCGACTGGTGATTCGACTTATTGGAACGACCGGGCGTCATCGGGGTCGGTGCTGCCCGGCCGGGTGTGCCCTCCGTGGACACGGTTACTGCACGCTCAATGCCGGAGATCGTTGTTGGGCGCATGATCGCCGCTCAGCCAGCGCGCCAGGTCGGCGTGTGCTGATTCCCGGCGGGCCGTGTTGTTGGCGTTCGCGTCAGGAGAGTCCACCGCGAACTCCAGGAGTAGCCCGTTCGGATCGGTGACGTAGAGCGAGATGCAGTACCCGTGGTCGACCAGGAAGGTCCGTGGCTCGACGATGCCCGCCGCGGCAATTCGCTCGCCGATGGCGGATTGAGTGATCGCGTCGACCGCCAGTGCGATGTGTCGAAATGAGGATGGCGGCAGATCCGGGCCGAACCGGTCCTGATCCTCCTGGTCTGCGAACTGGAAGAACGCCAGCGCGCTCCCGTCGGCGAGCTCGTAGAAGGTGTGACAAAACAAGTGCTCGCCGTCGTCCATTTCCCCGACTTCGGTCCAGGTGGCAACCAGCGGCAGGCCAATGATCTCTTCGTAGAAGACGCGGT
>JAOPWC010000139.1 GCA_025965895.1 Mycobacterium sp.
ATACCGGTAGCACCGATCCGATTGAGGGGGTCGTCCGCATTGAGACGTCGCCGCGGGAGGCCGCGACGCCGATCATTTTGGAGATGATGCGTTCGGTGTATCCCCATGATGAGGTGTTTGGCCAGTATTGCACTGTCAACGATTACATCGATTGCCCGCCGGATGAGTTGTTCGACTATTTGGCCGATACCCGCTGCCTGGAGGAGTGGACCTATAGTCTGCGCGGGTTTGTGCCCACCGATGAGCCGGGGTTGTGGCTGGCGTGGGACCGGCTGGGTTCAGAGACCCAGATCTTCACCCGTACGATCGCCAACGCCGAGGCGCGCACGGTGGATTATCACTGCGCGTGGGATCAGGGCAAGCATTTGTGGATGATCTATCTGATGCGGGTCATCGACGCGCAGGCGGTGCTCGACAAGCCGGGGTCGGTGGTGTTGTGGACCAATTGCCGGCACCCGTTTTATGACCACAATCCCTATCCGGAAGCCGGCCCGCCGGAGCGGCCGGTGTGGGTGGGCGATTTCTGGGACATGTTCGGCGCCGGGCACGCCCTGGAGTTGCGCAACCTCAAGGCGATCGCCGAGTACCGCCATCAGCACGGCCTGCCGGTCACCCCGGCCTGGATGAAATGAGCAGCCCGATGACTGCGCCGGGGATGAACCCGGTGAGTTTGATCGACGTGTCCACCTATTTGCCCGGTGAGCCGATCGGGGTGGACTACTACGCCGAGTACGCCAGCGCCGACGAGTTGCGCAACAACCTGATGTTTCGGGCGCCGAAGTTTCGCCATCACGTCGGTGAGGATGAGTCGGCGACCGACATGATCGTGCGGGCCACCGCGGGGCTCATCGAGCGCCACGGACCCGATGTGATCGCCGATGTCGATGTGTTGATCACCCACGCCCAGATGCCCGACATCCCGTTTTACGGGGGCGGCGGGGCGGTGGCGGATCGGCTGGGGATGCGCCCGGACTGGGTGCTTGATCTGCACAACGGGGGCTGCGCGATCTTTGTGCTGGGCCTGCAGGTGGCCCGTCAGCTGCTGGCCTCCGGTGCGGGCAAGACCGCGCTGATCGCGGTGGCCCAAAACGCGGCCGGGCAGATATTCGATCAGCCCGGGGTCAAGCGCAAGGCCCAGGCGGTGGTGCCCGGCGACGGCGCGGCGGTGGGTCTGGTGACGCTGTCGGACACCTCACCGATCCTGGATGTGGAATGCCGCACCTACGGCGAGTACGCCGGGGACATGACGCTGGCGGTGGACCCGCCGCGCAAGTGGTGGCAGCCGGGCCCGGGTGAGGGTTCGATCGGGTTCACCGAGACCAAGATCGCCAAGGTGCTCGCCCGCGGCAACCGCCAGGTGCCCGAGGTGGCGTTGGCGGTGTGCGACCGCATCGGGGTGAAATCCAAGGATCTGGACCTGCTGGTCACCAACCAGCCCAACCGGGTGTTTTTGCGCAACTGGCGCGAGGCGTTGGAGCTGCCCAAAGAGCGCCACCGCGACACCTTCGACGTGTGCGGCAACCTGTTCGGCGCCGGCATCCCGATCAACCTCGACCGCGCGATCACCGACGGTCAACTCAACACCGGCGACGTCGTCATGATGGCCGCCTTCGCCCACGCCGGCGACTTCGCCGGCGCCGCCGCAATCCGATGGGGTGGTAGACCGACATGACAGCCGTAGCCGAGTCGCGACTGATTACCCGGAACCGCCCGCCGCAACCGTTCGGCGAGGTAGGCCTCGTGCCGATCGCGGTCGATCCGTTCGCGTTGTCGCTCAACGAGAACCCGTTCCCACCGCTGCCCGCGGTGCGCGCGGCGCTCATCGAATCCATCGACGCCGCCAACCGGTACCCGGAATTCCTGCCGCAACGCCTGCGCAGTCTGGTTGCCGACCGTATCGGGGTTCCCGACGAGCAGATCATCATCGGCGCCGGGGCCACCGGGGTGACGCTGCAGGTGCTGCACGCGATCACCAATGCGGGCGATCGGATCGTGATGGCGGACCCGACGTTCGAGGGACATCAGATCGTGTCGCAGATGACCAGGCTCGAGCCGGTCATGGTGCCGTTGAACGAGCACGGACACCAGCACCTGAACGCGATGGCGGACGTGGCGTCAGACGCCCGTGTGGTGCTGATCTGCCGACCTCACAACCCAACGGGAACAGTGGAATCCGTCGCGGACATCGAGGAGTTTCTGCGCCGGGTACCAAGCGACACAGTGGTGATCCTCGACGAGGCCTACGCCGAGTTCGTCGCGCCCGAACACCGACTCGACTCGGTCGCCCTGGTGCACCGGTTCCCGAATGTGGTGGTGACGCGGACGTTCTCGAAGGCATACGGTTTGGCGGGGCTTCGGATCGGATATGCCTTCGGCTCCCCACAACTGGCCAGCGCGCTGTGGTCGATGCAGTTGCCGTTCGGAATGGGCATCACCAGCTTGGTAGCGGTTGCGGCGTCGTATCAGGCCGAGTCTCAACTGCGTCAACGGATCAGGTTGATCACCGCGGAGCGACGCAGCCTGCGCACCCGGTTGCGCGCGATGGGCGTGTACAGCACCGACGCGCACGCAAACTTCGTCTACTTGCCGGCCGCAGGACGGCCCTGGCCGGAGGTATTCGACCAGAGTGGGCTCAGGGTGCGCCACTACTGCGACGGGGGAGCGCGAATCACGATCGGTTCGCACGCGTCGACACGCGCCGTGCTGGTGGCGGTGAGAAATCACCTGTAGCAAACAGGGCGGGGAAGCTTACTCAGGGAGGGAAATGTACGTGCATCAGGTTGTGGTCGTCGGCGCGGGTCCTTCAGGTGTCGCTGTGGCGCTGAGCCTGTCCGATCGGGGGCTACGTCCGCTGCTGATCGACCGGGCCGATGAGGTGGCGTCTTCGTGGCGAGGACGCTACGACCGGCTGAAACTGAACACCGGCAGGCGGACGTCGCATCTACCCAATCGGCCGTATCCCGAAGGGGCCGCTGCATTTCCCACTCGCGATCAGGTCGTCGAACACATCGACCGGCATGCCCGCGAAGACGGGATCGAGTTGCACTTGAGCACCGAAGTAACGCGCATCGACAAGGCCGCCGGCGGCTGGCGGCTCTCGACCTCGTCGGGTGATATCAACGCACGGCAGGTCATCGTGGCCACCGGTTACGAGCACACCCCACAAATCCCGCAATGGGCCGGCCGGGAAAGCTTCGCCGGGCAGGTGCTGCACTCGTCGGGATACCGGAACACCGCACCATTCGTGGGGAAGCGGGTGTTGGTTGTCGGCGCCGGATCGTCGGCTTTCGAGATCGTCCATGACGTGGCGACGGGAGGCGCGACCCAAGCGTGGCTGGCGGTGCGCACGCCGCCCAACATCATGCTGCGGGCGCTGCCCGGCGGGTTCCCCTCGGATTATCTGGCGAACAAGCTGTATGACATGCCGGCCTGGTTGGCGGATCCGTTGGCGCGGTTCGGCCGCCGAGTCGACATCGGGGATCTGACCGAATTCGGTCTGCCCGAACCCGACGAGGGCGTGTTCGCGTTCGGGAAGAGGTTGGGACGGGCGCCGGCCATCGTCGACAAGGAGGTGATCCAGGCGATCAGAGATCGACGCTTTGAGGTCGTCCCCACCATTGAAGCTTTCGACGGCAATGGCGTGCGCCTGCTAGACGGGCGACGTCTCGAGCCCGATGTGTTGATTTGTGCGACAGGCTATGTCCGCGGATTGGAGCCTCTGGTCGGCCACCTCGGTGTGCTTGATGAACGCGGCGTGCCCCGCGCCAGCGGTGAGGTGCCCGCTGCTCCGGGACTGCGATTCATCGGATTCTTGTCTCGGCCTGGCCTGATCTCATTCGTCGCCCAGCAGTCCAAGCGGGTCGCCAAACGCGTCGTCGACGAACTCGACCGGGCGTCGCGCGTTGTGGAGATTCCGTTGCTTCCCAATGGCCAGCGTGCCGACCACAGTTCGACGGTGATCATGCGGGATGACGCCGAACGGGAATGGGCGTAACTGAAGCGGCCAGCGCCTTCGGTAGTTTCGGCATCGTGCCCGACCTGACGAACCGCCAGATCCTGCTGCGTCGCCGCCCCACCGGGCTGCTCCAGCGCGGCGACACCGAGCTGGTCACCTCGCCGGCGCCCGAGGCCGCCGACGGTGAGGCGCTGGTCCGCACCACCTACGTGGGGATCGACGCCGCCGTCCGGACCTGGCTCGACGATCAGCCGGGCTACCTCCCGCCGGTGCAGCTGGGCGAGGTCATCCGGGCGGCCGGGGTCGGCGAGGTCGTGGCGTCGCGCTGCAACGCCTACGCCGTCGGCGACGTGGTCACCACGCTGTCGGGCTTCCAGCAGTACGTGATCGTCCGCGACGACCTGTTCACCACGGTCATCCCCGGCGTCGTCGACCAGCTGGCGATGATGTCGGTGTACGGCTCGACCGGCGCCACCGCCTACTTCGGGATGACCGACATCGGCCGGCCCGAGCCCGGGGAGACGGTGGTGGTCTCGGCCGCGGCGGGAGCCACCGGATCGCTGGCCGGGCAGATCGCCAAGATCGCCGGGGCCCGGGTGGTGGGCATCGCGGGCGGCCCCGAGAAGTGCCGGGTGGTGGTCGAGGATTTCGGGTTCGACTCGTGCATCGATTACCGGAGCGGCGACCTGGCGGCGGCGCTCAAGGAGCACTGCCCGCGGCGGGTCGACGTCTACTTCGACAGCGTCGGCGGCCCGATCCTCGACGCGGTGCTGGGCCGCTTGGCCCCGAAGGCACGGGTCGTGCTGTGCGGCGTCATCTCCAGCTACCTGACGGGCGAGCACCCGGGACCAGCCAACTACGTGAACCTGCTGGCCAAGAGCGCGCTCATGCAGGGGTTCAACACGCTCGATCAGTGGGGCCGCTTCGGGGAGGCCTTCGCCGCGCTCCGCGCGTGGGAGCAGGAGGGCCGGCTCGTGCACCGCGCGCACATCTTCGAGGGCGTCGAGTCGTGCGTCGACGCCCTGAACGGGCTGTTCACCGGGGCCAACATCGGCAAGACGGTGGTCAAGGTCGGCGAACCCACGCCGGCCTGAGGTGCGGCCGGGCCGTCGTCGACGTAAAGAACGATGCGTCGGTCGGCGTGGCGGTGGACCGGCTGGGCCCGGTGCCGGCCGCCCGCCGTCGGTGTCGGCAGCCAAATATAAGGTTGAGTCGTGCGCTTCGGGCTATTCATTCCCCAGGGTTGGCGTCTGGATCTGGTGGACATCCCGCCAGAGCGGCACTGGGAGGTCATGCACGGGCTGGCCGGCTATGCCGATGACAGCGCGTGGGACTCCATTTGGGTTTACGACCACTTCCACACGGTGCCGATGCCGACCAATGAGGCCACCCACGAAGCCTGGACGCTGATGTCCGCGTACGCCGCGTCGACGTCGCGGGTGAAGCTCGGGCAGATGTGCACGGCCATGAGCTACCGCAATCCCGCCTACCTCGCCAAGGTGGCGGCGACCGTCGACATCATCTCCGGTGGACGACTGCAGATGGGCATCGGTGCCGGTTGGTATGAGCATGAGTGGCGCGCCTACGGGTACGGCTTTCCACCGGCCGGCGTGCGGTTGGGCCGACTTGACGAAGGCGTGCAGATCATGCGCGACGCGTGGCAGCACGGCACCGCGACGTTCGATGGCAAGCACTACCAGGTCAACGGTGCAATTGTTCGGCCGAAACCGCTGCAAGACAATGGGATTCCGCTGTGGATCGCCGGGGGCGGCGAGCAGAAGACGCTTCGCATCGCCGCCAAGTACGCCCGGTACACCAACTACACGGCCGAGCCGGAAGCGTTCGCGCACAAATCCGAGATCCTCGCCAAACACTGCCGCGACGTCGGCACCGACTTCGATTCGATCGTGCGGTCGGCCAACTTCAACGCGGTGGTCGGCGAATCGGAGGCCGATGTCAAGGATCGCCTCAACCGGGTGCGCGACCGCATCGTGCGCTTCGTGCCCGAGGCGGCCGCCGACTCAATGCTCAGCATGGCCAGCAGCCCTGACGCCGCCAGCGGCACCCCAGGCCAGGTCATCGAACGGCTGCAGCGCATGCGTGAGCTCGGCTGCGGGTACGCGATCTGCTACTTCCCAGAGGCGGCCTACGACCGCTCGGGCATCGAGTTGTTCGAGCGCGAGGTCATTCCCGCGCTGAGCTAGGGACGTCCGCTGCTCTGGTGCAGGTGTGGTCGCCGCCAACCGCTGGCGCAGGACAACCGAACCGGCCCCTCACCAATCCAGTCGTGAGTCTCCCGAACCTGCTGACTGACGGCCTGCGCGTCGAAACATGTTGAGCGATAGCCGATACCGGCATCGTCGCGGCCCCGTACGTCACCGCGATCGAAGACGGACCGGATCTCATGTTCGGCCGCCGCCGCAGCAGGCTGGTCAATGAACGCCGGCCAGTGCGGGCGCTACCACGGAGACCGCCGCCCAGGCGGATCCTGGTGTAGCAGGAACGGCGCGCCGGTCGGCGGCGTGGCCAGGACGCCGTAGGTCAGTCCCAGCAGGGTTGTTTCGTCGCGGGAGGCAGCTCCTATTCGAGCCACGCTCGGGCCGCGGTCCATCCGTCGGGCGGAGTAGCTGGCTTGACAGCAAACCGCGCAGTGTCGCACCGACATCATTGAGACAACGGTGAGGAATCGGGTAGAGCGCAAACCTTTACCCGATCGTGTTGTCAACGTGACTGTTGGCATTCATTGTGACGAAAGTGAAATGAGTGCCACGGGTGCACTCCCACGACCACCGAGGACTGCGGATGACCCCACTGACCATGCACCGCGCGTCGACTTCGCCAACGCTCCGTCAGGCCACGGTGCTAAGCCAACTGGTGGGGTGGGTAGATGTCATCAACGCGGCGGCAGCGGTGCTTCGTCCACTGGTGATTACGGTTGGCGTTATCACCGCAGCAGCAACATGGCCCGCACCCGCGCACGCCGACCCGCTCGGCGACTCGATGACCAACGCGGTGAACAACATCGGCGTCGCCAACAACGGCGCGGTCAGCACCGGCATTGCCGGTGTCGGCCAGTCGGTCTGTCCGATGCTCGTGCATAGGTCGCCCAGTCAGGGTGTGGTGCTGGCGGCAGATTCAGCGGCGGGGGTGTCGATGACTGCTGCGGCGTCGGATGCTTGGCGGCCGGTGAAGGCGGGGCGTCCGCCATAGGGGTCCTGATCGGTCCACAACGTGCTGGGCGCCTCTCGGCGGACGACGGGGATGACCTCGCTTGCCAAGCGTTCGAGCATCTCGAGTTGCTGTTCGTGGGGCAGCATGGTCGGGAGGCTGAAAGATTGCAGGTCGTGGCCGAACGCCTCGTGGAAGTAGAGGATCTTGTCAATGATCTGCTGCGGGCTGCCGACCAAGGCGGGTCCCGCGGCGATGGCATGGTCGATGTTGCGGAAGGTCATCTCGTTGCCGGGGATGTGGTTGCCGGGCGCGTTGAAGAACTCCACCATCTGCTCATAGACCGGGCCGTAGTGCTGCTTGGCCTGCTGGGTGGTGTCGGCCAGGAACAAGAACCCCGAACCGGCTCCGACGTAGGCGTAACGGGGATCGTGGCCGTGCGACTCGTATTCGGTCCGATAGTGGTCGATAAGCACCTGGTAGTTGCCTCGGGGTTGGATGGCGTTGGCACTGAACAGCGGGTCACCCCACTTGCCCGCCAACGCTGCGGAAGTGAGCGTGGTGGCCGAGCCGTGCCACACGCGCGGGGCCCCGGCGAACGGCCGCGGCAACGTTGTCGCGTCGTGTAACGAGCCGCGGAACCTGCCTTCCCAGGTGACCTTCTCCTCTCGCCACAGGCGACGCAGCAGCTCGTACTTCTCGGCCAGTTGGTCCCATTGCTGCCGCGGCTCGACATTAAACAGCGGCAGTTGCCGGGCCTCGTTTCCTTTCCCGATCACCAGCTCCATACGACCGCGGGACAGCTGATCGATGGTGGCGTAGTCTTCCGCCACCCGGACCGGGTCGAGGATCGACAGCACGCACACGCCGGTCTGAATCCTGACCCGGCTGGTCGCGGCGGCGATCGCCCCCAGCAGCACCGTCACCCCGGAAGACAGGAACGGCCCGGCGTGCCGTTCGCCGACAGCGACCGCGTCGTAGCCGACCTCCTCAGCGCGACGAGCCGTCGCAAGCGCCTGCGCGTACCGCTCAGCCGGGCTGACCAGCCGGCCGGTGACCGGGTTCGCCATGTGCGGCAGGATATCGAGCACCTGGAATCTCATGATGCTTTCCTATCGGATTGAATGGAACGAAGAATGTGCCCCTGGACGAGCACCGAGGTGATGCCGCTTTCCCGGCACCAGACGACCCGGCGGAGAGCTAGATCGCCGGGCCCAGAAGGTCGTCGGCGTCTTTGATGATGTAGCCGTAGCCCTGTTCGGCCAGGAACCGCTGCCGGTGGGCGGCGTACTCGGCGTCGAGTGTGTCGCGCGCCACGACCGAATAGAAGAAGGCGCCGCCGCCACCGGCCTTGGGCCGCAGCAGTCGGCCGAGGCGCTGTGCCTCCTCCTGGCGGGACCCAAAGGTGCCCGAAACCTGCACGGCCACTGCGGCTTCCGGCAGATCGATGGAGAAATTGGCGACCTTCGACACCACCAGGGTGGACACTTCGCCGCGACGGAATGCATCGAACAACGCTTCCCGCTCAGACGTCTTCGTAGAGCCCTGGATCACCGGTGCGTTCAACTCCTCACCCAGCTCGTCGAGCTGATCGAGGTAGGCGCCGATCACCAAAGTCTGCTCGCCGGGGTGCTTTTCGAGAATCGACTTGACCACCGCAACCTTGGAGCGTGCCGTCGAACAAATCTTGTAACGCTCGTCGGGCTCGGCGGTGGCATACATCATCCGCTCGTCGTCGGTCAGCGTGACGCGCACCTCGATGCATTCAGCCGGTGCGATCCAGCCTTGGGCTTCGATGTCCTTCCACGGTGCGTCGTACCGCTTCGGGCCGATCAGCGAGAACACGTCGCCCTCGCGGCCGTCCTCGCGGATCAGCGTTGCGGTGAGACCCAGCCGGCGCCGCGACTGCAGGTCGGCGGTCATCCGGAAGACCGGCGCGGGCAGCAGGTGGACCTCGTCGTAGATGATGAGGCCCCAGTCCCTGCTGTCGAACAGCTCGAGATGCCGGTAGACGCCCTTGGTGCGGCGGGTCATCACCTGGTAGGTGGCGATGGTGACGGGCCGGATCTCCTTGCGCTCACCGGAGTATTCGCCGATCTCGTCTTCGGTCAACGATGTGCGGGCGACCAGCTCGCGCTTCCACTGCCGTCCCGCCACGGTGTTGGTGACCAGAATCAACGTGGTGGCGCCGGCTTTTGCCATCGCCGCCGCGCCGACCAGCGTCTTGCCCGCGCCGCACGGCAGCACCACCACGCCGGAACCGCCGGCCCAGAACGACTCGGCCGCCATCTCCTGGTAGTCGCGCAGATGCCACCCGTTCTCGCGGAGGCTGATCGGATGCGCCTCCCCGTTGACGTAGCCGGCGAGATCCTCTGCGGGCCAACCGATTTTCAGCAGCATCTGCTTGATGCGGCCACGCTCGCTGTTATGTACAACGACGGTGTCCGCGTCGATGCGGTCCCCGAGCATCGGGCTGATCTTCTTGTTGCGCAGCACCTCTTCGAGCACCGCGCGGTCGAGGCTGACCAACGTCAACCCGTGCACGGGACTCTTGACGAGCTGCAGCCTGCCGTAGCGGCCCATCGTGTCCACGATGTCCACCAGCAGCGCCTGCGGAACCGCGTAGCGGGAGTGGCTGACCAGCGCGTCGACCACCTGCTCGGCGTCATGGCCGGCGGCGCGGGCGTTCCACAGCGCCAGCGGCGTGATCCGGTACGTGTGCACGTGCTCGGGCGCGCGTTCCAACTCGGCGAACGGCGCGATCGCGGCCCGCGCGTCATTGGCGAGGTCGTGGTCGACTTCGAGCAGCACCGTCTTGTCGGACTGCACGATCAGGGGGCCGTCGGTCATTTTCCTATTATCCGTCGTCGACCGACATCACGGAGGTGACGCGGTGGATGGCAAAGTCCCGCACCCGGCCCGACGCCGGATCGAACGCCATCAACTGGCCACCGCGCACGCTGATCGGCGAGACGACGCGCTGGGTGGCGACCCCCGCGGGGTCGACGTAACCCATCACCACCGAGGTCTGATCCCGGACCGCCTGCTGCAGCAGCAAAACCGCGGTCGCCGGGTCGACCCGCGTGACAGGCGCGGCGGCCACCTTGCGCAGCATCGCGACGACCGCCTCCAGGGTCTGGCTGCTGGGTGTGCTCAGTACCCGGTGCAATCGGCGATGCGGCACGGCCGGTACGCGCGCGCCGCGGGCCCGCAGATCGACGATCGTGCCGGACGAGTCCTCGGCGGCGGGTGCGAAACCGGCGTCGCGCAACGCGGCCAGCACGTCGCCGATGGGTGCCTGCGAAACCGCGACCGTCGGCGCCAGCAAGCGCAAACCCAGCGACTCGGAGACATGAGCGGCAAGCACCTGTGCCAGCAGCGCCTGGTCCTCGCACCGGATGAACGAGCTGGCCATCCCGACTCGCAGCTGTCCGTGGCGCCGCGCCACATCGTCGATCAGGTAGGTGAGCCCTTGCGGTACAGGTGTTCTGGAGTGCATCTGGAAGAATGCGTGCAATGCGCCCGCGGTCCGGCCGGCGTCGAACGCGCGCCGGATGGACGATTCGCTGACGCGGTACACCATCGCGGCCCCGGCAGACTCCACCGTCGCGACTTGGGCCAGCTGTTCGGACAGCTCGCGGTTCAGCGGACCGGGCACGACGACGGTCAGGTCGGCCTGCAGCAGGAAATGGTCGATCGGCTCGGGCAGCACCCGGGCCATCGTCGCGGTGGCCTTGTCGGGATCGTCGCCGGAGATCAACGCCCGGGCCGGCTTGGGCGCCGCGCCGCGGCCGACCAGGCCCAGGATCGTCGCCTCGTTGAGCAGGTCGGTCACCGGATCGAGCTGTAGCCGCATCCACCACCGCGGCCTGCGCCACAGCAAGACGCGCGACGCCTCGGCAGCGTCGAGACCCGAGCCGGGCGGCAACTCGGCCAACAGATCCAGCAGCAGCCTGCGATCCAGCGGTGCCGCGGCCGAGAACAGCGCGTCCGAGAGCGCCGCCATCGGTTTGTTGTCGGGTCCGCGCCTGCCGATCAGACCGGGACGGGCGGGCAGGTCCAGCCAGGTCGCGGCGAGCAGCTGCCACTGTGTGGGCGCCGGGGTTTCGACGAAGCGGTCCGCCTGCACGGTCGGGGCCCAGTACGGCCCGTCGGCGTCTGTCGGCTGCAGATCCGGTGTGCCCGCTGAGATGAGACCCGCGGCGGCAGCGATCTCCAGAATCAGGCCGAGGCGCTGCTCGTCGATCCCGGTGAGCTTGGCCAGCCGCTTCAGCTCACGGATTCCCAGACCCCCGCTGCGCAGCTCCGGGACCGGTGTCGCCCCGAGGGTTTCGAGTACGAGCTGGGTTTCCCGCAACAGGTCGATGACCGCCCCGGCGGCGGCAGCGTCGGCGTCGGCTGAGGTGGTCGCGCTGGTCTGCGGTTTCGGGGCCGTCAGGCCGGCCGGGCCGGGCTGCTCGCCGCGCAGCACCTGGCCGACCTGGCGCGGCAGGATCACCGTCTCGTTGTCAACCTGCCGCAGCAGCCCGGCGGCCAGCAGCCGGGGCACCGGCCGGTCGGGGGGCGTGCCGGGCGCCGCGTCGCGGGTGCGACCGACTGGGTACCCGGTGACCAGGCGGTCGAGCAGTTGGCGCTGTGACTCGTCGAGGGCATCGATTTGGGCGGCGATCTCGTCGGCCGTTCGATGGGTTTCCTCGAGCACAACCTGACCCGCGTGCCAGGGCAGGCCGGCGGGGGCCTCGGCGACGACCCGCACCGCGGCGTCGCCCCACACCAGCCCGCGCTCGCGGAGGTCGTCCAGCGCGCTCGTCACGACCGTCTCGGAAGCCCGGTCGCCGATCAGCGCGACAAGCTTCCCGACAGGCACCTGGGTGGTGTCGGCGTGCAGCACCAAAAGCGCGTCGACGACCGCCAAGGAGAGGAAGTTCAGTTCGTCGGTGGCGGCCTTGACCGACGGGCGCGACTGCGCACGCGCGGCGAGCGCCGCGATGCTGCCCGGTGGGGGCTGGCTGAGTTCGGGTCGTAGCTCCAGCAGGCGGACCAGCCGGTCGTCGGGCAGCTCCGCCAGCCAGGCACTCAATGAGGTGCCCGGGGTGTGTTCGGTCATTGCTGACCAGCGTAAGCCAGTCGGGCCTGCTCGCGGCCTGCTGCGGCGCCTGTCAGAATGTGCTCGTGGCTGACAACACATCGCAGGAGAAGCGCCGATACGTCGACAACGGCTGGCCCGTGCACGATGAGGGCGACGACCACGCGGTCAGCGAGCTTGCTGCCGACCGCACCGGTGCCTTGTCGCCGTACGGGGACGTCACGTTCCCGTTGCCTGCCGAGCAGTTGCCCTACACCCACCCCGTCACGGTCGTCAACAAGTAGCCTCCGGTGTCCGATAGCGGCCGGCTCTCGCACCTCGATGATCGGGGCGCCGCGCACATGGTGGACGTTACCGACAAGGCGGCCACCAAGCGCACGGCGGTCGCGGCGGGAACATTCGTGACGACACCGGACGTGGTCGCGCTCATCTCGTCAGCAGGACTGCCCAAGGGTGACGCGCTGGCCACCGCCCGGATCGCCGGCATCATGGCTGCCAAACGCACCAGCGACCTGATCCCGCTGTGCCATCACCTCGCACTGACCGGTGTCGATGTGGACTTCGCCATCGGCCGCGCCGACGTAGGGATCACCGCGACCGTGCGCACCACCGACCGCACCGGGGTGGAGATGGAAGCGCTCACCGCGGTCAGCGTGGCGGCGCTGACGCTGTATGACATGGTCAAGGCCGTGGATCCGGGCGCCCGCATCGAGGACGTGCGGGTGTTGCGCAAAGAAGGTGGCCGCTCGGGCAGTTGGACCAGATGAGCCGCTCGGCGTGGGTGGTGATCGCGTCGACACGGGCGGCGGCCGGCCAGTACGAGGACCACTGCGGGCCGGTGATCGTCGACTGGCTCATCGAGCGCGATTTCGCGGTATCCGATCCCGTTGTCGTCGCCGATGGTGACGCGGTCGGACTCGCATTGCACGAGGCCATCGTCGACCGCGCCGATCTGGTCGTGACATCCGGCGGCACCGGCATCTCACCGACCGATGCCACGCCGCAGCAGACCGCTCGGGTGCTTGACTACGAGGTGCCCGGCCTGGCCGACGCGATCCGGCGCGCCGGGCTCCCGAAAGTGCCCACCGCGGTGCTGTCCCGCGGCCTGTGCGGCGTTGCCGGCCGGTCGCTGATCGTGAACCTGCCGGGTTCGCCGGGCGGCGTGCGCGACGGGCTGGCGGTGCTGGCCGATGTGCTTGACCATGCGCTGGACCAGTTGAGTGGCAAGGACCATCCGCGATGACCGTCGTGCTGCGCGCGCAGATCACCGAGCAGCCGATCGCCCTTGCCGAACACGAAGCGCTCGTGGCCCGGGGCGCCGCGGGCGCGGTCGTCGGGTTCGCCGGCCTAATCAGGGACCACGACGGCGGTCGGTCGGTCCTCCGGCTCGAATACTCGGCGCACCCTTCGGCACAGCAGACCCTCGCCGAGGTACTCGCCGACGTCGCCGGGCAGGCCGTGGGCGTTCGGGCGGTGGCGGCCAGCCACCGTGTCGGCCCGCTGGCCGTGGGTGAGGCGGCGCTGGTGGCGGCCGTGTCCGCCGATCACCGCGCGGCCGCGTTCGAGACCTGCCGCCGGTTGGTCGAGCAGGTCAAGGCGCGGCTCCCGGTGTGGAAACACCAGTTCTTCGCCGACGGCACCGACGAATGGGTCGGCTCGGCCTAATAATCGAGGTCGACTACGGCGTCGGCGCGGGGGCCACCGGGCCCGGTGCGGGGCCCGACTCCTGCGGCCCCGCAGCCTGACCGGGCGGGGGTGCCGCGTCGAGCGGGCGCTGGGCGAAGCCCAGAACCGCGTCGTGCGGACTGATTTGCTGCGTCCTGACCGCTTGCCACAGTTCGTGCAGGTAGGTCATGTTGGGGCCCTGCCCGGGCTGCGCGCTCGGATTGGTCTCCGTGGTGTCGGGCGGCAGGTTGTCCGGGCTGGGCAGGTGCGGGACACCAGCAGCGGCGCCGGGGACCTGACCGGTGGTCATCGCCTGGTTCGCGGCGTCGTAGACGGGCGCGGGGATGTTCGGCATCGCGTTCGCCGTCGCGCCGACCGGGTCCGGTGCCGGTGGCCCGGGGGCCGGCGGAGGCGGCGGCGTGCCCGGATCGTTGGGCGCCGGTGCCAGCGGAGCATCCAGTGACGTCTTGGTGACGACGGCCGAGTCGGGAGCCTGCGGGGCGGTCGCATCGACCGGGGCGGACGTGTCGATGATCACGGCGTCAGCCGGAGGCGGAAGCGCGGGGTCGCCGGCGGGCGGCGGGACGACCACATTGTCCGGGGCCGGCGCGGGAGGTGCGTCGGGCGCCGGAGCGGGAGGTGCATCCGGGGGCGGGGGGAGTGGCGCGTCGAGCGCCGCCGTTTCGACCACGCCCTGATCGGGCGGGGGAGGCAGCGGCGCGTCGGCCGGGACAGCGTCGGGGGCCGGCGCGTCGGCGTCCTGGACCCGTGCGCTCGCGGGGAGAACGTTACGGGGGCTGGCCGACGACAGGCCGTGGCCGCACACAGGCCAGGCGCCACGGCCCTGGGTGCCCAACACGCGCTCTGCGATCGCGATCTGCTGGTCCTTGGAGGCCATGTTGGCGGCCGGGGCGAATTGGCCACCGCCGTGGCCCGCCCAGGTGCCCGGCGTGAACTGCAGGCCGCCCTGGAAGCCGTTACCGGTGTTGATGGCCCAGTTTCCGCCTGACTCGCAGCGGGCTACCTGGTCCCATTCACCGTCGCTGGCCGCGTTGGCGTGGCCGGCCAGCGCGAGGCCGCCACCCCCGATGACCGCGCCCGTGAAGGCAAGTTTCGCGACGTTGACTGAAGGTGAAGGGGGTTTACGATGCCGTCCACTCATGCGTCTGGTGTGTCCTCTCCGCACGCGCCCGCGAGGTCAGCTGTCGGGTTCGGGCATGAGAGGTCGCCCGGCCGGTGCCGAATCCACCCGGATTCAGCGCGCGGCTTCACCCCGAGGAGCCGCAAGCGGCCCCAGGTCCTGTTGTTTGGTAACTCGGCGGACCGGTTGGGTCCCCCGCCTCCATCCACCGTGTTCGTCGTTGTCCCCGCCCAACGGATGGAGTTAGGCGCGAAAGGCAGGGAGGGCCAACCGTTATGGGGCCGACTGGCTTGGGCAAGACCGTAACGTCTCAGCTCACATCCGTCACCTTTTGCCAAACACGGCGTTTCCCCCGCCGGCAAACTCTAAAAGGGCTCTAAAAGCCCAAGAAAAAATGGCGTTTTCGCAGGTCTTCTCGGTACTCAACCGAGCTGTAGCCAGCTCGTGACTATTCCGTTATGTGACGTAAATCACGATCAACCCCCCGCGAAGGGTGGCAGCACATCGATCGCCTGGCCCGCCCCGAGGCGCATCGAGGCGTCTCGCACCGCCACTCCGTCGCAGAGATAAGAACACCGCTGCAGCACTTCCGCCAGTCGCGGGTTGCCGTCGCCGAGCACTCCGACCAGGTCGGACACCGTCGCCCCGGGTGCGAGGACCAGCGCCCGCTTTTCGGAACCGGCGGCCGCGGCGGCGGCCCCGAAATACCTGACCGTGACCCGCACCCGCGTCGACACCCCGGTCATCTCAGCCGCCGATCGCGCTCATCGGGCGGGTCGGTTGGACGAAGTTCGGATCGTTGATCCCGTGACCGGCCGGCTTGCTCCACATCGCGGCCCGCCACGCGGCTTCCACCGCCGCGTCGTCGGCGTCACCGCGCAGCAGCCCGAGCAGATCGGTCTCCTCGGTGGCGAACAGGCAGCTGCGGACTTGGCCGTCGGCCGTCAGCCGGGTGCGATCGCAGTCGGAGCAGAAGGCGTGGGTCACCGACGCGATGATCCCGACAGTCGCCGGTCCGCCGTCGACTCGCCACAACTCCGCCGGCGCCGAACCGCGCGGTGCGCTGTCGGGCTGCAGCGAGAACTCGCGCCGCAACGCCGTCAGCACGTCGTCGGCGGTCAACGCCTCGCCGCGGCGCCAGCGATGCTCGGCATCCAGCGGCATCTGCTCGATGATGCGCAGTTGGTAGCCGTGGTCGAGGCAGAAGCGCAGCAGCGCGACCGCGTCGTCGCGGCCGGTCGCGGCGTCGAGCACCGCGTTGACTTTCACCGGTTTCAGGCCCGCCGCGCGGGCCGCCGACAAACCTGCCAGCACATCGGGTAACCGGTTGCGACGGGTGATCGCCGCGAAACGCGCAGCGTCGACGCTGTCCAACGAGACGTTGACCCGGTCCAGCCCAGCCTCTGCGAGGGCAGCCGCCCGCCGCGCGAGGCCCACCCCGTTCGTGGTCAGCGCGATCTCCGGGCGGGGCTGCAGCTGTGCGGTTGCCGCGACGATCTGCTCGAGCCGCTTGACCAGCAACGGCTCGCCGCCGGTGAATCGCACACTGGTGATGCCCAGCCTGGCGACCGCGATCCGCAGCAGCCGAATCAGCTCGTCTTCGCGCAGCAGCCGGTCGGTGGGCAACCAGTCCAGGCCATCGGCCGGCATGCAGTAGGTGCACCGCAGATTGCAGCGATCGGTCAGCGACACCCGAAGGTCTGTGGCCGCCCGTCCGTAACTGTCGATCAGCGGACCGTCGCCGGGGGCAGCCGGGTCCGTGGCGCCGGCGGTGCGGAGCACCGACGGCAGACCCAGCGCGGTTACCGTCATGCCGCCACCTTCGTCTCGTCGAGCGGAACGATCTCCTTGCCGAGCGGCACCAGCGACACCGGAATCAGCTTCAGGTTCGCCAGCGCCAACGGGATGCCGATGATTGTTATCGCCATCGCCACCGCCGTCACCACATGCCCGATCGCCAGCCAGATACCGAACAGCACGACCCAGATGACGTTGCCGATCAACGCGCCGGGGCGAAGTCCGGGCTTACTGATGATCGTGCGCCCGAACGGCCACAGGGCGTAGGAGGCAATGCGCAGCGCGGCGAAGCCGAACGGGATCGTGATGATCAGAAGGAAGCACACCAGCGCGGCGAGCAGGTAGCCCAGCGCCAGCCAGAGGCCACCGAAGACCAACCAGATGATGTTCAGGATCAGGCGCATCGTTCCTCCAGCGATTGCCTCAGCCTACCGAGTAAACAGGGGTGCTCGGCAGCGGGCGAGCCGAGTAGGATCGCCTGCATCGCGTCCTGCGCTGCGGGGCGCGTTTTGTGCGAGGGACCGTTCAAGACAAGCAGGTGAGAGCAGTGCCGACCGGCAGGGTGAAGTGGTACGACTCGGAGAAGGGCTTCGGCTTCCTCTCTCAGGAAGACGGCGAGGACGTCTACATCCGGTCGTCCGCGTTGCCGGCCGGGGTGGAAGGTCTCAAATCGGGCCAGCGGGTGGAGTTCGGTGTCGCGTCCGGCCGCCGGGGGCCGCAGGCACTGAGCGTGAAACTGATCGATCCGCCGCCGTCACCGCTGCGCAACCGGCGCGAGACCGGACCGGCCGAGCACAAGCACTCACCCGACGAGTTGCACGGCATGGTCGAGGACATGATCACGCTGTTGGAGTCCGCCGTGCAGCCCGAGCTGCGGAAGGGCCGATATCCCGACCGCAAGACGGCGCGTCGGGTCTCAGAGGTTGTCAAGGCCGTCGCCCGCGAACTCGACGCCTAGTTTGCCGGATCCGACAGTCGTCGAGTTCCGCTGGCGGCGGCTGGTTGTCGTCGTCGTCGCGCTGGGCATGGTGCTGGTCGCCTGTGGGGCCGATCCGCCGGATCGGCGCCCGGAAGTGGGCGAACTGACCCAACAGATTCGCGGCATGGCGGGCGTCGTCGGTGCCGCCAGCGTGGTTGCCGACAATGTGCCCCAGGCGCGGGTGTATTTCGAGATAGACGTCGAGGTGGCCGACGACATCACCGGCGATCAGCTCGCCGCGGTCACCAACCGCTATCTGGACCATCTTCACAGCGTCGACTACCGCGGCTACCAAACCGAACTCGATGTCCGCGGCGGCGGGAACATTTTCGTCATCGACAACAACGACCACGCGATGACCAACGGTGAGCAGATCATTGCGCAGGCGCGCGACTGGGTGGCCCTGCGAACGCAGCTGGGCGGAGCGACCGTGCGATTTCACGTGACTGTCAGCCACGGAACAAACCCGTGGACCAGCCGCGACGGCGGCCACCCCAGCGGCGGCACCATCAACCTCGCGGACAACGCCGACTACACCACGGTTGCGGCCACCGTGACGACATTGAGTTCCGCATTCGGTGAACTCGGCAACGGCAACTGGACGGTCAGTGCGGGCAAGCAACATCCGGCGGACATCAAGACGGCCAAGCGCTTTCCCACTCCGGCAGAACGCGACGTGTGGAACCAGCTCAATGCCGATCAGTCCGTGCCGCATATCGACGCGCTGACCATCAACGGCCCGACGACTGGACCGGTGTGGGTGGCCGAACAGGTCCGGTCCCGCGATGTCGGCGTGGCGCTCCAATTGGCCAGACAGCACCTGCTGATCGTCGCGGCGCTGCCCCCTCCGGTCCTGTACACGGCCGGTGATCAGGCCCAGGGGCACGTCAACTACTGGGGACAGGTCACCGCGCCGGTGGCCATCACCGTCGGCGGCTGCACTCCCCGCACCTATCCGCCCGCGCCCGACGAGCAGGCGCTGATCAACATGTATGAACGGTGCCGTCGTTGAGCGCTAACCCGGGTTGCCGGTCCGCGGATTCAGGACGAGTGCCGGTTGGGCCGGCCCGGTGAAGTCGAACATCGAGTCGAGCCGCCCGGCGCGTTCGTCGAACGAGTCATCCCCGATCCGGCCGGTTTGCCAGTTGTCCTCGATGAACCGCAAGATCGATGTCTGGTCGGTCGTGGTGTGGTCGACGAAGTCGGGTCGGGCGTACGGGGAGACGATCAGCAGCGGCAGCCTGGGCCCGTGGCCGCAGCGGCCCTGATAGGTGATCGGCTGAGTAGCGGGATTACCGCACATACCGGGCCCGTTCAGTGCGTCCTGCGGGGTGGTGGACGCCGACACGACTGGTGACGGCTTGTGGTCGTACCAGCCGTCGGAGTCGTCGTAATTGATGATCACGGCGGTGTTTTTCCAGTCCGGCAGACGCTGCAGATGGTTCATCGTGTCGACGAGGAAGCGTTGCTCGTCGATCGGGTCGGAGTATTGGCCATGGCCGTCCTGATATCCCGGGGCCTTGAGGTAGCTCACGGCCGGCAGATGGCCGGCGTCCGCGGCGGCCCAGAAATCCGACAGGTCGTACTGGTGGTTGGCCCGGTCGGCGTGCCCGATCATGTCCACCGAAGTCGGCGGCAGGTGATGCGGGTTGGCCGTCGACGGGTAGTACTGGAACGGTTCGTGATGAGCGATGTAATCGCCTTTGACGCCGAATGGCAGCGGACCTGATTTGGCGCTTCCGCCCAGGGCCTCGCCGACATTGTGGGTGGCTCCGCACACCGCGGTTCCGTCGGGTTTGTTTCCTGTGGGCTTGAATCCGCCCTGGAAGAACCCCCACGTGATGCCGCGCGCGTTGAGCAGGTCGCCGATGTTCTTGTTGTCTCCGCTGAGCTGAATCTGGTCGCGATCGGAGCAGTCGTCACCGTACGGCTGAGCGTCGCCGATCACGGTGCCCTGCCCTCTGCCGGTGTTCTCGATGATCTCGTTAGGCGGGAAAGGCTTGCCGCCGGGCATGAATTCGTGTGTCACACCGTGGGTTTGGCCGGAAACCAAGTTCAACGCGCCAGGGGTGGACGGTCCGAACGTGGTGTTGTAGGAGTTGTCGCTCATCGCGTAGTGCTGGGCGTAGTTCCACAACGCGGTCACGCTGTTGCCGTCGTAGTAGTCCATCACCATGCCGGGCACACTGAAGAACGGCGGCGGGCAGTTCGAGGTTTCGGTGTGTTCGACGAACTGGTCCATCGCGCCGCCGTGAAAAGCCAGCTGCTCAGCCTGGTATTCATGGTTCTGGTCGCAGGTCAGTTGCTGCCCTGGGCCCCCGAGGCGGACCGGCTGCGCCTTGTTCGGGTTATGGGTCAACAGCTCTGGTGTGAGACCGTCGACGCCGGGGGTTCCCGGTTTCGCGGTGAACCGCTGGCCGTCGACGTTCGCGGCGTTGGGATAGGTGCCGAAGTAGTGGTCGAACGACACGTTCTCCTGGAAGACCACCACGAGATGCTGAATCGGCGTGGCGGTTGCCGGCGCCGGGGGGGCGGACGGCGGACGCGGCGCCGAAGAGCAGGACACCGCCGTCATCGCCAGCACCATCACCGATAGAAGTGAGATGCGCAATTTGGGCATAACAACCGGATTCTAGGTTGGCGCGGTCGCGGCCGCCCACCACGTCGGGTGACGTGCACCCGTCGCTTACGCGATGTTCAACCCGTTCGCTTACGCGATGTTCAACCCGGTCGCTTACGCGGTGTTCAACCCGGTCGCTTACGCGATGTTCAACAATGAATCCATGGCCTCCTACGTTTCCGGCACCGGCGAATTCCAACGTGACACCGACTACATCACCACCCGCATCACCGCAGACGGGCGCGACGGGTATCCCGTTGAACCAGGCCGCTACCGCCTGATCGTCGCCCGCGCCTGCCCATGGGCCAACCGCACGATCATCGTGCGCCGCCTGCTCGGATTGGAATCCGTTCTGTCCATTGGATTCTGCGGGCCCACCCACGACGAGCGCAGCTGGACCTTCGATTTGGATCCCGGTGGTGTCGACCCGGTGCTCAACATTCCGCGGCTGCAGGACGCGTACTTTGCCCGCTTCCCGAACTACCCGAAAGGCATCACCGTTCCGGCGATCGTCGACGTGCCGACGGGACAGGTCGTCACGAACGACTTCGCGCAGATGACGCTCGACTTTTCGACCGAGTGGATGCAGTACCACCGCGACGGCGCGCCGCAACTGTATCCGGAGCCGCTGCGGGCTGAAATCGACAAGGTTGCACGGCGCATTTACACAGAGATCAACAACGGTGTGTACCGCTGCGGCTTTGCCGGTTCACAGAAGTCCTACGACGCCGCGTACGACCGGCTTTTCTCGGCGCTGGACTGGGTCTCGGAGCGGCTGGAAAACCAGCGATACCTCGTCGGCGACACGATCACCGAGGCCGATGTCCGGCTGTTCACGACGCTCGCCCGATTCGACCCGGTCTACCACGGGCACTTCAAATGCAATCGGCAGAAGCTGGCCGAAATGCCGGTGCTCTGGGCTTATGCCCGTGACCTGTTCCAGACCCCCGGCTTCGGTGACACCATCGACTTCACGCAGATCAAGCAGCACTACTACATCGTGCACGCGGACATCAACCCGACGCGCATCGTTCCGAAAGGCCCCGACTTGTCGAACTGGCTGACGCCGCACGGCCGGGAAGCCCTGGGAGGCAACCCCTTCGGCGAGGGCACCCCCCCCGGTCCACCCTTGCAAGGCGAACGGGTGCTGGCCGGGCACGGCGCGCAGGCGGCTTGAGAGGTTACGACCACACCGTGCGCACCGACCACTCGGCGTGCGGAACGTCGGCCAGCTCGCCGTTCGGGTCGACAACCAGGGTGAGCAGCTGAACCACCACACCCGCCAGCCGTCCCCGCTGCGGGTCCGTGGTCGGGATGGTGACGGCCAGGCGCGTGCCGGGACGGTACAACGTCATCGCGGTGTTGCGGGGATCCTGGTAGACCATCAGAAGCCGCCACGGCGCACGGCCGATCGACGTGGGCACGGACAACTGCACCGGATAGCGCCCGGTGACCGGTAGCTCGCCCTGCACCAGCGGGTTCGCGCAGTCGTGGAGGTTGAGCACGTTGCAGTAGCGGTACGGGCCCACCCGGGTGAGGTGTCCGTGCGAGAACGCGCTGATCTGTGGATACGCCGGCGGTTGGCCGCGTACCAGCAGCCTGACGCTGACCCCGACGACGGCGGCGAGGAGCACCACCATCGCCGCCAGCACGCTGACGGCCCGCCTCACTCCGAGGTCACCGCCGTGCTGTCGGCCCGCCGGCCCTCCTGCTCGGCAATGACCGGGCGGTTGCCGCCGAGGCCCGGGATCAGGGACTGGCCGCGATAGCTGACGACTGTCTGCGCAAGGCCCAGTATCAGGACGGCCGAGATCGCGGTGAACCCGACCCACAGCTCGGTGTACACCAGCACACCGGTCGCACCGCCCGCCACCCAGGCCAGCTGCAGCAGCGACTCGGACCGGCCGAACGCCGACGCCCGCGACTCCTCGGGCAGGTCGTCCTGCAGAGAGGCATCCAGCGACGCCTTGGCGATTGCGGTGGAGCCCGACGTCACCAACGTCGCGACCGCGGCGACGAGCAGGTTTCCGGTGAACGCGGCGGCGAGCGCGAAGACGGTGACCCCGGTGGCGCAGCGCACCACGAGCAGCGACGGCCGTCCGAGCTTCAGCCGTGCGGCCAGTGCATTGCCGCCGAAATTGCCGACCGTTGCCGCGGCGCCGATCAGTCCGAGCATGCCCAGCTGTACCCAGCCGCTGGCCTGGTGGGCCTTGGCGACAAACGCCGGGTACAGGAACAGGAAGCCGACCATCATCTTGATGGTGACATTGCCCCATAGCGAGGTAATGATGTTGCGCCCCAAGGGTTGTCGCGGTCTGCCGCCGGCTCCCGTAACGTGGGGCCTGCGCCGCAGCGGCCCGCTGCGGCCGTGGTAACTCAGCGTCGTCGGCACCTCGCCCTCGGTTACCTCCACCCAGCGGGGAATCTGCATGGACAACCACGCGCCGACAATCGTCGTGATGACGACCACGAACAACGCGCCGGGCAGATGGAACATGTTGGTGAGCACATATTCCACGCCCGCCGCGATGCCCCCGCCGACGATGGTGCCGCCGATCAGTCCGAACACCGTCAGGCGCGAGTTGACGCGCACCAGGTCGATCGTCGGCGGCATGACCCGCGGCGTGACCGCGCTGCGCAGCACGCTGAACGACTTGGACAGCACCAGCATCAGCAGCGCGCACGGGTACAGCACCCAGCCCGGATAGCCGCCGGTGGCGCCGTCATAGTTGGCGATCAGCACCACCGCCAGCGCAGTGCGCAACGCGAACGACGTCGCGAGCGCGACACGCCGGCCGTGCTGCAGCCGGTCCAGTGCGGGCCCGATGATTGGGGCGATCACCGCGAACGGCGCGATCGTGATCAGCAGGTAAAGGGCGACCTTGCTCTTGCTTTCGGCAGACGCGGCGGCGAAGAACAACGTGTTGGCCAGCGCGACGGCCATAGCGGCGTCGACGGCGAAGTTGGCCATCACCGGGTAGGTGAGCGCCGTCAGGCCGGACTTGTCCGCGCCGTCGGCCGTGGCGGCACGGTGGAACAGTCCGTACATCTTCGAGCCCATTTCGCGGCTGCGCATCGCTGCGGCGCGTGTGACGGTGACCCGCTGGCCTCCGGCGGTGCCTGCGCGCGGTGGCGCCGAACCGTAGTCCGAGGCCGGGTCGTCCAACGGCGGAAGATACCGGTTGGCGCTCGGCATCGACGGTCGGCGCGCGCTTCGGTAGCTCACACCGTCGCTGGGATAGTTCGCCATGCCGGGGTGCTCATCGGCCGGGCCGGGCCGCGGTCGAGGCGGATAGTAGCGGCGATTCTCGCCGGGTTCGCTGCCCGGAACGTCACCCCACAATCCGCTCACGGGTTCGATTGTCCCCCATCCGCACTGCTGCGGCGGGTAGCCGGCCGGTGTGGCTGCCGGCCCGCGGGTCGGGCACTATGGGGTGCGATGGACGCGATGAACGGAACGGCGACACGCGACGGCGACGCGAGGCCCGCGCCGGGGCTGCACGCGGTGCTCGCCGGTGCGGTGGAGCAGGCGCGTGCCGCGATCGTCGAGTTCAGCGGCGAGACCGTCGGCGACTATCTCGGCGTGGCTCTCGACGACGACAACGCCGCGACACACCGGTTCCTGGCTCACATGCCCGGCTATCAAGGATGGCAGTGGGCGGTAGTGGTGGCGGCGTACCCCGGCGCCGACCATGCCACGATCAGCGAGGTCGTGCTGATCCCTGGGCCTACAGCGTTGCTGCCGCCGCAATGGCTGCCGTGGGAAGAGCGCGTCCGCCCGGGTGATCTCAGCCCGGGCGACCTGCTGGCCCCGCTGCGCGAGGACCCGCGGCTGGTTCCCGGCTATACGGCCACCGGTGATCCGGCGATCGACGACACCGCGGTGGACCTCGGATTCGGCCGTCGGCAGGTGCTCAGCGAGTGGGGCCGTGCCGGGGCGGCGCAGCGCTGGCACGGCGGTGAGTTCGGGCCCCAGTCGGCGATGGCCCGCTCTACGCGGCGGGTGTGCCGAGACTGCGCGTTCTACCTGCCCCTTTCGGGTGCGCTCGGCGCCATGTTCGGCGTCTGCGGAAACGAGCTGTCGGCCGACGGCCACGTGGTGGACGCGGAGTTTGGCTGCGGGGCGCACTCCGACACCCCGGTGCAGCAGGGCAGCGGATCGCCGCAGGATGACCCCTACGACGACGGCGTGCTGGATGTCGTCGAAACCGACGATTCCTAGGCGTTTTCGGCGTGGCGTTTTCGGCCTGGCGTTTTCGACCACGCGGGTGCCGTTGGCGGTCGGTTCGAGCGCACAGCGCCAAATCGTGTTGTGGAGTTCACTCGGAACGCCAGTTTTCTTTGCGGGAGCGGCTCAATGATCGTGCTCGTGGTCGCCCAGAACAGCCGGTTACGGCGATTGCGATTCAGCCTGCGGGTGCCCTGGCGTACCGGCCCCCGACGCCTTCATCATTCGCCATCGCGGGCTCGATTCCGACATTCGATCGAAAGCAGTTATCAACTGCTACACCTTCTCGGCGGCCGCAGTGATGTCGATCTCGGCTTGCAATAGCGGTGCTGCCATTGGCCTCTGCTGGTCGACGAATTCTGGAAATTACTGAAGCCCTGTTTGGGCTCCACGCGATCCGCTACGCGCAGCACGACGTTGCCACAGGAACAGAAGGGTGCCGAACACCGCCACGCCCAACCCGGCCACGGTCACCGGGCGCCACGTTCCCAGGCTCGGCACCGTGAAGGCCGTGACGGCGGCAACAATCCAGGCCAGCGTGCAGACAGCGAGCACAGGCCGCGGATCGCGCAGGATGGCGGGCAGCGGCGGCGGTGTGACGCGAGGGCCGGCGCCGTCGCTTTCGCGTCCCGCCGGGTCGGTCGAGTCGTCGCTCATCGCGACCAACCTAGCGGATCTGCGAAAAAGCCGAACAATTTCTGTTGTTAATGAATCTAACTGCAGGGAAATCTCGTACTGTTTGCACCGTGAAGGACGCGGATTCCCGGCTGGCCAGCGACCTGGCTCTCTCGGTGGTTAGGCTCGCTCGTCAATTGCGATTTCGCAGACCCAACTCGCCGATTTCGCTAACCCAGCTTTCCGCGTTGTCGACGCTGTCGAAAGAGGGCGCGATGACGCCCGGCGCGCTGGCGGTGCGCGAGCGGGTGCGCCCGCCGTCGATGACCCGGGTAGTCGCTTCGCTGGCCGAACTCGGTTTCGTTGCCCGCACGCCGGATCCGGCGGACGGTCGGCAGGTGCTGGTTTCCGTGTCCGACGCCGGCATCCATCTGGTGGAGTGGGAACGGCGCGCCAGCCAGGAATGGCTGCGGAGCCGGCTCGCGGAGCTGCAGCCTGACCAGCGGGCCACGCTGCTCGAGGCCGCCGACCTGATGAAGACTTTGATCGACGAAAGCGCTTGACGTCTCAGCGCCGCTCGCGGAGGGCATAGTTTGAGCCCCGTCATCGACATCACCGATCCCGCGGACGCGCGGCTGGACGATTTTCGGGACCTCAACAGCATCGACCGCCGACCGGACCTGCCCACCGGCAAAGGACTCGTGATCGGCGAGGGTGTGCTGGTCGTGCAGCGGATGCTCGCCTCACGGTTCGCCCCGTTCGCATTACTGGGCACCGACCGGCGACTGGCCGAATTGAGCGCCGACCTCGCCGGGCTCGACGTCCCGTACTACCGAGTCGATGCCGACGTGATGGCGCGGGTCGTCGGGTTTCACCTCAACCGCGGCGTGCTCGCCGCGGCGCGCCGGCCACCGATACTGACGCTTGCCGAGGTGCTCGACGGGGCCAGGACGGTGGTGGTGCTCGAGGGCGTCAACGACCATGAGAATCTGGGCGCGATTTTCCGCAATGCCGCCGGACTCGGCGTGGAGGCGGTGGTGTTCGGTCCCGGTTGCGCCGATCCGCTTTACCGCCGCGCCGTGCGGGTATCGATGGGGCACGCGCTGTTGGTGCCCTACGCGCGCGTCACAACGTGGCCGACAGATCTAACGGCATTGCGGGACAGGGGCTTTCGGGTACTAGCGATGACGCCTGGTCCGGAGGCCGTCGCGTTGCCCGATGCGATGGCTGCGGTGGCCGGGGATCCGGTGGCGATCCTGGTGGGTGCCGAGGGCCCGGGTTTGACGGGGCCGGCGATGCGCGCGAGCGAGATCCGCGTGGGTATCCCGATGTCGCGGGGGACCGACTCGCTGAACGTGGCGACGGCCGCGGCGTTGGCCTTCTACGAGCGGGCTAGGCTCGCGCGGTGACCAACGACTCCACACCGTGGGGAACAGGGCTGACGGTGGCGGCGTTCGTCGCCGCGGTCACAGCGGCGGCGGTCGTGGTGCTCAGCCTCGGGGTGGCGCGGGTCCATCCGCTGCTGGCGGTTGGTCTCAACGCGGTGGCGGTGGGCGGGCTGGCGCCAACCTTGTGGGGATGGCGGACCGTGCCGGTGCTGCGTTGGTTCGTGCTCGGGGGTGGAGTCGGGGTGGCGGGGGCCTGGCTTGCGCTGTTGGCGATCGCGCTGCACCACGCGTGACGCGCCCTACCGATGGCCGCCGGAGCGCACATCGAGCAGCACGTCTTCCCACGCAGGCACGGCCGGCTTGCCGCGACGCGCGCGGGCGGGCTGCGGCGGCTCCGGCTTGTCCTCAACGGGTAGCGCCTCGTCGAAGTCCAGCTGGGCTACCGGCGCGAGAGGACGCAGCGGGCGGTCGAAGTTCTGGTCGATGAGCTCGCTCGCACCGTCGTCGAGGGCGGTCGCCGTGCCGCCGTGCGCGCCTGGCGTGTACCGGAAGTGTGCCCGGTTCTCGGAACGGCCGGCCAGCCAGATCAGCTGCACTGTCCAGCGGCCGTCTTCGTTCTTCCACGCGTCCCACGTCGTGCTGTCGGGGTCGAGGCCCCTGGCCACCAGTGCCGCCGTGACGGTCTCCAACAGCGTCAGCACGGCCGGACCGTCGGCGAGAACCGGATGCGCCGCGGTTGCCAGTTCCGCGGCGCGGGACCGTTCCAGCAACACCGGGTGGGCGAACCGCTCGACCCGCGACACGTCGGCGCCTGCCGCAGCGGCGACTTGTTCTACTGATCCCCCGGCCCGTATCCGGGCCTGAATCTCCTTGGGAGTGAGCACGGTTGTGACCTCGATGTCGATGTGGGTTTGACCGGCGCGGGCGTGATCGCCGGACAGCGCCGCACGCAGACGCTCGTCGGCGCGCAGGGCGAACGTCTCCGCGGGGTTCTTGGTTTCGCAGATGATGCGTTTGCCGTCGACGTCGAGTCCAACTACTTTCAGTTCCCGCATGCCGACCTCCTCCGGGCCGCAGCGCCGAGCCCGTCAGGTCCGCACTTTAGTGCAGCGACCAGCGAAAACGGCGCTGACACGCCGCAGCGTCAGAGGCGTTCGACCACCCAGTCCACGCACTCGGTGAGCGCGCTGACGTCATCGGGATCGACAGCGGGGAACATCGCCACACGAAGCTGGTTGCGCCCGAGTTTCCGGTACGGCTCGGTATCGACGATCCCGTTGGCACGCAGCACCTTCGCGACGGCGTTGGCGTCGACGTCGTCGGCGAAGTCGATCGTGCCGACCACCTGCGAACGCAAGTCGGGGTCGGTGACGAACGGCGTCGAATACGACGACGCCTGCGCCCATGAATACAGCCGCTGCGAGGAGTCCGCGGTGCGCTTGACCGCCCACTCGAGACCGCCGTTGCCCAGCAACCAATCGATCTGCTCGGCCATCAGCACCAGCGTGCCGATGGCCGGGGTGTTGTAGGTCTGGTTCTTGCGGCTGTTGTCCACCGCGATCGGCAGCGACAGGAAATCGGGCACCCACCGGCCCGACGCGGCGATCGCCTCGATGCGGGCCAGCGCGGCCGGGCTGAGCAGGGCCAGCCACAGGCCACCATCGCTGGCGAAGTTCTTCTGGGGCGCAAAGTAGTACGCGTCGGCGTCTGACACGTCGACGGGGAGGCCGCCGGCGCCGGATGTCGCGTCGATGACGATCAGCGCGTGCTCGCTGCCCTCGGGGCGCCGCACCGGCACCGCCACGCCTGTAGAGGTTTCATTGTGCGCCCAAGCGATCACGTCGACGGACGGATCGGAGCGCGGCTGCGGCGCGCTGCCTGCCTCGGCTTTGTCGACGATCGGCGCTCCGATGAACGGGTTCTTGTCGACGGCTGCGGCGAACTTCGAGCTGAATTCCCCGTAGGCCAGGTGCAGGGAGCGCTTGTCGATCAACCCGAACGCCGCAGCATCCCAGAACGCGGTGGCGCCGCCGTTGCCGAGGACCACCTCATAGCCGGCGGGCAGCGAGAAGAACTCGGCCAGGCCGGAGCGCACGCGGCCGACGAGGTCTTTGACCGGCGCCTGCCGGTGCGAGGTGCCGAACAATGGCGCGGCGGTGGTCGCGAGAGCCTGCAACTGCTCGGGTCGCACCTTCGAGGGGCCGGAGCCGAACCGGCCGTCCTTGGGTTTGATCGAGTCCGGGATGATTAACGTGTCGGCCATGTCTCCACATTAATGACGAACCTTGAATGCCCGCTGCGCCGGAGCCGGCGCACGTTATCCAGCAAACCCGCAGCGTTGGGGTATGGACTATAGGCGATACCTGCGGTACCGTTGTACACGAAGCGCCCAAATGTAAACCCCACGGGAGGCTCAAATGGCCCGGACGCGGATGGTGAAGCGCTGGAAGCGCAACATGGAGGTTCGCGAAGACACCGAATACGTGGACATGCTGAACACGCTGTCCGAGGGTTCGGTGCGCCGCAACTTCAACCCCTACACCGACATCGACTGGGATGCGCCGGAATTTGCGGTGACGGAGAACGACCCGCGCTGGGTGCTTCCCGAGTCCGACCTGTTGGGCCACCATCCCTGGTACAAGGCGCAGCCGCTGGAGAAGCAGATCAAGATCGGCATGTGGCGGCAGGCCAACGTCGTGAAGGTGGGGCTGCACTTCGAGAGCATCCTGATCCGCGGCTTGATGCAGTACACGTTCTGGGTGCCCAACGGCTCGCCGGAATACCGGTACTGCCTGCACGAATCCGTCGAAGAATGCAACCACACCATGATGTTTCAGGAGATGGTGAACCGCATGGGTGTGGACGTGCCCGGCATGCCGAGGCTGCTGCGGTGGGTCTCCCCGCTGATCCCGCTGCTTGCCGGTCCGCTGCCGATCGTGTTCTTCTTCGGCGTGCTAGCGGGCGAGGAGCCAATCGACCACACGCAGAAGAACGTGCTACGTGAGGGCAAGTCCCTGCACCCGATCATGGAGCGGGTGATGGCCATCCACGTGGCCGAGGAGGCCCGCCACATCTCGTTTGCCCACGAGTATCTGCGCAAGCGTGTGCCGCGCATTCGTCCGCGCACCCGGTTCTGGCTGTCGCTGCACGTGGCGTGGATCATGCGGGTGCTGTGCCAGGCCATCGTCGTGCCTCCGAAAAGCTTCTGGAGGGAATTCGACATTCCGCGGTCGGTCCGCAAGGACCTGTTCTTCCGTGCGCCCGAGTCCCGGCAAACGCTGCGCGACATGTTCGGCGACGTCCGTATGCTCTGCTACGACATTGGCCTGATGAACCCGGTGGCGCGGCTGGTCTGGAAGCTCTGCAAGATCGACGGCCGCCCGTCGCGCTACCGCAGCGAGCCGCAGCGCGAGCACGTCGTGTCATCGACGCCGGCGGCCTGAGCGCGATATAGGAACGTATGCCACACGTCATCACCCAGTCGTGTTGTAGCGACGGGTCCTGCGTTTACGCGTGCCCGGTGAACTGCATCCACCCCACGCCCGACGAGCCCGGCTTCGCCACCGCCGAGATGCTGCACATCGATCCTGTCGCATGTGTCGACTGCGGCGCCTGCGTCGCGGCGTGCCCGGTCGGTGCCATCGCACACGACACCAAGCTGACCGCGGCGCAGCTGCCTTTCGTGGAGATCAACGCGTCGTTCTACCCTGACCGCCCGGCAGACGAGAAGCTGCCGCCGACGTCCAAGCTCGCGCCGGTGGTCGAGGCGCCTAGAATCCGGCCGCGTCCGAGCGGACCGCTGCGGGTTGCGGTGATCGGCTCAGGGCCGGCCGCCATGTATGCCGCTGATGAACTGCTCACCCAGCACGGCGTGCTGGTCAACGTCTTCGAGCGGTTGGCGACGCCGTACGGCCTGGTGCGCGCCGGCGTGGCGCCGGACCATCAGAGCACCAAGAGGGTGACCCGGCTGTTCGACCGGATGTCGCGTGACCGCGACTTCAACTTCTATCTCAATGTTGATGTTGGACAGCATGTTTCGCACGACGAGCTGCTGAACCACCATCACGCCGTCATCTACGCGGTGGGTGCGTCGGCGGATCGTCGCCTCGACGTGCCCGGCTTCGGCTTGCCCGGCACCGCCACCGCGACGGAGGTCGTTGCGTGGTACAACGCGCACCCCGATTTTGCGCGACTGCCGGTGGCGCTGGACCACGAACGCGTCGTGATCGTGGGCAACGGCAACGTGGCGTTGGACGTCGCGCGGATCTTGACCGCCGATCCGGGGCGGCTGGCTTGTACCGACATCTCGCGGGTCGCGCTGGAGGTGCTGCGGGACAGCAAGGTGCGCGAGGTCGTCGTCGCGGCGCGCCGTGGACCCGCCCACTCGGCGTTCACACGTCCCGAGATGATCGGCCTGACGTCGTCCTCGCGCGTGGTGCTGACTTCTGCTGATCATGACCTGGTCCGCGCCGACCTCGCGGGATGCACCGATGCGTTGGCCCGCCACAAGCTGGAACTGCTCGGCTCACTGGATGTGGCCGACGACGCCGACGACGGGCCGCGGATCCGGCTCGCGTACCGGCTCACGCCGCGTCGTGTACTCGGAAGCGACCGAGCCCATGGTGTGGAATTCACCGTGACCGGAACGGACGAGACGCGCCACCTCGACGCCGGGCTGGTGCTCAGCTCGATCGGCTACCGCGGCAGGCCGGTGCCCGGTCTGCCGTTCGACCAGGACGCCGCGGCGGTGCCGAACCGCAGTGGCCGCGTGATGGACCCGCTGACCGATGTGCCGCTGCCCGGCTGCTACGTCGCAGGCTGGATCAAACGCGGGCCGACCGGATTCATCGGGACGAACAAGTCCTGTGCACAGGAGACCGTCAATGCACTGGTGGACGACTACAACAGCGGATCGCTCGTTGACCCCCTCGGCACGCCAGGAGCCATGGACAACCTGGTGCGGGCCAGGCAACCCGACGTGGTGGACCGTGCGCGCTGGCGCGTGATCGATCACGCCGAGATCGACCGGGGCCGGGCCGACGGGCGGCCCCGCGACAAGTTCCACACGGTGGCGGAAATGCTTGCCGTCACGGCGGCAGCCCCGCCGGCCCGGTCCCGTCGTCTTCTGGCAGGTCTCCGACGCGGCTAGCGCAGGAAAACCGAGTGGCGCAAGCGGCTTCGGATGTGGTGGCAATACCTCGCGCTAGGCCTTCGTCCGGCGAAGCCGGATTTAGGCCTTCGTCCGGCGAAGCCGGATTTAGGCCTTGGTGCGCAGGTACTCGAGGACCGCCGGCCAGTCGGGGAAGTCGGCCGACCCGAAGTGGATCCACGTGCCGTCGAACTTGTCGGCGCCGTTGTTGGGCCGGTCGTCGACCAGGAAGTCGCCGCGGTTGAGATCCTTGTGGTGCGTCAGGATCAACCTCTTGTACGCCGGTGAATCCTCCTCGGCGCCGAGATGCGCATGCACCCATTCGATTTTGTGCTGCCAGCCGGAAGGGTTCCGCCACGGGGCGGTCGACAGGAGGTAGGTGTCAAACAGCTCCGACAGTTCGTTGAACGCGTCGATCGCCCCGGGCATCGACCGCATCAGCGCGAAGATCCCCGGCGCCTCGTCCATCCGCCCCTGGTACTTGGCCACCACCACCGGGTCCAGACCCTCGATGCGGTGGCCAAAGTCAACCATCGTGTTGTCGAGGTCGATGTAGAGGATCTTCTTGCGGTCGGTTTCCGTCAGTGCTGGCTCACCGCTTTCTCGATGTCCTCCGTGCTGACTTCACGCACCGGCTGCCCCATTGACCAGTGGTGCCCGAACGGGTCGCGCAACACGCCGTAGCGATCGCCCCAGAACTGGTCTTCGAGAGCCATCACGACGGTGGCGCCCGCGTCGATCGCCTGCTGGAATCGCACGTCGACATCGACCACGGTCAAATGGATGGTCACCGGGGTGCCGCCGAGCGCGATCGGCGTCATCGACTTGCCGTCCTGCATCTCGGGGAAGTCGTCATTGAGCAGCACCGTGGAGCCGTTGATCTGCACGGCGGCATGGATGAGCCTGCCGTCAGGGCCCGGAACCCGGCCCAGCTCAACGGCATTGAACGCGCTGACATAAAAGTCGATGGCGGCGGCCGCGCCGCCGACGATCAGGTGGGGGGACAACGAGGGCTGAACTTCGATCGCCATGGTGATCTCCTGTGGGTAGTGTCGGCCCGCTTGCGCGGCTACCCGTATCGACCTCCGATACGGGCCGGACTCATCGCCAACCCAATGCAACCACCAGGCACCGACAACCTACACGGCGACGTTGGCGATCTTGTTCCAGCCTTCCACCAGCTCGGGCGATCGCGGCGCCGGGCCGACGTAGATGGCCGACGGCCGCACCAGTTTGCCGAGCCTCTTCTGTTCGAGAATGTGGGCACACCACCCGGCGGTGCGCCCGCACGTGAACATCGCCGGCATCATCTTGGCCGGCACCCGTGCGAAGTCGAGGATCACCGCCGCCCAGAACTCCACATTGGTTTCGATGGCCCGGTCCGGCCGGCGTTCACGCAACTCGGCCAGCGCCGCCTGTTCCAGCGCCGCCGCCACCTCATAGCGGGGAGCTTCCAGGCGTTTCGCCGTCGCGCGCAGCACCCGCGCGCGAGGGTCTTCGGCCCGGTACACGCGATGCCCGAAACCCATCAGCTTCTCTGCGCGGTCGAGGATCCCCTTGACCACCGCGCGCGCGTCGCCGGTGCGCTCCACCTCCTCGATCATCGGGATCACCCGCGCGGGCGCCCCGCCGTGCAGCGGTCCGCTCATCGCGCCGATCGCGCCGGACAGCGACGCTGCCACGTCGGCGCCCGTCGACGCGATCACCCGTGCCGTGAACGTCGACGCGTTCATCCCGTGTTCTGCGGCGCTGACCCAGTAGGCGTCGATCGCCTCGACGTGCCTGGGGTCCGGCTCGCCCTGCCAGCGCGTCATGAAACGCTCTGTCACAGTGACGCATTGGTCGATCTCGCGCTGCGGCACCGCGGGCCGGTAGATGCCGCGGGCCGACTGCGCCACGTACGACAGCGCCATCACCGACGCGCGCGCCAACTGGTCGCGGGCCGTTGCGTCGTCGATGTCCAGTATGGGCTGGTAGCCCCAGATCGGCGCCAGCATCGCCAGCCCGGCCTGCACGTCGACGCGCACATCGCCGGTGTGTATCGGGAGCGGGAAGGGCTCCGCCGGCGGCAGCCCGTGGCCGAACTTCCCGTCCACCAGCAACGCCCACACGTCGCCAAACGTGACGTGCCTATCGACCAGGTCGTCGATGTCGACGCCGCGATAGCGCAGGGCGCCGCCGTCCTTGTCCGGTTCGGCGATCTCGGTGGTGAAGGCCGCGACACCTTCCAGTCCGGGGACGAAGTTCTCTGGCACCGCAGTCATGCGTCGATTCTCGCACCCGTACCGGGGCGCCTGTCTACCGGTCGGTAACCGGCTCAGCGTAGCGTTGTGGCGGTGGCGGAACCGAGCGGCGAGCACCTGGCGGGGATGCGGGTGGAATACGGGTCGGTGGAGAAGGATGGCAGCCCGGACCTGGACGTCGACTGGCTCGCCGACGGCTGGCTTGTTCTGCTGCGCAAGTGGATTGACGACGCTGAGCGCGCCGGGATCGCGGAGCCGAACGCGATGGTGCTGGCGACTGTGGACGCGGCGGGAAGGCCGGTGAGCCGGTCCGTGTTGTGCAAGAACGTGGACGAGGACGGGGTGACGTTCTTCACCAGTTACGACTCCGCCAAGGGCGACGAGTTGGCCGCGACGCCGTATGCGTCGGTCACGTTTCCGTGGTATGCACTCGGCCGCCAGGTACACGTTCGCGGCCCGGTCAGTAAGGTCAGCGCGGACGCCACCGCCGACTACTGGTCCAAGAGGCCACGCGGCTCCCAGCTCGGGGCATGGGCGTCCGAGCAATCCCGGCCGATCGAAACCCGGGCCGCGTTGCTGGATCAGCTCGCGCAGGTGACGGTGCGCTTCGCGGGCCTGGAGCAGGTGCCCGTGCCCCCCAACTGGGGCGGCTACCTCGTCAGCCCGGAGGTGGTCGAGTTCTGGCAGGGCCGGGAGAATCGGGTGCACAACAGGATTCGCGTGACCACCAGGCCCGTTGGGCCGGCCACATCTGACACCGCCCGGGTGGAACGACTGCAGCCCTGACCGCGTGAGCCTGCGGGTTCCGTTGATCGTCTTCGGGCTGCGGGGCGGCAGCTGGGCCGACGCGATGGACCGCCGGGGTCGTGCTGATCATCGCCTCCGACGAACTGCGGGGCCGGCTGAGGGCGTGTTCATCGTCGTGGTGGCCGGGGGACCGGCTGGCCGACACGGCGCACGGCGCGGCCGCAGCTGTGGTCGGCACCACCGTGGCCGCCGCCGGGGGCGGTGCGCTGGGTCTCATCGGGGTGGTGATCGCCGCGCTGGCAGTGCCTGCGTTCGTCCGATACCGCGTCGACCGCCCCCGGGGCGGGAGCAAAGTGCGCCGGAAGCGTTATTTGACGCGCATGTCAAAGGGTCGGATATAGACAAAAGTTAACCGAGCGCGAATTGCGGACGTCGGCAGTTGCGCCTCGATGCCAGGTCGGCGCGTAGGATCCAGAACGTGGTGGAGGTAGTCGGGGAGGCTGTCCCCGGGCTACGGGAGCGTAAGAAGCTGCGGACCCGGTCGACGCTGATCGACGCGGCTATCCAATTGTGCGACGAGCAGGGGTTCGACCGGACGACCGTCGACCAGATCGCGGCGGTGGCAGACGTGTCGCCGCGGACGTTCAGTCGCTATTTCGCCACAAAGGACGCCGTGGTGCTGGCGTTGGTCGACGACATGGTCGAGGCGATCGCCGTCGAGCTGTCCCACCAGCCCCGCGAGCTGAGCGAATTGGAGGCCCTGCGGGCCGCGCACATCGACATGGCCAAAACAACCGCGGGCGCGCCGCCGGGTGGATTCACCGCCGAACGGCTGCTGACCACCGCCCGGATCGTGACCTCGTCGCCGTCGTTACGCCTGGTGGCCGGCGAGTTTCGGCGGCACGCGGTCACAGTGGCGCTCGCCGAACGGATGGGAGTGGGGCTTGATGACCGCAAACTGCACCTCGCCGTGGCGGTGTGGGCGGCGATCCTGTTGACCGCACTCGATGACCTCGGCCCCGACACCGACTGGCGGCGCGTCACCGTCGACATGCTCGTGGCCCGGCTCGACGGCACGTTTGCGCAGTTCACCGAGCTGATGACGGCCCTGCGGGTGCTCGCCTAGCGACCCTTTGTGCCCCGCGCGGGCACTCGCGCCAAATTGCGACTACCGTTTTGTAGGCAGTCACCACGCTCTGCAGTGAAGAAGGGATTCTTGTGGCCGATAACCCCACTTCTGACGAGGTCGCCACCCTCCAGTACCCCGGGGGTGAGCTGCAGCTCGACATCGAGCACGCCACTGAAGGCGCCGACGGGATCGCCCTCGACGCGCTGCTGACGAAGTCCGGGTACACCACCTTCGACCCCGGCTTCGTCAATACCTCCTCGACGAAGAGCGCGATCACCTACATCGACGGCGAAAACGGCATCCTGCGCTACCGCGGCTACCCGATCGAGCAGCTCGCGGAGAAGTCGACGTTCATCGAAGTCAGCTACCTGCTGATCTACGGCGAACTGCCGACCAAGGAACAGCTGGACCGGTTCACCACCCTGATCCAGCGCCACACCCTGCTGCACGAGGACCTGAAGCGGTTCTTCGACGGCTTCCCCCGCAATGCCCATCCGATGCCGGTGCTGTCCAGTGCCGTCAACGCGCTGTCCGCGTACTACCAGGACTCGCTCGACCCGATGGACAACGAGCAGGTCGAGCTGTCGACCATCCGGCTGCTCGCCAAACTGCCGACGATCGCCGCGTATGCCTACAAGAAATCTGTCGGCCAGCCGTTCCTCTATCCGGACAACTCGCTGACGTTGGTGGAGAACTTCCTGCGGATGACGTTCGGGTTCCCGGCCGAGCCCTACAAGGTGGATCCGGAGATCGTCCGGGCGCTGGACATGCTGCTGATCCTTCACGCCGACCATGAGCAGAACTGTTCGACGTCGACGGTGCGGCTGGTGGGCTCGTCTCAGGCCAACCTGTTCACGTCGATCTCCGGTGGCATCAACGCACTGTGGGGACCGCTGCACGGCGGCGCCAACCAGTCGGTGCTGGAAATGCTGGAGCGGATCCGCAAAGACGGCGGCGATGTCCGCGAGTTCGTCCGCAAGGTCAAGAACCGCGAGGACGGCGTGAAGCTGATGGGCTTTGGCCATCGCGTCTACAAAAACTACGATCCGCGCGCCCGCATCGTGAAAGAGCAGGCCGACAAGATTCTCGGCAAGCTCGGCGGCGACGACGATCTGCTGGAGATCGCCAAGCAGCTCGAAGAGGCGGCGTTGACCGACGACTACTTCGTCGAGCGCAAGCTCTACCCGAACGTCGACTTCTACACCGGCTTGATCTATCGCGCGATCGGCTTCCCGACGCGGATGTTCACAGTGCTGTTCGCGCTGGGCCGACTGCCGGGCTGGATCGCGCACTGGCGGGAGATGCACGACGAGGGCCCGAGCAAGATCGGCCGTCCGCGCCAGATCTACACCGGTTACGGCGAGCGCAACTACTCGTCGCTCGACGCGCGCTGACCCGCGCTTTCCACTCGGTGCGACGTATCTCACCGCGAGATCACTCGACGCTCTAAAGGTTGTAGTTTCACAATTGTTGTGTGAACATGCTCAGCCCTCGGCGCAAGGTGATCATCCTGATCTCCTGCTGCCTGAGCCTGCTGATCGTGTCCATGGACGCGACGATCGTCAACGTCGCGATCCCGTCGATCCGCACCGAGCTCGGCGCGTCGGCATCACAACTGCAGTGGGTGATCGACATCTACACGCTGGTGCTCGCGTCGCTGCTGTTGCTGTCCGGGGCCACCGCCGACCGCTTCGGCCGCCGCCGGGTGTTTCAGATCGGCTTGACGGTCTTCGCGCTCGGCTCGCTGTTGTGCAGCGTGGCCCCCACCATCCACACCCTGATCGCGGCCCGGTTCCTGCAGGCCATCGGCGGCTCGATGCTCAACCCTGTCGCGATGTCGATCATCACGCAGGTGTTCACCGGCCGCGTCGAGCGGGCCCGTGCGGTTGGGGTATGGGGTGCGGTGGTGGGCATCTCGATGGCGCTGGGCCCGATGGTCGGTGGCGCGCTGATCGAGGTCGTCAACTGGCGGGCCGTGTTCTGGATCAACCTGCCGATCTGCGCCGCGGCGATCATCCTCACGGCAATCTTCGTCCCTGAGTCGCGTTCCGCCACCATGCGCGACTTGGACCCGGTGGGCCAGGGGCTGGGCGTGACGTTCCTGTTCGGGATCGTGTATGTGCTGATCCAGGGGCGCGAAATGGGCTGGACGTCCGCGCCGACGCTGCTGATCGCCGCGATCGCCATTGCCGCGTTCGCCGCTTTTGTCGGGTACGAGGGCCGCCGCCACGACCCGTTCATCGACCTGCGATTCTTTCGCAGCGTCCCGTTCGCGTCCGCCACGATGATCGCGGTGTGCGCGTTCGCCGCCTACGGCGCGTTCCTGTTCATGATGTCGCTGTACCTGCAGGGTGCGCGGCACTACTCAGCTGTGCACACCGGCTTGCTTTATCTGCCGATCTCCGTTGCGGCGCTGGTCTTTTCGCCGTTGTCGGGGCGGCTTGTCGGCCGGTTCGGCGCGCGGCCGTCGCTGTTGGCGGCCGGAGTGCTGATCACCGCGGCGACAGTGATGCTGGCCGGGCTCACCGCGACGACGCCGGCGTGGCACCTCGTGGCCGTGTTCGCGGTGTTCGGTATGGGCTTTGCGTTCGTCAATGCGCCGATCACCACCGCCGCTGTCAGCGGGATGCCGACGGACCGTGCCGGAGCGGCGTCGGCGGTCGCATCGACCAGCCGCCAGGTCGGGGTGAGCATCGGTGTGGCGTTGTGCGGTTCGCTCGCGGGCGCGGCACTGGCAGGGACCGGCACGGACTTCACCGCGGCGGCCCGTCCGCTGTGGTTGGTCTGCGCGGCACTGGGAGTCGTGATCACCACGCTGGCGCTGGTGTCGACGTCGGCGCCGGCGATCCGGACCGCTGAACGGCTGACACCGCTGATCGCCGGGCCGGAGCCTCGGGAGGAAACCGTCCGTGCCGCATGACGCGCTGGCCGACCAGGTGTGGCGACAACTGTCGACGCTCGTCGTCGACAACAAAGACGGCTGGCGACGGGCGGTCGTGGAGCGAACGGGATTGCCGTTCAGCAGAATTCGAATCCTGCGCCGGCTGGCGAACCATCCGATGACTGTGAAGCAGATCGCCGCGGCAGTTGCGATGGACGCCCCTGCGGCGACGGTGGCCGTCAACGACTTGGAAGAACGGGGCTGTGTGGTCCGTCGTGTCAACCCGGAGAACCGGCGCTGCAAGCTGGTATCGCTGACCGAGTCAGGGCGTGAAGTCGTGGCCATCATCGAGGCTGTCGAGGACCCGGCGCCCGCACCGCTCGCGGCGCTGAGCGAGCGAGAGCTGAGAACTCTGGGTCTTCTGATCGAGCGGGTCAGCACGGGAGGCTGACGCGTCCTTCCTGCGGAATGCTACTTCGGCGCGTCGAGGGCTTCCAATACGGCCATTGCCGCGTTGTGGCCACCGACGCCCGACACTCCGCCTCCTCGGCGAGAACCCGAGCCGCACAGCATGATTCGGGCATGTGGGGTGCCCACACCCCACCGCCGCGCGGGGGTGTCGAGCGGTTCGTCATCCTCGGCGAACGGCCACGAAAGCCCGCCATGAAAGATGTTGCCCGCCGTCATGCCGAGGGTGCGCTCCAAATCGAAGGTCGTCTTGACCTCCACGCAGGGGCGCCCGGCCGCGTCCTTCATCAGCACATCTTGAACCGGCTCGGCAAGAACGGAATTCAGCGACGCCATCACCGCGTCGGTCAGCCGCTCTCGCAGACCGCTCTCGTCGAGCACACCGTGCGGGGTGTGCAACCCGAACACCGTCAACGTCTGCGCACCGGAAGCACGCAGTGGGCCTGACAAGATGCTCGGATCGGTCAGCGAATGGCAATAGATTTCGCAGGGCAGCGGATCCGGCACCTCACCGCCGGCGGCCCGCCCATACGCCGCCTCCAGTTGACCGAACGTCTCGTTGATGTGGAAGGTGCCGCCGAACGCCTGCTCTGCGGTGACCCCGGTGTCGGGCAAGCGCGGCAGCCTGCGCAGCATCAGGTTCACCTTCACCTGGGACCCGGGCGCCGACGCCGGTGCGGATTCGCCCAACAGCTTCGCCAGCTTGGTCGGGGTGACGCCGGCGAGCACGAACCGGCCATGGGCGCGACGTTCGTCCGCGCGCACCCGGTACCGCACCTCGCCATCGGGGTCGAGTGCGAAAACGTCCGCGCCAACGACGATTTCGGCCCCGTTGTGCAGTGCCACCCCGACCAGCGCGCTCGTCACCGCGCCCATCCCGCCGACCGGCACGTCCCAGTCGCCGGTGCCGCCGCCCAGCACGTGGTAGAGGAAGCACGCGTTCTGGCGCAGTGACTCGTCATCGAGGCGCGCGAACGTGCCGATCACCGCATCGGTGGCCATCACGCCACGAACCAGGTCGTGGGACACCGCCGACGTGATGGCCTGCCCGACCGGCTCGTCGATCATGAACCGCCACGCGGCGTCGGCCCGCACGCGCATGCGCGCCTCGCTGCGCGTCAGCAGCGGCTCGGTCAGCGTCGGCCACAACGGCCCGGTGACAAGCCGGCACCGCCGGTAGAAGTCGACGAACCCAACCGCATCAGCCTGGGCGCCGACGGCTGCGAAGGTGCTGTGTGGGCCGATCAGCAGCCCGCGCCGACCGTCGCACGAGGGATCAGGAGTGTAGGACGAGTAGCGGCGCCGAGCCAGCCGCACCGGCGCACCGAGCTCGTCGAGGATCCGCGGCGGCAGCAGACTGACCAGATACGAGTAGCGCGACAGCCGCGCGTCGACGCCGTCGAACGCCTGCGCCGACACCGCGGCGCCGCCGACCTCGCCGAGCCGTTCCAGCACCAGCACCCGCTTGCCGGCCCGGCCCAGATACGCAGCGGCGACCAGGGCATTGTGCCCACCGCCGACAATGATGGCGTCGTAGATCACGCCATCAGTTCAGGTAGCCCTCGACCTCGTCGGGCGGCCGTACATTCGCTTCCTTCGGATCGCGACCGGTCTCCCGCAACGCGCGGCGTTGCCGCAGCAGGTCCCAGCACTGATCCAGCTCGGTTTCGACCGCCCGGAGACGTTGATGCTCCTCCGACGGGTCGATCTCGCCTTGCAGAAGCTTCTCGCGCAGCTCCCTCTCCTCGGAGACGAGCTGCTTGATCCGCTCAAAGGTGTGTTCGTCCTCTGCCACCTCTTCAGTCTGCCCGACGGACCAGCTGTTGAATCGCCGCGGACCCTGTCAGTTCCTCGCCGCCAGCACCGCCGCGAACTCGGTGCAGAACCAATCCACGTCGGACATCGAAAACACCAACGGCGGTCTGATCTTGAGCACGTTGCCGTCGTGACCGCACACCGAGATCAATACTCGTCGCTCGCGCAACGCGTTAACCAGCGCCCGTGCGCCCGCTCGGTTCGGTGCCTTGGCCTCGGCCACCCTGACCACGTCGACACCGACATACAGGCCGGTGCCCCGGACATCGCCGAGGCAGGGGTATTGCCTGGCCAAATGCGACAGCTCCGCCCGTAGTGCGCTGCCGACCTCGGCCGCGTTGGACATCAGCTTTTCCTCTTCGATCACGTCGAGCACGGCCGCCGCCGCCGCCATCGACACCGGGCTGCCCGCAAACGTGTTGAAGTACGGCACCCCCCGGGCGAACGGCTCCAACACATCGGAGCGGGCGGCTACGGCGGCCACCGGCACGCCGTTGCCCATCGGCTTGCCCATCGTCACAAGGTCAGGCACCACGCCGTGGCGGCTGAAGCCCCACATCGCCTCGCCCGTCCGGCCGAAACCCGGTTGCACCTCGTCGGCGATGAAGACACCGCCGGCGCGGTGGACCGCATCCACCGCGGGGGCCAGTACCGATGGATCCGGAAAGATGCCGTCCGATGAGAAGATGGTGTCGACGATCAGGCAGCTGACGCCAACCCCGGCCGACTGCAGCTCATCGATCGCATTCGTCACGTCGCCGGCGAACCGCGCATCGACCGACGCGCTGCCTCGCCGATAGCTGTCGGGCGCGGGAACAGTGCGGACATGGGCACCGATCGATGTTGCGCCGCCGATCGAGGGCGAGATCGCGGTGACCGCCGCCGTGTTCCCGTGGTAGGCGTCGTTCGTGACGATCACTCCGGTCGCGCCGCTGTACATCTCGGCGACCCGCAGCGCGATGTCGTTCACTTCCGAGCCGGTGCACGCATACATGACCCTGTCGACCTCCGGTGGCATCGTCGACAGCAGACGCTCTGAGTAGTCGACGATGTCGCGGTGCAGGTACCGGGTGTGGGTGTTGAGGGTGGACAGCTGACGACTGACCGCGGCCACGACATGCGGGTGGCAGTGCCCGACGCCCGCCACGTTGTTGTACGCATCCAGATACCGCTGGCCGTCGGCGTCGAAGAGATAACTGCGTTCGCCGCGGACCAGATGGACGGGCCGGTCGTAGAACAGCCGGTACGCAGGCCCGAGCATCTTCGCGCGCGACTCGATCAGCGAATCGGTGGCCGCGTCGTCGCCGGCCTTTCCCGAGTAGCTGTTGGAATCCATGATGTTGGAAAAGGCCATATCGCTACTCCTTCGAGGTGCCGGTCGAGATCGCGCCGTGCGTCAGCGTTCGTGCGCCTCCTCCAGCACCGTGCGTCCCAGCTCCGAATAGCGCTGCGGCGACTTGAATTTCAGGTACACGGCTAACAGCACTCCGCCGATGGCGACGACTCCGACAACGTACGGGATCGCACCGAATACCCAGTCGGTGGACGCCGACCCGGCCGCGAACGAGGCGTTCTTGGCCAACAGATAGATCACGTAGAGCATCCCGACGCCGCCGAGCAACGGGGCCAGAAATGTCCGGAACCAATTCGCCGTCTCCGGGTGTTGCTTCATCACGTGGAAGTACGCAATCACCGCGAACGCGGCCAGCGCCTGCACGATGAGGATCGCCGTGGTCCCCAGCAGCGCCATCAAACCGTAGAGCCCGGTGTAGGGGTCGCGGTGGGTGAACGCGAAGAACAGGACGAGAACCGTGGCGAACACCGTCTGGACCAGTCCCGCGAAGTGCGGTGACCCGTGCACCGGATGGGTGGCCCCGATGGTCTTCCGCATGCCCGGGATAACGTTCTCCCTGCCGATCGCGTAGATGTAGCGGGCCGCGCAATTGTGGAAGGCCATGCCGCACGCGAACGAGCCCGTCATCAACAGGATCTTGAACAGGTCGACCGCCCAGACTCCGAGGTGCTGGTGCACCGGGTTGAAGAAGATGTCGCCGGCCGTCGTCGAATCCTGCGCCAGTGCAATCGCATTCTGCGGTCCGGTCCCGACGATCGCGAGCCATGAGATCAGGATGTAGAAGACCCCGATGCCGATGACAGAGCTGAGTATGGCGATCGGGATGACCTTCTTCGGGTTCTTCGACTCCTCGCCGTACATCGCGCTGGACTCGAAGCCCACCCAGGACCAGAACGCGAAGAACAACCCGACGCCCGCCGAGCCGGCGACTGCAAGCGTGCCGCCGTTCGGCCCGGGCACCGCCCCACTGAGGCTGTGAAAACCGTTGATCGGGTTGAGCGAGCCAAGTGACCACCCTTGCGGGCCACCACCGGTGAACAACACCGACAGCGCCATGAGCGACAGCATCACGACCTCGGTGATCAGAAAGACTCCGAGCACGCGAGCCGCGAGGTCGATGTCGAAGTAGGTCAACAGTGCATTGACCACCAGCATCACTACCGCGAAGACGATCCACGGCACGTTGACGTGGAAGAACGTCTTGAACAGGTCGTTGCCGAAAAACGAGAAGATCCCGATGAGCGACGCCTCGAAAACCATGTAGGCCAAGGCGGTCAGGAACCCGGCCGCGAGGCCGACGATGCGGCCCAGCCCGTAGGAGACGTACCCGTAGAACGCGCCGGTGGCGGTGATGTGTTTCGACATCGCGGCATAGCCGATCGCAAACAGCGTCAATACGATCGTCGCCACAATGAACGCGGCGGGGGCGAACGCACCGTTACCGAAGCCGACGGCGATGGGCACATTTCCGACCATCGCCGTGATCGGGGCGGCAGTGGCCACCGCCATGAACAGCACCCCGATCAGACCGACGGCGTTGGGCTTCAAGCGCTGGACGGCGTTGTCCGGCGCGGTGGTGGCCGTGTCGCCGGCGGAGGTGGTGGACGGGGGATCGATGATCTCACTCATTAGTGTTCCGATCTCATGGACGTACGTGAACCCTTCGCACTCGGCAGCGAGTGGCAGGGACGAAGAGTGGGGGGCGGATTTGGTCTGGTTTCGGGTCGCGGCGAAAGCGTCGGCGAGCGTCTGAAAAGCGGTGTCCACGACATCGGTGTGGTGCGACGCGGACATTCTCACCCGGCTACGTCGGCTGGTCAACCGGGGTAAAGGCACAGAGCTATCCCGTGTTTCGGCACTGTTTCGAGCCTGTACGGCTGCGCAACATCAACGTTAAATAACTTATTTTGGTCTGCTCCTGGGCGTGGAATGGCACACACTCTGTGCCATGCCGGATTCGGCCTCCGACCACGAGCTGTTCGCGCGGGCTGCCCTACCGGCTTACCTGCGTGACGGCGACGCGCCACTGCGACTTCTCAGCCTCTCGGAGAACGCCACCTACCTGGTCGACGACGACTCTCCGATGGTGCTGCGAGTACACCGTCCCGGCTATCACTCTTTGCCGTCGATCCTTTCTGAGCTGCACTGGATGAGCGCACTGCGGAACGAAACCGAGGTCATCACACCGGAACTGATCCTCACCCGGCACGGCAGTGAAGTTGTCACGGCTCGGGTCGACGGCGCAGCCCGGCATGTTGACGCTGTAACGTTCATACCGGGCTACACCGCAGAACAGAATCCTGACGCCGTCGGGTTCGACGAGCTCGGCCGGTTGACCGCGATCATGCACGAGCACGCCCGAGGGTGGGCAGCGCCGGCACGCTTCGAACGGTTCCGATGGGACGTGGACGCGACGCTGGGACCCGAAGCCCGTTGGGGCGATTGGCGCGCCGCGCCGGGTCTGACGGACTCCGATCAGAGGGCGATCGACGATGCGGTGGGCGCCGTGATCGGAGCCCTCAACGGATTCGGATGCGGCCCGGACCGATTCGGTTTGATCCACGCCGACCTGCGGCTGGCGAATCTGATGATCGACCCGTCGTGCGACTCCTCGGGCATCACCATAATCGATTTCGACGACTGCGGATGGTCCTGGTATCTGGCCGATCTCGGCGCGGTGCTGTCGTGGATCGAAGATCAGCCGGCGACACCGCAGATCATCGCCGACTGGCTCCGCGGTTACCGGCAGGTCCGCCCACTGCCATCCGATCACCTGGCGATGATCCCGACGTTCGTGATGTTGCGCAGGATCATGCTGACCGCGTGGATCGCGTCGCACCCCGAAGCCGACGCCGCCATCGAGGTGAGCGAAGGTTTCGGTGCTGACACGGCAAGGCTGGCGACGCGCTATCTCGAAGACGGGACCTGGTTGCACGACGGGGTCTTCGCCCAGCGTTTGTGAAACAACCGCACCACGCAGGAGAGGAACATGTTCGCACTTGACTCCAGGTCGGTTCTGGTCACCGGAGGCAGCAAGGGGATCGGTCGGGGCATTGCCAAGGTGTTCGCCACCGCGGGTGCGAACGTGGCGATCGCGGCGAGGACTGCGCCAGAAATTGATGCTGCCGTCGCCGAACTCGACACGTTCGGTGACGGGAAGGTGCTCGGTGTGCAGGCTGATGTGCGCGATCCGGTGTCCTGCGCCGACATGGCGGCGAGGGTCGTCGATTGGTTCGGTGGACTCGACGTGGTGTGTGCCAACGCCGGCATCTTCCCCGAGGCCCCGCTGGCGGCGATGACACCAGAGCAGCTTGCCGAGGTGCTGGATGTGAATGTCAAAGGCAACGTCTACACGGTGCAGGCGTGTCTGGACGCGCTGATCAAGTCCGGCAACGGGCGGGTGATCCTGACGTCGTCGATCACCGGACCCATCACAGGCTTTCCGGGCTGGTCGCACTACGGCGCGTCAAAGGCCGCGCAACTGGGCTTCATGCGCACGGCGGCAATTGAACTGGCGCCGCACCGGATCACCGTCAACGCGGTGCTTCCAGGCAACATCCTCACCGAAGGCCTGGCCGATCTCGGCGACGACTATGTTGCCGGCATGGCGCGTGCGATCCCCGCGGGTGCGCTCGGAAACCCGCAGGATGTCGGCTACCTTGCCGCCTTCCTGGCGACCGAGGAGGCCGGATACATCACCGGGCAGGCCATCACCGTAGACGGCGGCCAGGTGCTGCCCGAATCCCCCGACGCGATTGCTCGGTGAGCTGTCCTGATGGAGGAGTCAGCCGGCGGACCGGTCGCAGAGGACGTCCGTCGCCGCATCATGTCCATGCTCGCCGGGGGCGCGCTGCGCCCCGGCTCCCGGCTGGGCTCCGAACGCGAGATGGCCGAGGCGTTCGCTGTCTCCCGGTCAACGTTGCGTAGCGCGTTGTTGCCGCTCAGCCAGGCCGGCGTGCTGGAGCGGCGCACCGGCCGCGCGGGCGGCACCTTCATCCGGGCAGATGTGGTGCAGCGCAACGCCGCCGAGCTGGCCGGCCTGCCTGCGCTGCTGCACAGCGGCGGGCACACCAGCGCCACCCGTGTGCTCGCCACCGATCGCCGCCCTGCCAGCCCGGCAGAGTGCACGGCCCTGGAGATCGACCGCGGAGCAGACGTATTCGCAGTGCGAAGGCTGCGTTACGCAGACGGAGTCGCGCTGTCGGTGGACTTCGCCTGCTTCGTCGCGAGCCAGGTGTCGGATTTGCTCGAGCAGCCGCTGGGTGGCTCACTGTACGAATTGTTCAAGGTGCGGTACGGATTGGTGCCTGCGACATCGACCGAGACCATCGAGGTGGTAAGCGCCAATCCCCGCGAGGCGGCGTGGCTCGACATCCCGCACCGACGACCGCTGCTCGCGATCACCCGGATCACCCGGGACCGGTACGACCGCCCATTCGAGTACGCCTACGACCTGTTTCGCGCAGACCGGGTGCGACTCACCGCGACCACGTCGACCGTTACAGCCCGCGAGCGCATCGGCTCCGACGGCCGCGTGGAACGCTCGGTGAGCAGCGTGACGGCGCGACTACCGTGGGCGCAATGACAACCAAACCCGAGATCGATTTTCCGGCCGGACCGACCCCGACCGAGTTGGTGATTGAAGACATCGTCGTCGGCGACGGTCCGGAAGCCGTTCCCGGTGCCACAGTTGACGTGCACTACGTCGGCGTCGAGTACGACACCGGCGAGGAATTCGACAGCTCGTGGAGCCGCAACGAGTCGATCGAGTTTCCGTTGCGGGGCTTGATCCAGGGCTGGCAGGACGGCATCCCCGGCATGCGGGTCGGCGGGCGCCGCAAGCTGACGATCCCTCCGGCGCAGGGGTACGGGCCCGCGGGTTCGGGGCACCGGTTGTCGGGCAAGACGCTGCTATTTGTCATCGACCTGCTGGCCACCCGATGACGCTGCTATTTGTCATCGACCTGCTGGCCACCCGATGACGCTGATATTTGTCATCGACCTGCTCGGTGTCGGCTAGAACGGTGTCGGCTAGAACGGTGTCGGCTAGAACGGCGTTCCGTTCTCCCACCACGGCTTCGGCCCCGGCAGCCGCAGCAGCAGCCGGGCGCCGCCCAGGGGGCTGGCCTCCAGTGAGGCTGTGCCGCCATGCAGTTCGGCTTGCTGAGCGACCAGCGCAAGCCCGAGCCCGGAGCCGGAGTGCGACGCTGTCGACCCACGGGAGAACCGCTCGAACACGACCTCGCGCTCGTCCTCCGGGACACCGGTGCCGTTGTCGTCAACTGCGATTTCCACCCCGGCTCGCGAGCTGACCGCCGAGAGCTGGATGCGCGTCGCCCGGCCGTGCTTGACCGCGTTGGCGATCGCATTGTCCACCGCGAGCCGCAGCCCGGCCGGCAGGCCGACGATGATCACCGACGGCGACGGCATCAGCGACACGTCGAGGTCCGGGTAGATCCGCATCGCGTCGTGCGCCGCGCGGTCGAGCAACTCGGTGATGTCGACGGGGACCTGATCATCCGAGGTCGACAGCTCGCCCTGAGCGAGCCGCTCCAACGCCGACAGCGTGGCCTCTATCCGCGACTGCGTACGGATCACGTCGTGCAGCACTTCCTTACGCTGCTCGTCGGGAAGGTCGAGAGTGGCGAGCACCTCGAGATTGGTCCGCATTGCGGTCAGGGGCGTGCGCAGTTCGTGCGAGGATACCGCCGCGAAGTCGCGAGCCGAGGTCAACGCCGCTTTGGTGCGGTCCTGCTCCTTCCAGATTCGCTGCAGCATGCCCTTGACCGCTTCGGCGATCTCCACCGCTTCGGTGGCGCCGCGGATCTCGACGTCGGGCGCTTCATCGCCCGCGTCGATCTGTCGGGCCTGCTGCGCGAGGCGTTTGAACGGACGCACCGCGAACGTGGCCAGCAACCAGCCCAGCACCGCGGCTGCGCCGATCGCAAAGAAACAGATGAAGATCACCCGGCGATGCAGGTTGTTGGTCTCGGCGATGGTGTCGTCATACGTCGCCCCGACCTCCACCGACATCTGCTCGGGCGCGCGGATGTCCACGGTGCGGACCCGGTAGCGCACCCCATTGACATAGGTGTCGCCGTAAGCGGCAGGCACCGGCGGCAAGACAACACCGGAATTCGACGTCACCTGGTCACCCTTGCGGACCGTGATCACGGCGTCCTGATCGCTGGGCGAGCGGGGGATTTCGCCGAGCCCGCGTGGGATGAACGGGATCGCGAAACCCGCGGCCTCATCCAATCGGCGGTCCAGCCGCTCTCGGCGGTCGTTGGTGACGCCGATCCACACGATGGTCCCGACGATCAGCACCACGATCGCCGCGCCGATCGCCGTGGCGAACGCCACCCGCGTGCGCAGCGAAGGCGTCCGGACCAGGATGCGCGACAACAGGCTCATAGCTGCCCAATTATTGCGTGCGCAGCACGAAACCGACGCCGCGCACGGTATGTAGCAATCGTGGGGCGCCGCGGGCCTCCAATTTACGGCGCAGGTAACCGATGAACACGTCGACCACGTTGGTGTCCGCGGCAAAGTCATAGCCCCACACCAGCTCCAGCAGCTGGGCCCGGGAGAGCACCGCGGTCTTGTGTTCAGCCAGCACGGCCAACAGGTCGAACTCTCGTTTGGTGAGGTCGACGTCGACGCCGTTGACCCTCGCCCGGCGCCCGGGGATGTCGACCTCGAGCGGGCCGACCTGGATGGTTTCCGACGAGAACGTGGCCGTCGACCCGCGACGGCGCAGCAGCGCCCGCACCCGCGCGACCAACTCGGCCAGCACGAACGGCTTGACCAGGTAATCGTCGGCGCCGGCCTCCAGCCCGGCGACCCGGTCGTCCACCGAACTCCGGGCCGACAGCACACATACCGGCACGTCGTTGTCCATCGCCCGCAGCGCGGTCACCACGCTGACCCCGTCGAGCACCGGCATGTTGATGTCGAGGACGATCGCGTCGGGCCGCGTCTCGGTGGCGCTGCGCAGCGCCTCGGCGCCGTCCTTGGCGGTCGCCACGTCGAAACCAGACAGCCGCAGCCCGCGCTCCAGCGACGCGAGCACGTCGTCGTCATCGTCGACCACCAGCACCCGCGGTGAGGTCGCACTACTGTCCATGCGGACATTTTGCCTGATCGCGGGCCTCGAACGGGGGAAGCTGGTTGACCTTGACAATCGTTGAGGTTTTGCCGTGGGGACAATGAGCGTCGAATCGGTAGCCAGACACACCTCTATCGCCGGATACATGCACGGGGCGGCAACCGTCGCTCGCTCGCCGACCGGGGCTGCTGGGCGCATCGGGCGGTTCGCGAGCCGCCGTCATCGCAGGCCGGGGGCGTTCGGGGTGGCCAGCATGGTGAGCGCGCCGCTGACCATGGCGAGCCCCAGTGCGCGCCGGCAAGGTCGTCGAGGCGATTGTGCACGGCGGTCCGCCGGGCACCGCGGTGTTGCTGGCGCTGGTGATCGCCGGGGTGGCCCTCGCCGAGACGGCCGTGTCGCTGGTCACCCGCCGGCTGTCGTCGACGATCGGCGAGGGCCTGATCCTCGACTTGCGCACCGCCGTGTTCGACCGCGTGCAGCGGATGCCGATCGCTTCCTTCACCCGCACCCGAACCGGTGCGCTGGTCAGCCGGCTCGGCAACGACGTGATGGGTGCCCGGCGGGGCTTCTCCGACACGCCGCCCGGTGTGGTCTCCAACGCGGTGACCCTGGCGCTGACGTTGGCTGGCTCAGGTGTTCGTGATGCCGGATCGGCGCGGCACCGGACGCATGCGCGGCTGCTCACCCGGGGCGGGCGCTACGCCGAGTTGTACGTCGCGCAATTCCGCGACGAAACCGCTGCCCGACCCGCTCGCGCGAGACAGCATTGCGGGTCGTGGGTCGGCGAGATTCACAGCCCTCAGTTCTGTTTCGCGGTGGTGGCGGGTCACTACGCTGGCTGTGTGAGGCGGATCGTTCTCGCGGCGGGCTGTGTGGTAACGCTTCTCGGCGGGTGCACGTCGACGAGAAACCCCGGCGCGCCGCCGGGTCCGTCGCAGCCCACCACCCCTGAACAGGCATGCGTCGCTGACCGTTGGCCGCGACCTGTGCCGAACGTCACCGGCCAGCTGATGCCTCAAGCTTTGGACGGGTCGCTGTTCTGCTTCAAAGTGGCGAAAGCAACCGCAGCCGATGGACACGACGTGCTGCACGATGTGTTCAGCAAAGCTCCGAATTACCGCATCACCTCCGTTTCCCCGGCCGCGGGATTGGCAGTCGGCCCTGGTGATCCGATCGCCGTTCGCGTCGCTCCCGTCGACCCATCGCAACCGCCCGCCTCTCGGCCCTGCGACTGGGTGACCACCGATGAGGCTGCGAGATTCCTGGGTACGCAATCCGTGACGACGATGCCCGTGGGGGACCAAGCCGGCTCTGTGGACCAAATGTGCGACTACACCTCGACTTCGCCGGATCAGATGGTGGTATCTGAGTTGCAGCTGCCGGGAAGCCTGCCCGTCGACGCGAATACCGAGTTCGCAATGACCGTGGCCGCCGGCGGCGGCAGCGATGTGGGCGGGCTGCCCGGCCGCGCCTACTGCAGTTCCTCTCCGAGCACATCGATGCTTGTCGTCCTTCTCGGCGGCGACCGGTTGTACCGGGTCACCGACGATAACTGCGATGTGCTGAAGCAGTTCGCGCAAACCGCCATTCCCCGTATCGGTGCCTAATTTCCGCGGTAGACAAGACCGCTGAGCCGCCACGCGAGGCCGTCGCGTACCGCCGGAATCTCAGCCGCCGCACTCATCGCGACGTTGCGCACAGGCCGTAGCGGGCGCGGCAGCGTCGCCAGCCTCGTCAGCTGGCCGGTCAGGGTCAGCACCTGCCGGGCGATCGGCCGGCGGCTCTGGGTGTACCCGTCGAGGACCGTCTCGGGAGCGCCTCCCAGCACCTCATCAAGCGCCCCGGCCAATGCGACCGCGTCCTGGACGCCCAGGTTCATTCCCTGGCCGCCGGCGGGGCTGTGCACATGGGCAGCGTCACCGGCCAGTAGCAGGTTGCCGGCGCGGTAGGTGTCGGCCACCCGGTGATGGATGCGAAAATGCGATCCCCAGACGACATCGCGGACCGTCACACGTCCCGGGCCGAAACCGCGCGTGTCGAGCAGTCGCTGAAGGAATTCCGGAGCAGGTACCTGAGGCGCCCCGGAAACCGGGGCGACTATGCGATGGATGTTGCCCGGCAGCGGCGCCACCACCGTCAGCCCCGCGGGGGCATAGAACAGCAGGATCTCATGGTCAGGCACATCGCCATGCAGGTGGACGTCGGCCAGTGCGAACGACTCCGGATATTCGTGGCCGCGGAACCCGATGCCGGCCTCGGTGCGCACGGCACTGCGCATGCCGTCGGCGCCCACGACGTAGCGGGCGGTGATCGTGTCGCCGTCGCCGAAGCGTGCGGTCACCGTAGGCCCATCCTGGGCGAGCGACGCGAGCGTCTTGGGCCGCTGCACGTCCCCGCCCAGCTCGGTCAGTCGCTCGAGCAGCACGCGTTCGGTCTCCGCCTGCGAAATCATCAGCGAGTACGGGTATTTCGTAGGCAGCGTGCCGAAGTCGATCGGAATGAGAACCCTGCCGCGGTCGCGCATCGAGAACCGCTGCGCGTGAACGCCGACTTTGGTCAGTCGTTCGCTCACGTCCAGTTCCTCGAGCACCTCGGCCGAAGCGCCCGGTTCGGTCCGACTTCAGGACGGCGTCAGCGTCAAGGAGTTCCAGGCCCTTGAGGTCAGCGGGGACGAGAAGCGGCACTACTGGACGGTGGCCGAGCAATTTTGGCCGCACTTTCCCGAGTATCGACGGCTCGCCGGCGGACGCGACATCCCGATCATGGTTTTCGAGCCAATCGCGCCGCGTACGTCCATCGGCAATCTAGCCGAGGAGCGCAACAATGTGCTGGTGCTGGAGGCGTTCGACACCTTGTTCAATCGGCGTGATTACGCAGCGGCGCAAAGGTTCTGGTCGCCTGATTACATCCAGCACAGCGCGCATATCCCGCCGGGCCGAGACGGCCTGTTCAACCTGGTCGAGGCCTCGCCGCCGGAGACAGGCGCTACGAGAACCCGCTAACCGTCGCCGACGGTGACTACGTGATGCTGCACGGCAGGTTGTCCACCACCGGGCCGCAGGCCAAAAGGATCGCCGTAGACATCGTGCGCCCGGAAGACGGGCTGATCGCCGAACATTGGGACGTAGTGCAGGACGAGGCCACCGCCGAGGAGTCCAAGAGCAGGCTGCCCATGTTCGGCGATACGTTCCCCACGCGGGCCTGACCCGAAGCCGACCCACGATGAAGATCTCCGCCCAGTTCGCCACCTCGCTGGACTCCCCCGAGCACATCGCGACCGCCGAAGAAGTCGGTTACGACCGGGCATGGCTGTTCGACACACCGCACGAAAGCCCCGACGTGTGGATGATGCTCGCGTTAGCTGCCAAACGCACCACCACCATCGGCCTTGGTCCGGGGGTGCTGGTGCCCACTCTGCGCCACCCCATGGTCAACGCCTCAGCCACAGCTGCGCTGACGGCGCGTGCGCCGGGCCGGGTCGCGGTCGCGTTCGGCACCGGCTTCGCCGGCGCCCGTGCGCTCGGCGCTGCCCCCACCAGCTGGTCGCATCTGCGCGACTACGTGGCCGCATTCCGCGGCCTGCTCGCGGGCGCGACTGTGCAGTGGCAGGGCACGCGGATACAGATGATGCACCCGAACGGACACGCACCCGAGCGCCCGATCGACGTGCCCATTCTCATCTCGGCGCTGGGCCCCAAAGGCCTCGACGTCGCCACCGAGCTGGCCGACGGGCTGTTCACCGTCAACGGCCAGACCCGCTACGCCCCACAATTCGACTGGGCCGCACTCGCAGTGCACGGCGCCGTCCTGGCCGACGGCGAAGCACTCGATTCACCACGGGTGCAGGCAGCCGCAGGCCCGGGACACGCACTGGCCTACCACGCCGCCTACGAATTCGGCGGCGACGTCACAACGCTGCCGGCCGGCGACGTCTGGCTCGACGCCATCAACCAGACGCCGCCGCAGGATCGCCACCTCGCGGTCCATGACCAGCACCTCATCGCGCTCAACCGCGCCGACACCGCCGCGTGGGCCGCCGGCAGCTGGAAGGCCATCACCCAGATCACCCTCACCGGCAGAGCCGACGAGATCGGCCACCGGGTGAACGAAATCGCCGCCCAAGGCATCACCGAGGTCATCCACCAGCCCACCGGCCCGGACATCACCGGTGAACTTCAGGCCTTCCACACCGCGGCCCGCGGCGCCGTAAGCGCTGCTGTACAAGACAATCCAGAATGGGCTCGAGCCGTAGGCGGCATCGGGCTGCCGACTGCCGCCACCCGTTCGATGGTATTCGGGCAATAGTGGTGTCACATGTCAAGTACTGGCGGTGCTTATGTTTCCCACGGATTGACAGTCCGGATCAATCGGTTCAGGCTGGGTCGGAAGCGGTCAATTCACGCTGGCGACGGGCGGTGCCGAGGGTGATATCTGTCGGCCTGCCTGGCTCAGGTACCAAGTCATTCAGCAGCGTTATGGCGCGCCGGTGAGCGTCGTCTTCGACACGGGGCAGATCCCGAAAGCCGACCGCGCTGAGGCCGTGCGTGCGGCGATCGCAGAGCATTTGTTGCCGGTCGAGATCGACTTTGCCGCTGACCGCGGCCCGGCGGCGGCGCGTATAGCGATCACTGACTTGGCCGAGCTCACGGTTTGGACCTCGATCTCGAATGCGGTGAAGGTGCACCGGACCGCAGCGCTGACGCACGACGACTCCACACCGAGCATCTTCATGGGTTTACGCAGGTCCCGCAATCGCAATTTTGGGCCAGTTCATCGGCTCGAATTCCGGAATGCAAGGTGCACCTACCGCGTTGCTGAACAGATCGGTCTAAACATAGTGCGGTCGATGGACGGCACACCACCGAAAGGCGAGAGATGACGCTGACAACTGAGAGCGGTCTTGACGGCGCCTACGTGCCGAGCCCGACCGAAAGCGTGCGCAGGCAGGTGGCCGACTATGAAGCCAGCGGCGGTGTCAAGGGCGGCACGCTGGAGGGTCGGCCGGTGGTGATCCTGACGTCGGTGGGCACG
>JAOPWC010000155.1 GCA_025965895.1 Mycobacterium sp.
CGATTTCAGCGAGTACCCGTGCACCGGTCAAGTCCGCCAACCCGGGGAAGCTGGTGATGATCGCGTAGTCAGGATGGGTCTGGAACAACTCCGCGGCCGCCCGGCCCAGGTCCTCGACACTGTTGCGGGCGGTGTCGAGCGCCGCGAGCAGGGCTCGCGTGTGTTGGCCCATCGCGGTTTCGACCAGACCGGTTGGCGCAGTTGAGGTTTCCGCAACTCAGCTTTGATCTCGGCTGCCGTCTGGTCGATGCCGCGGCTACGGCGGGCTTGAACCACGACGTCAATCCCACCCCAGCCACCACCCCGCCCCGGCGCGACACGCACGAACCCGCTATGACACCCTGGGTGATCCCGATCGAGGATTTGCTACGGCACGGCCGTGACTGGCGAACAACCATCAGCCCACGAAGCCCCGCCGGTCTGTAACGAGACCTCGACGATCCGATAACACTCAGGCGTTGGCCCGAGGGCTGACGGCCGTTCGGAACTAAGTAGAAGACCCGCCCGCTTCGCGGGCTCCCCGGGACGGGGAGGATTGGGCGCCGCTGGCGGTCGCCTGCCGCGCAAGTACTCGACAAGGCCTCGCGCCTGGGCACCTGTGGAGACATCATCGACTAGAGGTTGTGGCCCCGCCGTGGATTCATGAAACAGCTGGCGCAGCTGACTAGCGGTTGCTGCCTGGCTCTCTATTCGCTTTCCGCCGCGCCGATTTCCTCGTGGCGCCCGCCACTGCGGAGTGCCCTGGCGCCGGTCGGTGAGGACGAAGCCAGGGCGTCGACAGCCCGGATTTGGGCGCGTGGTGTATTAAAAAGCCAGGTCAACGCCACCGGACGGGTTCTGCTCGCCGTCGGGGGTTATCGGGGCCCCCAGCCTGTACGGGACGGAGGGATCGGCGCCCACGTTGCCCGGCACGAGGGGATTGGTTCCGCTCTCGAACGGCGTCGGGGCAGGCGCGGGGGCCGGATTAGCGGCGGCCTTGATCTGCGAGACTGGCGTGGACACAGTAGCGGCGGCGGCGACGGGCGCGAGGCCAATTGCTGCACCGATCGCCGCTGCGGCCAACCACGGTGCGATGAACTTTTTTGTTGTCTTCATGGTGTTTCCCCTGTTTGCCGGGTCGCTGTATTTGGGTATAGGCGCAATCATCGCCCCCCGGCAAAGCCGGTGTCGCCACCGCTGCCATCCATTCGACCCTGTTGCTATCTGGAACTTCGTCTTTCCGGCAAACCGGTGTCGCCCCCTGCTGACACCCATCGACCTGGCTGCTAGCTGGAATGTGCCCTTGAGCAGGCGGCTGAAAAGGGTTAGATACCCGCCGCGCGCGTCTCCGGAAGTACAGCCAGCTGACAGTGATTTTTCAGCTACGGCGCAGCGTGTGATTCCCCCATTCCGCGGCGGCGTGATGGATACGGTGTGGCGATGGGCATGCAATGGGGCGGGCCTTCCCGGCCGGCGGGGCGCTGGGCTCGGCTGCGCAAAGCGTGGGGCGAGCACCTCGACCCGGCAGAACAGTCGGCCGTGATTTCGTGGGCGGCGTTTACTGCCATGTTCGGTGGACTAAGGGCGCTCACTCATTGGATCCGGGCCGGTCACGGCCCCAAGGGTGGGGGCATCAAAATCGGTGGGCGCCACTTCCACCATTACAACCTGGGCATCGCGCTGCTCTCCGCGGTCGGAGCGGTGGGCCTGCGGGGATCAGAGAAGCAGCGGCGTCATCCCGCGACCGCCATCGCCTACGGGTCGGCGAACGCGCTCGTCGTCGATGAACTAGCACTGCTGCTCGACCTCAAAGATGTCTACTGGGCGTCCGACGGCCGCAAGAGCGTCGACACCGCCATCTGTGTCATTGCAGCGGGTGGAACCTTTTTCGCCGGCCTGCCGTTCTGGCCCCACGCCCAGCGAGCACTCCAGTCGAGCCGCTAGCCATCGCCGGTCACTGCGGCGGGGCGAAGAACTCCAATGCGATGCCGTCCGGGTCCCGAAAACTCAGACCTGAGCCGTAGCCCGCGTCGACGACGCCGCCGTGCGCAATGCCGAGTCCGTTGAGCCGGCTGACCCACGCGTCCAATTCGGCCCGGTCCGCACAGGCGAAGCTGACGTGGTCCAGGCCGACCCGGAACTCGCTGAATTTCTCGTTCGGAGCCGGCCGCTCATGCTGGTGTATGCCCAACAGGGTGTCATCGCCCAACGCCCACACCACGTGATGGAAGCCCCCGCTGGTGTCCTCGTCCAATACCGGATTCGACCCGATCAACCGCTGATACCAGGGTCTGCTCACCCTGATGTCCCGCACGGTGAGCGCAACGTGGGTAATAGCAGGGAAGGAGGGCATGCGAACTCCTTTGTGAGATACGTGATTACTAGACGATGCGCTTACCACGTGGGGCGCGTTCGGCGTCCCGGTAGACCGCCTCCTCCGCCGCGTCACTCGAGCGGGCCGTAGAGGAACTGGTGCTGGTCGACGTAGTAGCGGTACAGGCACGCGGCGACCCACAGCTCCAACCTCGGTTCGAATGTGTTGTAGCGCAGCCGGCTTCGCACCGTCGAGCGGACCTGGACGTGTACGGTGTCGACGCCCCGGCGAATGAGTGCCCGGTCTTCGCCGGTGCCGACCGTGGCCGCCGCGAGGTAGGTGCCGGTCGTGGCGGGCCCGCTTGAACGGGTGCTTGTAGACGTTGCCACTGTCGACCTCGCTTTCCTAGCCGTAGCCCACGCCGGGTGACGACAGTTGCATGATCGCGTTGGCCGCGGGCAACAGCACGGCCGCGGGGTTGAGCAAGTCGGCAACTCGATGCGGGCAGCGCGGCATAGAGGCAGTAGAACACGGTGTGAGACGCTGCCGAGATGTTTGCGCCGAGAACCGCGTCCCGCGCCGGCGGGATAGTGGCCGGCTACTGTGCCGACGTCGTGATCGCCGACCCGCATCGAGGTCACCCGGTCGCGCTGTTCGGCGCAGCGGCGACCGCACTGGAACGGGTCAGCTACCGCGACGCGCGGTGGGCCGGCGTGGTTCATACCGCTGCGCTGCTCGGGCCACTGGCCATCACCGGCATCGCGATGCGGCGGCCCGCCGCGCTCGCAACCGCGACGTGGGCAGCACTGGGGGGCACGTCGCTGGTCCGCACCGGCTCGGAAATGGCGCAACTGCTGAGCGGTGGCGACCTCGCCTCCGCCCGGCATCTGCTGCCGTCGCTGTGCGGCCGCGACCCCGCGGTCCTCGAGGCTGACGGGCTCACCCGCGCCTCGCTCGAATCGATCGCCGAAAACACATCTGACGCGCACGTTGCGCCCGTCCTGTGGGCGGCAATCGGTGGCGCGCCCGCGGTGCTGCTCTACCGGGGAGTCAACACGCTGGACGCGATGATCGGCCACCGCTCGCCCCGTTACCGTCATTTCGGTTGGGCTGCAGCCCGTTTGGACGACGGCGCCAACTTCGTGCCTGCGCGCGTGACCGCCGTGCTCGTCGCGCTGTGTTCTCCCGTCGTGGGCGGTTCACCTGCCGGTGCAATCCGCGCGTGGCGGCGCGACGCCGCACGGCACCCCAGTCCCAACGCCGGTGTGGTCGAAGCCGCATTCGCCGGAGCCCTCGGGGTTCGCCTCGGCGGCCCGACACAGTATGCGGACCGCCTGGAGATCCGTCCGGCCCTCGGGGAAGGGCCGCCGCCACGGGTCGGCGATCTGCGCCGGGCGGTTCGGTTGTCCCGCACCGTCCAGGTCGCCACCGTCGTGCTGTCGGTCGGCGTGGCGGCGCTCAGCGCCGTCGTCCGTAGCGGTCGGCCAGCTTGTCCTCGGCCGTGACCGGCGCAGCCGCCGGCTGGTCGCCGGCCTTCTCGCGCCGGCGCTGACGGATTTCCGCATAGACGAAGTAGCCCAGCCCGATCGGTGCCATGATGCCGAACGCGATCCACTGGATGCCATAGGACAGGTACGGACCGGCGTCGAGATGGGGTAGGGGGATGACGCCGAGCCCACCGGGCTGGTTTTCCGATAACTGGAGATACGGACGCGCCAGCGGCAGGCCGGCGAGCTGACCGATCTGGGCGGTGTTGATCGAGTACACCTGCGGCACACCGGCAAGGCGTAGAGGGTCCTTGCCCGCGAGCGGTTCAGAGTCGCGTAGCCGCGCGGTGATCGTCACGGGATCGCCCGGCGGCGGGGGGATCAGCGGCACTGGCGACCCCTGCAACGGGCGCACATAGCCGCGGTCGACGAGGACCGTCGGGCCGCCGTCCACGACGAAGGGAGCGAGCACCTCGAATGCCGGCTCTCCCTCGACCACCCGAAGCCTTGCCAGCACCTGCGCGTGGGGGACATAACGACCGGCGGCTGTCACCCGCCGCCACTCGTTGTCCGGAACGTGCTCTGCCAGAACAGAAGTGAGCGGGACGGGGTCCGCGGTCAGTGAGCGGGCGATCTGGTTGTTCGCCCGTGATGTCCGGGTGTTCTTGCCCAGCTGCCACGGCGCGAGCACGGTGAAGCACAGATACGCGAACGCGACAACCACCAGAGCCAGCGCCAGCCAGCCCGGCCGCAGCAGAAAGGCCGACCGTCGCATCAGCCGGCAGGATCACGATCGGCGAGCTGCTCGTCGACCCAGTTGTGGAGGCCCGGCAGCGACGCCTCGATGACGGCGAACGTCTCCTCGAAGTCGGCGTGGGCCCCGTAATAGGGGTCCTCGACATCGGGCGCGTGAGCGCCCGCGCGAGGGTCGAACGACCGCAATAGCCGGATCCGGGCGGCCTGCACACCCATCTCGGCGAGCATGCGGGCATGGTTGCGGCCCAGCGCCACGACAAGGTCGGCCTCGAGATGGTCATCGCCGAGTTGTGCCGCGCAGTGCGCGATGGGGTAGCCATGCCCTCGCAACACTCGGCCTGCGCGTTCGTCGACGTCACCACCGACGTGCCAGCGTCCGGTCCCCGCGCTGGTCACCCGGACCCGGTCCTGCAGGCCGCGTTGCATGATCTGATGGGCGAACATCTTCTCCGCCATCGGGGAACGGCAGATGTTGCCGGTACAGACAAACGTGATGTGGAGCGGCTCAGACACCAAGCACCTCACGCAGCGCCGCCACCGTCGGGACATGCTTCAGCGCGTCGTCGTTCGCCGGGTCTTCGAAATCACGGCCTCCGTAACCCCAATCGACAATGACGGTGTCGATGCCGTGGTGCGAGGCGCCGTGAACGTCGTGCATGCGGTCGCCGACCATCAGCACGTGCTCGGGCAGCGGGTCAATTTGGGCCAGCGCGTGCGCGACGACGTCTGCCTTGGTGGCCCGGACGCCGTCGGCGGTGGCGCCGGCGATCACCTCGAAGTGGGCGTCCAACCCGAAGTGCGAGAGAATCTGGCGGGCAATCGGCTCCGCTTTCGACGTTGCGACCGCCAGCCGCACACCCGCTGTCCGCAGGTCTTCCAGCAGCTCCGGGATCTCGTCGAACACCTCGTTGAGCACCCATCCGCGCGTCGTGTAGTCCGCGCGGTACGCGGCGATCGCGTCGTCGGTGCGCTCGCCGAGTCCCAGCCCACGCAGCGTCTGATGCATCGGCGGACCGACGACCCGGCCGGCCAGATCGGAATCGTCAGGAACCGGCGAGCCCACCTGGTCCAGCGCATACCGGAAGCTGGACACGATGCCGCGGGCCGAGTCGGTCAGCGTTCCGTCCAAGTCGAAGATCACCAGCTGCGGGCGGGGAGTCACATGCCTATTGTCCTCCGCACTACTGTTTCCTCTGTGAGCTGGTCGAGTCGGCGTGCGGCGGCGCGCTATCACGGCGACCAGGCCGCTGCACCGGGCATGCTCGACTTCGCCGTGAACGTCCGACACGATGCCCCGCCGCTGTGGCTCGTCGAGCGGTTGTCGCAGCGGCTGTCCGACCTGGCGCGTTACCCGGGCAGTGGCGACGACCAAGCGGCCCGGGCCGCCGTCGCCAGCCGGCACGGCCGCCAGCCGGACGAGGTGCTCCCCCTGACCGGTGCCGCCGAAGGGTTCGCGCTGCTCACCCAGCTACGGCCAACTCTCGCGGCGGTGATCGCGCCGGCGTTCACCGAGCCGGAGGCCGTCCTCACCGCGGTCGGCATCCCCGTGCACCACGTGGTGCTGCCGGCGCCCTTTGGTTTGTGTGATCCCGACGTGCCCGATGACGCTGACCTCGTGATCGTCGGCAACCCGACCAACCCGACATCCGTGCTGCACCCGCGCGAGCAGATCATGCGGCTGCGGCGGCCTGGCCGGATCGTGGTCCTCGACGAGGCGTTCGCCGATGCCATCCCCGGAGAGCCGGAGTCGCTCGCGGGCGAGTCGCGGCCGGACGTCCTTGTGCTGCGAAGCCTGACCAAAACGTGGTCGGTTGCCGGGCTGCGGGTCGGCTACGCGCTGGGCCAACCCGGGCTGCTTCAGCGGCTCTCCGCCGCCCGGGCCCACTGGCCGGTGGGCACCTTGCAGCTCGAAGCGCTGAGGGTGTGCTGCGCCGCCGAAGCGGTTGACGAGGCGGCGGCAGGCGCACGCCGGTTGGCTGCGACGCGCGCCCAGATGGTGGCTGCATTGACGGCAAGCGGCGTTGCGGTTGTCGATGGCCGCGCACCGTTTGTGCTGTTCTCGGTGCCGGACGCCGAGTTGGTGCGAAGGCATCTTGACTCGCGGGGGATCGCAGTACGCCGATGCGACACGTTCGTCGGGCTCGACGGGACGTACCTGCGCGCCGCGGTACGCCCCGAATGGCCGGCCCTTGTCGACGCGCTCTCCGAGGTGTTGGGGTGAGCGTGCGCTTGGGCGACATCACCGATGCGCTGGATGCGGCATATCCCCCGCATCTCGCGCAGTCGTGGGATGCGGTCGGGCTGGTGTGCGGCGATCCCGATGAAAACGTGACAGCGGTGACGGTGGCCGTCGACGCCACCGCGGCCGTGGCTGCCGAGGTGCCCGAAGGTGGCCTGCTTCTCGCGCACCACCCGTTGCTGCTGCGTGGTGTGACTGCGGTGGCGGCCAGTTCCCCGAAGGGGGCGTTGGTGCACAACCTGATTCGGTCCGGTCGGGCGTTGTTCACCGCGCACACCAACGCCGACTCGGCGTCGCCGGGGGTGTCCGATGCGCTCGCGGAAGCGATCGGTGTAGACGTGGACGGTGTAGTGGCGCCTGCCGACGGAGCGGCGCTGGACAAGTGGGTGGTGTTCGTTCCGCCGGGGAACGCCGATGCCGTGCGGGACGCGCTGTTCAGCGCGGGGGCGGGTCAGATCGGCAACTACTCCCACTGCAGCTGGAGCGTTACCGGCACCGGGCAGTTCCTGCCACACCAGGGCGCCAATCCGGCAATCGGGAGCGTCGGAACCGTGGAGCGGGTGACCGAGGACCGGGTGGAGGTCATCGCGCCTGCGTCTTCTCGCGCGGCGGTGCTCGCAGCGATGCAGGGGGCCCATCCCTATGAGCAGCCGGCCTTTGACGTGTTCGCGCTCGCAGCGCTGCCGGGCGACGTGGGGTTGGGGCGGATCGGCGCTCTCGCCTCGCCGATTACGTTGAGAGCATTCGTCTCTCGTGTCGCGCACGCGCTTCCCTCAACGTCACGGGGAGTGCGCGCGGCCGGAGATCCCGACACCCCGGTTTCGCGGGTGGCCCTGTGCGGCGGGGCCGGGGACTCGTTGCTGGCCGACGTGGTGGCCGCCGCCGTCGACGTCTACGTCACCGCGGACCTGCGCCACCACCCGGCCGACGAGCATCGGCGAGCCTCGGATGTGGCGCTGGTCGACGTGGCGCACTGGGCGAGCGAATTCCCGTGGTGCGCGCAGGCGGCTGGTGTGCTGACCCGGCACTTCGGGCCGTCGCTTCCGGTGCGAGTGTCCACCATCTGCACCGACCCGTGGAACATCGAGGACGTGGAGTAATGAAAGCTGCAGTAGATCAACAGCGTTCACTGGCGGAGCTCGTCGAGCTCGACGCCGAGTTGAGCCGCATGGCGCACCGCCGGTCGCATCTGACGGAGCAGTTGCGCTACGAGGAGGTACAGGCGGATCACCGTGCTGCCAACGACAGGCTCGCCGCGCTGCGGCTGGCATTGGAGGACGTCGGGGCCCAGGTTTCGCGGTTCGAGGCCGAGATCGACGCGGTGCGTCAGCGCGAAGACCGCGACCGCTCGTTACTGCAGTCCGGTACCCCTCACGCGAAGCAACTGTCCGAATTGCAGCACGAGCTGGAGACGCTGCAACGTCGACAGGCCAGCCTGGAAGACTCGCTGCTGGAAGTGATGGAGCGACGCGAGGAACTGCAGCAGGACCAGGCCCGTGAGCTGGACGAGATAGACCAGCTCGAGACCGAACTCGCGGACGCCCAGCGCGGTCGCGACGCGGCCCTCGGCGAGATCGATGCAATTCGGCGAGACCGCGGCGAGCGGCGCGCGCAACTTGTCGCAGGGCTCGACAATGACTTGGTTGCACTGTACGAGCGGCAGCGCGCGGCGACCGGCGTGGGAGCCGGGGTGCTGCTCGGGCGGCGCTGCGGTGCGTGCCGCATCGAACTCGACCGTGGCGAACTGGCGCGCATTTCCGCGGCCGCCGAGGACGAGGTGCTGCGCTGCCCCGAATGCAACACCATTCTGTTGCGGATCAAGGGGTCTGATCGGTGAAGGTGATCGTAGAGGCCGACGGCGGCTCGCGTGGCAACCCCGGGCCGGCCGGATACGGGGCGGTGGTGTGGTCCGCCGACCACAGCCGGATCCTGGCTGAGAGCAAGCAGGCGATCGGGCGGGCCACCAATAACGTCGCCGAATACCGCGGCCTCATCGCAGGTCTCACGGAGGCGGCGGATCTCGGCGCCAACGAGGTCGACGTGGCGATGGACTCCAAGCTGGTTGTCGAGCAGATGTCGGGCCGCTGGAAGGTCAAGCACCCCGATCTGGCCGAGTTGCATCGCCAGGCACAGTTACTCGCCGCCCGATTCGGCCAGGTGAGTTACCGATGGATTCCGCGCAGCCAGAATTCGCACGCCGACCGGTTGGCGAATGAGGCGATGGACGCAGCGGCGGCACTGGATGATCCAGCGCCGTCCCATTCGTCGCCGGCAGGTTGGACCGGGGCCCGCGGAGCGCCGACGCGGCTCTTGCTGCTGCGGCATGGCCAAACCGGGTTGTCGGTGCAGCGGCGATATTCGGGTCGCGGCAATCCCTCGCTGACCGACCTCGGCAGACGCCAGGCCGACGCCGCCGCCGAATATCTCGCCCGCCGGGGCGGCATCGCGGCGGTCATCACATCCCCCCTGCAACGCGCCTACGACACCGCCGCGGCGGCGGGTAAGGCACTGGGCGTGGATGTGGTCGTCGACGACGACCTGATCGAAACCGACTTCGGCGCCTGGGAGGGGTTGACCTTCACCGAGGCGGCCGAGCGCGATCCCGAGCTGCATCGAAAGTGGCTGCGCGACACCAGCGTCGCCCCTCCCGATGGGGAGACCTTCGACAGCGTGCAAAACCGGGTACGACGCGCACGCAATCGGATCATCACCGAGCACGGCGGCGAAACGGTCCTGGTGGTCTCGCACGTGACCCCGATAAAGACCGTGCTGCGCCTCGCCCTCGACGCGGGTCCAAGCATTCTCTACCGGCTGCACCTGGACCTGGCGTCGCTGAGCATCGCCGAGTTCTACCCGGACGGGGCGTCATCGGTGCGGCTCGTCAACCAGACGGCGTACCTCTAACCGCACGCTTCGAGTTGCACCGGCATGTGGCGCACGCCCGCGTGTTTGTTGCTGCGGACGTATTGGACGGGCCCGGTCAGCGTCGCGCCGGCGACGCGATCGAGCAGGGCGTCGAACATCACGCGCATCTCCATGCGGGCCAGCGCGGCGCCAAGACAGAAGTGACCTCCGCGCCCGAAGGCCAAGTGTGCATTCGGGTTTCGCACAATGTTGAACGTGTAAGGGTCGCTGAAGACCGTTTCGTCACGGTTTGCCGATGCCCACCACAACGTCACCTTGTCGCCGGCTTGGATGGTCTTGCCACCGAAGACCACATCCCTGGTAGCCGTGCGTCGGTTGTACGGGGTGGACGACGCCCACCGCAGCATCTCTTCGACCGCTGCCGCCAAGGTCGAGCGGTCCCGGCGAAGGTGATTCCAGCTATCCGGGTTTTCCACCATCGCCAACATGCCGGCCGCAATCGAGTTACGGGTTGTTTCGCTGCCGGCCGCGATGATGAGGCTGAAGAACATCCGCTGCTCGTTCTCGGTGAGTGGTTCGCCGTCGATCTGGGCGTGGGTGACGATCGAGAGCAGGTCGTCCGCCGGATTGGTCCGCTTCTGCTGCAGCACATTCGAGCCGTATTCGAACATCCGTGCCGATGCTTGAGCGAGACGCTCGGTGGTTTGACCGACCTCTCGGTCGTCGTAGTCCAGCGTGACGTTGGCCCAGTTCATCAACTCGTGGCGGTCCTGCTGAGGCACACCGGCGAGTTGGGCGACGGCCTGCAGTGGGAGTTCGGCGGCCACGTCGACGAGAAAGTCGCAGTCTCGTTTGGCCAGCGCGGCGTCAACGATGCCTTCGGCTCGCTCGCGCAGATCCGCTTCGATGCGGTGCAGCACGCGGGGCGCCACGGTGGGCGTCAACAGGCGTCGGAATCCGGCGTGCCGCGGGCCATCCATCATGTTCAGCAGGACGCCGACCAGGTAGCCCTTCGGCATGTCCTCGAGCGTGGTGCCGCCGCCCGCACGTGAACCGCCGGTTTCCGACGAAAACGTGTCCGCGTCCGCGGCGGCGTCGACGATGTCGGCGTACCTGCTGA
>JAOPWC010000145.1 GCA_025965895.1 Mycobacterium sp.
GCGAAGACGCCGTCGCGGTAGTCCTGTGCCACGTTGCTGATGTGCTGCACGAAATGCGCCGAGGCGCCTGCGGCGGTCAGCCCGGCGGCGAATGTGGGAATATCGATGGGCTCGTAGCGCACCGGGATACCCAGGGTGTGTTGGACTTTCGCGGCGATTTCATGCCAGTTGAGTTCTTCGGCGCCGAACAGCGGGTAGATCTGGCGGTCGTGCGGGTCGGGGTTTTGCAGGATCGCGGAGATGACATGGGCTTGATCGGCGGCGTCGATGGGGGCGTGACGGGCATCGGCGAAGGGCAGCCGATAGATCCCTTCGTCGTTGTCGCGGATCCAGAACATGTTCAGGAAGAACGTAAAGAAGGTCGGCCGCAGATGCGTGGTGATAAGCGCGCTGCGGTCCAGCAGCCGCTCGGCGACCCAATGCGCCCGCGCGGCGTTGCTCTTGGCTTCCCGGCGCGCCGAGATCTGCGACATGTTGACTACTGCGTGCACGCCGGCCTCGCTGGCCGCCTGCACGAAGTTCGCGGTGGCCTCCACCAAACCTGGGGCGACCGGGTAGTTGAAGTAGGCCGCGCCCACCCCGGCCGTCGCGGCGCTGACCGCAGGAAAGTCCAGCAGATCGCCTTGCACGACCTCGGCGCCGAGTTCACGTAGCCGGGCCGCGCGCTCATCAAGGGTGTGCACGAGCGCGCGGACGCGACGACCACGTTCGCGCAACAGGCGCACGGTCTGCGCACCGGTGTTGCCGGTGGCGCCGGTGATCAGGAACAACTCGTTGGTGTCGGTCATGTTGGTCGCCTTTCTCGACGAATGGACCGCCTCTACAAGCGGTCCGCTGCGTTCGCGTCACTGCGGGCCTCGATGGCCTTGACGCTGTTGATGAATGCCTTTCGTAAGGATCCGTTGGCGACGGTTGCGAGCAAGCCCGAGAGAACAAGTCCCCTGATGTTCTTGCCCTCGCGAACTATGACGACATCGACGTCGGTCGTTCCGTTGGGCAAGCGCGTCAGGGTGTACCTGTAGCCCGACGCGCCGCCGAACATGTTGGAGTCGATTGTCTTGGCCGCGACGCGGTTGGGATCGGACCAGTCATACTGCAGGCGCTCCCAGACGCCACCCGAGCCCTCGGTGACATCGGCGTCATGGAGGCCAAGGTGATGCACCCTGAGGTACGAATCGGCGCTCTTTGCAAAGACCTTCGAGCGGGCCGGCCCGAAGTCTGTGAGCCCGGCGACGAACTGCTCGGGGGTCGAGGTGGTCGTCTGGTGGAAATGGATTGTTGACATGAAATGTTCCTCTCTACAGTGGTTTTCGTGCGTGATTAGGCTTGCGTCGCGCGGACCCACCAGTCAGAGACAGGGCATGCCGGGAACCTGTCCCGCATTCGGCGAAGCGGATCGGCGGCCCGTCGATGGTCATAGTCTGCGAATGTATGAGCGTGCGCATGAGGTGTCCCTTCGCGCTCGATTACTGATCCATGCGGTGCTAAGGACGCACGGCATCTGTTGGGAATTCCCGCTTACGAGTTGGCAACCCGGCCCCACTGATCCTGGTAGTGGCAGGAACAGGTTCAGCCACCACGCGTCGTGGTCAGAGGTTCTCTGAAAGCGTTCGCAGTTCCTCGAGCGCCGTGGCGGACTGACTGCCGGGTTTCGCGCGATAAGTCAGCATATGCTGCCCCCCGGAGTGCGGAATGTTGAATCTGTTCCGATGCAGGTACAGATCACCGACCTTCGGGTGGCGCATGTGGATGACGCCCACTCTGTAGCCCACGTCCGCACGCTCCCAGAGTTCTCGGAAACGCTCACTGGCGGTGGACAATTCGTCGATCAACGACCGCAACCGCGGATCGTCAGGATCGCTCCCGGCCGCTTCACGCAGCCCACTCACCGCGACATCCGCCGCCTCATCCCAATCCACGTACAGCTCGCGAGCGGTGGGATCCAATAGTCGCCAGCGCAGGAAGTTTTGACCGGGGGCGAAACCCGGTGACAATCCGCGGGCCAGCGGGTTGGCCGACAGGACATCCAGGCAGCGGCTGGCCACGATCGCCGGCATTGGAAACTGATCGATCAGCTCGTCGACGCCGTCGGCGGCGTCGATACCCGCGGGGTCCCGCCGGCGGGAGGACGGGCTGGCCAGCTGGTGCAGATACTCGCTGGCCTTGACGTCGAGCTGCAGCACCCGCGCCAGCGCGTCGATCACCTGGGCCGACGGGCGGGTGTCGCGACCCTGCTCAAGCCGCAAGTAGTAGTCGGAGCTGATGCCGGCTAGCATCGCCAGCTCCTCGCGGCGCAAGCCTGCAACCCGACGCCGTTCGCCGCCCACCAGGCCGACATCCTCGGGCCGCACCCGCTCGCGCCTGGCCCGCAGGAAATCGCCAAGCGGATTGGCCTTCGCTGCCACCACCTGAGCCTAATCGTGTCCGCGCCACTCCCAGGATCGATCAGCCTTCCGGCACGCGTCCATCGGGTTCACGGTGGACGTAGACGCCACGTCTCAACCGCGTCCTGAGGAAAAGGAGGGTGTTGGTGGACGCGAACCGGCCCCGCTTGTCGCTTACGGGTGAACTGGTCAGTTGACGACAATCTTGACGACAACTGCTCCGTCAACTATGGCAACTACAGCCCGAAATCCCTGTTATCGTGACCAGGCACGATAGGTGCTTTCCGGTGCTGTAGCGCTGGTGCCTGAAGGAGCGACTGTCGTCAGAACTGTCGTAATTTCGCAACTGCGGCTGCCACGGGCAAAACCGACGCCGGTCAAGATCGCGATGTGCCTCAAGCGGTATCGCTCCAAACACTGTGCTCAGGCGGACTCGAACCGACAACGGATGGATTCTAAGTCCTATTTCTCAGCGTTTGTTGCCGCAAGCTGCGACGGTATCCGAAAGAACTGCAAGTCAGCTCGCTGTGCTACGAGCAGTTTCACGCAATCGTCGCAACCAACTCCGGATTGCCCGACTGTCCGGTCAGTTAGCGGGCGGACGACCCGCAGATGTGAACCTGCCCGCGGTTTCTCGGTAATATCTGGCCGATGAGCAAACACCAACTCACACGTTGGGTGTTGCGTCATTCGTGGTCACGCGGTTTGCGACGCACCGGCCTGGGCGCCGCCGCAGCACTGGCCGCCGGTGTTGTGCTGATTGCGCCAAGCGCGGTCTCGCCTGGCGTCCCCTCGGCCAGCGCCGACGACTGCCCGGACGCCGAGGTGACCTTCGCCCGCGGCACCGACGAACCGGCCGGCGTCGGGCGCGTCGGCCAGGCCCTCGTGGACTCGCTGCGCCAGCAGACCGGCATGAACATCGGTGT
>JAOPWC010000174.1 GCA_025965895.1 Mycobacterium sp.
GCTTGCCCACATCAGAGGGCATCACCGATTCGACAGCCGCCCAGAACTCATCAGAAATCACACCCATTCGCGTCACCGGTCAATCATCGCCGGTCAACGCCTTCCCATTCGGGAGACACGCCCTAGCTCGTGCCGAGCAGCCGGGGATGCGCGCGCCCCGCGACCAGCGGTAGCTCCAGTGACGTCACGATTCCGGGGGGTGCGGCACACACGTAGGGCACCGAGTTGACGCAATGTGCGGCTGTGGCAACGATTCCCGGGTTGCTGGCCAGCCCTTCCTCGACCGTCTCGGGCTGCCAGCCCTTGATCGTCGCGAACGCGCCCGGGTTGCCCTTCACCTCGATTTCAAAGCGCTCGCCCTGACGGCCGAACGTCCACGGCGGGTCCAGGTTCGCCTCACCCATCAGCCAGTGCACGCCGATGCGAACGACCACCTCGTCGTCGACGAAGGCCTCCCAGTGGAAGCGCTGGCCGGCCACCTTTCCCGGCTCGATGCGGCCGATCGGCGAGTCGATCGGCGCGGTGGCCACCGCGACGCCGTGCAGGGTCTTGACTTCGGCTCTTCCCGTCAACCTCAGCGCGTCCAGGACCATCGCCATCGACTGATTGAAGCCGCCGGTCAGAAGTTTCAGCATCGGGCCCTTTTCGGCCTCCTCCGGTGTGCCGCCGAAGCACATGATCCACCGCACCACGTCCGGCGCGCCGTATGTCCTGATGTCCGAATACTCCTCGGCACGCACGAATGTCACCGCCGACGACATCGCCGACAGCATCAGCGGGAACGTCTCGGTCACCCCGCCGGGGTTAATTCCCGTGCCGTGGAGGCTCACCTTGCCGTCCGCGCACGCGACGGCCAGCGGAGCGGCTTCGCGGTCCGACGGGTAGAACCACCCGACGGGCGTCACGACGTTCTTCCCCGACCGCAGCAGCGCGGCCACCTCCTCCGGGTTGGGCATCAGCGGGGCGTATACCACCGCGTCGGCCTCGGCCGCGAGGATGTCGTCCATGTTCGACGTCGCCGTCACCCCAAGCGTCGATGTGCCGATGATCTCGCCAACGTCCTTGCCGTGTTTATCCTTCGAGTGCACCCAACAACCCGTCAACTCCAGCTCCGGATGCTTGAGGACGCAATCGATCGCCGCCTTCCCCACTGATCCCGTCGCCCACTGAATCACCCGCAATGCCATGCCCAGCTCCTCTGCCGACCGGCCGACGACGTCGGCGATGTGGACGAATCTAATGTGTGAACATGAGCCTCGGTCCAGGGTGCTTCGACTTCACCTCGTGCCGGAGGCTCTCAAGAGCCACCGCGAGCCGACGCCCGCTTGGACGCCCGGTGGCTGCGTCCCGGCCGCGAAACCTGGGCCAACGTTGCCGTCCCGGCTGGTGAATCAACGCGAGCGTCGCGGAATTGATCGAATCCGGCCGGACGCAGAGAAGTCGCTTGCGGTTGATCCTTTACGCTGGCGCTGCCACTAGTCATCGGAGAGGGAAACGACCATGGCGTGGTGTCTCCCGTTACAAGGCCCGACGCATCGCACGAACGAGTCAACGGTGTACCAGCTCGCCGACTCCGCGAATATCGCGCGGCTGCAGCAGCAGATGTTGGAAGAACCGCGATCGGTGGCGTGGTCTCCGTGCCGGCAGTGTTTGGAAACCAGCAGAAGACAATGACGCTCTAAATTCGGCCGTCTGCCCGGGGGCTGTGGACTCTCTACCAACTGACTGACGAGGAACGAAAAGACCTGCCGAGCGGGAACGCATTCCTTGAAGCGCTCACTGAGGCGGTTCGCCAGCAGCAAGAGGGGCAGCCCCTGCGGTGACGGGGTGATCGTCAGCGAACACCTCGATAACAACGCGATCACGGCCCGCGTGGAGAAGCCCCGCACAGCCGTCGGGCTGCTAGCTTGCCGATGGCATGGCATTTCACAGATGGGGCCTGGTTGCGGTGGTGGGATTCGTTCGGAAGGCACGGGATGCGGGGGGACGCCGGCTGGCGATCGCCGCGTTGGTAGCCGCGGTCCTGCCAGGCGTGGTCGGCATCACCGGGTTGTCCCCTACCGCTGCGGCGTTCTCCCGAAAGGGGCTACCCGTCGAGCAATTGGATGTGCCTTCCCCGTCGATGGCACGCAACATCCGGATCGAGTTTCAGGGGGGCGGCCCGCACGGCCTCTACCTGCTCGATGGCTTACGGGCCCAGGATGACTTCAGCGGTTGGGACATCAATACCGCGGCGTTTGAGTGGTTTTACCGGGCCGGTCTGTCGGTCGTCATGCCCGTCGGTGGGCAGTCCAGCTTCTACACCGACTGGTACCAGCCGGCCGCGGGCAGCGATGGGACGTTGACCTATAAATGGGAAACCTTCTTGACCCAGGAGCTGCCGGCTTGGCTGGCGGCGAACCGCAGCATGGATCCGAACAGCAACGCCGTGGTGGGCCTGTCGATGTCGGGGAGCGCCGCCTTGACACTGGCGGTCTGGCACCCCGCGCAGTTCATCTTCGCGGGCTCCCTGTCGGGCTTCCTGAATCCGTCAGAGGGTTTGTGGCCCACAATGATCGGCCTGGCAATGAAGGACGCCGGCGGCTACAACGCCGCCGCCATGTGGGGTCCGGCGAGCGACCCGGCCTGGCGGCGTAATGATCCGATGGTCAACATCGGCGCGCTGGTATCCAACGGCACTGCGGTATGGGTCTACTGCGGCAGCGGAGCGCCGTCGGACCTTGACGCTGACGCCAACGGTGGCAGCCTCTTCAGCGCGCAATTCCTCGAGGACATCACGCTCAGCACGAACAAGACGTTCCAGCAGAAGTACGCCGCGGCGGGCGGCAGAAACGGGGTGTTCAATTTCCCGACCAGCGGCACCCACAGCTGGGGCTATTGGGGTTCCCAGCTCCAGGCGATGAAGCCGGACCTACTCCGCGTTTTGGGCGCTACTCCCCCCGGCTGAGCAGGACGGGCAGCGCAGCCTAGCCGGTGCACCGGGCCACTCTTCGTTCCCTCACCTCCACCACCGCCGTGCCCACCAGCCCGCAGATAAATCCGCCGTACCAGTGCGGATGTGTTCGCGAGACATCCGGCTTCTCTTTTCCGCTGCCGTTAGGGTTGAGCGATGCAACACCCTGAGACCGACCACGTCCTCTACGACGTGGACGAGCACGTCGCATTGATCACCGTCAACGATCCCGACCGCCGCAACGCCGTGACCGATGAGATCAGTGCAGGGTTGCGCGCGGCGGTGCAACGCGCCGACACCGATCCCCAGGTACACGCGGTGGTGGTCACCGGCGCCGGCACGGCGTTCTGCGCCGGCGCCGACCTCGGGGCTCTTGGCAACGCCGCCGAAGACGGCCTGCCCCGGCTCTATGACGGCTTTCTGGCCGTCGCCGACTGCGTGCTGCCCACCGTCGCCGCGGTGAACGGGCCGGCAGTGGGAGCGGGACTGAACCTGGCGCTGGCCTGCGATGTGCGGATCGCGGGGCCTGACGCGTTGTTCGACGCCCGTTTTCAGAAGCTCGGCATCCACCCCGGTGGGGGTATGACGTGGATGCTCCAGCGCGCAGCGGGGCCGGAGGTCGCGCGAGCCGCGCTGCTGTTCGGCATGCGCTTCGACGCAGCGGGTGCGGTTCGGCACGGGGTCGCGCTGGCGCTGGCCGACGATCCGGTAGCGGCGGCAACGCAGCTCGCGGCCGGTCCCGCAGCCGCCCCCCGTGACGTCGTGATCGCCACGAAGGCCACGATGCGCGCGACGATGAGCCCGGGAGCGATCGACTCAGAGCAGCACGCGTCCGCCGTCCGCGCTGAGCTCGGCCCACAAGCCGAATCCATCAGATCGCCGGCATTCAAAGAACGACTGGCGGCGGCACGGCACCGTTAGCTCACAGGTCGAGCAGCGACGTCTCCGGCGACTCGATGAGTTCCCGCAGTTGACAAAGAAATTCGGCCACCTCGGCGCCGTCGGCGATGCGGTGGTCGAATGCGCATGTCAACGTCATGGTGGGGCGGGCGATCACCACGCCGTCGACCACAACGGCGCGTTCCCTGAGCGCGCCCATCCCTAAGATCGCCGCCTCGGGATAGTTGATCACCGGCACGCCGTCGTCGAGCCCGAGCGCCCCGAAATTCGACACCGTGAACGTCGACCCCTGCAGCTCGGCGGGCGTCAGACTGCCGTTCCGTGCGCCAGCGATCAACGCGGCCACATGCTCTGCCAGCTGACGCGTCGTCATCGCCTGGGCATCGCCGACCACCGGAACCAGCAGCCCGCGGTCGGTCGCGACCGCGAAGCCCAGATGGACTGAGCGATGCGTGTGGACGTGCGGACCGTTCGCCGAGTCCACCCACGTCGAGTTCAGCAGCGGATGGTGGGTCAGCGCGATGGTCAACAGGCGCGCCGTCAGCACAAACGGGCTCACGTCGTGCCCGGCGGCCGAGAACCGGTCCCGCAGTCGTAGCAGCCCGCTGCCGTCGACGTGCACGCTCGCGTGGGCATCCGGAATGTTGCGTCGCGCCAACGTCATTCGCTCCGCCATTCGGGCCCGTACACCCTGCACGGGAACCGCATGATCGCTTCTTGACGCAGCCAAGACGTCTTCGCGGGTGATGATGCCGTCGGCGCCCGAACCCGGTTGCAGCGCCTCCAAATCGAGATGCAGGTCGGACGCCAGTTTGCGGACGGCCGGCGCGGCACGCGCTCTGCTGGATCGCCTGCTGGTGTCGAAGCCGTCGTCGGCGCCATAACCGACGAGCACCGGTGCGCGGGCATGTGTGCCGTTGGCTGTGGCGGGCTGCGTGTCGATGCGCACGAGCAACGAGCCGACGGCCAGCGTGTCGCCCTCGGCGCCGCGAAGGTCGACGACACGGCCCGCGTACGGGCTGGGGATTTCGACTTGCGCCTTCGCCGTCTCCAGGCAGCACAGCGGCTGATTGAGCTCGACATCCTCGCCCACCGCGACGTTCCAGCTCACGACCGTTGCCTCGGCCAGGCCTTCACCCAGATCGGGAACGAGGAAATCCTTGATGCGATCGTCGGTCACGGGCACTCCAACGTCTTCTCGATGCAGTCGAGGAGGCGATCCGGACCCGGCAGCCAGAGCTTCTCCAACCGCGCCGGCGGGTAGGGAGTGTCAAAGCCGGTGGCGCGCAGCACCGGAGCCCGCAGGTCGTAGAACAGCTCTTCGTTGATGCGGGCGACCAATTCGGCTCCGAACCCAAGGGTCCGCGGCCCTTCGTGCATCACCACCGCGCGACCGGTCTTGCGGATCGATCCGGCGACGGTTTCGAAGTCCAGCGGGTTCAGCGAGCGCAGGTCGACGACCTCGACGTCCCAGCCGCGGGACGCGGCGGCCAGGTCGGCGGCGTGCAGTGCGGTGCCGACGAGGCCGCCGTACGTCAAGACCGACGCATCGCCGCCCTGTCGGCGGATCGACGCGCGCCCGATCGCCGCGGCCGGCGTCGTGGTGTCGACGGCCTCGCGCGTCCAGTAGCGCCGTTTGGGTTCAAGGCAGATGACCGGATCGCGGCTCGCGATCGCGTGCCGCAGCAGCCAGTACGCATCCGATGGTGTTGACGGCACCACCACTTTCAGCCCGGCTGTGTGCAGCCAGTATGTTTCCGTGGATTCGGAATGGTGTTCGACGGCGCCGATGCCCCCGAACGACGGAATGCGCAGTGTGATCGGCATATCGATTTCGCCGTGGCTGCGCATCCGGTACTTCGCGAGATGGCTCACGATCTGGTCGAACGCCGGATAGGAGAAGCCGTCGAACTGGATCTCCGGTACCGGGACGAAGCCGCGCAACGCCAGCCCGATCGCGATGCCGACGATCGCGGACTCCGCCAGCGGTGTGTCGAAACATCTTTGGTCTCCGAAGGTTTCGGCCAACGCCTCGGTCACTCGGAATACCCCGCCGAGCCGCGCCACGTCTTCCCCGAAGACGAGCACCCGTTCGTCGGCCGCCATCGAGTCGTGCAACGCTCGGTTGATCGCCTGCACCATCGTCAGATGCCCGGTCTCCGGCACCGCGGTCAGCATCGGGCCCGTCGGTTCCGGCGTATCCGCCGGCCGTTCGACGATCTGCGTCATCACGGCTCCTTCGCCAGCTCGGCGCGCAACTCATGGCGCTGCGCCGCCACGTTGGGAGTGATTTCGGCATAGGTGCTGTCGAACAGCTCAGCCACGTCGGGGTCGGGGGCGGTGAGCACCGCCTGCCGCAATTCGCTGCACATCCGCGACGAGCGCGCCGCGACCCGATGCTCCAGCCGCTCGGTGAACAGACCAAGGTGCCGCAAGTAGGCGGTGTAGCGGGGAATGGGGTCCAACGCCTGCCATCGCTCCAGTTCCTGCTGCGACCGGTAGCGGGTCGGATCATCGGAGGTGGTGTGGGCACCCAGCCGGTACGTAACCGCCTCGATCAGCGTCGGGCCACCCCCATCACGGGCCCGCGCGGCGGCCTCGGCCATCACGGCATAGCAGGCCAGCGGATCGTTGCCGTCGACCCGCACGCCCGGGATCCCGTACGCGACGGCGCGGTGGGCGATCGAGGGCGCGGCCAGTTGCCGGCTGACCGGCACCGAGATCGCCCACTGGTTGTTTTGCACCCAGAACACGCACGGCGTGCCGAACACCGAGGCGAGATTCAGTGCTTCGTGCGCGTCACCGGTGCTCGTGGCCCCGTCACCGAGGAATGCCACGGTGACGGATTCCTCGCCGAGCCGCTGGGCGGCCATCGCCGCCCCTACCGCGTGCAATCCCTGCGTCCCGATCGGAATGGATATCGGCGCGCAGCGCTTTGCAATGAACCCTCGACCGCCGTGCCAGTTGCCCCGCCACACCTCGACGATCCGGCCCAGCGGAATCCCGCGCAGCAGCAGCACGCCCAGTTCCCGATATTGCGGAAACAGCCAATCCGTTTTGCGCACCGCCGCCGCGGCGCCGATCTGCGCGGCCTCCTGCCCTCGGCAGGAGGCGAACAACGCGAGTTCACCCTGCCTCTGCAGGTTGACGAGCTCCGCGTCGACGTCGCGGGTCACGACCATCAACTCGTAGAGCCAGCACAGGGTCTCGGTCGGCAGGTCGCGCCGATATCGAGTTTCGGCCGTGGGCTGCCCATCCGGGGCGATCAGCGTGACCGGTTCCAGATCGACGGTCAATGAGCTCGTCGGCACGCCGCCTCCTAGGTCTTCGACCACCGGAGCCGCTGGGCCGGCGACATCCGGCTGTTGCCGGCGTCACTGCCCGACGGGTCGTAGCAAACCCGTTCGCGCGCCCTCACGGGGCTCGGACGACTCCCTTCAGCCCGGCCCGCCGAAGCACTGGCGCTGTCCCCATTATGCGCTCGCTAACTCATATTCCGCGTTGTGCGGACAGCTTGGCCTGCCCGTGTCGCGGGCGGCGGACCGCGCTCACCTGCGGCGCTCGGATAGCAACCTGGTCGCTACAAACCGGCCTGGCGCGCGATCAGCATCAGCTGCACCTCGGTGGTGCCCTCGCCGATCTCCAGGATCTTGCTGTCGCGGTAGTGCCGGGCCACAGGGAACTCGTTCATGAATCCGTAACCGCCGAAGATCTGGGTCGCGTCACGCGCATTGTCCATCGCCGCCTCGCTGGCCACCAGCTTGGCGATCGCGGCCTGCTTCTTGAACGGCTTGCCTGACAGCATCAGCGCCGCCGCGTCGTAGTAGGCCGTTCGCGCGGTGTGCGCCCGGGCCTCCATCCGCGCGATCTTGAATGCGATGGCCTGGTGGCGGCCGATCGGCTGCCCGAACGCCTCACGTTGTTGGGCGTACTTCACGCATTCGTCGACGCAGCCCTGCGCCGCGCCGACAGACAGCGCGGCGATCGCGACCCGGCCTTCGTCGAGGATCCGCAGGAAGTTCGCGTACCCGCGGCCCCGGTCGCCGAGTAGGTTCTCCTGCGGCACGCGGACGTCGACGAAGCTGAGCGGGTGGGTGTCCGACGCGTTCCAGCCCACCTTGTTGTAGGCGGGTTCGGCGGTGAAACCCGGCGTCGGCACCGGCACGAGGATCGACGAAATCTGCTTGTGCCCTTCGTCATCGCCGGTGACCGCGGTGACGGTGACAAGCTTGGTGATGTCGGTTCCGGAATTGGTGATGAATTGCTTGCTGCCGTTGATCACCCAGTGCCCATCGTGCAGCCGAGCGGTGGTCTTGGTCGCACCAGCGTCGGTGCCCCCGCCCGGCTCGGTCAACCCGAACGCCGCGAGCGCACGCCCGCTGGTGAGTTGCGGCAGCCACTCGAATTTCTGGTCGTCGTTGCCGAAGCGGTAGACGGGCATGGCGCCCAACGACACGCCGGCTTCCAGCGTGATCGCAACACTCTGGTCGATCTTGCCCAGTTCCTCGAGCGCCAGGCACAGCGCGAAGTAGTCGCCCCCCATCCCGCCGTACTCCTCGGGGAACGGCAGGCCGAACAGCCCCATGTCGGCCATGCCGGACACCACCTCGTACGGGAACGAGTGCTCGGCGTCATGCTTGGCGGCGACCGGCGCGACCATACTTTGGGCGAAATCTCGCACTGTCTTGGCCAGCTGCTCATAGTGATCCGGCAACGCGCCGGTGGCCAGAAAGTCAGTCATTGGTCTTCTTTCTTCGTGGCTGTGATCCGGGCCAGCGGCTGGCTCAGCTTGACCTGGTCGCCGACGCGGACGAGCAGTTCGGCAACCCCGTCGATCGGAGCTGTCAGCGCATGCTCCATCTTCATGGCTTCGACCACGACGACGACGGTGCCGGCGCGCACAGACGCGCCGGCTTCGACGCCGACCGCGACGACAGAACCGGGCATCGGGCTTGCCAGTTCCGCGTCGCCGCTGTGCTCGTCGTCGGGTCGCACCGGGGCTTCCTGCACTTCGCACACCACGACCGCACCGTTGTCGCCGGCCAGCCAGATCTGCCCGCCTTCGGCCGCCACGGTGTACTCGGTGCGCAGCCCGTCCAGGGTCACGGTCAGGGTCCGACCTGTCAATGTGGCCGCGAGCAGACGGGATTCGCCGTGCTCGACGGCGACCGTCGCGCCGGCGGGCCGGCCGAATATTCGGACGTGGTCGGTGCGCTCGCCGGCGCTCAGCCGGAACGCGATCGGCGCGCGCTCACCGACTCGCCACCCGGACGGTTCAGTCCACAGGTCAGCGGTCGATCCGGCCCACACCGTCAACCATCGGTAGGCCGCCGCGGCGATCAGCTGATCGTCGGTCGGGGCAGCAGGCGAGAACTCGGCCAGTCGCCGCTCCAGCAGGCCGGTGTCGAGACGTCCGGCCGCCACGTCGGGATCGGCCAGCAGGAAGCGCGCGAACTCGATGTTGGTCGCCACGCCCAGCACGGCGGTGCCGGCGAGCGCACGGTCGAGCGTGCGCAACGCTGCGACGCGGTCCCCCGCGTGCGCGATGACCTTGGCGAGCATCGGGTCGTAGTCGCTGCCGACGACGTAACCCTCGCTCAGGCCCGAATCGACGCGTATCCCGGGTCCGGTCGGTTCGACGAGTCCGATCACCTTCCCGCCGGTGGGCAGGAATGCGCGACCGGGGTCCTCGGCGTAGACACGGGCCTCGATCGCGTGACCGTGCAGCGTGACGTCGTCTTGCGTGACGGGCAGCTTTTCGCCCGCCGCGATCCGGACCTGCCATTCGACGAGATCCCAGCCGGTGACCATCTCGGTGACCGGATGTTCCACTTGAAGCCGGGTGTTCATCTCCAGGAAGAAGAACTCGTCGGGCTTCTCGGCCGACACGATGAACTCGACGGTGCCCGCCCCCGTGTAGTCGACGCTGCGCGCGGTGTCGCAGGCGGCCGCACCGATCCGGGCGCGGGTCGTGTCGTCGAGCAGCGGCGAGGGCGCCTCCTCGATCACCTTCTGGTGGCGGCGCTGCAGGCTGCATTCCCGCTCGCCGAAATGCACCACAGTGCCGTAACTGTCAGCGAGCACCTGCACTTCGATGTGGCGCGGCCGCGCAACAAACCGCTCGATGAACAACGTGTCGTCGCCGAACGCGGCGGCGGCCTCACGTCGCGCCCCGGCGAGCGCGGCGCCTAACTCCTCTTCGCGTCCGACGACGCGCATCCCCTTTCCGCCTCCACCCGCGGAGGGTTTGACCAGCACCGGATACCCCACCTCGCCGGCCGCATCGATCAACTCCGCGTCGGTGAGCCCGGCACGGGCGATCCCGGGTACCACCGGCACACCGAAGCCCGCGACGGTGGACTTGGCCGCGATCTTGTCGCCCATCGTCTTGATCGCCTCGGCGGACGGTCCGATGAACACGATGCCCGCCTCGTCCACTGCAGCAGCGAAACCAGCGTTCTCTGAGAGGAACCCGTAGCCGGGATGGACTGCCTGTGCGCCGGTGCGCTGCGCCGCTGCGATGACCGCGTCGATGTTCAGGTAGCTCTGCCGCGCCGGTGCCGGGCCGATCGCGACCGCGACGTCGGCCTCGGCGACATGGCGTGCGTTGGCGTCGGCGTCGCTGTACACGGCGACGGACCGGATTCCCATCGAGCGAAGTGTGTGAATCACCCGCACCGCGATCTCCCCGCGGTTGGCCACCAGCACGGTGTCGAAGCCCATCACGGTCACATCCTGAACACGCCGTAGGAAACGGACTCCACGGGGGCCTGGCCGACTACTGAAAGTGCAAGCCCCAGGATGGTTCTGGTGTCGGCGGGATCGATGACGCCGTCGTCCCACAACCTAGCTGTGGAGTAATACGGGTTGCCCTGGCGCTCGTACTGCTCACGGATCGGGGCCTTGAACATTTCCTGCTCGTCGGCAGTCCACGGCGTGCCTGCCGACTCCAGCGCATCGCCACGCACGGTGGCCAGTACGGACGCCGCCTGTTCGCCGCCCATCACGGAAACCCGGGCATTCGGCCACATCCACAGAAACCGCGGCGAGTACGCGCGCCCGCACATCGAGTAATTGCCGGCGCCGTAGGAGCCGCCGATCACCACGGTGAGCTTGGGGACCCGCGCGCACGCCACTGCGGTCACCATCTTTGCGCCGTGCTTGGCGATGCCGCCCGCCTCGTAGTCACGGCCCACCATGAAGCCGGAGATGTTCTGCAGGAACAGCAGCGGCACCATCCGCTTGTCGCAGAGCTCGATGAAATGCGCGCCCTTGAGAGCTGATTCGGAAAACAGCACTCCGTTGTTGGCGATTACTCCGACCGGGTGGCCGTGGATGCGTGCGAAACCGGTGACCAGTGTCGACCCGTAATCGGCTTTGAACTCGGCGAATTTGCCGCCGTCGACGATGCGGTTGACCACCTGATGCACGTCGTAGGGCGTCCGCGGGTCGATCGGCACGACGTCGTAGAGCTCGCTTTGCTCGGCGGCAGCATCCACGGTGGGCGCCACGTCCCAAACGTGGCGCTCGCGCGGACCCAGCGTCGAGACGATCCGGCGCACGATGCGCAGCGCGTCCCGGTCGTCGTGTGCCAGATGGTCGGTGACCCCGGACGTTTTCGAATGCAGGAAACCGCCGCCGAGTTCCTCGGCGGTCACCACCTCGCCGGTTGCGGCCTTCACCAGCGGCGGCCCACCGAGGAAGATCGTGCCCTGATTGCGCACGATCACAGCCTCGTCGCTCATCGCCGGCACATAGGCGCCCCCGGCGGTGCATGATCCGAGCACCGCCGCTATTTGCGGGACGCCGGCCGCGCTGAGGGTCGCCTGGTTGTAGAAGATGCGTCCGAAGTGCTCCCGGTCGGGAAAGACCTCGTCCTGCCGCGGCAGGAACGCTCCGCCGGAGTCGACCAGATAGACGCAGGGCAGACGGTTCTGCCCGGCCACTTCCTGTGCGCGCAAATGCTTTTTCACCGTGACCGGGTAATACGTGCCCCCTTTGACCGTCGCGTCGTTGCCGACGATCACGCACTCGCGGCCGGATACGCGGCCTATGCCCGTGATGATGCCGGCGCCGGGACACTCGTCGTCGTACATGCCGTCGGCGGCCAGCGGGGACAACTCGAGGAACGGACTGCCTGCGTCGAGCAACCCGTCGACCCGCTCACGAGGCAACAGCTTGCCGCGTCCGACATGCCGTTCGCGGGCCCGCTGGGGCCCTCCGAGGGCGGTGGCGGCAAGCTTGCCGCGCAGCTCGGCGACGAGCGCCAGGTGCTGCTCGCGATTCGATACCTGAGATGTCACGCGGCCGTCCAGATGCAGTTAATCATGACTAACTCCGCCGATGTTAGTTACGATTAACTGAAATGTCCATCGGCCAAGAGCACACTCGGCGTCACCGCATGAAGTCGGACCGGCGCTCACAGCTGATCGCCGCAGCCGAACGGCTGATAGCCGAACGCGGGTTCCTGGCCGTTCGGCTGGAGGACATCGGCGCTGCGGCGGGTGTCAGTGGCCCCGCGATCTACCGGCATTTCCCGAACAAGGAAGGAATGCTGGTAGAGCTGTTGGTCGGCATCAGCACCCGCCTGCTCGCGGGCGCAGAGGATGTGGTCGCCGCTGCAGCCAATCCGGCCTCTGCCCTCGACGGACTGATCGAGTTTCACCTCGACTTCGCGCTCGGCGAACCTGACCTGATCCGCATCCAGGACCGCGATCTGGGGCACCTGCCGGCGTCCGCCAAGCGGCAGGTGCGCAAGGCCCAGCGGCAGTATGTCGAGATCTGGGTCTGTGTGCTACGCGACCTTTACGGGTCGCTTGCGGAGTCCGACGCGCGGCTGATGGCCCATGCAGGCTTCGGACTGCTCAATTCGACGCCTCATAGCGCGAAGCCGGGAAGCCCCGAACGGTCACGCGCCGTCCTTCGTGCGATGACGGTGGCCGCCCTGTCAGCCGGCGGCCACCTCACTCAGTGACTGTTCAGTACCAGTAGCGCCGGCCCGCAACAGGGCGCCCCACCGCGCCCAAGATCCACAGGACAGCACCGATGATCAGCAAAATGACACCGATCGTCCACAGGATTGAGATCTTCAGGACGAAACCGAGAATGAGCAGAATCGCTCCGAGGACAATCATGACACTCCAATCGCTAGGCCGTTAGGGCGTTATCCTCTAGAAGGCTGCAGTCAATGGATCGTCAGTACCAGTAGCGTCTGCCGCCCACCGGTCGCCCGGCGCGGCCCAGCAGCCAGAACACGGCACCGATCACCAACAGGATGATGCCAATGACCCACAGCCAGTAGATGTTCAGGACAAATCCCAGAATGAGCAGAATCGCACCAAGGACAATCATCGCACTCCAATCGCTAGGCTGCTTCTTGCCAGCTGTTCAGCAGGCGACTGCTACTGGGCTTGGGTAGGTTGCAGTTGGTCACCTTCGGGTTCACACCCGCATAGTTGAGCGGGCCTACCACAACAGTCAGCGCGATGGTTCCACCTGTCGCGCAGTTGGTTTCGCCACCCTTGAAGTAATCCCGCTGCCAGGCCGCCAACACCCCGATCAGCAACCAGATCAGCACGATGATGCCGATAACTCCGCCGGGTCGTCCCATCGTCGGCCTCCATCTGCTTTCGCTGCGCCCTTGCTTACCCTCACGACGATATTTCAAACATGGCGCTTCTGGAGCGGCTTCGCGATTGTTACCCGGCAAAAACCCCCGATCACGACGCCGCTCGCGCCGCGGCAAAGGCCGAATGGAGCCACTCGCCGATCTCGCCAGCCAGCGTAGCGCGGTTCTCGCGCTTGACGATGTCGTGGCCGTCGTCGTCGAAGAGCAGGTAGCGCACGTTGCGGCCGAGTCTTCGCAGCGCGTCAACGATTTGCTCGGATTCCGTAACCGGCACGTTGGTGTCGTTGGTGCCGTGCACCACCAGCAACGGCGCGGTCAGTGCCTCGACGCGGCGCAATGGGGACAACTGTTCGAGCAGTTCCCGGTCACCGACCGGATGCCCGTACTTCGGGTATGCCGCATCGGCGATCCAGGGTTCGGTGTTGCGGTAGAACCGCGTCAAATCGCTCATCCCACAGATGCTGATGCCGGCGGCGAACAGGTCCGGATGAAATGCCAGCGCCGCCAGCGTGAGGTATCCGCCGTAGGACCATCCCGCACATGCGATGCGGGCGGGATCCGCCAGACCGCTGTCGACGAGAAATCCCACACTGTCGGCGACGTCGTCGATCGCGGCGAACCGCTTCTCCTTGTCATCAGCGTGCATGAAGGTTTTGCCGAACCCGCCCGAGCCGCGGACATTCGGTGTGAACACGGTGATCCCGGCATTGAGCAGCCCAGGAAACATCTCGCTGTATCCCGGCCTGGACTGGCCTTCCGGGCCGCCGTGCAGATAGACGAGCGCCCCGGTGGCAGCGATGCCCGCCGGCGGCCGGTGGAGCCAGCCGGTGAACACCAAACCGTCGCGGGCGGTGATCGTTTCCAACGTCGGCCCGGGCGAAAACCCCCTGACCGAAGGTCCGCGGCTGGGCTCGCGGTCGATGCGTTCCCACTCCCGCGATCGCGGGTCGACGAGCTCGACCGTTCGCGGCATCGACGGGCTCTCAACGGTCATCGCGACCATCGAGCCGCCCGCGCTTATGCTCAACTGGCTGGCCACCATGCCCGGAAGCGGAATTGGCTCCTGCAATGTGTAGTCGGTGAATTCGAGGATCTGCAACTCGCTGCGCCCCGACACGTTCCACAACAGGGCGACGGTCGAGAGGTCGTCGCTGATGATGAACTCGTCGAGATCACAATCGGGCCGTTCGGCCACCACCTGGTATGTGACACCATCCACGGTGGCGGTGACTTCGAGCAACCGGGCGTGGTCGCATCCGTTGTCGCTGCGGATAAGCGCCCGTAGGAACCCCTGCTTGCTGTTGACGCCGTATGTCTTGTGCGGGTAATAAAGCCTGGTCTCCTCGCCGGTGAGGCCATACCGGATCCGGCGCGGATGGTGGTCGTCGAGGATTAGTCCCGCATCGGTGGTCGAGCCGGGATCGGCGGGAAGCAGGCCGATCTCGGTCAGCCCATGCAACATGATCAGCTCGCGGTAGCCGCGGGGCCCGACCCGCACCAGCGAAGCGCCGGCCCAGGCGTCGATCAACTTGCCGCCCGAACGGCGATCCAGCACAATCCGATTCCCCGTCGCAGGATCGATCAGGCACGACGACCCGATACCGTCCTCACCAATGAGGATCGCCGCCACCTGCGTGCCGTCCCAGCCGACCAGCTCGGCCGTGCCTGATTCCTCGCCGTCGATCCGCGACGCCATCCTGTCGTCAGGATCGGTTGTGACCACCCATATCTGGGTGCGGGTACCGCCCTCGGGCGCCACCTCGCAGGCCAGCCAGTGCCCGTCGGCGGAGTGGATGACCCGGGTGACGGGACCGTCGACGGGCAGCACCACATCGCGCGACGAGCTGGCCCGCCAGCCCCGTAAGAAGCGCTGCACCGCCCGCGGGTAGCCTGCGTCATCGACTATGTGCGCGAACGCGGTGGCGTCCGGGGACACCGATGCGCCGTAGTTGGCGCGCACCTGCTGTCCCACGGTGTCTAATCCTCTTCGCCCAAACGGCTCATCGCTGCCTGACCCTCTTCGCGCGAGCGCTCATCGCTGCCTGACCCTCTTCGCGCGAGCGCTCATCGACGTCAGCCCTCCATGCTCTGCAGCCACATCTCCAGCACCGCCAGCTGCCACAACGCATTGGCGCCCAGCGTCGTCCGCGTCTCGTTGGGTTTTGCCAGCAGTGCCTTGACAGTATCGGCACGGTACAGCCCGCGGGCCTTCGCCGCGTCATTTGTGAGCGTGTCGCGCACCATGTCCAGCACCTCACCGTTCAGGTGTCGGATCCCCGGCACCGGGAAGTAGCCCTTCGTCCGGTCGATGACCTCGGCAGGCAGCAATGCCCGGGACGCGTCCTTGAGCACCCCCTTGCCGCCGCAGGCCAGCTTCAACTCTGGTGGACATGTGGCCGCCAATTCGACGAAGTCGTGATCGAGGAACGGCACTCGGGCCTCCAATCCCCACGCCATCGTCATCGTGTCGACGCGTTTGACCGGGTCGTCGACTAGCATCACCTGGGTATCCAGCCGCAGTGCCGCGTCGACCGCGGTGTCGGCGCCCTGAGCCGACTGGTGAGCAGCGACGAACTCCCGGCTGACATCCGATTCGATCGCGTACTCCGGCGCCCAGATGTTCAACACGTCGGCGTGGCTGCGGTCGAAGAACACTTTCGCATACGCCTCGGTGGTCTGCTCGCGCGCGACATTGGCCAGCGGCGGGTACCAGTCGTATCCGGCCAGGATCTCGTCGGCGCCCTGTCCAGACTGCACCACCTTGACCGACCTGCTCACCTCTTCGGACAGCAGGTAAAACGCGATGCAGTCGTGACTGACCATCGGTTCGCTCATCGCCGCAATGGTTTTCGGAACAGCGGGCAGTAGCCGCGAGCTGTCGATGTGGATCTTGTGGTGGTTCGTGTCGAAGGTCGTGGCCACCAGGTCGGAGTACAAGTACTCGTCGCCCGACTCGCCTCCGGCCGAGTCGAAGCCGATGGAGAACGTGGCGAGGCCGTGTTGTCCTTGCTCGGCCAGCAGCGCGACCACGATGGACGAGTCGATGCCGCCCGACAGCAGCACACCGACTGGGACGTCGGCCACCATTCTGCGCTCGACCGCCGTGCGCAACGCAGCCATCAGCGCGTCCTGCCAGTCCCGTGCCGACCACGACGCCCGGGAGGGATCGCGTTGGAAACTCGGTGTCCAGTACACCGTGTCAGCGTGTGTGCCGTCGGGCTGGATCACCCGGACGGTGGCAGGTGGAAGCTTCCGCACCCCGCGGTAGATGGTCCGGGGCGCCGGTACGACGGAATGGAAGCTCATGTAGTGGTGAAGGGCGTGGCGGTCCAGCTCGGTGTCGACGTCGCCACCGTCGAGCAGCGCCCGCACGGTGGACGCAAATCTCAGCCTGCCGGGCGCAGCGGCGAGGTAAAGCGGCTTGATGCCGAGCCGGTCACGGGCCAGCGTCACAGCGCCGGTGTCGCGGTCGGCGATCGCGAACGCGAACATGCCCTTGAACCGCTCGACGCAGCGCGGGCCCCACCGGTGGAAGGCTTTGATCACCACCTCGCTGTCGGCAGTCGAAAAGAATCGGTAGCCAACCGCTTCCAGTTCCTTGCACAGTTGCTTGTAGTTGTAGATGCAGCCGTTGAACACCAAGCTCAACCCGAGGTCGCTGTCCACCATGGGCTGCGCGCCACGGGCGGACAGGTCGATGATCGACAGCCGCCGGTGCCCGAGAGCGACGGGGCCGTGCGCCACCAATCCTTCGGAGTCGGGTCCGCGCGACACCATTGCGCCAGTCATCCGGTTCACCGCAGTCACGTCGGCCGACCGCCCGTCGAAGCGGATCTCTCCGCAGATACCGCACATGCTTCTAACCTTCCCCAGTGCCGTCCCCGACATCGCGGCCGGTCAATATCCAGGTGTCCTTGCTACCACCGCCCGACGACGAGTTCACGATCCGGGAGCCCCGACTGGCCACGCGGGTCAGCGCGGCCTGTGAGAGGTGCGCAGTCACCGATCCCGCTGTGCACGCCCGAAGGTGCACGAAAGCGCGCAAGTCGACGTGATGGGGGTACATCCCTTCACCGTCGAAGGTGGGGTGGGTGGACAGCGCGACCATCTCCTGGGCGATGAACCGCTCTGGCTGGGTGAGCAATTCACGCCGGCGCGCCTGCAGCGCGCCGTCGGAAGCCTCGGGGCCGATCAGCACACCCCCTCCCCCGAGCCCGTCGATCGGTTTCACGACCAGGTCGCCGAGGTTGTCCAGCACATAGTCGCGCTGCGCACGCTCGGCACAGATCCAGGTCGGCACCTGGGCGAGCTTCGGTTTCTCCCCGAGGTAGTACTCGACCATCGCCGGGACGAACGCGTAGATCGCCTTGTCGTCGGCGATGCCATTGCCCAGCGCGTTCGCGATCGCGAGGTGTCCGTCGGCAATCGCGGCGAGCAGGCCGGGCCGCAACGGGGCACCGTCGTGCCCTGTCGAGGACAGCAGCATGTCCTCGTCCATCCGCGCGTAGATCACGTCGATGCGTTGGGCATCAGATCCGATGTGCCGCAACAGCTTTCCGTCCCGTACAGACAAATCGGACGGCTGCACAAGAGCCATGCCGGTCTCCTCGGCAAGAAAGGTGTGCTCAAACCAGGCGGAGTCTTCCCAGCCGCTCGACAGCAGAGCGACCTCAGGGTCGTCGGCTGCGTGCCGCGGGGCGGCCGCGCGCAGCGTGTCGAGCAGCATCTGTGGCGCGCGTTCGACATCGTCGGCAGGAGCCGGTGGTTGCAACTCGGGGAGGTACTTACTCAGCAGCCGGCGGTTGACGATCGCGTATGCCGCCCCCGACGGCACCCGCAGGTTGTCTTCGAGCACCATCCAGCGACCCGCCTGATCACACACCAGGTCGGTGCCGCTGATGTGGGCCCGCACGACGTCGCCCGCCAGCCGCCCGGTGGAGCGGAAGCCGGGCGCGCGGTCCAATGCCTGCAAGCCGATGATCCCGTCATGCAGGATCGCCTGCTCGCAGTAGATGTCGCGCAAAAATGCGTCCAGCGCTTTGGCGCGCTGGCCGAGTCCTTCGCACAGCGCTGCCCATTCGCCGGCGGCCACCATCCGCGGCACGAGGTCGAGCGGAAACAGCTGCGCGCGGCCTTGGCCGGCAACGCGGAACGTGATGTTCTCGGCCCGCTGCTCCTGCTCGATGCCGCCCTCGCGGGAACGCAGCGCCGCGACGCCGAGGCCCGCGACTGTGTTCAGCACATTGCGGTAGGCCGGCCGGGGTTGCCCCGCGGAGTCGACCGCTTCGTCGTAGCTGACGTCCACCGCCTGGTCGGCGGGCGCACCTGGCTGGTAGCCGAAGAGCAGGGTGGGGTCGTCGCCGACGGCGGCTGCGGTGTTGGGCCAGCGACCGGCGGTTTCGGTGATCAACTGGTCGACGACGTCGGTGAGCCTGCCGCGGCGCCGTAGGGCCCGGCGCTGTCGCGCCGACGAGGTCCCCGCGATCAGCACCTGGCGGGCCAGCTCGCTGATGATGTCCCAGTCGCCGCTGTCTTCCAGTTGCTCGCGCAGCGAGCCAACCAGCTCGGTCACCACGTCGGGTGCGGGCCTGCTGGCCCGACCTGTCACGTCGACGAGTTCGCCCTCCAGCCCGGACCGGGCGGCCCGCCACAACGCCGCGCGGCCGAGCGTCGGGGAGACCGTCGTCGGCGGGATGCCGGCCTGAAGCGCCCTGGCCTCTCGCTGCACGAGCGCTCGGAACAGACCGGCGATCAGCACGATCGTGTCCACTGACGGACAGCTGTCGCACACGCGCAACTCCAGCGTCGGCACCGACATCGACGGGCGCACGTCGAAATAGAGCATGCCTTCGTCGGTGATCACACCGCTGGCCACCAAATCCCGAACCAGCTCGTCGTACTCGGCTGCCGAATGCACCGGCGCGGCCAGGCCGGTCGTCGGCCAGCGCTGCCAGACCAGCGTGCGCACACTCGAGTAGCCGGTGTCGGACCCGTCCGCCCAGAACGGCGAGCTGGTGGACAGCGCCAGCAGCGTCGGCAAATGGATGGACAACCGGTTGGCTACGGCGACGGCTTCGTCACGGTCGGCGACCCCGACATGCACTTGGGTGCCGCAGATCAGCTGCTCCCGGGCCAGCAGTTGATAGTCGGCGAGCATCTGCCGGTACCGGGGGGTCCGGGTGACTTGCATTTCGGCGGGCACCGAAAGCGGCACGGCCCCCGCCGCGACCACGCCCATTCCCAGCTCGGCGGCCGCATCGACCAGTACGCGCCGCTGCCCGACCAGTTCGTCGCGCAGCAGCCCCAGGCCGTCGACCACATCGCTGTTCATCTCCACGACACAGCGCTGCAGCTCGGCGACGTAGTCGTCCGACAGCTTCGAGAGCAGTTCGGGGGCGCGTGCGGTGAGTCGCCTCGTCTTCAGATCGACAAGGTGAAACTCCTCTTCGACCCCCAGCGTTCGCGGCGGCTCGCGTCGCATTCCGCCACGGTAGGTCCAGCCAGTTACCTGCGTGTTAATTTCGCTCATATCTTCGACCACTCGCGGGAACCCGCGTCGCCCTTCTGCGCAGGTACCCTCGCAGCCATGAGGTGGATATGACGGATTCGCCACGCCCGGGCTCACCTCGCGAGCCCACGGATCCGTACGGCCATCCGTACCCGGTCTACTCTGACCCGGCCTATGCGGGCAACTCACCGTACGGTCCGGGGTACGCCGCTCCACCACCGGCGTCCGGGCCGGCCCCCACCGAGCCGTTGCCGCCGTACTGGACGCAGACCTACGGGCAGATGCCGCCCGGGATGCCGCCGCAGGAACCGCCGCCCGAGCCGCCAAAGACGCCGCGCTGGCTGTGGGTGGCCGCGGGAGCCGTCGCGGTCGTGGTCCTCGCGCTGGTCGCCGCCCTGATCATCACCAATACCTCGTCGTCGAGGCAGACCGTCGTCGCGCCCAACCCCACGATGCCTACGCCGACAACCACCAGCAGGTCGGCCCCCCCGACGACGTCGTCTCCAACGCCGGTGTTTCCCTTTCCAGCACTGCCGACGCTGCCGAGCACCACCGGGTCCCCGGCTCCGGGCGACACGGAGACCGTCGTCTACGAGGTCACCGGCTCCGGTCGCGCGATCAACATCACCTATGTGGATACCGGCAACATGATGCAGACGGAGTTCAACGTGGTGCTGCCGTGGCGCAAGGAGGTCAGCCTGACCAAGCCGGCGCAGAATTCGGCCAGCGTGACTGTCATCAACGTCGGCCGAGACATCACCTGCACGGTGACGGTCAACGGCGTGCCGGTTCGTCAGCGCACTGGAGCGGGGCTGACGATCTGTAGCGCCTTGAGCTAGCGACGCGGCACACGGACTGCAAGCATGCCGACCAACCCGGCGGCCAGCACCACCAGCAGGCCGCCCATGCCGGCGCGGTCCGTTCCGAAGATGTCGATGAACGTGAAGAACAGCCACGGTGCGAGGAATGCCACCGCCCGGCCCGTCGTGGTGTAGAGGCCGAACGCCATCCCCTCCTTGCCGTCGGCGGTCATCCTCAGCAGCAGGGTGCGCGCGGCCGACTGCGTGGGGCCGATGAACAGACACAGCAGCAACCCGCACACCCAGAACCCGACCGGGCCTGACAAGCCCATCACCGTCAGCCCGGCTGCGATCATCGCGGCCAGCGATCCGACGATGACGGGCTTGGACCCGACGCGGTCGTCGAGCAGACCACCGAGCACCGCCCCTACCGCCGCGACCACGCAGGCGGTGACCCCGAACAGCAGCACGTCGGCCTGCGAGATGCCGTAGACGTTGACTCCGAGGACGGCGCCGAACGCGAATACCCCGGACAGCCCGTCCCGGAAGACCGCGCTGGCCAGCAGGTAGTAGACGACATTGCGGTCGCGGCGCCACTCCGCGACGACCTCTGCCCAGAGCTTGCGGTACGCGCCGAGGATGCCGACCGACGCCGCCCGAGTCGCGTCTTGTGGCGGCGGCACCGCGATCAGCACCGGCAGCCCGAACATCAGGAACCAGGCCGCGGTCAGCAGCATCGCCGTCCGCACGTTCTGTCCGTCGGCCGTCGGGATGTGGAGCAGTCCGCGCCTCGGTCCGCTTCCCGAGATGAAGCCGACATAGACGATCAGCAGCAACGCCACGCTGCCGACATAGCCTGCAGACCAACCAAATCCGGAGACCCGGCCTGCCGTTTGGGGGGTCGCCAGCTGCCGCAGCATCGCGTTGTACGGGACGCTGGCCAGATCACTGCACGCGGCTGTCGCGGCGAGCAGGATCAGCCCCAGCAGAAGGTAGCGCGGATCGTCGCGTACCAGGCTCATCGATGCGGTCAGAAGTACCGCCGCCGCGGTGAGGACGGCCAAGGTGCGGCGCCGGCGCTGTGGCCCGTCGACCCAGACGCCTGTCACCGGAGCGAACAGCGCGACCGTCACGCCCGCGACCGTCAATGCCCGACCGAGCCAACTGGCCGGCGTGGTTCCGCCCGGCTCGCCCGCACCGACCGTGCCGGTCAAGTAGACCGAGAACACGAAGGTGACGACGATCGCGTTGGTGGCTGTCGAGCCGCAATCCCACAGCGCCCACGCCAAAACCCGCGACCGCGTGGCGGTTGGCGAACCCGTCGCGGGGCTGATCATGATCGCCATGTCTACCATTGCCGCATGCCAGTGCCCGCACCAAGTCCAAACGCCCGTGCCGTCGTCACGGGCGCGTCGCAGAACATCGGCGAAGCGCTGGCGACCGAATTGGCCGCCAGGGGCCACAGCCTGATCATCACCGCGCGCCGCGAACAGGTCCTCGGCGACTTGGCGGCCCGACTCACCGAGCGGTACGGGGTGGTCGTCGAGGTGCGGCCGGTGGATCTGGTCGACCCGGCAGAGCGTGCCAAGCTGGCCGACGAGCTGGCATCACGCAACATCTCGATCCTGTGCGCGAACGCAGGCACCGCGACATTCGGCCCGGTGGCCAAGCTGGATCAGGCCGCCGAGAAGGCGCAGGTCCAGCTGAATATGCTTGGGGTGCACGATCTTGCCCTCGCGGTACTGCCCGGCATGATCGAACGCAAAGCCGGCGGAATCCTGATCTCGGGTTCGGCGGCGGGTAATTCACCTATCCCGAACAACGCAACATACGCGGCCACCAAGGCATTCGTGAACACGTTCAGCGAGTCGCTGCGCGGCGAGCTCAAGGGCAGCGGCGTGCACGTCACGCTGCTAGCGCCGGGCCCGGTGCGGACCACGTCGCCCGACCCGGCGGACGCGTCGCTTGTCGACAAGCTGGTGCCGGAATTTCTGTGGATCTCGACCGAGCACACGGCCGAGATGTCGCTGGATGCATTGGAGCGCAACAAAATGCGCATCGTGCCGGGAATCACGTCGAAGGCCATGTCAGTGGCGAGCCAGTACGCGCCGCGGGCGGTCGTGGCCCCGATCGTCGGCAGTTTCTACAAGCGCCTCGGCGGCGCATAGCCCATCAGCCCCGAAATAGCATCCAGGTCGGATACCCGGGGGCATTGTCATTTGGTCAGTGCAACGTCGGCTCGTGTTGAGCGCCGTGCGGTTGGGGCGGGCAGGGGCCCTAGCGGCGGCCCGTGCCGAAAATGCTGCGGGTGATCTCGCGGCCGGCCGCCGAGGCGGCCGAGCGCATGAAACTTTTGAAAGCCGAGCTTTCGAGCACCTCCTGCACCATGCCCGGGCCCTGCGGTTCGACCGGGGCAGGCATCGGCGGCACGTCGACCTGGGTCGGCACCGGCGGCGAATCGGCCGGGGCCGCGGTCGCCCTTGACATCGGCCATGATCACCGGCACGCCCGCCGCGGACAGCTGCTCCGCGATCCCCTGCAGGGATTTCGTCTTGCCCGTGCCGGTCGCCCCGGCCACCAGCCCGTGCCTGTTCACCGTGGCCAGCGGGAGGCGGACGCGCGCGGTGGGATCGGCGGTGCCGTCCACGACCACGGCCCCGACTTGAAGGGCTTGCCCCTTGACCGCGTAGCCGGCGGCGATCTGCTCAGCGGGGCTGTCGATTCTGTGCTCGATTCAGTGCTCATAGCCTCCAGACACGAGTACCAGGTGCGGCCACCGGCGGGCTCTCTGCCACGCTGGGCTTACTGTGGAGCGCTGTGCGGGATGAATTGGTCTGGATCGACTGCGAGATGACCGGCCTGGACCTTCGCAAGGACCGGCTGATCGAGATCGCAGCCCTGGTCACCGACGGTGACCTGAACGTCCTCGGCGACGGCATCGACGTCGTCATCCACGCCGACGACGACGCGCTGTCCCAGATGATCCCCGTGGTCAACGAGATGCACACCCGCTCGGGCCTGATCGACGAGGTCAGGGCGTCGACAATCGACGTCCCCGCGGCGGAGGCCATGGTGCTGGACTACATCCGCGCGCATGTGCCGCAGGCCAAAACCGTGCCGCTGGCGGGCAACTCGATCGCCACAGACCGTGGCTTCATCGCGCGCGACATGCCCGCCCTGGAAAACTACCTGCACTACCGGATGGTTGACGTCAGCTCGATCAAGGAGCTGTGCCGGCGCTGGTATCCGCGGATCTATTACGGGCAGCCGGAGAAGGGGCTGGCCCACCGGGCCCTCGCCGACATCAAAGAGTCGATCCGCGAGTTGCGCTACTACCAGCGCACTGCGTTCGTCACCCCGCCGGGGCCGTCGACCAGCGAAATCGCGGCGATCGCCGCCGAGCCGGAGGAGTCGTCCGACACATCCGGGGCGATGGATTCGGCCGGCGAGGCCACCAGCGGTTAGTATCGACGTCGCCGCGACCGCCCTCGGGGGCTGCGGAGATGGTGAGTGTAGTTCAGTTGGTAGAGCACCAGGTTGTGATCCTGGAAGTCGCGGGTTCGAGCCCCGTCACTCACCCCGCGGGCCCGGGAGAAGTTTCTGCTCCCCGGCTCTTTGCTTTCGGGCTGCGCATTACGCCGTCAGCCCAACTCTGTTGGCCCCACCGGCCGTCCGTAGGGCGGCGAATCGTTAGCAGCTACGCGCATGGACACCAGCGCCACGGTTTGGCACGCTCCAGCGCCGCTCGGGAGCAGTCAGTCACAAAACCGATTTCGGCGATCCTAAGAGCCGACTAACGCGCTGAGCTCACCTGAATACCGTAGCGATTGAGCGCAGCGGCATCGTTTGCCGGACAGTCGTAGACGATGACTGTTTACTTACCGCAACACCGGCATGACACGCCGGCAGCGGGCGGCTAGCCCATTACGGCGGCTACCACGGCTCACCGTTCCCAGAGAAGCGTGGGGCGTTTGAGCCGTGGCGTTAACCGTGAACCATCTGAGCGTTAAAGAAGCGGCGCGACCTGCGTGGAGGTGGGAAGGTACCCTGAATTTGAGCCCATCTGAACCGGTGGCCGAGGCCCGCCGCCCGCGAAGCCGCAAGCGACGATCACCCAGAGACTTGCGAAAAGCAACAGTGCCAGCGTTAAAACTTTTTTGATCACGGTACATACCCTTCTGCTGGTAATGATCCTTGCCATGATGTTTTTCGTTTGCCGAGCTTGCGCATAACCCCAGATCAGCAACGCGGTCAGCGTAAGTCAGTCCGCGCCGTTAAGGGTGCAAAACGAGGAAATTGGATTTCTGGCCGTATTACTCTTGCTGGAGCCGGAAGAAAACAGCTTCTCTCTGTTCTATTCAGGAGCGTTTTGGGCCGCCGCACGGACTTGCCGTAGCACGTCGGCATGACCGCCGTGCCCGCGCCCCGTACCGCGGTCTGGCGATCGTGGTCGGCCAAAAGCCGCGGGCACGCCGCGCAGAAACATTGTTTCCTTTCGGCACCTCTCGCCAGATACTCGCAGTCGGGCTTGCAAATCTTTGATGGCGCCATCGCGGCGGTTTGTGCCATCCGTTGAGGAGATCACCGTGCGATCGTGCTCAAGGGTGCACAGCAGTGAATGGAGGCGTTCTTTTCATCCCCGCCGAAGTTAAGCAGTGATGACCCTGGCTGTTACGGGTTTTGGTCCCCGCCGCTCTGCGAGGTTTGCGCGGTGCAGACGCCGGCGCGTGGAACCGCGCACCGGTGAGTGGGCGTCCATCCGATGGTCGGGTCGAGGGTGACGAGCCCATCACATGTTGGCGTTGCCGGCCCGCCACTGGTCCCACGGAATGTTCCAGTCCCCCAGTCCGTCGGTGCCGGCCAGCGTTGAACCGACGGTGTTGACGACCTGGACGACGTCGCCGCGCTTGCTGCTGTTGTAGAACCAGATCGCGTTGGCGGTGTTCACGTTCAGGCAGCCGTGACTGGTGTTGGTGTAGCCCTGAGCGCCGACCGACCACGGCGCGGCGTGGACGAAGATCCCGCTGTAGGAAATCTGGGTGGCCCAGTCGACGTCGGTGCGGTAACCATTGGGCGAGTTGACCGGAACACCGAAGGTCGAGGAGTCCATGATGATGTGCGTGTAGCGCTCGCCGACGATAAAGGTGCCATTGTTCGTTGGCGTGCTGTTCTTGCCCATCGATGTCGGCATCGTCTTGACCACCTGACCGTTGACGCGAACCGTCACGGTCTTCGTGTTGTCGTCGGCGGTCGAGATGACCTCGTCTCCGATGGTGAAGTGCCGGGGGACGTTGTCCTGGCCGAACAGCCCATCGCCGAGGTCGACCCCGTAGATGTTGACCGCCACGTCGACCGTGGTGCCCGGCTTCCAGAAGTGCTCTGGGCGCCACCGAACTTCGCGGTTGTTGAGCCAGTAGAACGCGCCCTCCACAGGCGGATTGGTGGTGATCTTGATCGCGCGCTGCGCCGCAAGGCGGTCGGGGATGTTCTCGTCGAAGCGGATCGCCACCGGCTGACCGACGCCGACGACTTCGCCGTCGTTGGGAAGCACATACGCCATGGTCAGGTTGTGCGGCGAGTGGGTCTGGAACGTCATGCTCTTGCGCGTGACACCGCTGAGCCCGAGGGCCTCTGCAGTCAGCGTGTACTGCTTGTTGTAGCCGAGCGGGTCAGCGGTCGACCAGGTCAGCCCGTCGGGGCTGAGCTGGCCGGCAACGGGCTTGCCGTCGGTGTTCACCATGCTCACCGCACCAAGCACACCGTCGCCGGCGCTGACCGTGACCGGCCGGTCGACGGGCACGCCGACTGCGCCGTCGGTCACCGACGCCTGCAGCTTCGGCACGAGCAGATCACCGTATGGGCTGCCTTTGTCCGCGATCACCTTGGTGGGCGGCGGAGCGGAATTGCTGCTGCAGGCGCTGCCCGCCAACACCAGAGCCGGGACGATTGCGATTGCCGCAAACCAGGACGGATAACGACGCGGACGGGTCGCGGCACGGACCTGCCACATGCTTTGCTCCACCTCGCAACCGGGGCTAATTCGCTGGCGTAGTTTGGCAAGAGTCTAAGGGAAGGACCGACATGCGGCGCGCCACCGCACCGTCGCCGACGGCCAAATCGAGGCCCGGGTCAGGTTTCGTTACCGATCGATAGACTGTTATTGTCGCGAGTCGACGCGCCGTTAGCTCAGTTGGTAGAGCAGCTGACTCTTAATCAGCGGGTCCGGGGTTCGAAACCCTGACGGCGCACCACTACGTTGCTCAAGGGCCTCACGCCCAGAGACATCGGAACTGTGACGAAGGTTACGCGGACGTAACCGGCGAACCGTGTCATTGAGCCGATCCGCAGGTGGCCCTTGGGCTTTTCCTTTCGTTCTGCTAAGGTCCCGTTAGCTGAAGATCCCCGCGACGCGATGCGCCACCCGGTCACCACACGAATCGAGGTCTTAGCCAATGTCGACCGCCGGCCCCCAACTTGCGTTGGGCCCTGTCGACCAACCGCTGACTCCGCGCGTGTACACCTGCAATCGGCTGTGTCGGCAGGCCACGCCGCCCGGCCCCGGCTGGGCATTCGCCGACTGGTGGCGCCGGGCGATGCGGCGCTCCACGGTGAGCTGACGTCACACAGACGTTGCTCTGTCGTCGCCGACGTCAGTGATTTCGGATCCTGCGGATCACCAGCACCACAGTCAACGTGCCCACACCGATCAGCGCGTAGGTCACCGGCGGCTTTCTGACGAAGTTGATCACGCTGGCTTTGATGTCGTCGGCGATTCTGCGGGGATTGGCTCGCTCGGTGAGCGTGTCCACGGTGGCAGCCAACTGGTCGCGGGCACGGTCGATCTCCTGCTTGATGTCCTCGGGGTCTCGCTGCGCCACGGTGTCCTCCGCGTTTTCCGGGTTGCTACCTTGCCGAACTACCCTAGATCAGCCCGCCCGCCGCGCACGCGCCGGTAGAGGCGAAGAGATCCGCCCGCCGCCGCGGCCACGCGGACTTCCCGGTGACGCTACTGCCCGCGGTAGACCCGCGATGTGTGGAATCGCACCGGTGGACGGTGGGTGAGTGTGGTGCACACCACATTTCGCGCAGCCCCGGACCGCGGTGCGTGGTCCGCGATCTCCCGGTTCGCTGGCGACGTCCTCACAAGCCGATTGCCCGGCGTGGCAAGCCGCGTCTGGGCATCGGGGATAGCGCCTGTGCGGCAAGTCGTTCCGGTGGCATCGCAGCACCAAAGGAAGGTAAGCCATTTTTTACCTCGCGCTGAACCAGCGATGACGGTCGGCTTCATACCGTCGCAGATGTACGCACACGGCATTTGATTCGGGAGGTTTCACCATGAAGGTTGGGATTGTGGGAGCCGGCGCGGTGGGCGCGGCCACCGGGTTGGCCCTGGTCGAGCGCGCGGTATGCCGCGAGATTGTTCTCATCGACCGTGACCGGGCGCGTGCGGCGGGAGTGGCGTTGGACTTGCGCTACGCGGCACCCCTCACACCCGCGGTAGATGTGCGGGCAGGCGGATACGACCTTCTTGACGGCGCGGCGCTGGTGATCGTCACCGCCGGAATCAATGAGCGCGCCGGGGGAGCCATCGACCGCTCCGATCCGGAGGGTCGGTTGCGATTGGCGGTCGCCAACGCCCGCATTTACGCCGACATCGTTCCCCGGGTAGCCGACTTCGCCCCGCAGGCGGTGGTGATGGTGGTGACGGATCCACCGGATCCATTGGCTGACATCGCTCGTGGACTCGCCGGGCATTCACGGGTGTTTTCCACCGGCACGCTGTTGGACAGCCTGCGGTTCAGGGTCCACCTGGCCGAGCGACTACGTGTGCAAACCGCCGACGTGCAGGCCATGGTGGTGGGCGAACACGGCACCTCCCAGGTGCTGCTGTGGTCGACGGCCACGGTCGCCGGCCGACCCGTCCTCGACGTGCTGGGCGGGGACGACCAGCGGGCACAACAGGTCCGTCTCGAGATTGAGCACGATGTGCGATTCGCGAACATCTCCATCATCGAAGGCACCGGGGCCAGCCGCTACGGGATCGCCGCCGTCGCGGCCCGGCTGACGGCGGCGGTGCTGCGCGATGAACGGGTGCTGCTGCCGGTCGGCGTTTACCACCCGAACTACCGCACCACGTTGTCGCTGCCCGCCGTGGTGGGCGCCGGCGGGGTGGAGGACGTCCTGGAACCTCCGATGACCCCGGCGGAGCGCGCCGACCTTGAGCGCAGCGCGGCGATCCTGCGAGCCGCCACGGAGGATTGCGAAGACGCCCTGGACAGCCTGGCCCCGGCTCACCGCTAGTGGGAGATCGACGTAGCGAACTGGGTCGGTGCGTTGACGGGCCACCGGCTCGGACCCCGCAGTCCAGTGTGCGTTGGCCGGTATGGGTGGCTGCCGCTCTGACTTTCGGCACCGGCGCGATTGACGTCACCACCCTGACCCGGCACGGCGGGGTGTTCTCCAGCGTGATCACGGGCAACCTCGTGTTGACCGGCCTGGCCTTCGCACGCGCCGACTCCCTGTTGTTGGCTCACACCGGCGCGGCGATCGCCGGCTTCGTGCTCGGTGTCGCGGGTGGCGCGCGGATTACCGGAGCACGCGACCCGGACGGCCCTCCGTGGCCACGGTCGGTGACCGTCGTGCTGGGTGTGGAATTCGTTGTGCTGTGCGGGTTCACGGTGGGGTGGGAAGCGATTGGCACCGCACCGCGCGGGGTGGTTCAACTTGGCCTGCTGACGGCGGCAGCGGCCGCTATGGGTCTGCAAAGCGCCGCGATGCGAGGGCTCGGGGTGCCGGTGGCGACGACATATCTGACCGGCGCCCTCACGGGAGTGATCGCCGGCTGGGCCCGCTCGGCTCGCTTGCCGAGCGACCGCGCCGCGCTCACCGCGGTGGTGGCCGCCGTCGCAGGCGCGATCAGCGGTGGCGTGCTGGTGTCGATCGTTCCCGCTGCGGTGCCGCTGCTGATTTTGGCCCCGCTGGCGGCGGTCCTCGCAGCGGCGTTGTACCACCATCGCAGCGCCGGGGCCTCCTCACCACCACTACCAAGCATGCAGGCGGCCGCAGGACCGGCGTTATGACATCGCGCTCGCCGTCCGCGACGACCGGTTCCGAACGACAGGGGCCCGGGCCCTCCGCCGATAGACTCGACGCCATGGCCCACCTGCTGGTGGTCGAAGACGATGACACGATCGGCGCACTTCTCGTCGACGGCCTGCAGGCCAACGGCCATCAGGTGAGTTGGGCCCGCGACGGCCGCAGCGCCCTGCGCGAGGCCGGTGCCCACGATTTCGAGCTGGTGCTGCTGGACCTGGGGTTGCCGGACCTCGACGGGGTGCACGTTTGCCGGCAGTTGCGCACCGCGGTGCCGGCAGCGGTGCTGGTGATACTCACCGCTCGCGACGCCGAGATCGACGTGGTCGTCGGGCTCGACGCCGGGGCGGACGACTACCTGACCAAACCGTTCCGCTACACCGAATTGCTGGCGCGTATTCGCGCCCACCTGCGTCGCGGACCGCTCCAGGCCGCCTCGGCCCACGCCCATGTCGTCGGCGAACTGGTGGTTGACACCGCCGCCCGTGTCGTCACATATCAGGGCCGTAGCCTCGAGCTGCGTAGCCGCGAGTTCGACCTGCTGGCGCGGCTGGCGGCCGACGCCGATGCCGCGGTCAGCCGCGACAGCCTGATGGCCGACGTATGGGACGAACACTGGTACGGGTCGACGAAGACGCTGGACGTGCACATCGGCATCCTGCGTCGCAAACTGGCCGATGCCGCCGGCGGCGCGGCAACAGCGAGTGCACTGCCCACCATCACCACCCTGCGCGGCTACGGGTACCGGCTGAATTCACCTGGCCGGCAACTGCCCTCAACGCAGCCCCGCGGCCCACAGCCGCGGCCGGGACATGCGTAAGCGGATCGTGACCCTGGCGGTCCTATCCGCGACCCTTGCCACCAGCTTGTTCGGTGTCCCGCTCGCTATCGCCGCCGCCCATTACTTTCTGACCCAGGAGGCCACTGAACTAGAACACGCCGCAGACATCGCCGCCCTGGACGTCACCGCCGACCTGGTCCATACCCGCCGCCCCGGCGCCCTGCCCACTCCTGGGCACAGCATCGCACTCGCGTTGTACGGCTCAGATGGTCGGCTCGTGAGCGGACAGGGCCCCCAGCGGGCTGATCCGGTCGTGCTCGAGGCACTCGCGGACAGCGCCATCCACCACCAGTCAGGGTCGGGAACCCTGATCGCCGCCGTGCCGATCCCTGACCAGGTCGGGGGAAACTTCGCTATTCGCGCCACCACGTCGACCGCCGACGTGTACAGCAAGATCGCGGTGACATGGCTGGGCATGGCCGGTCTCGAAGTGGTGATTCTTGCCGGGACCTGGCAACTCGCCCTCCGGCAGTCCGGTCGGCTTGCTCGGCCGGTGGAGAAGCTGGCGGCCGCAGCTGCACGGCTGGCCGACGGCGATTTCACGGTGCGGGCCCAAGCCAGCGGTATCCCCGAGATCGACACGGCCGGAACTGCCATCAACCGGGCCGCGGTCCGCATCGGCGAACTTGTCGAGCGTGAACGCGAGGTCACCGCCCATGCCTCACACCAGCTGCGCACTCCGTTGGCCGGGCTGCGGCTGCGCCTCGAAACCGCCCTTGCCACTCCCGGCGCCGACTACAGTAGGGCCACGCGTGAGGCTGTGGCGGCCGCGGATCGACTGGAGCGCACGATCGACGACCTGGTCAAACTGGCGCGAACCGACGAGCACCGGGGCGAACCGCTGGACGTGCCCTCGATGCTGCAGGAAATGGAAAGTACCTGGACTGAAACGCTTTCCGGCAAGGGCCGTTCCCTTCGCATCACGATCGATCCCGACCTTCGCCACTCGCGAGCATCGACCGCGGCGGTCCGGCAAATCCTCGCTGTGCTGGTCGACAACGCCACTCGGCACGGTGACGGAAAAGTCACGGTCCATGCGCGAGAAGTCGGCACCACCGTCGCCATCGATGTCTCCGACGAGGGACCCGGCCCCCCGATGGACGACGCCCTGTTCGACCGCTCGTCGGCCGGCGGGCATGGGATCGGGCTGCCGCTGGCCCGCAGCCTCGCCGAGGCCGAAGGTGGACGCCTGCTGATGACCGGCCGAGCGCCCACCACGTTCACGCTCTTTCTGCCAGACGGCGACCACGACCCCGAGGCCGACCCGACGCCCGGATCGCCAGCGTGAAAATGCGAGCGGGTGTCCGAAAGGGACCGAGCGTCAGGTGATATACCTCATTCCACAAGGCCAACGACACGGCGAACTCGTCCAGGACAAAGGGAATCTGACTCTATGAGCGCGACTCCGAGGCTGGAAGCCGGCGACAAGGCCCCCACCTTCCGCCTTCCCGACGCCGACGGCAATACGGTGTCGCTGGCCGACTATCGGGGCCGCAAACTGATCGTCTACTTCTATCCGGCGGCGTCCACCCCGGGCTGCACGAAGGAAGCTTGCGATTTCCGCGACAACCTTGCCGAACTCAACCACGCCGGCCTGGACGTCGTGGGCATCTCCCCTGACGCGCCGGCGAAGCTGGCGAAGTTCCGCAACGCGCAGAATCTCACCTTTCCGCTGCTGTCCGACCCCGACCGCAAGGTCCTGACGGCGTGGGGTGCCTACGGCGAAAAGAAGATGTATGGCAAAACTGTGCAGGGTGTCATCCGCTCGACGTTCGTCGTCGACGAGGACGGCAACATCGCCGTCGCGCAGTACAACGTCAGAGCCAGCGGGCACGTCGACAAGCTACGCCGCGATCTGTCAGTGTGACGCGAGGTTCGCCAGCAGCAGCGCTTCGGCTGTCGCCGCACGTTCCAGCACCCCCAGGTGCAGGCTCTCGTCGACGCTGTGTGCTTGCGCGCCAGGGTCTTCCACACCGGTGACCAGAATCTCGGCGTCGGGGAACGTCTCGGCGAACGCGGCGATGAACGGAATGGATCCGCCCTGGCCCATATCGACGGGCTCGTTGCCCCAGGCGTGGCGGAACGCCGCGCGGGCGGCTTCATACACCGGCCCGGCCGCATCGATCTCATACGGCTGTCCGATGTCGCCGGGGGTGACGGTGACGTGCGCCCCCCACGGCGCGTGCTGCTCGAGGTGGCGCGTGAGGGCCTCGAGGTGAGCCTTGGCGTCGCCCCCCGGCGCCACGCGCATGCTCACCTTGGCGCGTGCTCTCGGAATCAGCGTGTTCGAGGAGGCCGCAATCGGTGTGGCGTCGATGCCGATGACCGTGATCGCCGGCTTGGCCCAAAGGCGTTGTGCCAGCGAGCCAGTACCGATCTCCCGCACACCCTCGAGCATTCCGGACTCGGCGCGCACCCATCCGGGTGCATGGTCGACCTCGGACGCAGTGGCCTCGCGCAGGCCCTCGACCGCAACGTTGCCCTCGTCGTCGTGCAGGCTCGCCAGCAGCCGCACCAGCACGCTGAGCGCGTCGGGAACCACGCCACCCCACATTCCGGAGTGCAGGCCGTGATCGAGTGTGGCGACCTCCACGACGCAGTCAGCCAGCCCGCGCAGAGACACGGTCAGCGCTGGCACATCGGTGCTCCAGTTGTCCGAATCGGCGATGACGATCACGTCCGCTGCCAGCGTGTCGCGGTGGGCGGCCAGTAGCCGTCCGAGCGACGGGGACCCAGACTCCTCCTCGCCTTCGACGAACACCGTCACACCCACCGGCGGCCGACCGCCATGTGCCCGAAACGCGGCCAAATGCGTTGCGACACCGGCTTTGTCGTCGGCCGCACCGCGCCCGTAGAGCCTGCCGTTGCGCTCGGTCGGCTCAAACGGCGGCGACGCCCACTGGCCGTGCTCACCCTCGGGTTGCACGTCGTGGTGGGCGTACAGCAACACGGTCGGCGCGCCCGGCGGCGCGGGATGGCGAGCGATGACCGCAGGGGCGCCCCCTTCGGCGACGATCTGCACGTCGTCGAACCCGGCGGCCGAGAGCAGCGCGGCGACTGCCTGCGCGCTGCGCTGCACCTCGCTGCGGCGGCCCGGGTCGGCCCACACCGACTCGATCCGCACCAGGTCTTCCAGGTCGCGCCGCACCGAGGGCAGCACGTCACGCACACGTTCGACGAGATCGCTCATGGGCTCGAGGCTATGCGCCGAAACTGTATTCCGCGTACTCTCCACTCGCACCTTTGCGTGCCGGTTGCGGGCTCCGCGTTGGGAGACGGCGTGTGATCAATTCGCCTCGAGCACCGCGACCGCGGCGGCGGTATCCCCCTCGTGGGTCAGCGACACGTGGATCGTCAGGTCGGCGAGGTGTTCGGCGATCGCGCCGGTGAGCCGGACCCGCGGCCGGCCCCACGTGTCGGTGACGACCTCGATGTCGCGGTGAATGCCCTCCGGTAGCACCGGCCGCTGCGCGAACCGCGATCCGGACCACGCCTTGATCACGGCCTCCTTGGCCGCCCACCTGGCCGCCAGGTGCCTGGCTGCCGACGAGCTTTTGTCGGCCGCGTCGCGACGCTCACCTGGGGTGAAGGTCTCGGCGAACACGGTGCCGGGACGGTCGACCTGCTCGGCGAAGTCGGGGATGGAGACCAGATCGATCCCCAGCCCGACTATCGCCATGGCTGAACGCTACCGCGTGTAGACGTCGCCGTCGCCGAGCCTCGACGCGGGGTCGAGCAGCATGTCGGCCTCTTGGCGCTTCTCCGAGGCGTCGTGGTTGAACCGACGGCCAGCGGGCCGCTCGTAGAGCGGTTGCCCGCCCGCGATCGCCGAGGCCAACCGGCGCTGGCCGGTCAGCACCCGCGCATCGGATCGCTGCTTGTAGGCCTGCCGCTGCTCCTCGTCCAGTGAGGCCAGGAACGCCTGGGCATGCACCAGCGCTATCAGCCCGGACACGTGGCCGAAGCCGAGGCTGGTCACCAATCCGGCCTTGAGCGGGAACTTCTCGCCCAGCCGCAGGGTCTCGCGCGGCCACACGAAGTGGGCCGATGAGGCCATCTCGTCATCGACGCAGTCCAGGCTGCGGTTTGGCGGGATCACCCCGTCGCGCAGGATCTGGCACAACCCCATCATCTGGAACACCGCGGCGCCACCCTTGGCGTGGCCGGTCAGGCTCTTCTGCGACACCACGAACAGCGGCGCGCCGTCGGAGCGGCCCACCGCGTCGGCAAGCCGCTCGTGCAGCTCGGTCTCGTTCGGGTCGTTGGCCAGCGTCGAGGTGTCGTGCTTGGACACCACCGCGATGTCGTCGGCACCGACCCCCAGCTTCGCCAGCGACCGGGCCAGTTGCGAACCGCGACCACCACGGCCTGCACCCAGCGCCCCCATTCCCGGCGCCGGGATCGACGTGTGCACGCCGTCCGCGAAGCTCTGCGCGTAGGCGACGACCGCAAGCACCGGCAGCCCCATCTTGAGCGCCAGGTCTCCCCGGGCCAGCAAAATCGTTCCGCCGCCCTGCGATTCGACGAAGCCCAGCCTTCGTCGGTCGTTGGCGCGGGAGAACTTCGAATCGCTGATGCCCCTGGCGCGCATCATCTCGGTGTCGGCAGTGGCGGCCATGTCACCGAACCCGATGATCGCCTCCAGCGTCAGATCGTCGAAGCCGCCGGCCATCACCAGCTCCGCTTTGCCCAGCCGGATCTTGTCGACGCCCTCCTCGACCGAGACCGCCGCGGTGGCGCACGCGCCGACCGGGTGGATCATCGCGCCGTAGCTGCCGACGTATGACTGAACCACGTGCGCTGCAACTACATTCGGCAGCACCTCTTGCAAGATGTCGTTCGGCTTGTTCCGGCCAAGCAGGTTGCCGTGGTACATCGTCTGCATCGACGTCATGCCGCCCATGCCGGTGCCCTGCGTGCTGGCCACCAGGCTCGGGTGCACCCAGCGCATCAGCTCGGTGGGGGTGAATCCGGCGGACAGGAACGCGTCCACGGTCGCGACGATGTTCCACAGCGCCACCCGGTCGATCGAGGTCGCCATGTCCTGGCTGATGCCCCACACGGTCGGATCGAATCCGGTCGGGATCTGCGCCCCGACGGTCCGCGACAGCTTCGTCTTGCGAGGCACGCGGATCTCGGTGCCGGCCTTGCGGGTGACCTGCCAGTCGGTGCTGTCTGCTATCGGCGTGCCGACGGTGTGCTCCGGATCGAACTGCACGAACGCCCGTGCGTCGGCTTCAGACGACACCACGAAGCTGAAGTCCTTGTCCAGGAACACCGACACCAGCAACGGTGACGCGTGGTCGGGGTCGATCGCGCCGTCGTCCACGAACTCGCGGATGCCGCATCGTTGAACCACGTTGTCGTGGTACCGCTCCGCCAGGTCCGCCTCGTCGACTAGTTCGCCCGTCTCGGCGTCGTACCAGCCTGGTTTCGGGTCGTCCTCCCAGCGGATCAGCCCCGTGGTCCAGGCTAATTCGAGCACCCCGGCCGCGGACAGCTCGTTGTCGACCTCCATCTCGAATCGGGTGCGTGACGAGCCGTACGGGCCCAGCTCCGCGCCGCTAACGATCACGACCAGGTCGGCCGGGTCGACATCGAGGTCCTCCCAGGGCGGAGGCGGCGCCGACGTGAACCCGCGCGGCGGAGAGGGCAGCGCCGAGATCGTCCCCGCGTCATCGCCGTCGGCGTCGGTCGCCGGTTCGCGGGTGGCTGCCGCGCGGGCCTTCGCGGCCAGTTCGGCCATATCGATCTCGATGTCGCCAAGGCCGCCCGTCAGGTCGACGTGCAACGGCTCCCGGGCCGCCGCCACCTTGGACTCCACGTCGCACAGAGCCAGCAGCATCGACGCCATCTTCTCGGTCGAGTATGTGGTGACGCCGGCCTCCTCGACCGCGCTGACGATCGCGTCGTTGCGGCCCATCAGCCCGGTCCCCCGTGTCCAGCCGATGAGCGCGTGCGCCAGCGAGACCCGCTGCGCCCACGACGCCTCCGCCTTCCAGCGCGACACCACCGCGTCCAGCGCGGACTTGGCTTCGCCGTAGGCACCGTCGCCGCCGAACATTCCGCGGTTCGGCGAGCCGGGCAGCACCACGTGCAGTCGTGACGCGATGTCGTGGTCGGCACCGATCGCCGACAGGCCCCCGATAAGCCGCTGCACGGCCCAGAGCAGCACCTTCATCTCCATCTCGGACCGCGAGCCGGCCTCCGACAGATCGCCGGCGACCCGCGGCGCCGCGAACGGGAACAGCAGTGTCGGGTTTTGTGCGTCCTTGAGGTGAATCGACTGAGGCCCGAGACTTTCGGCCTGTTCACTGCCGATCCATTCGACAAGGGCGTCGATGTCGCAGTACGACGCCATGTTGGCAGGCACCACCCACAGCGTCGCGCCGAAGCGGGCGCTGTCGCGGTAAACGCTGCGGTAGAACGCCAGACGGGCGTCGTCGAGCTTCGACGTGGTGGCGATGACGGTGGCCCCGCCCTCCAGCAGCTTGGTCACCACCTCCGCGGCGATCGAACCCTTCGATGCTCCGGTCACCACGGCGACCTCGTCGCTGTAGCGGCCTTTGCCCGGGTTCTCCGCGCCGGCGGCGACGCGGGCGAACAACGACGCGTGAACGTTCCGCCCGGCCGCCAGTGCCTTGCCCTGCCACCAGCTGGCCTGAGTCGCGACGACATGGCCGGCGCCCTCGAAACGCTCGGACAACCGCGGCCATTCGGCGTCGACCTCGTCTTCGTCGGCCAGCCAGATCTTGACCAGGTCCTCGCGAGCGCTGGCCCAGCGATCGTCGAACACCACGGCCTTCTTGCCGTCGAAGACCGGAGACACCAGGCGCGGCCAGTCCGAGCCGAGTTCGGCCGTGACGAGGTCGATCAGCTCGGCATCGGTCGCGGTCGGCGGCGTGCTGACCGCGTTGTCGAGGCCGAGTTGGTTGAGCACCAGCCGGGCGGCCGAGGCCAGCACGCCGTCGCGGCCGGTGATCTGCTCGGTGAACTCCCCCAACGCGGCAGCGTCGACGGTGCCACCGGTGGCGCCTGCCGCGGTGGGTAGCGCGACCGCGATTCCGCGACGCCCGGCCACCGCTGCCACTGCCGCGTCGATGACCTTGTCGACGCTCGCGGCATCCGCCAACGCACCGTCGTGGAGTCCACCGAGGTGGCCACCGCGGACGCTGGTGCCTTCCCTCGTGCCGAGCGCGACCTCCACGATCACATGCTTGACCCAGCCGTCGCCGAGCTCCCACGCCTTCTTGACGCGCTCGGCGATCGCCGCGGGCCGCTTGCCCGAGGGGCCGAGGATCGTGCGCAGCTGGTCGTTGATCGCGTCGCTCAGCACCGGGCCAAACGGCTTGTAGGTGCGGGCCAGCTTGGTCACCTGCGACTTCAACCCCCCGAGGTCGGCCTCGCCGGCGCCGTCGATCGCACCAAGGTTGAGCTCGGAACCCAGGTCGACCAGCAGCTGGTTGCGCCGCGACGACGCACCGTCGGTGATCGACTCGATCGAATCCAGCGCCTCGATCTGGTCGATCCGCATCTTGGTCGACAGCGCGATGAGCGCCACAGTGGCGTCGGCGGCGTCGAACCCGATGTCGTCCGGGCGGGGAGCGCCCGGCGCGGCGGCGGGCGCGGCCGGTGCTGCTTCAGCGGCCGGTGCTGCTTCAGCGGCCGGTGCGGCTTCGGCGGCGGGAGCCGCGCCGGATGCGGGCTCGTCATGCTCTGGCTCGGGATCGGTGTCGGTCGCGAACAGCACGGCGGCGTCGCGCTCGGAGTTGAGCACTTCCACCATGCTGTGGGCGTACTCCGGGAGCTTGAGCGTGTTGGTGGCCAGCCCGGCGACGGTGGGGGCGGACTTCACGCCGATCTCGACGAACCGTTCCACACCCAGGCCGCCGGCGGCATCCTCGATGAACAACAGGTCCTGGGTTTCGATCCAGCGCACCGGGCTGGCGAACTGCCAGGCCAGCAGCTCGATCACGACCTTGCGGCACAGCTCACGCGGCTTCTCGGTACGCCACGTGTCGTAGTCGGCGAGGATCTCGTCCAGCGGCTCGGCCGGCACCAGATCCCGGATCTCCTGGATGAAGTCGCGATCCAGCGAGAACGGCCGCGGCACCAGATTCGGGATGTAGCGCCCGATGATCAGCTCAGGATCCTGATCGCGAGGCATCACCCGCTCCAGCGAGCGGCGGAAGTCGGCGACACCCACCCGCAGAACACTCGAGTGGAACGGCACGTCGATGCCGGGCACGAGGATGAATGACCGCTTGCCCCCGGTGTTTTCGCGGCGTTGCTCCACCTCGGCCTCCAGCGCCTCCAGCCCCCGGACGGTGCCGGCGACCGCGTACTGCGCGCCGCGAAGGTTGTAGTTGACGATCTGCAGGTATTCACCTGTGCGCCTGGAGACGTCGTCGATGAACGCGGGAACGTCTGCGTCAGGGAGCTCGATCTGCGACGGGCGGATCGCAGCCAGCCGGTAATTGGACCGGCCCCGCTCGTCGCGCGGCACGATGCCGTGCATCTTGGACCCACGGTGGAACACCACCTCCAGCAGCGCCTCCAGTTCGTAGACGCCACTGACGCAGGCCAGCGCGGTGTATTCACCAACCGAATGGCCGCACGCGATGGCACCCTCGACGAACGCGCCCTGCTCGCGCATCTCGGCTACCTGGGCCGCGGCGACGGTGGCCATCGCGACCTGGGTGAACTGCGTCAGATAGAGCACGCCCTCGGGGTGCTGGTAGTGCACACCGGCCGCGATCAGGCTGGTCGGATTGTCGCGGACCACGTGCAGCACCGAGAAGCCGAGCGTCTCGCGTGTGAACCTGTCCGCGGAGTCCCATACCTTGCGGGCGACCTTCGAGCGGGCACGAACCTCCATGCCCATGCCCTTGTGCTGGATGCCCTGACCGGGGAACGCGTACACGGTCTTAGGTGCAGCCAGGCGCGCGGTGGCTGACATCACCAGTTCGGAGCCGATGCGGGCCGCGACCTCCACAACCTCTGCGCCCTGGTCGATCCCGACGCGATCGACTCGCACGTCGACCTCGTCTCCCGGCTCCACCATACCGAGGAAACGGGCGGTCCAGCCGATCAGCCGGGCCGGCGGACGGGCCTGCCCGTCCGTGGCCGTGACGACATGCTGGGCCGCGGCCGACAGCCACATTCCGTGCACGATAGGTGATTTGAGCCCTGCGAGCAGCGCGGCCGCCCGGTCCGTGTGGATCGGGTTGTGGTCGCCGGAGACCACCGCGAACGGCCGCATGTCGATGGGCGCGGTGAGCGTGACGTCACGACGACGGCGCCGCGGTGTGTCGGTGGCGTTGTCGGACACCGCTCCCCCGGCGCGGGCCGGGTCCGTCAGCTGCGCAGCACCGGTGCGTCCGCGGATCGCGAAGCGTTCGTCGAGCGTCGCAAGCGCGGTGCCGTCGGCGTCGCAGACGACCACCGAGACTGGCACGACTCGGCCGACCTCGGTATCGGTCGCCTCGAAAGCCGTTGCCGTGACAGCGAATTCGGTTGGCGTGGTCGGCAGCGGCCGGAGCAGATGGGCGCCGTGGTCGAGGTGCACCAGGCTCAGCAGGCCCTCGACGACCGGAAAGCCGGTGTCGGTCACCGCCGCGCCGATCGCGGCGAAAACTGCGGGCCAGCAGCGGCCGACCAGCGCGTCGGGCACCACGGGGAGGCCGGGTGCCAGCGGCGCACCGAAGGTGGCGGTGACGCCGGTGTGGTCGGCGACCTCTTCCGGGTTCCATGTGACGCTCACCTTCGCGGCGCCGTCCTGCACCGGTGGCAAAGCCTCAGGGCCGTCGACTCCGGCGGCGATCGCCAGGACCGCGCGCATGGCGGTGGCGGCGTCGTCAGTCGACACCACGGGCGCGCCGCCGTCGCGGACCACATCGGTCAGCGTGAAACGGATGTCGATCCAGGTGCCCGAGAGCGGCACGCTCAGCACGACGGCTTGATCGGCGGCCACTTCGAGCCTGGCACCAGTGGACGGGTGTGCGGCACTGCGGTCGTGGACCTGCCACTCGGCGGGATCGGCGATCCGGTGCACGGGGTTGGTCGCGGTGCGCCCGGCCCAGAGCACGTCGGGGGCGTCGAGCACGACGGCCAGCGGGCCGGTGACGTCGCCCCGACCCCGACGCCGCGCGGCGACGCTCTCTGGCGCCCGGGCCCCGGCGGCCAGCATCTGGTCGACGGCGGCCTGCTCGAAGCGGTCCAGCAACTCCCCGACGGGCTCATCGACGCGCGTGATGCCGGCCACCGATGCGGTGCCCGGGATGATGCACACCTGGTCGGCGTCATACCGGGCGTCGTGGGCCTGCCACAGCGAGTCGCTGCGCCACCAGCGGCGGACGTCCTTGTCGATGATCGGCACGAAATTGACCGGCTTGCCGAGCGTCTTGCCCAGCTGGACGAAGAACGGCACGTCGGCGGGGTGCAGCTGGATGGTCTCGGCGTCGGGGTAGCGGGCCAGCAGTGCGGCGATGGCCTGCTCAGGGTTCTCCAGCAGTGCTTCGTCACTGAACAGGGTCTCGATCGGGCCGGAGTCCTTCGCATGCAGTCGGGCCTCCGCGCGCTTGAGCATCTGCTCGAACCGGTCGCGCCAGGTGATGTCCAGCCACTGGCTGTGCTGCGATGCGGTGTCGGCGGTGCTGGTGCCGTCACCGATGGAGAGCTCGAGGTAGCGCCGCAGCCAACGCAGGTAGGTCATCTCCGCGACGTCGCCGAAGTAGGGCTTGGCGGTGCTGGCCATCGCGGCGATGATCTCGTCGCGCCGGGCCGCCACAGCCTCCGCGTCACCGGCGACCTCGTCGAGCAGCCGCCCGCAGCGCGATGCGGTGTTGTCGATCTCGTGAATGTCTGCGCCGAGCTGGCTTCGACCAGATGCCATGCCGCCCTGGGCCCTTCCAGCGCCAACCCACGTGTGGGTGCCCTGGGTCTCGACCAGCATCTGCTTGACCTGTGGCGACGTGGTGGACTCCTTGGTGGCCATCGCCGCGGTCCCGACCAGGATGCCGTCGACCGGCATCAGCGGGAAGCCGTACACCGATGACCACTGGCCGGACAGGTACTCGGCGGCCCGTTCCGGGGTGCCGATGCCACCGCCCACGCAGACCGTGATGTTGGACCGCGACCGCAGCTCGGAATACGTGGCCAGCAGCAGGTCGTCGAGGTCCTCCCAGGAGTGGTGGCCGCCTGCGCGACCGCCTTCGATGTGCACGATCACCGGCTTGGTGGGCACCTCGGCAGCGATGCGGATAACCGATCGGATCTGCTCGACGGTGCCGGGCTTGAACACGACGTGGGTGATCCCGATGCCGTTCAGCTCGTCGATCAGCTCGACGGCCTCCTCCAACTCGGGGATGCCGGCGCTGACCACGACGCCGTCGATCGGCGCGCCGGACAGGCGTGCCTTCTGCACCAGCCGCTTGCCGCCGATCTGCAGCTTCCACAGGTACGGGTCCAAGAAGAGCGCGTTGAACTGGATCGCGCGGCCGGGCTCGAGCAGGCTGCTCATCTCCTCGATGCGCTCGTTGAGAATGCCCTCGGTGACCTGACCGCCGCCGGCCAGCTCGGCCCAGTGGCCGGCGTTGGCCGCGGCGGCGACGATCTTCGCGTCGACGGTGGTCGGCGTCATCCCGGCCAGCAGGATGGGAGAGCGCCCGGTGAGTCGGGTGAACTTGGTCGACAACTTCACCGAGCCGTCGGGCAGGCTGACGACCGTCGGCGCGTAGGTCGACCACGGCCGGGCAACCTCGGGCACCGCGCCCACGGTGAACAGGTTCCGCTGCCCACCGCGGGTGGCGGCCGGGACGATGCCCACACCGAGACCACGTATCACCGGCGAGGTGAGCCGGGTGAGGATGTCGCCGGGACCCAGGTCGAGGATCCATCGGGCGCCGGCCTCGTGCAGTTCGGTGATCTCGTCGACCCAGTCGACCTGGCGCACCAGGATCGCTTCGGCCATCTCGCGCGCAAGCGCTGCGTCCAAGCCGACCTTCTCGGCCCAGGCCCCGACCATGTCGACGCCGTCGGAGAGCCGATGGCTGTGGAAGCCGACCTCGACCTGCACCGGACCGAAAGCGGGCGAGAACACCGCACCCCCGCGCAGTTTGTTCTTTCGGTCGGCGGCCTCCGCGTCGGCGATCTGTTGGCAGTACATCTCGAAGCGGGCCAGCTGCTCGGGCGTCCCGGTGATGACCACCGAACGGCGCCCGTTACGGATGGACAGCACAGGCGGCAGCACCGTCCGGACGTCCAGGGCGAATTCGTCGAGCAGCTCGGCGATCCGTTCGGGGTCGGCGTTGGTCACCGACACCATCGGCGGGCGGTCGCCGAGCGCCGAGATGCCACGCCGACGGGCGACTAGCGTTGCGGCGGCCCCGACGAGCTGGGCCATGGCAAGCAGCTCCACGTCCTTAACGCCGCCGGCCTTCAGGGCTTCCACAGCGAGCACGCCCTGTGAATGCCCGGCGACGGCCACCGGCGGGGTGGCGACCAGGTCCATGCCCTGGCGGCCGAGCGCGCGGATTGCGGCGATCTGGGTCAGCAGCACGCCGGGCACGGACGTGGCCGCGGAGGTCAGCTGCTTGGCGTTGGGCACGGACTCTTCGGCGCCAAGCGCGCGCATCCAGCGCAGCGGCTCGAAGCCGACCGGCCGCACGACGACCAGATCCCGTGCCACCGGGGCGAGCAGCAGGTCGGCCTCACCGGCGAGCGTCGCAATGTCTGACTCGATGCCGGCGGCGGACACCAGTTCTTCCAGGGTTTCCAGCCAGGCGCTGCCTTGGCCGCCGAACGCTACCGCGTACGGCTCGCCGGCATTCAGACGATCGACGAGGGCGTGTACGGCATGCGACGGCTCCGGGGAATCACCGTCGCGGCCTGCCGACACCCTGTCGTGTTCATAAATCGTCACGTCTTCTCTCTCCTCGGTGCTTCTTCTCGCGCATCGCGTTTCGTATCTCGGCGTGTTGACCTGCGCTTCCCTGCGAAGGCGTTGCGATTCCCCGTCGAATCCCAGTCATCTCGACTGCATGTGGCCCCCGGTGTTCATCCGTGGCGCGGACGCCGCCGTCGGCTGCAATAAGACTCGCATAAGAAATTTGGCCAACTGGGTGCCTGACATGGTTACTGGCGAGTTCTACGGACGGGTAACCACGGCGAGATAACGCCCGGTCCGACGGCAGCTTCTGGGCTACCGGACAAACGTCCTGCATGTAGGTGGTTACGGTCCAGTAGCTACAACAGTGCAGATCACGGCGCAATTGTTATGTAATCGTTATGTGAAATTTTTCACGCCTCCGCATGGGGCGACGCAGCTTGGCCAAGCACTTGCTCGGTACATTAGTCGACAATTGTTCACTGAAAAACGCGGAAACAGTTTGCTGGATTATCTTACTACACAGTAAGGTTTTGGCCGTCCTCGAGGCTTAATCCCACTGCCCGAACCGCGGCTTGAGGATGTGGTTGACGTCGACACCGACACCGCCGACGCTGCCCTTGTCGATCTGGACCTGGTGCAGGTGCGCGGCGGGGTGGGTGAAGCCCTGCGGGGACCCCCAGTTGTGCTGCCAGAAGTAAGACCCGAGCCCGTCCTGTAGCGCCCAGTCGATCGTCTTGGAGTTCGCGTACACGCCCACCCGTTGGTGCCCCAGTACCTGCTCCCAGCCACGCAGGTACGCCGCCACCTGCCGTTTGTACTGGTCTGGCGTCGGGTCGTCGTCAATGGACGCGTAGATCGGGGCGCCGTAGGAGCCGCCCGCCGCGACGTGCAACTGCCAGCCCCGTTGGGCGTGCTGGACGCCGGCGGCCTGGCCACCGAGCCAGTCGGCGGAGTCCTGCTTTCCGTACTGGTAGCAGGAGACGATCTTCAACCCGCTCTGGTAGAGATCACGGGACTCGGCCAATTGGATCGGCTTGCCCTTCATCCAGTCGCCGCCCGGGCGGCGGTCGGACACGTACCGGATCGCACCGGACGCGCCGGCGGCTTTGAGGTCGTTGGCGCTGATCACACCTGCTGCATAGTCGAGCAAAATGCCCAGCGGCGCCGCGGACACGGGTGCCGACAGGATCGTGGACGTTACGGTCCCGAGCGCAGTTCCGACGCCGAGGACGGCCGGGCCGGCGGCCGCGAACTTCAGCAGGTCACGCCGGGAAACGGGCACGAGCCACAGAGTACGACAGCAACCTCAGATTTCACATGAACGCCATTGGTAACTACGGCATCATTTTTCACGGCGGACTCGCGAGTGGTCACCGCATCTGCGGTCGGCTCTCCTTCGCCATGGCCGCAGCGATGTAGTCGCCCAGTTCTTCTTGCAGTGCCTGGTCCATTGCGCGCGCCAGCGCGATATGCACCGAACTGATCCCGATTACGCGCATCCGTTGCAGCATGTCGGTCGCCGCGATGATCTCATCGCCCTCGGGCAGCCACCCTTCCCCGTGATCTGCGGCGATCTGGTCCTTGGCCTCGCGGATGATCCGCTCGGCCAGCTCGTGCACGAGTCGGTCGGTCTCGGCGTGCACATCGAGCAGATGGCCGAGGCTGAACCCGAATTGCCGCAGCTCGGCGAAGCCCTTGAGTAGCTCTGGCTCGGTGAGCACGCATTCGTCATCCTCGATCCGGGCGAGTCCCATAACGACCAGCCGGTCAATCACCGCGTCGTCGTGGGTGCCGATGACGTCGCCGACGACCTCGCGGGGCACCCGCATGGCCTCGCCCTGCGCCCATCGCTCCGTGAGCGCGTTCTCCAGACCGAGCACCTCGGCGATGTCGTTCCCGGTCTCCCAGCTGGTGATGAAATCGTTGATGTGTGCGGTGGTGAAGCCGCGCTGCAGCAGCGAATCGATCAGGCGCAGCCGCACCAGGTGGCTGTTGTCGTAGTAGCCGACCCTCCCGCGCTTGACCGGTGGCGGCAGCAGCCCGCGTTCCTGATACGCCCGCACATTGCGGGTCGTGGTGCCGGCGGCGCGAGCGAGGTCGTCGATCCGGTATTCGACCATCGCATCTCCCTCGAATCGGGCCGGGCTCCGTCGAACTGACACTACGGCGCTCCGTAGCGGCCTGTCGTCGCGGTAAATGCCGTGTCGGTGCCCGGCTCACCCTAAACTGCGCCATTGACAAATGGCACAGTCATGACTGACGCTTTTGCCATGCCGCTGGTACTCGAGGACATGCTGGAAAAGATCAAGGACCGGCAGTGGGCGCTGGCCGATGTGGACTGGGATGCGCCGGGCGCCGAACTGATCACCCACGAGCAGCGTAAGCGGCTCAAGGCCTTCATGGCCGACCTCGTCTGGATCGAGAACATCGGCGCCCGTGGCTTCGCCGCGCTGGCAAGAAAGGCTCCCGATCCGACGCTGGCGGAGATCTACCGGTACTTCCACGCCGAGGAGCAGAAGCACGCGAACGCCGAACTGGCGTTGATGCGTCGCTGGGGCATGCTCGACCACGCCGAGGTGCCCGAGCCGAACATCAACGTCCGGCTGGCCATCGAGTGGCTCGACCGCTACAGCGATTCGGTGTCGCTGTCGCTGCTGGGCACGGTGATCCCGATGCTGGAGGTTGCACTGGACGGCGCGCTGCTGAAGTTCCTGCTCGACGAGGTTGCGGATCCGGTGTGCCACCAGGCCTTTCAGAAGATCAACGCCGACGAATCACGCCACCTCGCCGTCGATTTCCATGTTCTCGACATGCTCGGCAACGTTCGGCTCCGCCGGCTGCTGATCGAGACGACCGGCAACGTCGTGCGGCCCTCCACGCTGATCGGGCTGCTGATGTATATCCCGCTGCTGAACAAGATCCGCGACGAGATCGTGGCGATGGGCTTGAGCGAGGAACGCCTGTACGAGGCGATGAGGCGGTTCACCACTGTCGGGGAGCGCAGCACCGCCACCCGCAGGCTACTGAGCTATCAGGTGCTCAAGCGCCATGCCGGCTGGGTGATCAATCGCCGGCATCCCTATCACCTGTTCGCTGACCTGATGGTCAAGACGACCAGCAAGTACCCGCGGGTGTTGCTGCGGCCGCAGCCGTCGTGGTCGAAAGAGCTCACATCCCAACCGGTCGCATGACGAGCGAATTCACCACCGTCATCGTCGGCGCGGGCTTCGCCGGCCTCGGCACCGCCATCCGGCTGAAGCAGAAGGGCCTGACCGACTTCGTCGTCCTCGAGCGCGGTGAGCGGCCGGGCGGCACCTGGCGCGACAACACCTACCCCGGCGCCGCCTGCGACATTCCGTCGGCCCTGTACTCGTATTCGTTCGCGCCGAACCCGCGGTGGTCGCGCACCTACTCCGGCAGTGCCGAAATCCTGCGCTACATCGACAAGGTCATCGCCGGCCACCCGCTCGGACCACGAATCCGGTTGCACCACAATGTCACTGGCATGCACTTTGACGAGGTCACAGGCCGTTGGCGGGTCAGCGTCGACGGCGGCGAGGATCTGTGGGCGCGGACGGTGGTGGCCGCGCCGGGACCACTGGCCGAGCCCGGCTTTCCTGCCATCCGCGGGCGGGAGTCGTTCCGCGGCCATACAATTCACAGCGCCCGCTGGGACCATTCCTACGACTTCACCGGCAAGAAGGTGGCCGTCATCGGCACCGGTGCCAGCGCGGTGCAGATCGTGCCCGAGCTGGTCAAGGTCGCGGCGTCGGTCAAGGTCTTCCAGCGCACTCCCGGCTGGGTGCTACCACGTGGCGACGTGCCGAACCCGGCACTCGCCAAACAGCTCTACGCGCAGCTGCCCGTCACCCTGGCCCTGGTCCGCCAAGCGTGGTACTGGGGGCACGAATCCATGGCACTCGGGGTCGTTTGGAATTCCCCGGCCACCCGGCTAGTCGAGTTGATCGCGAAGGCGCACCTGCGCATGCAAGTCCGGGATCCCTGGCTGCGGCGGCAGTTGACTCCGCAGTTCCGGGCCGGCTGCAAACGGCTGCTGATCAGCAACGACTATTACCCTGCACTGCAGCGCGACAACTGCGCGTTGATCACCTGGCCCATCGCCCGCATCAGCCCCCACGGCATCCGCTCCGTCGAGGGCGTGGAACATCGCGTGGACTGTATCGTGTTCGCGACCGGTTTCGACGTCCCCAAGCAGACCAGTCCGATACCGATCACCGGGCTGCACGGCCGCGACCTGGCAACCGAATGGCGCACTGGCGCACAGGCATACCGCAGCGTCGCGGTGTCGGGCTATCCGAACCTCTACTTCACGTTCGGCCCGAACTCAGGACCGGGCCACAACTCGGCGCTGGTGTACATGGAGGCGCAGATCGATTGGATCGTGCAGGCGATCCGCACCGTGCTCGACGAAGACCTGCACAGTCTCGACGTGCGGGGCGACGCGCAGCAGCGCTACAACGCCGCTCTCACGCGGCGCCTCCGCCGGACCACCTGGAATTCCGGATGCTCGAGCTGGTACCTCACCGACGACGGCGTCAACGCGACGATGTACCCGGGTTTCGCGACCCAATTCGTCCGCGGGCTCAAAAGTGTCAACCGGCGGGATTTCACCGCCCGGGGGCAGGCGGGGTGATCAGCTGAAACGCCGCGCCCAGCGGGTCGGCCACGCTTGCCACGCGCCCGTACGGGCTGTTTTGAGGTTCCCGCAGCAGCGTCCCGCCCCGTTGCGCCAACTTCGCGACTGCCGCGTCGACATCGTCGGCGCCGATGTAGAACTGCCAGAACGACGGCACGCCCTGTGGCAGGAACCCGTCCGCGTCCATGATCCCGGCGAACGGATCGCCACCCAGCGTCACCTGTGAGTAGCGGAACTCGTCGGTGTCGCTCAGGCTGGTCAGCGTCCACCCGAACAGTGCGGAGTAAAACTGTTGCGCTGCCTGGTAGTCACGCGTCATCAATTCGTGCCACATCGGCGAACCGGTCTCCCCCACCACACCGAAGCCGTGGTGCTGATCCGGCTGCCACAGGCCGATCGCGGCTCCCGACGGATCGGTGAGCACCGCCATGCTGCCCTGATCGCCGACCTGCATCACCGGCATCATCACCTGCGCGCCGGCCCCGAGCGCCGAGGCGATGGCCTTGTCGACGTCGTCTGCCTCCAGATAGGTGGTCCACAGATTCGCGAACGGCGCGTCTGCCGGTGCCTGGCCGATCCCGGCCACGACACCGTCGGCATTGCTCAGGATCGTGTACCCGCCGTACTGCGGATCGTCGCTGACCTCGGCCGTCCACCCGAACAGCCCGCTATAGAAATCGACGGCCTGCTTGGCGTCCGAGCTCATCAGGTCGATCCAGCACGGGGTGCCAACCTGTTCGGAACGTGCGGGCATGGGTATCTCCTCCGTGTAAACCGTGGGTTGCCGAGCACACCCAGAATCGCATGGTCGAGTTTTCCGGGCGATTCCGTGTCTGCCCCGGCCGAGGCCTGTGCACGTCGACAATGGATTGCCGCCGGCGTTCAACCCGGGTCCCAATCCGTTCGGCATGCCGCCGATCTACCTCGGGGCGCTGGGACCGGTGAGACCCGCACCGCCGCGGAGGTCGCCGACGGCCTGCTGGTGATGCCGTTCCACTCGGAGCGCCACTTCCAGGAGCGGACGCTGCCCGCGGTCGATGCCGGCCTTCAACGGTCTGGCCGCGGCCGGGCCGATTTCGACGTCATCCCTCAGGTCATCGCCGCCGTGGGCGGCACTGATGCTCAGCTCGCGACGGCGACCAACAGTGTGCGCCGACTGCTGGCGTTCTACGGCTCGACCCCCGCGTACGCCCCCGTCCTCGAGGTCGAGGGAAGGGGCGACCTCCAGCCCCAGCTCAACGCGCTGTCGAAACGGATGGATGTGCCGGCCATGACCGACCTCATCGGCGACTCGATGGTCACTGTGTTGGCGGTGCGCGGCACGCCGGAGGAGTGCGCCTGCGAGATCGTCAATCGGTTTGGTGACGTCGCCGAGCGTGTCTGCGTGTACTTCCCGGGCTACGACCTCGCGACCACCCAGATAGCCGCGCTGGCCGACGCGTTGCACTCGGGATAACCCAGATTCACGCCGGAGCGGGCTAGGCAAAAATCTCGACGTGACCGAGCAGGCGCCGGCCGCCTGTCGGCCGGCGACCGCAATCACATCGACCATCTGCTGCTCACCGCGCACGAACAGAGCGCGGCCGGCTAGACGCGCACAAGACCAAGTTCCTCCAACGAAGGACTAAAGGCCCCTGACCGGCGGGCCGAAGGATGGCTACGGTCATACGTGAGCCAGCAGCGTCAAGGAGACGACCATGACCGAGTTGACACATCGTCTGCGGTCATCGTCGGGCCGTACGATTACAGGCGCGACGCGTCGTGCCGTGTGGTGCATGTCGTGGAGCCCGAAAGCATGGGTGTATCAATGCAATCCACGTCCGGCGGCGAAGGGCTCGCCGGACAAGACCGACACCGGGACTTCGCACAGGGCATGGTGAGCATGGCTTCGTCCAGTGACGGCGATTCAGGCCGCTTTGGGGGGCGCGGGATGGTGAAAGTCTTTCTGGTGGACGACCACGAGGTAGTCCGCCGCGGGCTGGTCGACCTCCTTGGCACCGACCCCGAGTTGGAGGTCATTGGCGAGGCGGCGTCCGTCGCCGAGGCAATGGCCAAGATCCCGGCGTTGAATCCCGACGTCGCAGTGCTCGACGTCCGGCTCCCCGACGGCAACGGGATCGAGCTGTGCCGCGACCTGCTGTCCCAAATGCCGGGGCTGCGCTGCCTGATGCTCACCTCATTCACCTCCGATGAAGCCATGCTCGATGCGATCCTCGCCGGCGCCAGCGGCTACGTCGTCAAAGACATCAAGGGCATGGAATTGGCTCAGGCGATCAAGGACGTCGGGTCCGGCAAATCGCTGCTCGACAACCGCGCGGCCGCCGCGTTGATGGCGAAGCTGCGCGGGGCCGTGGACGAACCCGACCCGCTGTCCGGGCTGACAGAGCAGGAACGTGCGTTGCTCGCGCTGCTCGGCGAGGGGTTGACCAATAAGCAGATTGCCGCGCGTATGTTCCTCGCTGAAAAGACAGTGAAGAACTACGTTTCCCGGCTGCTGGCCAAGCTCGGCATGGAAAGGCGCACCCAGGCCGCTGTTTTCGTGTCGAAGCTCGACCGACCGGCGGGCCCGTCCAGCTATTCCTAGAACCGCTTTACGGCGTCGCTCCGCAATGCCACGATTAGCCTGTGACGGGCGCGGGAGCAAAGAGCGCAAAAGCGCGGGAGAGTCCACTCCGGGACACGTTGTCTCAACTACGCCTTCGCGAGCTGCTGACCGAAGTTCAGGACCGCATCGAGCAAATAATGCACGGACGTGACCGGCTCGACGGCCTCGTCGAGGCGATGCTGGTGGTCACCTCGGGCCTTGATCTCAACGTCACGCTGCGCACCATCGTGCACACTGCGATCGAGTTGGTCGACGCCCAGTACGGCGCGCTGGGCGTACGGGGAAACGACCACGAGCTTGTCGAGTTCATCTACGAGGGGATCGACGAGGAAACCCGCCAGCGGATAGGACGGCTGCCGGAGGGCCGCGGCGTGCTGGGAGTTCTGATCGATGACCCCCAGCCGATCCGGCTCGATAACATCGTCGAGCACTCGGACTCGGTCGGGTTTCCGCCGCATCACCCTCCGATGCGGACGTTTCTGGGTGTGCCGGTCCGCATCCGTGGCGAGGTCTACGGGAATCTCTACCTGACGGACAAGGCGTCCGGTCAGCCATTCAGTGAAGACGACGAGGTGCTCGTCCAGGCGTTGGCCGCAGCCGCAGGTACTGCGATCGACAACGCCCGGCTCTACGAACAGTCGCAGGCCCGCCAGGCGTGGATCGAGGCGACCCGCGACATCGGAACCGAACTGCTGGCCGGCGCGGACCCCGCCACCGTCTTCCATCTGATTGCGGCCGAAGCGATGAAGCTGACCAGTGCCGATGTGGTGCTCGTCGCGGTGCCTTTCGACAATGAACTGCCGGTGTCGGAGGTGTCCGAGCTGTTCATCGTGGAAGCGGCCGGCGCCGCCGGCACGATGGCGGCACAGTCGGTCCCCGTCGCCGGGACGGCCATCGGACAAGCCTTCGTGGAGCGGACCCCGCTGCGGCTCGACGAGGTCGATCTCGATGTGGCCGCATTGAGCAACCCGGGCCCGGCGCTCGTGCTGCCACTGCGAACCACCGACACGGTGGCCGGTGTGGTGGTGGCGATGCGACAGAAGGGCGCGCACCCGTTCGGTGACGAGCAACTCGACATGATGGCCGGTTTTGCTGATCAGGCCGCGCTGGCCTGGCAGCAGGCGACCACGCAGCGCCGCATGCGTGAACTCGATGTGCTGACCGACCGCGATCGCATCGCTCGGGATCTTCATGACCACGTGATCCAGCGGCTGTTCGGGGTGGGCCTGGCATTGCAGGGAACGATCCCACGAGCGCGGTCACCACAGGTGCAGCAGCGGTTGATCGAAAGCGTCGACGAGCTTCAGGCGGTCATCCAGGAGATCCGCACGGCGATCTTCGATCTGCACGGCGCGTCGTCGGGCGTGACCCGGCTACGCCAACGCCTCGACGAGGCTGTCGCACAGTTCGCCGGTTCGCGACTTCGCACCACGGTGCAGTTCATCGGGCCCCTTTCCGTGGTCGATGCGGCGTTGGCCGATCAGGCCGAAGCTGTGGTGCGGGAGGCGGTGAGCAATGTGGTGAGGCACGCCGGGGCCACGATGCTGACGGTGAACGTGAAGGTCGAAAACGATCTGACCATTGAGGTGATCGACAACGGCAGCGGCATGCCCGACGAGGTCACCGCCAGCGGTCTGACCAACCTTCATCAGCGAGCGCAAGCGGTCGGCGGCCGCTTCACTGTCGAGCGTCTGCCCGCCGGCGGCACGCTGCTGCGGTGGTCGGCGCCGCTGCCCTAGGCGCCACCGACCGCTCCCGCGAGGGTCGAAAGACCCCGGCGAACATGGCCTGTGGTCGGTTATCTCGCTGGCCAACGCCTCCTGTCCGGTGGATGCGCGCGCTATACCGTCGAGTCCTGGAGGCGGTCGGGCTGCGAGCCGCATTGGCATTACGGAGGCAACGGTGACCGATCCCCGATCGACCTCGTCGGTGGTAGTGGGCATCGACGGTTCGCCGGCCGCCGTCGAGGCCGCCCGATGGGCCGTCGACGAGGCCGCCGACCGCGATCTGCCGCTGCGTCTCGTCTACGTGATCGACGAAAAATCAAGCGACATGATCATCAAACGTCAGTACGCCGAATCCGCGTTGCGGGCCGCAACCCGCGCTGTGCATGCGGCGGGCAAACCGGTGCGAATCGAAACCTCGATGCCCTACGGCGACGTCGACGAGGTGTTGACCGTGGAGTCGCGTGCCGCAGTTCTGCTCTGCGTCGGATCCGTCGGCATCGGGCGCCTTGCGTGGACACTGCTCGGCTCCACTGCCGCCGGCGTTGCCGAGAGCGTCTCCTGCCCCGTGGCCATCGTTCGCCGCACTGGCGAGAACCAACGGGCACCGCGGGCGATCGCCGTCGCCGTAGAGAGTTCGGCGGGCAGTGACGCCGCGATCGACCTGGCGATGCGGGAGGCGAGTCTGCGCCATGCAACCGTGCTCGCCGTCGGATTATGGAGTGCCGCAGACCCGAACATGAACTGCGGCGATCTCGACCGGCGCATGGAGCACTGGCGCGCCGATTACCCCGGCGTGCCGGTGCACGTCGCGTTCGCCCGTGACACGCTCGCCGGCTTCCTGATCCACTCCGGCGATCCGGTTCAGCTCGCCGTCATCTCAACCGACGCCGATGCCTTCGATCGGGTGGGCCCGGTCGTCGAGCGTGTGATCCACCACGCCCGGTGCTCGGTCCTGATGGCTCCGCAGCCGATCAGTCAGCTGATCGCGGCAAGGACCGGTTCCACGTCTTCCATCGTGGTGTAAAGCGTGGTGTAAAGGTGGAATGACAAGCGCGTTCGACCGGCTCGGCTGCTTGCCACCACCCCGGCGTCGGCCAGACGCCGCCCCGCATCAGCAGATCTTCGCCCTGCACTTCGGTCACCGTCACACCGCTGCGCCTGTGCCGCAAAAGGAAACGTGGGCCGCCACGTCAGCGGCACGCACCGGTGGCACCCCGATGCTGGCGGTGTTCAGATAACCCGCGCGAATATCGAATCGCTCACCAATCGCCATCCGCGCATGGCGAGACTAGCGTCGCACCCTCGCCTGCCGTCCTCCGCCGCGGCTCCGACGTCATCGCCATCCGCGACGCGGTTCGGCTGCCCGGCCATCGGGTGAGGCATTCATGCGCAGACCTTGCCCGGACGCGCCCGGAGAAGCGGATCGGCGACTGTAGGATGCGCGCATGGCGTTAGCCGACGGCCAGGTTTTCGCTGGATACACCATCGTTAGACACCTGGGCTCGGGCGGGATGGGCGACATCTACCTGGCCCAGCACCCGCGGTTGCCGCGTCGTGACGTCCTGAAGGTGCTCCCGATCGAGGTGACCAACGACAGCGAGTACCGGGAACGGTTCAACCGCGAAGCGGACATCGCAGCGTCGCTGTGGCATCCGCACATCGTCACCATCCACGACCGAGGCGAGTTCGACGGGCAACTGTGGATCTCGATGGACTTTGTCGACGGCACCGACGCCGCACGTCTGCTGCAGGAGCGGTACCCCAACGGCATGCCGCCCGACGAGGTGATCCGCATCGTGACCGCGGTCGCCGATGCGCTCGACTACGCTCACCAACGCCAGCTGCTCCACCGCGACGTCAAGCCCTCCAACATACTTCTGGCACAACCCGACTCAGGACATGAGCGGGTCATGCTGGCCGATTTTGGCATTGCCCGCTGGGTCGACGACGCCAGCGGGTTGACCGCGACGAACATGACCGTCGGCACGGTAGCCTATGCCGCACCAGAACAGTTGATGGGCAAAGATATCGACGGCAAAGCTGACCAATATGCGTTGGCCGCCACGGCTTTTCACTTGCTGACCGGCTCGCCGCTGTTCCAGAACTCCAATCCGGCCGTCGTGATCAGCCAGCACCTGAGCTCGGCGCCGCCCGCGATCGGCTCCCGGCGCCCCGAGTTGTCCGAATTGGGTCCGGTGTTCTCCAAGGCGCTGGCCAAAGCACCCGCGGAACGCTACGACCGCTGCCTCGACTTCGCTCATGCGCTCGAGCATCGGATCGGCACCCCCGCCGACGAACTCGGCGCGACCCAGTCGACGGTCGCCTCGCCGGTCACGGCCGGCCCGAGACATCACAAGTCGGCGTCCCGGGTGCGGCCGGGCATCGCCGTTGCGGTCGTCCTCGCGGTGCTGCTGATCGCAGCCTCGGCCGTGGCGGTCTTGCTGTTCAGGCAAGACAACCACCATGCGCGCGCGGCAGCCCCCAAACCGTCAGCAGCACCGCCGCCCGCGCCGAGTCTGACCGCACCGCCGCCGCAGCCGACGCCCGTCCTGCCGGTGGTGGCGATCGGCGCCCAGTGCGCAACCCTCGGCGCAGCCGGAGTAACCCAAACCGGTGTGCCCGCATACTGCTCGCACCTGGCGAGTACCGGCGCGATCATCTGGTCGCTGTATCCGGGCGACGTCTCCAGCCCGACGGTCACTCCGGACCCGACCGACCAGATGTTTCCACCCCAACTGGAAACCCCGCTCGGGGTGTGCATGGAACAGACACACCAGAGCAGGTTCCAGTGCCTCCAGGACATCCGGCGCAGCAACGCCACGGGGTTGCCGACACCGTAACGTCTACTCCACCAGGCTGCGCGTGATGGCGTCGGCGGCGTGCCGATGGCCCAACAGCTCAAAGCCGACGACGGTGACCACCGGCGCGAGCATCACGATCAGCAGACACACCGCCATCGAGAGTCCGGCTGCCGCGAGCGCGACAGACGCGACCAGGACGATCGCGGTCATCGCGACCAGAACCGCGTGGAACGCATCCCATGTACGCACCAACAGGATGTAGAGCAGGTAGACCCAGCAGATGTAGACGGCGACCGGGAGCGCGACGGACAGCACCGTGCCGACCGACCCCAGCGACGACCGGTGCTCGATATAGGACGCGGCGGCGTCCAGGCCGGCACCGGTGGCGACGATCGAGCCGTACAGGACGATATGCAGGTAGCCGAATCTGAAGGACCGCTCCCGGTGCACATGCAGCAGCTCCGAGGCGGGCACGATGTAATAAATCCACCACATGCCGAACGTCAGGCCGGTTCCCGCGATGGCGACCAGCGCCGCGTTGACGGTCCAGCCCTGCTGGCGTACCACCGCGGACAGCGACGCCACCGTCCCCACCACGCCCTCACCCAGCGCGATGATGGTCAGAAGCCCATAGCGTTCGGCGATGTGGTGTGCATGCCACGGCGTGCCGCCCATGCGGGACTCGCCCAGCCACGGGCCGATCAGCTCCACCACAATTATCACCGCGACGAGTGCGAACGTCACCGGGACGGATGTGTGCGCGATGATCACGCCTATCCACCCGATCTGCGCGACGGTGATCGTCACCGCATACGTGAGGCACGCCGAGCGCCGGTTCGGATCCTGCCTCGCTGCGCGCAGCCACTGCGCCACCATCGCGATCCGCATCACGATGTATCCGGCCACCATCACCTGGTTGTCGACGTGTTCGCCTTCCTCGATCGAGGCGAACATCCGGGGGATGCCGAGCGCGAGGATGATGACGCCCACCATCTGGACCATCGTGGTCAGCCGATAGACCCAGTCATCGGTGTCGTAGGCCGAGGCGAACCAGCTGAAGTTGATCCAGGCCCAGCAGACCGAGAACGTCGCGAACACGAAGCCCGCGAGCCCGGCGCCGACATGGTTGATCGTGAGCGCGTGGGCGAATTCCGATGCGGCGACGCCGAACGCGACGACGAACGTCAGGTCGAACAGCAACTCGAGCGGCGTCGCCACGCGATGGCGTTCATATGGGTCCCGCCCGGACATCCGGCGAAGCCGATGCGCCGCTGCGCCGGCGTGCGGCCCCTGCGGTTCACCCCCACTCACGCCGGCCATCCTCTCGCGCCGGCAGACCGGGCGCTAGCCAGGGGTGCGCTGCGCCGGCCGCGCTCAGATCAGGCCCGAGCTGTCGCCGCAGCAGCGCCTGCCGCGGTGCCGACGGCGCAGCTGGTCCCGCTACTGCTCGACCATCTCCGCGTTGTAGTCGGCGGTCAGCGCCGCCTCTCGCGGTCCGCCGTCCGGCATCGGCAGCCACCCGACGCATCGTCAGTGCGTGCCCGGCCCCGTCGATCAGCGTCAGGCATCCACCGGTAAGCTCGGCCAGCCGTTGTCCAATGCGACTGGGGCGCAACCGGTCGGCGACCGGCGAACACGTCAGCCGCGGCAGCACGGGTCATCTCGGGCAGCTGACCTCGCAGGAGACCCGGATCGCGCGGATGGTTGCGCACGGCAAGACGACCAAAGAGACTGCGGCAGCGCTGTTTTTGAGCCCCAAGACGGTGGAGTACCACCTGCGCCAGGTCTACCAGAAGCTGGGAATCCGGTCGCGAAGCGAGCTCACCGGCGCAATCCGTTAGCTTGCCGCCGACGAACCGCCAAGACTGTCACTCGCGCGTTCGCTCCTCGCACTTTTCCGCGCGCAATACGGATTCGCGCCGAAGAATCAGCCGCCGAGCGCGGCGACCAGAGCCTTTATTCTGGCTGCCTCGTCCTCGGTTGGCGTCTCGCCTGCTTCCACCGCGTCGAGGAAGTCGGCGTCAAGCCCAGCGCCGTTCGCCGTTTCATGCGCGGACAGTTTCGCGCGCCGGCGGGCGACATACAGCTGCTGCCCCAGCGAGGATCCCGGTGCGGCGGCAACTCTTTCCATCAGGTCGTCGTAGCAGCTGCGAACTCCGCTCAACGCGACGATCACCGACGGCGTTGCCCTTCCACGACCGGCGGCTTCCGTCAACGACGTCTGCAGCTTGCGCAAACCGACCAGAATCACCGCCGCGCGCTGAGGGAACTCCGAGTCCTCGGAGTCGGGCAAAGCCTCGATCGCGGCGGTATACATGTGCATTCCCGCCTCGGCCAGGCCGACGATTACCGGTGCTTCACCGTCGTCGGGCAAGGGTTCAGCCATGATATGACTCCAACTGTGGGAGAATTCGGCGCCGCCGACACGCTAGCGTTTTTGCGCCGCTGATTCAAGGGTTGGTGCCGCTCAGATCGCGCTGCCCAGAGGCCCTTTGATCCGGCGTGGCGGTGAGCCTATAACGGGGGCTCGATGCTTAACTCAGCGGGTGCGCTCCCCCGGAGTTCTGGGCCGCGAGGGCCCGGTCGCGGTCCGGGTTGCTGTTGCCGTGCCGGTCGGTGCTGCGACCGCGGTCGTTGTCGGTGAGCTCGTCAAATGGCGGTACGCACCTGCTGCGGGGTGGGTCGCGGCGGCCGGGTTGTGGCTGGCGTGGACATGGGTGGTGGTCCGCCCCTTGGACGGGCAGGCGACCGCGTCGCATGCGACGCGGGAAGATCCGACGCGGAGGATGGCTCACCTCCTGGTTCTCGCGGCGAGCATCGCGAGCCTGGCCGGTGTCGGCTATCTGCTGATCGCGGGTCTGGGCAAGGGCGCCGAGGCGGTCGCCTCGGCTCTGATCGGCGTCGCCAGCGTGGCGGCGGCATGGTTTGCCGTACACACCGTGTTCACGCTGCGTTACGCCCGGTTGTTCTACCTGGATCCCGTCGGGGGTATCGAATTCCATCAGCAGGTGCCCCCGACATACGTTGATTTCGCGTACGTCGCGTTCACGATCGGCATGACGTATCAGGTGTCCGACACCGATTTGAAAAGGCCGACCATCCGCGCCACCGCGTTGGGCCAGGCACTGGTGTCGTACATGCTCGGCGCAGTGGTGCTGGCTATTGCAGTGAACCTCGTTGCGGGGCTGAGTCATTCCGGCGGCTAGCGATCGCCTGATCAGCCCTCGGCCTGCCACCGGATGAACTCCAAGTTGGCTTGCATGTTGCGCTGCCACTCGGATAGCCGCCGGGCCACGATCCGTGCCTCCTTGCCGGGGGACGCCGCGATGGCAACGCTCAAGCCGGACGGCGCCGGCCCCATCCTGGCCCACTGCCGGATCAGCACGCCTTCACTGGCGGGTTCGACCTCGAAGGCCCACGTTGCGCTGACGCCGTTCGTGCCGACGACGTTCCACACCCACCGGCGTTCGTTTTCCACCTCGGCGACCAGTTCCCACGCGGTGCCGACATCGCAGCGCACCCGCTGCGTTACTTCTATCGTGGGCTGATCGCGATAACGCACCGCCGGCACCTCTCTCGGCCGTTTGCCGACAACCGTACCGGCACCCGCGGGAAAAGCAGAGACGTGAAAACGAGGCCCAACAATGAAGGTCGGCGCGCTGATCGACCCCCAGTCCCCGGGCGCCCAGAAGTTTGCGATAGCCGCGGAGCGCGTCGGGGTCGCGTCGTTGTGGGTACCGGAAGTCTGGGGCTACGACGCACTCACCGGCCTGGCCTAGCTGGCGGCCGCGACGTCGTCGATCGGCTTGGGCACGTTCGTGGTGCAGTTGGGCTCGCGAAGCCCGGCGTTGCTCGCCACGTCGGCCCTGAGCCTGCAGGAGCTGTCGGGCGGCAGATTCATGTTGGGCGTGGGCACGTCCGGGCCTCGGGTCATGGAGGGCTGGCACGGTGTGCGGTTTCGAAGGCCGGTGCAGACCACGCGCGAGACCATCGAGATCGTCCGGATCGTCAGTCGCGCCGACCGGCTGGAACACCCGGGCGAGATCTACCCGCTGCCGTTGCCGAACAGCAGCGGCGCCGCCCTGCGGCCGATGGTGCGGCCCGCGCATGTCCCGGTGTACGTGGCGGCGATGGGTCCACCGAATCTGCGCCTGACCGGTGAGGTGGCCGACGGTTGGTTGGGCAATGCGTTCATTCCGGAGGCGGCGGAGGTTTTTCTGCGCCCATTGCGGGAAGGAGCTGAGCGGGCCGGCCGCATGTTGGCCGATCTCGACCTCGTCGCCCCGGTCGCCGTCGAAATCCACCATGACGAAGAAACAGCCCAGGTCGCGGCCCGCCGCCACGCCGACGGATACGCGTTCACAATCGGTGCGATGGGAGCAGACGGCCGCAACTTTTACAACGACGCGTTCACCCGGCTGGGCTACGGGGCGGAAGTCGGCATCGTGGCCGAGCTGTGGCAGGCGGGCAAGCGCGACGAGGCCCGCCAGGCGGTGCCGATCGACCTGGGCCGCCTGACGAATCTGGTCGGCACACCAGAGGCAATCGTCGAAAGGGTGCGCGGGTACCGCGAGGCCGGGATCACGACGTTGCTCGCCAAGCTGGAAGGCGACCACGCTGATCAACTGGCGACGCTCGAGCGGCTCATCACGATCGTCAGCGCATCGGCGTCCTAGAGCGTGCCGGTCACCGGCATTCTCTCTGGCCGCGCCGACGTCGCTGCTCGCGCTCGATCACGATCCGTCACACATCGACTGCTACCGAGAGCAAGGCGAGGACGGTTGCCGTGCTGTCCGGTGAGTGGCATGCCGAGCCCGGCGACCTGATCCAGGGCTTCTACGGCGTTCGGCGGAGAGCGCCCGGCGTCAGGAGGATTTTGCAGTGGTGCTCGGGCTGGCGGAGTTGTACGAACGCGTCTGCCGCGTCCTCGAGTCCCCACATCGCGGTGATGAACGGTCCGACATCAACTGTGCCCTCGACGATCCATCGGAACGCCTGGGCGAATTCATCCACCCGGTAGGCGAACACGAAGCGCAACGCCAGTTCTTTGGCCGTGGCGATCATCGGGTGGATGGTGTCGGGCTGATTGCATACGCCGACAATCACCATGCGGCTGTGCGGTACCGCCGAATTGATCACGGTCTGCAACATCTCCGGCACACCAACGCACTCGAACACCACTGTGTTTGCCCGCCGCGATGTCTCGAGCAGAGGTGACGGCGGCAGCGCGGGGCCGGCGAGGTCCGCCCATTTCGTGTAGGGACTGGTTTCCGCCGGATCGATCACAACGTCCGCACCGATCTGTTCGGCGAGCGCGCGCCGACCGGGCGAGAAGTCGGCCGCTACCACGGGGCCGTGACCGGCCGCCTTCAATGACGCGATAACCGCCATGCCGACAGGTCCGCATCCCACCACCAATGCCACATCACCCGCCTGCATCTCTGCCGCGCCGGCGGCGTGCAGACCGACCGCGAGGGGCTCGGCTAAGGCAGCGTGTTCGACCTGAACCCCGTCGGGTACGGAAACGAGCCTGCTCTCTTCGAGGACCATCAGGTCAGCCAGACCGCCTGTGGCCGCAGGCGACAAGCCGACAAGCTGAGGTCCATCCGCAGTGTCCAGGTACGGGATCGAGGTCACGATGGAGCCCGGGGCCAGCCGACGATCGGCGGCCGGCCCGAAATCGACAACCTCCCCGACGAACTCGTGGCCAAGGACGATTGGGGGCATCAGATCCGGCATCGCGGCCTGCGACTCGACCAAGTGGAGGTCCGAGCCACAGATCCCACACGCGATCGGAGCGACGAGCACGTGACCGAGAGCAGGTACGGGGTCTTCGACCTCTTCCAATCCCACCGCGCCGCCCCGCGCAACCACTGCTCGCACGGTCGGACCTCCTTGCAGTCAATCCGTACCGAAGACGTTACCGTGCCTTCGGCGCCGCAGGTCTGCATCTCCCGAGCAGGCCCTCGACCTGACCGGCACACCGTCAGCGGGTCATGTGTTGTCCCCGTCATGGTCGAGCGGATCGTGGCCATCTCCGAGCACATGCGTAACCGCTATAGCGGCAAGTCAGCACGGATTGCCGCCGCCTCTGGTTCGCGAATGCGCTCCGACGTCGTGACAAAAGCTCATGGACGGATTCAAGCAGTCGGCCGGACAACGAATCGGCCTAAATGGCCAGATCACGTCGACAACAGTGGTTCGATGGAGCCATCAAACGCGGGAGGTCGCCGACGCCACGCGTGGGTCGTCGAACAGGCGAGGTGGGTGTGAAGCGACTCAACGGCATGGACGCCATGCTGCTGTACAGCGAGACACCCAACTTGCACACGCACACGTTGAAGGTGGCGATCGTCAACGCCGCAGATTTCGACGGCGAATTCAGTTTCGACCTGTTTCGCCAGACGTTGCGGCGACGACTGCACCTGCTGGACCCGCTGCGCTACCGGCTGGTCGATATCCCGTTCCGGTTGCACCATCCGATGTGGTTGGAGAACTGCGAGATCGATCTCGACTACCACCTACGGCGGGTGCGGATACCGAGTCCGGGAACTCGCCGAGAGCTTGACGAGGTCGTCGGCCAGCTCGCCGGCACTCCGCTGGACCGCAGCCGCCCGCTCTGGGAGTTCCACTTCGCCGAGGGGATGGCCGAGGACCGGTTCGCGATGATCGGCAAGGTGCACCACACGTTGGCCGACGGGGTGGCTTCGGCCAACCTTCTCGCCCGGTTGATGGATCTCGCGGGGTCGGCGCGGGATCACGGCGACGACTATGCCGCCTGCTCTGCACCGTCGGCGGCCGAGTTGTTGCGGGCGGCCGGGCGGGACCACGTGAGACAGGTCGCCGCTCTGCCGGGGCTGATAACCGACGCCGCGCGTGGCGTATCGCGGGTGCGCCGAAGCCCGCGGGAACCGCGGAATCACCCCGACATGGCGAAAGCGCTCGACGCGCCACCGACATTTCTCAACCATGTGGTGTCACCGGTGAGGACCTTCGCCACCGCCGCGCTGTCGCTGGCTGAAGTCAAGGAAACCGCTAAACACCTCGCTGTCACCTTTAACGACATTGTCCTGGCCACGGCCGCGGGAGGATTGCGAGAACTTTTGTTGCGCTATGACGGCAGGGCCGACAGGCCGATCCTCGCCTCGGTGCCGGTCAGCACCGACAGATCACCGAACCGCATCACCGGCAACGAAATCAGCGGCTTCATGGTGTCGCTGCCCGTGCACATCGATGACCCGCTGGAGCGAGTGCGGCTGACGTCGTTGGCCAGCGCTCGCGCGAAGGACGTCCATGAACTGCTTGGTCCGACACTGCAGGGCAGGATGATGGAGTACCTCCCGCCGCCGCTGGCTCCGGCCTTATTCCGTTGGCTGTCAACCCGCGCGGCTCAGAACAAGTTGATGAATGTGGCGGTCTCAAACGTGCCCGGACCACGGGAGCGCGGCAATTTCGGCGGCGCTCCGGTGACTGAGATCTACTCGGTGGGAGTGCTTTCGGCGGGGAGCGCGTTCAACATGACGGTCTGGAGTTACGTCGACCAGGTGGACATCGCCGTGCTGTCCGACGACCAGACCTTCAACGATGTTCATGAAGCGACGGACGCGATGATCCATGCCTTCGCCGAAATTCGCCGCGCCGCAGGCCTGTCCGCAGATCTGGCCCCGGTCGGGACGGCGATGGCCCCGGCCAGTGCGGCCGGCTGAACGATCAGCTTTGAAGCGGATCAGATCCCGTTGCCCGGACGCGCCGGGGCGGCGACAGATGCCGCACGGCTCAATCGGATCGGTAGCCGACGGGCATCGCGTCAGATTCGTTGGGCGAATACCATCCGCCGTCGTCTTCACTGTCGCCTGCCTCGGCGGGTGCTCACCCCACCAGCAAGCGCCGAGTCCACCCGTGGCCCGGGTGATGATCAACGGAAGCGACGCCATGAGTACGAACGTTCTCAAGTGCACTCAATTGCAATGGTCCTGGATGATTGGCATCGGCGACGAAGCCTCCGGCGCCACGGTGACGATTGACGAAAGAGCTGAGACGCCCACCGCCAAGTCGGTCCATATCCGCAATATCGGCAACTTCACCGGCATCTACTCCGAAGGCGACGGCGGCAACGCCACGGCGAACTTTGCCCGCGAAACATTTACCGTCGCCGGTACCGCCGACGGTCTTAACACCGACGACCCCAACCAACCGGCTCAAGCATCCTTCAAGATCGTCGTGAGATGCTGGTAGGAGCTTCATCGAAAGCCGAACCTGATGATCCGGGGGCCGATCACCGCACCATCCGCACAAGGACTCCGCGTCGTCTGGCGTCTCAGGCTGGTGGGCGGGACATGCACTGCGCGAGGTACAACGCCTCGCCCAGCCTGTCCATCAGCTCCAACTGCGTTTGCAAGTAGTCGATGTGGGTTTCTTCGTCGGCCATGATCCGCTCGAGCAGCCCCGCGCTCGTGGAGTCCTGCTTATCCCGGCACATGACGATTCCCGGCTTCAGCCTCTCGACGACATCCAGTTCGATGGCCAGGTCGCTTTCGAACTGTTCGCGAAGTGTCTGGCCGACGTTTAAGGAGAACAGTCGTTGGTAGTTGGGCAACCCGTCGAGAAGAAGAATCCGGTCCGTGAGAGCTTCGGCGTGGTTCATCTCCTCGATGGATTCGGCACGCGTGTGCGCCGCTATCTCGCTGAGCCCCCAGCTCTGCTGCATCTTCGAATGCAGAAAGTACTGGTTGATGGAGGTGAGCTCGCTTGTCAGCTGCTCGTTGAGGAGCCGAAGAACGTCGGAATCCCCCTGCATGTTTTCTCCTAACTGTTCGCCGATTGGACAGGCGGCCGGTAAAAGATCAACAGCTGACCTATACCTCCTGCAACGCCCAGCACGACCGAGAGCGCCAAACCCGCCCAGCCGTCACACCAGTTGTGCCCGAACAACAGCCAGTCGATGCTGAACCGGCCGGCGCCCACCGTAGCGATCGCGACCGCTCCGACCGCGAGCACCAAGTTGTACTCCCATCCTTCTTTGACGATGAAAAACCCGTTGGGGCGGTGGACAGTCCATGCCGCCACCAGCATCAGCGCGACGAAGCCCGCGGCGGGGATCGGCGTCAGCAGCCCGACCGCCAGCCCGAGGCCGGCGGCGACCTCACAGATCGCCGCGATGCGGGCATGCAGTAGGCCAGGTTTCATCCCGATGCTGTCAAACCATCGGGCTGTCCCCGGTATTCGGCCGCCGCCGAAGAACTTGTTGAATCCGTGCGCGGCCAGCGTCAGCCCCAGACAGAGCCGCAGGATGAGCAGGCCGGTGTCCACGGCGTAGCCGTGCATTGTCATCGATGGAACCTCCTACGCCATGTGACGGACTTCGCGCTGCCCGATCCCTCGGCCTCGGACGCCTGATCCATCGCTTTGATAATGGCTTGAACCGTACGCCGGCAGCGACCACACTCCGAGCCCGCGCCGCATGCCTTCGCGACCTTCTTTGTCGTCGATGCGCCCGCCGCTATTGCGTCAGCCACTGCTTGGTTGGTCACACCCTTGCACAGACACACATACATCGACGTGTTCCGCTCTACAGGTTCTCTTCGATGCGCATCATGTTCACGAACTCGCCGACGAACAGCGGCGGGTAGGCGCCCACGCCCGCCCCGACCATCCATTCTGCGACCACATCCGGGTTCTGAATCCATCGCCGCGCGTTCTCTTCGCTGTCGATCTCGTGGAGAATCAACACTTCGCATGGATCGTCAAACGCCTGATAAAACCAGATCTTTCGAGTCCCGCGGGCCTTGAATTCGTCGAGCGTGCCGTGAACCTGCTCGATCAGGGTGGTCACATCGTGCACCGATGTCATCGCCGCCACCACAATTCCCGGTGGGGCCGTCTCCGATGACGTTGTCAGATCGAGCTTTTCCACCATTTCACCGGCGAAAACGGCCGGAATGTCCTCGACACCGACAGCGTCGAACCAGTCGAAGAACACACGTGATCGCAGAAGATCAACGACCGGTTCAGGGTTGCGAATACCCATCGTGACCAGCACGCGCCCGGGCTCGGCCGTCGACGCGTACACCAGCACGTGATGCGCCCCCATGCCGGCCAGACCCGACCGTCGACGTTCCAGCAGCGGCCAGACCCGTTCAGGGTCGGGCACCCGGTAGTCCGACGCGAGGATCAGTGTGCGGGAGCGGATGTCGGTCATCGACGTCAATCGCTGGCGGGCAGCGGTTTGGCTTCCTTCAGCGTCAACGGCACGTCGCCCACGCTCAGCGTGCCGGCACCGGCCTTGGTCACCAGAACTTCGGCGCCTGATTCGTCCACGTAGCGTTTGCCCATCACGTTACCGCCGGAGAAATCCGGATCCAGTGTGGCGCCGCCGGCACTTTCGGCGTCCAGCGCCAGCATCGGGACGCCACCGGCGCGGAGGTCGTCGAGGGAGTCCGCAGCCCTCACCACGATGACTTGCGTGTCACAGACCTGGCTGCGCAGGCGAGTGCCCGTCTTGATCATCACTGTCCCTTCGTGTCGTAACGGAACCGGGTCGCAGCACCTCGGGGATGCTCCAGACCACCATCTCGAGTAGTAGCGAGATGTTCACGCTGCATCGCGGCTTACACCGGGTCGAACTTGGAGATGAGCCAGGCCCCGTTGATTTTCGCCAAGGTCACCAGGACACTGCTGGACCTCTGTGCTGGATCCGGCTTGTCGGTGCTCGTGGTGCTCTGGTTGACGAACAGCAGTACCACCGCCCTGTCCGGGTGCAACTCCGACACCGCCGACTGAATCACCGCAGCGGTTGTCTTCACCCCCTTCTGTTTTGCCGCCGGCGCTACGATCTGTTCGGTGAACTGGTTGTAGTACGACAAGAAGTCGCCGGTCAGATGCGCCTTCGCGGCTGAGAAATCGTGGTCGAGACTGTCCGGGGAGTACGACAACAACGCGACCGTCCCGTCGGACGCAGCATGAATCGCGGTGTGCGCGGCGGCGGAGTCCGTCTGCTGATCCGGCCGATACTGGTAGAAATACAAGCCGGCGGTCGACGCCGCTGCGGCTACCAGTAGCACCGCCGCCAGAAGCGGCAACCATCTGGTCTTGCACCAATGCAGGGCACGGCCAACGGGGCCCGCCGGCTTCTGGGTGTGCCCGCCATCGGCGACCTCGGCGTCGGGACGGTCGGGTGTCACCTCGTCGACGTCATCCACGTCCTGCCGTGTGGTCATGGCACAAACTCCACCCTCGACATCTTGATCTGCCCGCCATCTCTCGTCACGGTCACACTGAGACGCCATGCGCGCGGTTGATTTTGCGCACCGGTTGCATTGCTGACTTCCGATGTCGCAGAGACCAGTACGACCGCCGAGTTGCTGTCAGCCTTGGATTGGACAGCCGTGGCGTTCACGGTTGCCTTGGTGACGACTTTGGACTCCTGAACGACCTTGGTGAAATCGTCGGCACGGCTTTGAAAATCGTCCCTGAACTGGCCGGTCGAATTGTCGAGCACCCGCTGCACATCGTCTTTGGCGTGGTTGAAATCCATCGTCATCAAGCTCACCACACCTTGCCTGGCCGCTGCGGCGAACTCCGCGGTGCGGTGACGCTCGGCGACCGCGTTGCGATGATGCCACACCAGGTATCCGCTCGCCGCCAACAAGGCACAGATCAGCACGAACGTGATGCCCAGCGCGACCCTGGCCCGTACCCGGCGATCGGGCCGGCGGCGCCACCACCGTGGCGCTTCGTCGGCGGGCGGTTCGGGGTCGGCATCGGCGTTCTGTTCGTCGGGTGATGTCGCGGGCAGGACCTCGGTGGCGGTCACCGACGCCGTCTCATCCTCGCCGCCGTTGTCGGGTTTCGACTGATCGCTCTCATCGGGCGCCTCGGTTGTCCGGGCCTGGGCTTGCCGGCGCAGCCGGATAGCCCTTGCCCGTGCACGCGCCACGGCTGCGAGCGCTTCCGCCTCGGCCGCTTCGGCGTCGGCTTGTTCCGCCAGGGCAAGCGCCTCTGCCGCGGCCCCCGGGGCGGCGACGTCGGCAGCGGAGCGTTCTTCGGCGTGCTCGGTCGCGGTACTGTTCAATCCGCCAGTCGCAATCTTCGGCCGATTCGGGCTCGCGGAAGTCCCGTTATTCTTGCTTTCAGCCATCAGGGCCTCAACATCCGGTACCGGATGGAACCAACGTGACCACCACCTCGTGCGCTGCAGAGATATCGACGCAGCCTATACCGTGCCCGCGGCTGCGCCGCGAAATCGTCGTGTCCGCGCTGCAGGCCGGCGAGCGTGTCAACGAACCCCGCGGGGCGCTGACCAGGCGTATCAACGGACGGCATTCGGCTCCCTCCGCTCGGGCTCTTGGCTGATGAGAATGACGTTATCATCTTCGAATATGAGGGCCTCGGGCCAACGTGAATCCATGCGCACAAACAGACAATTGACGTGCGGAAATGGTGTTTCCGCGTAATGCCGTCGCACCGGATCGCTCAGCGGTGATGCGGATCGTGAGCCTGTCCGACCCACCGGACAACGACACCGACACTCCGCGTCCCCGCGGCGTCGTCGTCGCTTCGGGTCCCGACCTGACCGCCCCCTACGCCGAATACTGGCTGCAGCAGGCAACGTTCACGCTGACCGAGCAGAAGGACGCCGATCCGCGCGTCGTGACGGTCGATTCCGTCGCGGATACGCTCGTCGAGTTGAGCAGGCGATACCAGCGCTGGCCGCGGGCTGCGGCGGTCTGTGACGACGTGTTGAGATCGGTCAACCGGAACGCCCCTGCTTTGACTGGAGTGATGACCGAATCGCTGGCGTACTCGACATTGCAGGCGGGCCCCGAATTTGCGCGCTGGCTCGCGGAACGTGGACCGGTGTCCACACCGAGCACGGCGGCTCCCGTGGTGTCGGAGCGTCGCGGCGGCACCCTGCGCATCCGCTTCAACCGGCCGCAGCGCCACAACGCTTTCAGCACCGAGATGCGGGCCGCGCTTCTGGAAGCGCTCACCGTCGCGCGGCTGGATCCGTCCATCGACGAGGTGGTGTTGAGCGGAGAAGGTCCGTCCTTCTGCAGTGGTGGCGATCTGGCCGAGTTCGGAACGTTCGCGGACCCCCCGTCCGCTCATCTGGCCAGGACCCGGTACAGCCCGGCCCTGTCGATCGACCAATTGACACAACGGCTCGGCCGACATTGCCGTGCGGAGGTACATGGCCAGGTGCTCGGCAGCGGCCTGGAGATGGCGGCTTACTGCGGATGGGTCCGGGCAGATCCACATGCCGTGCTCGGCCTGCCGGAGCTGAGCATCGGTCTGATTCCCGGCGCTGGCGGCACGGTCAGCGTCACCCGCCGCATCGGGCGCTGGCGCACCGCGTATCTGGTGCTGTCCGGACACCCGGTCGACGCGCCAACCGCGCTTCGGTGGGGCCTGATCGACGAGGTCTGGGGCTAGTGTCAACCGGCGTTCCGGACGGGACAATTCGATGGTGAGCATGGTTGCGTCGAGGTGGGGTGACAGCGGGCTGGCCTGGTTGACCGGCCGGCCCGGTGGTCAGCCTGACTTCGCCCGCGCCGGCATCTTGAGCCGGGCGCAATCCGTTGCCCACCGACTGGCCACCGCCGGCGTCGCCGTGGATGTGCCCACCATGCTCGGCGGGCGTGCCGCGCTTCTGCACCTGACAAGGGGCGGACGCGTGTCTGCCGGAAGGGCGTCGCGGCTGCTGGCCACCACTGATGGATGGTGTGCGGTCACCTTGTCGCGCGCCGAGGATATCGACGCCGTTCCCGCGCTGCTCGAAACCGACGCCGAAACCCGCGACGTGAACGGCGACCCCTGGTCGGCTGTGGCGGAGTGGGCTGCCCGGCGCCCGGCCGCCGAAGTGACCGACCGGGCCCGGCTGCTCGATATCCCCGCCGCGACCTTGGGTGAGACGGCGCCCGCGCCAGCGCTCATCCGTAAAATCGCCACGGGGGCCGCTGCCCGCAACCTGTCGGGCGCGATTGTCGCCGACCTCAGCTCGATGTGGGCCGGCCCGCTGTGCGGGAGACTGCTCGCACAGGCCGGAGCCGAGGTCGTCAAAGTAGAAAGCACCCGCCGCCCGGACGGCACCCGCCTGGGGTCGAGAGCGTTCTTCGACTGGGTCAACTCTGAAAAACTCTCGTATGCAGTCGATTTCCATCGCGACATCGGCGCGATTCACGACCTGCTCGCGGCCGCTGATGTGGTGATCGAGGGCTCGCGCCCGGCGGCACTGGCCCGCCGCGGCCTCGGCCCTTGCGACATCCCTGCCCGGCCCGGACGGGTGTGGGTGCGCATCACCGGCCACGGCGTCGATCCCGGGCACGGCCATCTGGTGGCATTCGGCGACGACGCCGCAGTATCCGGCGGGCTGGTTGGCGGCGAAGTCGGCGACCCGGTGTTCTGCGGTGACGCGATCGCCGATCCCCTGACCGGGTTGGAAGCAGCGCTCGCAGCGGTGGATTCACTCTCCCGCGGCGGTGGTGAGCTGATCGAGTTTTCGATGGCCGCGGTCGCGGCCACCTACGCCGCACTGCCGACCAGCCCGTCGCAGTCGGGTTACGACGCGCTGCCGCCGCGTCGGCCACCACCTGGCAGCGCCGCGCCGGACCTGGGAGCGGATAATGAGGCGGTTCGCCGCATCGTCGCCGGCCGACTGGCCACCCGATGCTGATTCAGCGGGCGACGCTGCTCAGCGGCGCGGTGGTCGACATCCGATTGGGGCGGTTCGTCACCGCGGTCGCCGACACACTGGCCGCACAGCCGGGCGAGGATGTTCTCGACGCCGCACACGGCACGGTCATCCCCGGTCTGCACGACCATCACGTGCATCTGCGCTCAGCCGCCGCGGCGCTGGACTCGGTGCCTGTCGGCCCGCCACACGTGCACAACCGCGACGATGTGGTCCGTGCGCTGTCGGACGCCGAACCGGGCGGCGACGGCTGGATCCGCGCGATCGGCTACCACGAGTCCGTCGCCGGCCCCCTCGATCGGGCATTGCTGGATGCGATCTCGCCGGCGCGGCCCGTGCGGGTGCAGCACCGCAGCGGAGCGCTGTGGATTTTCAACTCCGCCGCTCTGGGGCGCATCGGCATGGCCGATCATCGCGACGGCCGGTTGTTCCGGACCAACCCAGAGTGGGCCCGGATACCGCCGCGACGTGAACAGTCACTGCGCCGGGTATCGCAGCGGCTAATCAGATTCGGTGTCACCGGTGTCACCGACGCCACTCCGGGCAAGAACCTCCACGACGTCGAATCTCTGGCATCGGCTTGCCGATCCGGTGATCTGCGGCAGCGGCTGCACTGCATGGCCGACCCGGGCGTGACCGAAATACCCGGCGTCACGATCGGGCCGGTCAAGATCGTCCTTGACGACGACGCACTCGACCTCGAGCACCTGGCAACCACAGCACGCCACTGTCATTCGCGCGGCCGGGCGGTGGCGGTGCACTGCGTGACCGACAGTCAACTGGTGATCACCATCGCGGCGCTTCGGGCGGCGGGGGTACACCCGCTTGACCGGGTCGAGCATGCCGCGATGGTTCCCGACGACTGCCTCGAGGACCTCCGCGAGCTGGGTGTCACGGTGGTGACTCAGCCGAACTTCGTCGCCGAACGCGGTGACGGGTATATCGCAGAGATCCCCGGTGAAGCGCGGCATCAGCTGTGGCGGGTGCGGTCCCTGCTGCGCCACAAGGTCAATGTGGCGATGTCCACCGACATGCCGTTCGGCAACGGTGATCCGTGGGCGGCGATGCGCGCCGCCGTGCACCGGACGACTGTCGGCGGGGCCACCCTGGGCGCCGGCGAAGGTGTCTCGCCGGTCACGGCGTTGACGATGTTCCTCGGCCATCCTGACCGGCCGGCCGAATCGCGGTCGATCGAAGCCGGACAGCCGGGCAACCTGTGCGTGCTGAGCGCACCGCCGGCGGAGGTGCTGGCTGAGCTTGACTGCCGCATGGTCAGCGCGACCGTCGTCGGCGGCGAGATCGCCTAGCGCAGCTGATCTTTCATCACCTTGCCGGTCGCGTTCAGCGGTAGTTCATCGAGGAATTCCACAAACCGCGGAACCTTGAAGCCCGCCATCCGGTTTCGGCACCAGTCGATCAGATCCTCGGCGGTGACCGAGCTCTTCGGCACCGCGAACGCCTTGCCCACCTGGCCGAGCCGCTCATCGGGCACTCCGATCACCGCTGCCTGCGCGACAGCGGGATGCTCGAGCAGGAAGCCCTCGATCTCGGCCGGGTAGGCGTTGAAGCCGCCGACAATGAACATGTCCTTCTTGCGGCCGGCGATCCGTAGCCGGTTCGCATTGTCGAGAGTTCCGAGGTCTCCGGTGTGCAGCCAGCCCTGTTCGTCGATCGCTGCAGCGGTGGCCTCCGGATCGTCGAGATAACCCTTCATTACGCTGTAACCGCGCACCAGGACCTCGCCGTCGTCGCCGATTGCCACCTCGATGCCGTCGCACGGGGTGCCTGCCGTCGTCGCGATGTCCTCGAAGGAATCGCCGCGGCGTGACGCGGTCACCGTGCCGGCTTCGGTCAGCCCGTAGCCGGTCATGATCGACTGGAACGGCAGTTCGGTCCGGACCCGGCGGATGAGTTCGACGGGAATGTCGGCGGCGCCGGTGACCGCGGCCCGCAGCGACGACAGTTCCCGCGCACCGGGCGCTGACAGCAGCGAATGGTACAGCGTGGGCGGCCCGGGCAGCATCGTAATCCGTTCGCGTTCAATGAGGTCCAGCACGCGGTCGGCACTGAACACGGGTACCGGAATTATCGTGGCTCCGCGGATCAACGATGCGATACAGCCCGCCTTGTATCCGAAGGTGTGGAAGAACGGGTTCACCGCCAGGTAGCGGTCGCCTTCCCGCAGGTCGGCGAGGTCGCACCACTCCGCGTAGGACCGCAGGTTCTGGGCGTGATTCATCATCACGCCCTTGGGCCGTCCCGTCGTGCCGGAGGTGTAGATGATGTCCGCGATGTCCGAGCCGCGCACCTCGCGCTCGAACGGCTGGCCGCTGTCCAGGAAGTCGGACTTCACGTCAATCGCGGGAATGCCGGCAGGAACGGTGAATTCCTGTCCCAGGAAACCCTTGTCGACCAGCACGGCCTTCGCCCCGCTGCGGCGGATGATGTCGCCGGCCTCGTGCGTCTTGAAGCGGGTGTTGACCGGCACGACCACGCCGCCGGCGGTCAGCAGTCCGAACGCCGCGATCACCCAGTCGGCCGAGTTGGGCGCCCAGATCCCGACCCGGTCGCCCTTGTCGATCCCTGCTGACGCAAAGGCGCCCGCGGCACGGCGGACGCGATCGGTCAGCTCGGTGAAGGTGAGCCGGCGCTGCCCGTCGACGATCGCCTCGGCGGCACCGAAGCGTTCACCGGCGCTCAGGACCATCTCGGGGATGGTCCTCCAGCTCATACCGACACTAACCGCGACAGGTTACCGCCCATGATCTTCGCCTGATCACCCTCGCCGAGGTGTCCGAGCGCATCCGCGAAATGACGGGGCTCGGCCAAGCCTTCGGGATGCGGGTAGTCCGATCCGAACAGCACGCGGTCGACGCCGATGAGGTCGATCAAATCCGTCACGCCCTCCTCGTAGAAAGGGCTGACATGGATCCGGTTCCTGATCTCCTCCACCGGGTCACCCGGGAAGCCTTCCGGTGCCTTCTTGTACGTGTCGGCCAGACGCTCCAACAGCGGCGCCAACCAGCTCGCACCGTTCTCGATCACCGCGACCTTCAGGGCGGGGTTGCGGAACAGGCCGCCGTGGCAGACCCACGAGGCCACCGCGTCCTGAACCGGGCGCCACTCGTTGATCATGTGGAAGGTGTTGGTCTGGAACGGGAGCATCTCCCGATCGGCGCCGTCCCATTCGCTGGTGTACCGGGCATAGCCGCTGTCCGATGAATGCATGGCGACGAGGACGTCATGCTCGACGACGCGCTGCCAGAACGGATCGAACTCCGGCAACGCGAACGACCGCGGACCGCGGTATCCCGGAACGGGAGCAGGCCGAACGAGGATCGCCCGAGCGCCGCGCTCCACCACCCAGTCCAGCTCCTCGATCGCCTTCTCCACGATCGGCAGGCTCACCACCGGGACGGTGAAGATGCGGTTCTGGTAGTTGAACCCCCACACCTCGTCGAGCCACTGGTTCAGCGCGTGCACGACCACGTGGATCAGCGCGGGATCATCGCGCATCCGCTCCTCGACGAGGCTGGCCAGCGTCGGGAACATCAGCGAGCGGTCGACACCCAACTCGTTCATCAGCTCGAGGCGGGGCCCGGGTTCGCGGAACGCCGGAAGGGCCCGCATCGGCTCGCCGAAGATCTCCCGGCGGCTCTTGCCCTCGGGGTTGCCGTGCTTGAAGTACTCCTCCATCGCGCCCGGCCGGGCGACCACCTCGAAGGTGGGATTGGGAATGTAATCGCTGATCTGGCCGCGAATAGCTATCTTCGTGCGGCCGTTCACCTGCACGTACTGGATCACATCCTTGTACAGCTTCGGCAGATACTTGGTCAGCGACTCCTGGGTCTCGTACAGGTGGTTATCCGCGTCGAACAGCGGATATGGCAGTTCAGGTACCGGCATGAAACACTCCTTTGCGAATCAAGAGAATACTATTCTCGCTTACAGCAAGCAGCAATATCGTTGCGCACCGCGAATTTCTGCACCTTGCCGCTCGCGGTGCGCGGATATTCGGCGACCTCGTGCAGCTCTTCGGGCCATTTCTGCCGCGCCACCCCGGCCCGCGCGAAATGGTGGCGCACCTCGTCCATCGTCGGCATGGCGTGCCCGGGTTTCAGGCGCAGGACCGCGGCCACGTGCTCTCCGAGGCGATCATCGGGAGCGGCGACCACCACCGACTCAGCCACCGCGGGCATTGCGAGCAGCGCCTCTTCGACCTCGAGCGCGCTGATGTTCTCGCCGCCGCGGATGATGATGTCTGCCTTGCGGTCGGTGATGGTCAGATAGCCGTCGTCGTCGAGGACGCCGACATCGCCGGTGTGGTACCAGCCCTCGTCGTCGAAGGCGCGAGCGGTCAGGTGCGGGTCCGTGTAGCCGAGGCACAGATCGGGGCCGCGGCTGAGGATCTCCCCGTCGCCGGCCAACCGAATCTCCACTCCCGGGCGCGGGTTCCCGTCGGTGAGCAGCCGCTTTTCCACCGGGGCAGTGGGCCGCGAACCGGTGATCGAGGGGTGTTCGGTGCTGCCATAGGAGCGGAACACGAGGATGCCCATCTCGGCGAGTCGCCGGGTGACCGCGACAGGGACCGTCGCGCCGCCGAGGCCCACCGTCTTGATCCGGCGCAGATGCTCGTCGGTGAAGTTGGGATGGTCGAGCAGGCTGGTGACGAAGTAGGGCGGCCCACCGCCGATCGACACACCGTCGGATTTCATCAGCGCGAGCACGTGACCGGGCTCCCATACGTCGCACAGATCGATGGGCGCCCCCTCGAGGACGGGGATCAAAAACGCGCTGAGCATGCCGATGAAATGCCCGACCGGCGTGGCGGTCAGCTGCCTGCCGCGATCCGGAGGGTAGTTCGCCAGCAGTTGGCGGGTTTCGCAGCCGAGCGTCTGGTGACTGTGAACCACGCCTTTGGGGTCGCGGGTGGTGCCGGACGTGAACGCGATCAGTGCCGGGCGCGCGGGGTCGGTGCCGATCGTGCCTGCCATCGGTTCGTCGTCGAGCAGGTCCTCGAAGTCGCGGCCCACCAGACCGACGGTCGCCACGTTGGCGCAGAGATCCTCGTGGTAGGACATGCGCCCGAACCGCTCGGTGGTGATGAAGACGTCGGGCTGGGCGGTGGCCAGAATGTGGCCGACCTCCCTTCGGCCGTAGAAGTGAACGATCGGCACAATGACCGCGCCCAGGAACGCCGCGGCCCAGAACGTGGCGGCGGCTTCCATCCAATTGGGCAACTGGAACGCCACCACGTCACCCGGTCCGACGCCCCGCCCGCGCAGTCCTTCCGCCAGCCTGCGCGCGACACGGTCGACGTCACGAAACGTTCCCGACCATGGCCGTACTGTCGAGTGCACCCGGAAGAGCGCGTCGGGGGCGCCCGCGAGGCCGTGGGCCAGCAATCCCCCGATGGTCTCCGAAGTCCACCAGCCTTCGTCCTCGTAGCGCTTGGCCAGCTCCACAGGAATGGATCGCACGGGAAGACTCCGACGGGCATCTGTCATGACGTCGGTGATGCTATTCTCCCGACAAGAGAATGCCAATATCGCTTCGGAGAACGGGCGCCGGATGGTGGACTTGGAGCTCGACCAGGGCTTGGCGGTGCTCACCATTGATCGCCCGCATGCCCGCAACGCCATCGGGCTCGAGACGATGGCGCAGCTTCAGAAGGCACTCGATGCGGCGGACGGCGCCCGCGCCCTGGTCATCACGGGCGCCGGCGACCGGGCGTTCGTCTCCGGCGGGGATCTCAAGGAACTGAGCGCAATCAGGACCGAGGAAGAAGCGTCCGCGATGGCGTGGCGGATGCGGTCGATCTGCGACCGGCTCGCGGACTTCCCCGCCCCCGTGATAGCCGCCCTGAACGGACACGCGTTCGGTGGTGGCGCCGAGGTGGCGGTGGCCGCGGACATCCGGGTGGCCGCCGACGACATCAAGATCGCCTTCAACCAGGTGTCGCTGCAGATCATGCCGGCCTGGGGCGGCGCCGAACGACTCGCCGCGCTGGTCGGGAAGAGCAGGGCGCTGCTGCTCGCCGGCACCGGAACCGTGCTCGACGCTACCGAAGCCGAACGCATCGGGTTGGTGGACAAGGTGTTGCCCCGGTCGTCGTTCGACGACGGTTGGCGGACTCTGGCCAGATCGCTGGCTAATCGCCCGGCCGCCGAGATCAAGCGCGTCATCGTTGGGATCTCCGCCCATGAAGCGGTCGCGGCCTTTGCGCGTCTATGGGTTGCGGACGCACACTGGGAAGCCGCAGACACGGTGATGAACCGCGGTCGCAGTCCGCACGAAGGAGCCGAAGGAGCGACGTGAGAACCACGAACAAGACCCTTCTGAGCGCTGCGGCCGCGACGTTGCTGGCAACGGCCGGCTCCCTGGTGTCGCCTGTCCCGTCACGCGCTGACGATGTTCTCCACAACGTCAGGTACACCGTCACGGCGGACAATCCGATCTACGCGGATATCTATTACCTGGATCAGGAGCCGCCGAACTTCGCCGACTACAGCCACAACCCCTACCAATTCGTGCCGAACATCCAGGCCGATATCGGACCGGGGAAGCCGTGGACCTACGACCTCATGTTGGCGGACCCCAACCAGTGGGCATTGGTCACGGCCAGCACCGGAACCGAACCGGGGACGCCAAATTTCCACTGCCAGCTCTCGGTGGATGGAGCGGTCGTCGCAAGGAAGGACAGCCCCAAGGGCGTACTCTGCTCGCTACATCAATGGTGAGACGGAGGGCTCGCCCTCCAACCGGCGGAGGTAGCTCTCCACAACCTCGACGGTTTCGGCGTGACCCGCCGACATGCCCAGCGCCTCCTCCATCACCAGCAGCTGCGAAACGCCCATGACGAGCACGATCGCGACCAGGGGCGGCACTTCGTCCGGGGCGATGCCGTAGCGTTGCAGAGCGCCCGTCACCGCCTTGCTCTGCTCATCGCGGAACCGTTCCGCGTAGTAGGCGATCTCGGCGCGCAATTCCTTGCGGTGGTTGGCGAGCGCGGCGAACTCCATCGTCAGCGCGGTGTCCGGCGACTCGGTATGAAACTTCCAGAGTGCCCAAAGCGGTTGCGGAGAACTCAGGATTTCCGATTGGTACTTGAGCCCTTGTTCGGCGCGGCGCCGGAAGACGGCCAAGAACAACTCGTCCATCGTGCGGAAGTAGTAGTGCACCAGCTGAGGTTTGAGGCCGCCCTTCTCCGCGACCCGGCGCGATGTCACCGCGGCATAACCTTCTTCGAGCATCAACTGCTCGGCCGCGTCGAGCAGCACGCCGCGATTCTTCGCGTCGGGCGCCCCGATCCTTCGCGCCGATGCCATGTCGTCACTCCGCATTCTCGATGTCCGCCTGCCTGACACGCCGATCGTAGCGTCGGCAGACGGGCGTGACCTTGACCGCGATCTACCACCATGCTAAGCAGGTGCACAGCATGTGACCACGGTTCGCCGGCTCGGGAGGCAACGAAAACAATGAGCAACTCCGACTCGGTCGACTACTTCACCGACCAGTCGCTCGTGTCTGACCCCTACCCCTACTTCGACCACCTCCGCAGCCAGTGTCCGGTGGTGAGGGAGCCACACCACGGCGTGGTGGCCGTCACCGGCTGGGACGAGGCGAACGCGGTCTATAAGGACACCGAGTCGTTCTCGTCGTGCATCGCGGTCGCCGGCCCGTTCACGCCGATGCCGTTCGTGCCCGAGGGTGACGACATCTGCGCGGAGATCGAGCAGCACCGCACCGAGATCCCGATGTACGAGCATATGGTCACCATGGATCCGCCCGGCCACACCCGGGCACGATCGCTGCTGAGCCGGCTGTTGACACCGAAGCGGCTGAAGGAGAACGAGGACTTCATGTGGCGGCTAGCCGACCGCCACATCGACGAGTTCATCGCCGACGGGGAGTGCGAATTCCTGGCCGCGTACGCGAGGCCCTTTTCATTGCTGGTGGTCGCCGACCTGCTCGGTGTCCCGGAGCAGGACCACGAGGAGTTCCGTGAAGCCTTCGGGGCCGCGCGGCCGGGCTCACGGATCGGCGCGCTCGACCACGAGCCGATCGCCGCCAACCCGTTGGAGTGGGCCGACGAGAAGTTCAGCTCCTACATCGAGGACAGGCGGCGCGCGCCGCGCGACGACGTCCTCACCGCGCTCGCGACGGCGAAGTATCCGGACGGCTCGACCCCCGAGGTGTTCGAGGTTGTCCGGACCGCCACCTTCTTGTTCGGCGCCGGACAGGAAACGACCGCGAAGCTGCTCAGCGCGGCGTTGCGGCTGCTCGGCGACCGGCCCGATCTTCAGCGGGACCTGCGCGCCGACCGTAGCCGCATCCCGACCTTCATCGAGGAATGCCTGCGCATGGAGAGTCCGGTCAAGAGCGTCTTTCGGCTGGTGCGCAAGTCCACCAGAGTCGGCGAGATCGACGCACCCGCGGGGACCACGGTGATGGTGAGTCCGGGTGCGGTCAACCGCGATCCCCGTCGATTCGACGATCCCCACGAGTTCCGGCTCGATCGCAAAAACGTCCGCGAGCACATCGCGTTCAGCCGGGGCGTCCACTCCTGCCCCGGCGCGCCGCTCGCGCGGGTGGAGGGCCGGGTGTCGCTGGAGCGGCTCTTGGATCGGTTGGCCGACATCACGATCGACGAGGCCGAGCACGGCCCCGCCGGCGACCGCCACTACGCCTACGAGCCGACGTTCATCCTGCGCGGGCTGACGAACCTGCACATCAAGTTCACCCCGAACGGATGACTTTTACGTGTCCCCCCGCACCCACTGGGTCTGGCCGTTCGCGCCCAGACAACTGAGGAACAGGCCGTCCGGCGCCTGGGCCACATCGTTCTCGTACCCCACACAGGTGGAGTTCTCCTCTTTGACGCCGGCCATCGGAGGCGACCGGAACCACCGCGGGTCGTATCTCCTCGGCGAGCCGCAGAACACCAGCCGTCCCCACGACGTCACCCCGAACACGTAGTAGGTGGTGCTGTCGCACGGCGCGCCGAGGACGACGCCTCCGACGATGCCCGGTGTGCAACTGGGGTAGTCGCAGACGGTCGGACCGGCGACGGCGGGCGGTGCGGTTGCTACCCACGCGGTCAGCACCGCGGCAGCGACTACCGTGGTGAATCGCACCCCGATACTGTGGCACAGGCGAGAAGGAAATTCTCCATTTTGGAGAAGAGGGAATGTAACGAGGAGGGTTCATGCCGTCGCGGACATCCGCTGCTGCGGGCGAACCGGGGTCACTGGCTGACGCCGAGTCGGCGGTCGCCCGTGCGGAAGCCGTTGCGGAGGCGGCCCGGGCGCGCGCGGTCGAACTCCGCAGGCAGGCCGAGCAGGCGACAGGCGACTGCGCCGAGCCCACCCCGGCCGCGCCCCGCCGCCGCAGGCTGCGCCGCCCCCGGAGGCTGCCCCGCCCGGGATGCAAACCGGTCGCGTTCGGCGCCGCGATTGTGCTCGTCGCCGCCCTGTTCGGGGCCATGGGTTTCATGTGGTGGCACCACCGCGTCGCCGTGCAGGACCGGCAGCGCACGGCGGAGTTCGCCGCGGCCGCGCGCCGGGGGGTCATCGACATGATGTCGATCGATTTCACCACCGCCGATCAGGGCGTGCAGCGCGTGATCGACGACTCCACCGGCCAGTTGAAGAAGGGGTACCAAGACAGCGGACCGCAGATGATCAAGGCGATCCGGGACGACAAGGTCGTCACGAAGGTCACGGTGACCGCCGCCGCGGTCGAGTCGATGAGCCGCGATTCGGCGGTCGTGCTCGTCGCCGCGAGAACGGAACGGCACAACGCGCAGGATCCTCACGACCAACCCGCGACCTGGCGGATGACGGTCACCCTCGACAGGGTCGGTGGGCGGCCGAAGATGTCGAATGTCGACTTCATGCGTTGATCAGCTGATTCTGGTGTGCTCGAACGCGCCGTGCAGCGATCAGGACTGCACCGCACTGCCGCAGCGCGCGGCGATCACCCGCTCTTCGTCAGCTTGAATGGCATGTTGATGGTGAGCCATTGATTCTTGCCGCAGGCGCCGCTGGGCCCGACGGTCTTGTCCCAGCCGACGAAGTTGGCCGGGTCGGTGATGTCGGGGTTGAAGGCGTATGTTTGTTGCCCGGGGGCCGCGGTGCCGTCCCAGCACGGCTCCCAGTTGTCCACCTGGCGCTTGACAAACCATAGCCCGTCGTCGCAGCGGGTGGGTGCGCTCCACCCTTGGGAGCTGGTGACCCGGCCGGTGCAGTCCATGGCGTCGGTGCACGACGTGCTGACGTTCCACGTGCTCGTGACCGTTGCCTCGTCGTGGTAGACGTCTCTCGTCTGGGCCCACTGGCCGTCCGAAGTGGCCGTGAAGGTCCCGTTGATGGGTGGGTCGCACACGGTAGCGCCGGCCGGGGCGGCATCGAAACTGAGCATTGTTGCGGCGCCCGCCACCAGCGTTGCGCCGACCATCGCGCGAACCACCAGCATTTTGCGCTCCTTCATCCGCTAGGTTTGCGACGTCAAGACCAGGTCTTTCCAGCTCTTGGGTGACCCCGGTGCAACCAGATCCGACTGTTGATAGAGGTGGCCGTCGGGACTGACATACCGGCCGGTGTGGGGATCGTATTGCGCAAAGCCGACCGACGGGGTAGGTCCAGATCCATTGGTGGAAAACGAACTTGGCGCCGCGGGCGTGCCGCTTCCCGTGTCGCGCGGCGGGGTTACGTATAAGGGCGGTGCTGGCGGTGGATTCGCGGCGCCATCCGCGCTGCGCGGCGGTGCTGGGCTTTCGGCGCTACCCGGCGTTCCCGGCGGCGGAGGCGTTCCCGGCGGCGGAGGCGTTCCCGGCCCGGGAGGTGGTCCCATCGGCGTTCCCTCCAGCGGGGCGTATTCGTGGTCGCCGAAGTTGATCCGGTCATCGGGTGGGACGCCCTGCGAGGCCAGGTTGGGGTCCAGCGGGGAGGGACCGAGCGCATGTTCGCGCATGGCCAGCGGTTCGAAGGGCATGTCGCTGTCACAGATTTCGACCGTCGGCGCGCGCTTTCCTGGGTGCCCGAGGCAGGGGATGTTGCGGGCACCGCGAACCGCGATCGGTGAATCCTGCGGCAGTTTGCAGTACAGCCCATCGGGGGTGTCGATCTCGCTGGTGTCAGCCGGGGATCGCCATTGGTTTTGCGGCAGGAACCCGACCGTGCACGCCGGCGGGTCGCTCTGGGTGACGAGGAAGTCGCCCAGCGGCATGCCGGTCGGGTTGTTGGTGGGGGCAGACGTCTGGATGATGCCGACGGCCGGCGGGAGCAGGACCAGGAGTTCCTCCAGTGCCGGGCGGTAGGTCACGGCGACCTGGCCGATGGTCGTGAGATTGGCCAGCAACACCGGCAGCGTGAACTTGACCTGAGCGAGCAGACGCGATGCCTCGTTGGCGGCCCCCGGGCCCTTCTGCAGTATCGTGCGCACCGGCTGGTCGTCGGTCACGATCTGTCCGGTCACTCCGGCGAGGCTGTGCGCCCATGTTCTGATCGCGTCGGCGGTGTCGGCCTGCGAATCCAGCAGCGGCGCGGTGTCGGTGAACAGGGTGTTGGCGCGGTCGGCGACGCCGTTGATGTCGTGGGACACCGTTGCCGAGGAGTCGAACAGCGAGCCCAGGTCGTAGCCGGCGCCGTTGAGCCCCTTGAACGACTCGTCGAGCAGCCCGCGCAGCTTGCCTTTCGGGATGCTGCTGACCAAGGCGCTGACCTGGTCGAGCATCGGGCCAACCTCTTGCGGGATCGTGGTGTCGCGCAGCGCGATCACCGAGCCGTCGCGCAGGTAGGGTCCCGAGTTGGTGCGCGGCCGCAGGTCCACGTACTGCTCACCCACCGCCGAGATGCTGCGCACGTCCGCCTGCAGGTCGGCCGGAACCTTCGGTGACGCGCCAAGGGACAGCGTCGCTTTGGCGCCGGTATCGGTCAAGCTGACCGCGGTGACCTTGCCGATCTGCACGCCGCGGTAGGTGACGTTGGAAAACCGGTACAGCCCGCCGGTGGCCGGCAGTTCCAGGGTGACGGTGATGCGCCCGATGCCCAGCAGGGTGGGTGCCTGGATGTAGGCGAAGACCATCACGAGTACGCCGACGATCGACGCGAGCGTGAAGATCGTCAACTGGATTCGGACAAACCGCGTCAGCATCAGCCGCCCTCATCTTTCGGCGGGAAGTTCACCGCCGCAACCTGGTCCCAGTATGGCGGCGGTGCTGGCTGACCCCAGGGCGCCGTCGGGGGCAGACCGGCAGGTTGCGGCGGTGGTGGCACAGCCCAGGGCGGTCTCGCCAGACCCCCGGTGCCCATCGGCGGCGGGGGACCGGCGCCTTCCGGCGGGATCGCTCTCAGTTCATTGCCGGGATTGGCCCGGTAATAGGCGTCGTAACCCGCGTCCCCTGGCGCCGGCACCAGCTCAGCGCCGTCCGTACCCCAGCGGGTGCCCAGCAGAAGTCCGTGCCGCAGCCGGGTGACCGTGAGATCGACAATCGCGAACAGGTTCATGAAGTCGCCCCGCACGCCCCGGTCGATGACGTTCTGGCCGAAGGGGAACACCGTCGCGTACTGAAGGGCGTCGTCGATGCCCGGGCCGATGTCGGCCAGCGCGCTAAACGTCGGCTCGAGGTTTTGCAGGTTTTTCACCAGGTCGGCCTTCGAGTCGTTGATGAGCCGGGTAGCGGTGTCGCTGAAGACCCCGAGCTTGGTCAGTGCCTCTGTGATGTGCGGCCGCTCCCGGATCAGCACGTCCAGTGCGGGCGGAATCTTGTTCAGGGCAGCGGTGATGACGTCGCGTTGTCCGGCGAATGTGCCGGCGAGTCGGTTCAGTTGCTGGATGGACGCGATGAGGTTGTCGCGCTGGTCGTCGAGCGTGCCGACGAAGTCGTCCAGCCGGGTGAGCAGATCGCGGATCTGGTTTTCATGCCCCGACAGCACGACGTTGGTGTTGTGGATGATGTCGCCGAGCTGCCCCAGTCCCCCGCCGTTGATGACCGCCGACAGCGACGAAAGGGTTTGCTCGGTCGACGGATAAGTCGATGAGCGGTTCAGCGGGATGGTGGCGCCCGGCGCGAGCGGTCCGGCGGCCGGCTGGCCGAGCGGCGGATTGAGCTCGACGTGCATCGACCCCAGCAGGCTGGTTTGCCCGACATTGGCGACCGCGTTGGCGGGCACGACCGTACCGGGCTTCACCGAGATCTCGACGTCGGCGTGCCAGTTTTGCACCGTCATCTTGCTGATGCTGCCGACCACCACGTCGTTGATCATGACCGGCGAATTAGATTCCAGCGTGCCGACATTGGCGATCTCGACGTGGTAGATGTTGGCTCCCGGACCCCGTCCCACCGCGCCGGGCAGCGGCAGCGAATTCAAGCCCTGAAACGCGCATCCGGTGGCAGTGAGCATGGCGCAACTGCTCACTAGCAGCAGTCGCGGTACCGAACCCTGCCCGCTCATGGCGATGGTCTCCTTTCGGCAGGCAGCGGTGGGGTTTGTGTGTCGGCAGGTGCAGCCGTCCCACCGTCAGGACCAGAAGGCGGCGCCGGCTGGCCCGTGGCAGCTGGTGGCGGCGGCTTCCCCAGCAGCATGTCCGGCAGGTTTTCGGGTGGCTGCGGCCCGACGACCGGTGGTCCCGGAAGTGTGGATCCCGGGTACAGCGCAGGCGACGGTGCCGCCGGCAAAGGTGAATAAATGCCGGGGGGCATGGCAGGCAGGCCCGCATTGCCGTAGCCGGGAGGCGGCGGCACATCGCCGTTGAGCCCGGTGTAAGCCGACACCGCCGGCGGCGTCTCCGGGGGCCCCGGCTTGGCGCCGGCGCCCCCGGGCGCCAGGCCCGGCTCGCTGTAGATGAGGTTGTTCTCAGCGGGCATCAGGTATGGGGTGAACGGGATTGGCAGGTAGTTGAAGTTGAGCAACCGCAGTGCGGGGCCGAGGTAATCCGCGCACAGCTTCGCGGTCTCGGGCGCGGTGGTGTTTTCGATGCCGCCGATCATGGTGCAAATGGCGTTCACGGGATTCGAGAGGTTACCCAAGACAAACGATCCGATGACACTGCCGGTGTTGGGGTTGTAATCGGCTAAGAAATTTCCGATCCCAGTCGGCGCAGCGTGCAAAAGCTGCTCGAGGTCCTTTCGGTGATCGACGAGGTTCTGGGTGACGTCGGCCAACCGCAGAACCTGCTCGCTGGCCTTGTCGCGAGTCTCGGCAATGAAGCGCTGGACCTCACCGACGGCTGTCGACAAGTTGGTCAGCGCCGCGTCCAGGTCGGATCGGCTGTCGTTGAGCACGCTGGTCAGCGTCGCCAGCCGGTCCTGGAACTGCTCGATCTGGGTGTTGCTGTCGCGAAGGGCGGTGACGAAGGTTTGCAGACCCTTGATGATGTCGACGATGTTGCCGCTGCCGTCGGCGAGGATCCGCCCGACCCCGGACAGTTGAGCCAGCGTCTGCCGCAGCTTGTCGCCGTTACCGGCCAGCGCGTCGGCGGCACTGTCGATGAACCTTGCCACCGAGGGGGTGGACACCCGGCTGTTCGGCCCCAACTCCGTTGCCAACCGCATCAGTTGAGCCTTGACTTCGTCCCATTCGACCGGTACCGCGGTCCGGTCGGTCGGGATCACCGCATTGTCGGGCATCGTCGGACCGGCGGTCCGGTACGCCGGTGCCAGCGCGACGTAGCGCGCCGCGACGAGGTTCTGGGCGACGATCACCGCCTTCGCGTCGGCCGGGATGGGCACGTCCCGGCCGACGTTCATGATCATCTTGGCCTGGGTACCGTCGGCCTGGATGGACTTGATGCTGCCGACCTTGACACCGGAGACCCGCACGTCGTCGCTGGGGTAGATCGCGGTGGCCGAGGTGAAGTAGGCGGTGATCGTCTTGGGCTTCAACAGCGTATGCCGGACCACGACGAATGCCGCCGCAAAGATAAGCCCGACCAGCACGACGGCTATGCCCGCGAGAAGTCGGTTCCGGCTCATCACTGGCCCCACCGCTCGTTGGGTTGCGGAATCGCGTTGGGCGGGAAGGGGAGCTCCGCGCGTGGCCCGGCGTTGTCCGGCGGTTGCCCGATGTTCACGCCGCGCCTGAACCCGAATATGTAGTCCAGGAAGGGCTGCAGAATTTGAAGCTGGAAGAGATTGCCGACAAACGCGTTGTAGTACGGCCCATTGGCGACGATTTCGCCGGTGGTAATTTCGTATTTCGCCAAACCCGGCAGCGCTTTGGCGATGTTGTCGCGATTCTTCTGCAGCATCGCGAGCACCGAGTTCAACCTGTCCAGCACCGGCGCCAGGTCCTTCTCGTTGTCGTGGACCAGGCCGGACAGCTGCTTGGCCACGGCCGAGGTGTTGGCCAGCAGGTCGACGATCGCCTGGCGCCGCGCCACGAGTACCTCGAGGAGATCGTTGGCGTCCAGGATCAACGTGTCGACCTGTTGGCTGCGTTCGCTGAGGATCCCGGCGACGTTGCCGGTGCTCTTGAGAAGCTCGGCCAGCGTCTTGTTGCGGCTGTTGAGCGATTGCGACAACCGCGTCAGCCCCTCGAAGGTCGACCCGAGTTGCGGTGCGATCTGGTCCAGGGTCGCCGACAGCGTGTCCAGCGACTGGTTGAGCGTGTCGGTGTCGGTGCCGGCGGTGTTGGTCGTGAGGTCGCTGACCGCCTCGGTCAGCGAGTAGGGCGACGACGTGCGCGAGACCGGGATGACAGCGGATGGACGCAGCGTCCCGCCGCCCGCTGACTCCAGGGTCAGCACCCGTTCGCCAAGCAGGGTGCCCGTGCGGATGTGCGCGGTGGTGTCCGAGCCGAGCTGAATTTTACCGGGGATGGTGAACGTCACCAGCGCGTCGCCCTGCTGCAGCGCCACGCTGGATACGGTGCCGACCTTGACGCCCGACACGATCACCGGGTTGCCCCCGGCCAGGCCGCCCGCTTCGGAGAACAGCGCCTGGTATCTGATATCCCTCGCCAAGGTAAGCAGCCGCTGCGACGAGAGGCCGACGATGATGACGAGCACGATCAGGACAATGCCGATGACGCCCGCTTTGATGAGGCCGGATCCGCGGTATTTCAGCATCAGGGCTCCGCACACCTCCCGCCCTCTTGCTTGTAAATCGGGAAAAAGGCGGTCCGTCCCTGCAGGTCGCTGACCCGGATACCCAATTGGCAGAGGTAGTAGTTGAAAAAGCTGCCGTAGGCGCCGAGGCGGACAAGTTTGCGGTAGTTCTCCGGCGCTTTCTGCAGCGCGGCGTCGAGTCGATCCTTGTGGTCATCGAGCAACGGGGCCAACCGATTCAGCTGCTCGATCGTGCCGGCCAGCGGCGGGCGCGCCTCGGCCAGCAGATCCGCCAATGATGCGGTGCCGTTGTCAAGCGATTCGATTGCGGTGCCGATCGGATCGCGGTCAGCCGACAGGCCGCTGACCAACCGCTGCAGCCGGTCGACCGCACCGGAGAACTGGTTCCCGTTTTGGGACAGGGTGCCCACCACGGTGTTGAGGTTGTCGATCAACTGCTGGACCGTTTGGTTGTTGTCGGCCAGCGCGTTCGAGAACGACGACGTTTTCGCGAACAGCGACGCCAGGGTTGGCCCCTGGCCCTGGAAGATCTGAATCAGCGATGCGGAAAGCGCGTTGACGTCGTGCGGGTTCAGGCCCTGGATCACCGGTTTGAGGCCGGACAGCAGCAGGTCGAGATCCAGTGCCGGCGCTGTCCGGTCGATCGGGATCTGCGACCCGGGCGGCTGGATTCGGGTCGAGCCGGGGGCGTCGACGAGTTCGAGGTAGCGGTCGCCGACCAGGTTGAGGTAGCGCACCGCGGCCTTGGTGCCGGCGGTGAGCACGATGTTGCGGTCGGCGTCGAACTTCACCAACACGGTCTTGTCCTGGCGCAGCGAGACGCCGTTGACCGTGCCGATCCGTATTCCGGCCACCCGCACCGAGTCTCCGGATTTCAGCCGCGACACGTCTTGGAAGACCGCCGAATAGCCGTTGGTAGACCCGGTGCGGATCTGGCCGAAGATGAAGAACAGGAACGTGGTCAGCAGCGCCATCACGACCGCGAAGGTCATGAACTTGATGAGAGTCGCACGTGACCGCATCATCCGGGCATCCCGATCTGCATGCTGTTGCGTGGTGGCCCGGCGATCGGCCCGTACAGCCACTGCTTGAGGGCATCGGAGTTCAGCAGGATTCCCTGGTTTCCGTATTGCGCCGGGTTGGTGCCGATGTCGGCGACGACGTACGGCGGACGGGCCTCGTACGGCAGCCGCGGAAGATCGGTGCACTGCGGGCCGCCCGTTGCCGCCACCTTGGGCAAGTCCGTCGGGTATCGATAGCGGTCGCGGCCCAGGGTGAAACCGGCCAGCACCTGGACGCCCGGGACCGGCGAAGGAGCCTGGTAGGCCAACGGCAACAGTCCGGCCAGGCCGCAATACAGAGCAGGGTTGTACTGGTTGGTCAAATCGGTGGTCGGCACCAGCAGATGCAGCACATCGGTCAGCGCCTGGCGGTTGCCGCCTACAACGTCGTTGCCGATGTCGGCCAACCCGATCGAGCTGACCAGCAGAGCGTCGAGATTTCGCTGTTCGTCGACGAATGTCTGGCTGATCCGGGTCGCGTTGTCGGCGGTCTTGAGCAGGTCCGGCGCCGCATCGGCGTAGGCGCCGAAGACCTGCGGGGAGACCGCGATGTCGTGACTCAGCGCGGGAAGGCTCGGACCGATTTTGGCCAGAAACGAATCCAGGTCGGACAGCATCTGACCGATCTTCTCGCCGCGGCCGTTCAGCGCCGAGGCGAGCGCGCCGAGGGTTTCGTTCAGCTTTGCGGGGTCGAGCTGTGCCAGCACCGAGGTGAGTTCCTGGAAGACCGTGTTGATCTCGACCGTGACATGCCCGGCGTCGAGCACCTGTCCCGGATACATCTTTTTCGCCGACGGCTCGGCGGGGGGGACCAGCTGGACGAACTTGGCCCCGAACACGGTGGTCGACGCGATGTCGACGAGCACGTTCGCGGGAATGTAGTGCAGCTGGGACGGATCCATCGCCAGGTGCAGGACCGCCTGCCCGTCCGGCAGCGTTTGGATCGTGGCAACCTTGCCCACCTGCACGCCGCGCATCCTCACCTTGGCGTCCGGATTCATCACCAGCCCCGCGCGCGGTGACAGCACAGTCACCGGGACGGTTGGGGTGAACCCGCCCCGAAACAGGGTCACGGCGACGGCGAAGATGCCGGCAATCACCACGATGGTTGTCAGACCGGCCAGCGGACGCAGGTATGCAGGGGTAGGCCTGCGCGGGCCCTGCTTCATGCTTGCTGTCACCTCGTCGCCCCTACCCGGACAGGTTGAAGTTGCCGTTGGCGCCGTAAATGGACAGCGAAACCAGCAGCGTCACCGACACCACCACGATCAGCGAGGTGCGCACCGCATTACCGACGGCGACACCGACCCCGGACGGGCCGCCCGAGGCGAAATAGCCGAAGTAGGTGTGGATCAGCAGGATCATCAGCGCCATCAGGACGGCCTGCAGAAACGACCACAACAAGTCGATCGGGTTCAAAAAGGTGTTGAAGTAGTGGTCGTACAGGCCGCTGGATTGCCCGAACAGCACGACGGTGGTGAATTGGCTGGCGACGAACGACAGGATCACCGCGATCGAGTACAGCGGGGTGATCGCGATCATCCCCGCGACGATCCTGGTGCTGACCAGATACGAAATCGGGCGGATCGCCATCGATTCCAGCGCGTCGATCTCCTCGTTGATGCGCATCGCACCCAGTTGCGCGGTCACGCCGGCGCCGAAGGTGGCCGCCAACCCGATGCCCGCGACCACTGGTGCGGAGATGCGCACGTTGATGAACGCCGCCAAAAACCCGGTCAGCGCCTCGATGCCGATGTTGCCCAGCGAGGAATACCCCTGCACCGCCAGCGTGCCGCCCGCGGCCAGGGTCAAAAACCCGACGATCACCACGGTGCCGCCGATCATCGCCAACGTGCCCGCACCCATGCTGATCTCGGCGATCAGCCGGATGATCTCGCGCCGGTAGTGGGTGGCCGCGAACGGTGTACCGGCCAGCGCCTTGCCGTAGAACAGGGTGTGATCGCCGATCCGGCTCAGTGTGCCGATCGGCCGGTCGATCTCACGGAACACCCGCGGGTAGGTCGCTCGCAACGTCACAGCACGCCCCCCGTGCTTGACCGTTTCTTCGTCGCGCAAACGCTCATCACTTGGCCGTCATCCGAATGCCGATCGCGGTGACCACGACGTTGACCACAAACAGTGCCATGAAGGCGTAGACCACTGTTTCGTTCACCGCGTTGCCCACCGCCTTCGCGCCGCCCCCGGTGATCGTCAACCCGCGATAGCAGGCCACCAGCCCGGCGATCAAGCCGAACAGGGCTGCCTTGACGCACGAGATGATCACCTCGGGCACGCCGGTGAGCAGCGTGATGCCCGCGGCGAACGCGCCGGGGTTGACGTCCTGGACGAAGACCGAGAACGTGTAGCCGCCCAGAATGCCGATGATGCACACCAGGCTGTTCAGCAGCAATGCCACCAGACCCGACGCCAGCATGCGTGGTGTCACCAGCCGCTGCACCGGGTTGATACCCAGCACCTCCATCGCGTCGATCTCTTCGCGAATGGTCCGCGAGCCGAGGTCCGCACACATCGCGGTCGCGCCGGCGCCGGCCACGATCAACACGGTCACCAGCGGACCCACCTGGGTCACCGCACCGAACGCCGCGCCGGCGCCGCTCAAATCGGCGGCACCCAGCTCCCGCAACAAGATATTCAGCGTGAAGCTCACCAGGACCGTGAACGGTATCGCCACGAGAAGCGTCGGCGCCAGCGACACCCGCGCCACAAACCACGACTGCTCCAAAAACTCCCTGCCCTGAAACGGCCGGCGGAAGACGAATTTGATCGCCTCCGCCGACATCGCGAACAATCCACCCACGGCCTGCATCGGCCCGGAGAAGTTGCTCAGCGAGATGCCCGGAGACCAGCGATCCGGCCCTTTGCTTCTATTCGCCATGGAAACCAGGCCCTTCCAATATGGTGACGGCCGATACAGCGGTCGGGCCACCGATGTTGTGAGCGAGGGCAATTCGTGCGCCGTCGACCTGGTTGACGGCATCGCCGCGCAGCTGACCGAAAAGCTCCACGCATTGTGCCACCCCGGTCGCCCCCGGCGGGTGGCCCTTCGACTTCAGGCCTCCGCTCGGGTTAACCGGTAAGGACCCCCCGATGCTGGTGACTTCCGCCTCGACGAGTTTGTAGGCCCCGAATCGCTCGGCGAAGCCGAGGTCTTCGTAGCTGATCAACTCGATGCCGGTGAAGAAGTCGTGGACTTCGGCGACATGCACGTCCGACGGCGTCAGGCCCGCCATGCCGAACGCTTGCTTGGCGGCACGGACGGTGGCCGGGAACGTCGTCATGTCGGACTTGTGCTGGTGCATCACCGAATCCAGCCCCAGTCCGACGCCGCGGACCCAGACCGGCCGGTCGGTAAATCGATCGACAACGTCTTGCGCTACGAGCAAAAGCGCTGCGGCCCCATCGCTCTGCGGCGCGCAGTCGTAGACGGAGAACGGTGTGACCACGGTGGGCGCGGCCAACGCCTGCTCGATGGTGATCTCGAAACGCAGTCGCGCCTTCGGATTGTTGACCCCATGGCGGTGGTTTTTCACCGCCACCATCGCCATGTGCTCCCTGGTAGCCGGTGACTCGTGCAGGTACCGCGCGACGTGCAGAGCGAAACCCGCCGGTGCCACCAAACCAAGCGGGTAATCCCAGGCCATGTCGCGGGTCATGGCTTCCCACTCCCACAACATGTCCTTGGTGGACGTCTCGCGAAGCTTGTCGGCGCCCATCACGAGCGCGACGTCGCATGCGCCCGATGCGACGCCGAAAAGCGCGTTGCGCACCGCGTCATTCCCCGTCGCGCATGAGTTCTCCACGCGGGTAACCGGCAGATCGGGCAGGCCGAGTGTGTCGGCCAGGATCCCGGACGGGAATCCGTCCGTGGTGCCCATCGAGCCGAACCAAGCCGCCTGAAGGTCGGTCTTGGCCAACCCCTTGTCAACGCTGGCGGCGCATTCGGCGAACGCCATCGGCAGCAGATCTTTGATTCCGAGGGCAAAATGCTCGGCGAAGGGCGTCATGCCGGCGCCAACGATGGCCACCTTCCTCATGCCGCCCCCTCATGCGCTTTGCTGGAGTCGGTGTGGGCTATCACAGGGACTCGAGTGAATCCCACGCCGTCTCCATGCGTCCCGCGATTATGGCTCACGCAGCGGTCCTTTCGGGCGCAAACGCGTAACCGTAATCCGGAACCCCGGACCTCACCGCCACCCGACGCAGTGCCAGGCGACCGCGGTCGCCGATCTGAACCGTTCCGGCCTGCGCGCCGGTGACCTTCACCAGTGCGCGAACACCCACGCCGTCGAGTTCGACGATCACCAGGGAATACGGACTTCTCAGGCCCGGCACTGGTATGTGAATGGTCGCTTCGGTGTAGACCGTGCCCGTGCGGGGCAACGGCACCAGCTCATACTGGGTGCTCAGTGTGCCGTCGGCACGGACGCGGTACCGCGGCGGGAAGTCGAGTTCATCGCTGTCGGGAAACCTGCCGGCTTCCCAGCGAACCTTGGCCTCGAATGCGCGCTCGTAGGCGGCCAGCGAGATCGGGATGTCAACCCCCGAGACGAGCGTGCTTTCGGGCATGGCTTGCGCCGGCGGCTCGTGCCGGTGCACTCGCGCGCGGCCGCTCACCACTGTGAGTCCGGACAGACTGGCCTGCTCCACGGCCACCAACGGGCCTGTCGTTGTGGTCTCTGCCATGGCGGCCAAGGCGAACAAACCGGAACTTGCTCCAGCTGTCGGGAGCCTGGGCGGATCGCCGATACACAGCTCGGCGGCTGCCGGGTGGTCGACTCCGGCCAGCGCGGCGGGAGTATCGAGCCAGGCCGCACTCAGTGAGGCCACCAGGCCTCGTTCATGAAGCAGCCGAGGGTCGCCGTAATCGTGCACGACGCCGACCACGTTGCGGGTGCGAACCGGCAGGCTGCGGCTGACCCGGGCCGCCGTGCGCACCCACAGTCCCTGATCGGCGGTCAACACCGCCGCTGCGCCGGCCGGATTCAGATCGACGCCGATGATCAAGGTGCGTGGGCGGGCCGAACTGAGCGCGTCGACGGCCGCAGGCGCACCGCCCAGGCGTTCGTCCACTTCGAGTTCGGGATCCAGACTCAGACCGGCCAGCAGCACCGCGGCGTTGCTGCTTTCCAGCAACGGGAGATCGCGGCTGACGAGGACGACCCGCTCCATTGCGGTGCTGGCACCCAGCGCCGCCCGTCCCGCCTCGACGGCCAGGGTGATCGCATCCTCGTCGTCGCCGGCAACTCGGTGATCCGAGGTGCCCCAGCACGGCAGGTAGGTTCCGAGGGAAACCACGTACGGCATCGACGTCTCCAGGCACCTAGGTAACGGCGCCGGCCGTTTTCAGCTCGATGATGCGGTCCCAGTCCAAACCGAGTTCAGTCAATATCTCGTCGGTCTGCTCGGCGAACCCCGGCGCCGGCCCCGTCTCGGGTGCGGCGACATCGAACTGCACCGGGTTGGCCACCAGTTCCAGTTCGCCTGCCTGAACCAGGTACTCGTTCGCCCGGGTCTGCGCGTCCTCCGCCGCCTGCAGCGTGTCCTGCACCGGCGCCCACGGCCCGGCCAGAGTGGCGAACCGCTCGCTCCACTGCGCGAGAGTGCGGGTGGCGATCACTTTGGTGAGGATCTCCACGGCGTCGGCCGTATTGGCGGCGATCTGCTCCGTCGTGGCGAAGCGAGCGTCGTCCGCGAGTTCGGGACGGTCAATGTGCCGGCAGACGTCTGCCCAGAACTTGGTGGGCTGCATCATGACGAACGAGATGTAGCGCCCGTCGGCCGTGGCGTACACGCCCACCAGCGGGTTGACGGGCGACCCGTGCACGCCCGGCGGGGGAGCTTCCAGCCGCTGGCCGAGATGAACCGTCAATGCGACGGTGTGTCCCATGGCCCACAGGCCGCTGCCCAGCAGGGAGACGTCCACGATTGACGGTTCGCCCGTGCGCTCGCGCTTGAGGAGCGCCGCCGCGATCCCGCCGGCGAGGTTGGTGCCGGAAATGGTGTCGCCATACGCCGGCCCCGGCGGTCCGATCATTCCCTCCATGCCGGGCGGGGTGATAGTGGCAGCGGTTCCGGCCCGGCACCAGAAGGCAGTCATGTCGTAGCCGCCTTTTTCCGCCTCCGCCCCTCGGGGACCGAGCGCGCTGCCGCGCGCATAGATGATCTTCGGGTTGACGCTGCGGATGTCGTCGAAGTCGATGCCGAATTTCTGCCGATGCCCTGGTAGGAAGCTGGTCAGAAACACATCCGACGTGCGCACCAATTCGTAGAGCACGTCGCGGCCCTGCGGCACCGACATGTCCAGGCCGATGCTGCGCTTGCCGCGGTTGGCGTGCTCGATGTTGGGATTGGGGTCACCCTCGACGCGCAGCATGCCGGTCTGCCGAAGCCCGCGTTGCGGATCGCCGTTCACCGCGTGCTCCACTTTGATCACGTCCGCGCCCCACTCGGCGAGGACGGCGCCGCCCGACGGGACGAACCCGTACATCGCGACTTCGAGAACCCGGATGCCGTCCAGCGGTCTCATCCGACCACCGTGGCGAAGGTCTTCGTTTCCAGGAACTCCTCGAGCCCGGCGGTTCCCATCTCCCTGCCGATGCCGGACTGCTTGAAGCCGCCGAACGGGCTGTCGGGACTGAAGTAGTTGCCGCCGTTGATGGACAACGTTCCGGTCCGGATCCGGCGAGCCACCGCGACGGCCCGGTCCTGGCTGCCGAACACCGCGCCGGACAGGCCGTAGATCGAGTTGTTGGCGATCCGGACAGCGTGCTCGTCGTCGTCGTAGCCGATGACGACGAGCACCGGTCCGAACACCTCTTCCTGCGCGATCTCGCTGTCGGGATCCACACCGGCGAGCAGGGTCGGTGTGTAGAAGTAGCCGGGATCGACTTTCTGGCCTCCGGTGACCAGGGTGGCTCCTGCCGCGACGGCCCGTTGCACCATCGCGTCGACCTTGTCGCGCTGCTGGTCGCTGATCAGCGGTCCCATGTACGTCTTGGGGTCCGACGGATCGCCGTAGCGCACCAGCGCGAAGTTGTTTTTGACGAGTTCGACGATCTCGTCGTGGTGCGTGTTCGGCACCAGCAGCCGGGAGGTGAGCGCGCAGCCCTGCCCGGCGTGAGACACCATGCTGAACGCACTGAACAGGGCCGCCGTGTTGAAATCGGCGTCGTCGAGCACGATCACCGCGGACTTGCCGCCGAGCTCGAGGAAGACCTTCTTGAGGGTCTCGCTGGCGGCGGCCATGATCCGGCGCCCGGTCGCCGTGGACCCGGTGAATGTCACCATGTCCACGTCGGGACTGGTCGTGAGCGCGGCGCCGACCGCGGGGTCCGAGGAGCTGAGCACGTTCACCACGCCGGCCGGGATGTCGGTGTGGTCGGCGATCAACTCGCCCAGCGCCAGCGTGATCAGCGGCGTGTCCGGCGCGCCTTTGAGAACCACCGTGCAACCCGCGGCCAGCGCCGGAGCCAGCTTGGCCAGCGCCAGCTGGTTCGGGTAGTTGTACGCGATGATCGCGGCCACCACGCCGGCGGCCTCTTTCTCCACCCAGCGGTGGTGCTGCATGCCGCGGCTCTCGATGTTGCCGAGGTCTTCGGTGAGCCGATAGGTCTTCAGCAGGTCGGCGTAGTAGCCGACGATCTCGATCGGCTGATCGAGCTGAGGCCCGCTGATGAGCGCTGGGGTCGCACCGACCTCGGCGATGGTGAGGTCAGCCAATTCGTCCCGGTGGTCGATCAGCGCCCGGTGGAGCTGGCTGAGGGACCGCACCCGCAGGTCCACATCTGTTGCCCAGTCAGTGGAATCAAAGGCACGGCGGGCGGCGGCGATCGCTGCGTTCGCCTCGCCGACCGTGGCGTCCGGAGCGTGGCCGAGCACACCACCGGTGGCGGGGTTGAGCGATGGGAACGTGCGCTCGGTGGTGACGAGGCGTCCGTCGATGAGCATCCGCCGGTCAACCCCTGGCTCGGCCGCGGCGCTTCCTTCCTTCGCGTGCGGATCGCCCGTGATGGTCGTCGCCGTGTCCTGCGCTGACATCCGGCCTCCTCGAAGAAATGGATAACTCGGTTCTCATCTGCGGCGAATCATACATTCGCGCTCTGAGAACACAACAAGGTCCCGCGAATCCGGTTTGACCTGCTCGCGCCCGGTCTGGCATCCCCGGATCGGGTGATACAAACACGGCCGTGGTGTCTCGTCAGGCGGTTGCAAGAAGCTCGCCGCCGAGAGTAAGGTTCTCAAAATCGGAAAGGAGATTCTTTGCGGTGACTGAGACGCTGGCGCCCGTTGGCGGGCTGGGAGTCGAGAAGACCGGGAAGGCGGTGCGGTGAAGAACGCCGTCGTCACCGGGGGCGGCTCAGGTATTGGTCGCGCGGTCGCCGACCGGCTGCGCGCCGATGGCTACCACGTCGCCACCATCGACCTGAAACCTTCTGACGACGAATTCGCCCACGCGGCCGACGTCACCGACCGAACGCAGATCGACGCCGCGCTCGCCGCTATCCGCGCGCAGCTGGGCCCGGTGACGGTACTGGTCAACGCCGCCGGACTGGACGGCTTCAGGCGTTTCCTGGACATCAGATTCGAGGACTGGCAACGCGTGATCGACGTCAACCTCAACGGCGTCTTTCACTGCATTCAGGCCGTTCTTCCCGACATGATCGAGGCCGGCTGGGGCCGCATCGTCAACATCTCCTCGTCCAGCACGCATTCGGGCACCCCCTACATGGCGCACTACGTGTCGGCCAAGTCGGCGGTCAACGGGCTCACCAAGACGCTGGCGCTGGAATACGGACCGAGCGGCATCACCGTCAACGCGGTGCCGCCAGGGTTCATCGACACCCCGATGCTGCGCAGCGCCCAAGCGCGCGGTTACCTCGGCGACGTGCAGAAGAACATCGAGGCCACCCCGGTGCGTCGAATGGGCCGACCCGAGGACATCGCCGCCGCGTGCGCGTTCCTGGTCTCCGACGAAGCCGGCTACATCACCGGCCAGATCCTCGGGGTCAACGGCGGCCGAAACACTTGACGGGACCACCCAAAGAGGAAAGGACATCCTGTGGGACGAGTTGAAGGCAAAGTCGCATTCGTCACCGGCGCCGCCCGAGGACAGGGCCGCAGCCACGCGGTCCGGTTGGCCGAAGAAGGCGCACACATCATCGCCGTCGACCTGTGCCACGACATCGACACGATCGGCTACCCGCTGGCACGTCCGGAGGACCTCGACGAGACCGCGCGGCTGATCGACAAGACCGGGCAGGGCGTGGTGACGGCGCAGGCAGACGTGCGCGAGGCGGGTCAGCTGCGCGGGGCGGTAAAGGACGGCCTCGCCGAGTTCGGCAAGCTCGACATCGTGGTGGCCCAGGCCGGTGTCGCGGGCATGAAGGGTGAGCCGCCGCTGCAGGCGTGGTGCGACGTCATCAACACCAACCTGATGGGCACCATCAATGCGATCCAGGTGGCGTTGCCTCATCTGGGCGAGGGTGCCTCGATCATCGCGACCGGCTCTACCGCGGCGCTGATGGATGCCAGCAAGAAGGACAACCCGGGCAACGACCCTGGCGGCATGGCGTATATGACCTCCAAACGGCTGCTCTCGCAGTACGTCTGGGACCTGGCGACGGAGTTGGCACCGCGCGGCATTCGTGCCAACGTCATTCACCCGACCAACTGCAACACCGACATGCTGCAGAGCGACCCGATGTACCGGTCTTTCCGTCCCGACCTGGAACACCCCACGCGCCATGATGCCGAGCCGGTATTCGGCGTGCAGCAGGCGATGAGGATTCCCTTCATCGAGCCCGAAGACATCAGCAACGCGGTCCTGTGGTTGGCCTCCGACGAAGCCCGATATGTCACTGGCCTGCAACTGCGCGTCGATGCCGGCGGCTATCTCAAATGGTACGACTACCACATCTGACCCACGCTCAGGTGCGCCGAAACACGGAGGAGCAGGGAAGATATTGTGAAGGTTTGGGTAGATGCGCAGCGCTGCCAGGGACACACACTGTGCTCGATGATCGCCCCCGATTCTTTCCGGCTCGACGATATTGACGGCCATTCCTCCGCTGTCTCCGAGGTGGTGGCGGCCGATCAGGAAGACGTGGTGCGTGAGGCCGCACACTCGTGCCCGGAACAGGCCATCGTCATCGACACGGGCGACGGTTCTTCCGGCGTCGACATCGACTACGAAAAACCCAAGGAGACAACGCCTTGAGCGTCGACGACACGGTCAATCGTAAGAAGAACCGCTATCACTTCGACCGGCATACCGCCGAGTACCGGTTGCAGTTCGAAAAGATCACCGAGGAGATGCACGCCAAGTGCCCGGTGGCCTGGAGTGACAGCTACGACGGGCATTGGGTCGCAGCCGGCAGCCGGGAGGTCTTCGAACTCGCCCGCTGTCCGCATGTGTCCAACGACCACGACATCAATCTCGAACGCCGCGGCTACAAAGGCATCTCCATTCCAACTGCCAGACGCGCCAGCGGTGTGCGCGGCGGCATCCTGGAAATGGACGACCCCGAGCACCGCATGTACCGCAACGTGCTGAACCCGTACCTGTCGCCGGCCGCGATCAAGCGGTGGGAGCCGTTCATCGACGAGGTGACGCGCGCCTGCCTCGACGAGAAGATCGCCGTCGGCAGTATTGATTTCGTCGATGATCTGGCCAACGTCGTGCCGGCGGTGTTCACATTGGCGATGATGGGTGTGCCGCTGGCCAAGTGGAAGGTCTACAGCGAGCCCGCCCATGCCGCGGTGTACACCCCCGAGCACTCCCCGGACATCGAGCGGGTCACCGCGATGCATCGCCAGATGGGCCTGGACTTGCTCAACAACATGATCGAGATCCGCAACAGTCCGCGGCCGGGTCTGGTCAACGCCCTGCTGCAGATGAGGATCGACGGACAGCCGGCGCCCGATATCGAGATTATGGGCAACCTGGGGTTGATCATCGGCGGCGGCTTTGACACCACGACGGCCCTGACCGCCCATGCGCTGGAGTGGCTTTCGGACAACCCGGACCAACGTGAGCTGCTGAGCCGGCAGCGCGAGACATTGCTCAACCCCGCCACCGAGGAGTTTCTGCGTTTCTTCACCCCGGCGCCCGGTGACGGACGCACGTTTTCCGACGACGTCGAGATCGAGGGCACGCATTTCAAAGAGGGCGAGCGGCTGTGGATTTCCTGGGCGATGGCCAACCGCGACCCTTCGGTGTTTCCCTACCCTGACGACGTCATCTTGGAGCGAAAGGGCAACCGGCACTTCAGTTTCGGCATCGGAGTGCATCGTTGCATCGGGTCGAATGTGGCCCGCACCGTGTTCAAGTCGATGCTTAGCGCGGTGCTCGACAGGATGCCCGACTACCGCTGCGATCCCGACGGCACCGTGCACTACGACAGCGTTGGCGTCATTCAGGGCATGCGCCACCTGCCGGCGACGTTCACGCCGGCTCCCCGGCTCGGCGCCGGCCTCGACGAAACCCTCGAGAAGCTGCAGCGGACCTGTGACGAGCAGGAACTCGCCCGACCGATCACCGAACGCAAGGAACCGGCGCACATCGACTGAACGCCCACCGCCGCTCAGCCGTGGGGTAGCCCGAGCACCCGTTGGGCGATGATGTTGCGCTGGATTTCGGAGGTACCGCCGGCGATGGTCCCGGAGAAGCTGCGCGCGTAGCGCTCGAACCAGCTGGCGAAGTAGTGATCGAGGTTCATCGGCGCGTAGGGCCCGGTCGTGGCGGGATGGGCCAGCCCGTCGGGTCCGGCGGCCGACAGGGCATGCTCTGAAGCCCGTAGCTCTGCCTCGGAACCCAGCAGTTTGAGCAGCGACAGCGCGGGCACATCCTCATCGCCCCGTGCGGCGCGGGCGAGGGCCGCCGAGCCGAGCAGACGCAGCGCCTGGCGGTCCATCACCAGGGTGGCGTAGTGGTCGCGGTCGAGAGCGCTGCGGGGACGGAAATCGGCGATGAGGTTGTCAAGCCGATCGGCGAACCCCAGCCACATCATCGTGCGTTCGTGCCCGAGGGAGCCGTTGGCCACCCGCCAGCCCTGGTTGAGCGGGCCGACCAGGTTTTCGGCGGGCACGCGGGCGTCGGTGAAGAACACCTCATTGAAGTCCAGATCGTCCTGGCCACAGATGGACGGGAACGGCCGACGCACCACGCCTTCGGTGTCGGTGGGGATCAGCAACGCGCTGATGCCTTTGTGTTTCGGAGCGTCGGGGTCGGTGCGCACGAAGGTCAGCAAAACGTCGGCATCGTGGGCACCCGACGTCCACACCTTCTGGCCGTTGACGACGAAGTGGTCGCCGTCGCGGACCGCTTTGGTGCGCAGCGATGCCAGATCCGAGCCGGCACTCGGCTCGCTCATGCCCAGCGACGCGGTGATCTCAGCGCGCAGGATCCGCACCGCCCAGCGGTGTTTCTGGTCATCGGTTCCAAACGAAAGCAACGACGCCGCAACAATATTCACACCCTGGGGGTTGAAGCTGTGATAGATCCGTCGCCGGCACAGTTCGTCGAGGTACACGTACTGCTGCAGCACGGTGGCGTTGCGGCCGCCGAACTCCGGTGGCTGGGTCGGCAGCAGCCACCCGTTGTCGAACAGCAGCCGCTGCCACCGGCGAGCCCACGCCGGCATGTGCGACACCGACCGGGGCCGCTCCAGGGCCTCCTCGGCGGCGGGCAGATGCTCGTCGAGGAAGGCCACAAACTCCGTGCGGAACTCCTCCACGTCCGCATCAAAAGTCAGCTGCACGGTACTCCTCGGCGATCATCGCCCGGTGCTCGGCGGCACCGCCGAGCATCAGCTCGCCGGCTTTGGCCCGCTTGAGCGCGAACTGCAGATCGTTCTCCCAGGTAAAACCCATGGCACCAAACGACTGCAGGCCGTGGCGGAACACCACTGACTGGCACTCCCCTGCCGCGGCCTTGGCCATCGCGGCCGCCAGCCGCCGGCGCGGATCGTCGTTCGCGATCGTCAGCGCCGCGAAATATGACAGCGCGCGAGCACGTTCGATCGCCACATGCATGTCGGTCGCCTTGTGCTGGATCGCCTGAAAAGACCCGATCGGGACGCCGAACTGGTGGCGGTCGCGGACATGGTCGAGGACCAGGTCGAGGATGCGTTGGCACGCGCCGACCATCGTGATCGCCATGCCCGACAGAGCAATGTGCCGAGCACGCTCGGTGTCGGCGCGTACCCGGGCGCTGTCGGGCACCCGCACGCCGGCAAAAGACACGTCGGCGACGTGGAGCACCGGGTCGAACACCGAGGCGCGTCGCGCGGCCACCTCACCGGCGCTGACGATGAACACCGCGGCGTCGGTCACCACCGCCAGCCGCTCCGCACGGTCGCCGTCGAGAACATGTCGCGCCGTGCCGTCCAACACCCACCCCTCGGCGTCGCGGCGCGCGGTCACCCCGCTCAGCACCGCGGTGCCCGCCTGGTGCGGCTCGAAGCAGTCACCAGCCAGGGGCGCGAACTGTGTCATCGTCGCCAGGAACGGCGTCGGATCGGTAGCGCGGCCAAGTTCTTCCAACACGATCGCCAACTCGACCGCGCTGGACGGATCGTGCATCTCCGTCCAGCCGAGGTCCAGATACACCTTCCACAGCGGCAAGGGGTCGACGCCGTCCTCGACCACACTGCGCACCAGCGCAGACGGGCACTGCTTCGCCACGACATCACGAACCGTGTCCTGCCAGAGCCGCTGATCAGCATCGAACTCCAAGAGCATCCCGTCGGCCTCCTCACGGCGCCGGTGCACCGCGACGAGAATATCATTCTCATCGTTGGAAGTAACGATCTCGAGAGCCGGTGATAGTTCACCAGCATTGACGCCGCAGTTCACGAAGTAGGCCGCGGTTCAGTACAGGGGTGCGGGTAAATCTGTGGAGAACTCTATTCTTGCGGCAGAAGAACTAACCTTTACAATAGAAGGGTGTTGGAGCGCGCGGCGAAAATCATTAGATCCGCTAGGGGTCAAGACGGGCGGCGCCGGTGATCGAGCACCCCGATGGACAGCGCACGCCCGTCATCGACGCCAGCGTGCACATTTTCTTCGCGTCCACTTCGGAGCTGCGCGGCATGCTGCGCGAGCCGTTCAAGAGCCGCGGTTTCCCGGACTACGAGATGGACTGGTACGGCGCGCCCGGTGGCGAGTACGCAGACGGCACTCGCGGGCCCGAGCGGCAGTACCAGGGTTCGGACCCGCAACTGGTGGCCGAGCACCTCTTCGACGAACGCGGCGTCGACGTGGCGATCCTGCACCCGATGACCCGCGGCATCATGCCCGACCGGCACCTGGGTACGGCGATCGCCGCGGCCCACAACGAGATGATGGTGTCGCGCTGGCTGGAATCCGACCAATACGGCGACCGGTTCCGGGGCACGATCCGGGTCAACCCCGATGACATCTCCGGCGCGCTGCGCGAGATCGAGAAGTACCGTCACCACCCGCGCGTGGTGCAGATCGGCATTCCGCTGCAGTCCCGCGAGCTCTACGGCAAGCCGCAGTTCTGGCCACTGTGGGAGGCGGCGGCCGACGCACACCTTCCGGTGGCCGCGCACATCGAGACCGGTGAGGGCATCGCCTCCCCACCGACGCCGTCCGGTCACACCAGGACATACGAGCAGTACCTCGGGTTCATGGCGCTGAATTACCTGTACCACCTGATGAACATGATCGCCGAAGGGGTATTCGAGAGGATGCCCAACCTCAAGTTCGTCTGGGCCGACGGTGCAGCGGACCTGTTGACGCCGTTCATCTGGCGGATGGACTGCTTCGGCCGGCCGCACCTCGAGCAGACCCCGTGGGCGCCGCGGATGCCGAGCGACTACCTGCCCGGTCACGTGTATTTCGTCCAGGGCAGCCTCGACGGCCCCGGCGATACCGAGTTCGCCGGCGAATGGTTCGGGTTCACCGGCAAGGAGGACATGGTGATGTTCGGCTCCAGCTATCCGCACTGGCACTGCGGCGACCCGAAGGCGCTGCCCGGCGCGCTCACCGCCGACCAGCGCGACAAGCTCTGCTGGCGCAATGCCGCGGACCTCTACGGCATCGACATCGAAGCCCGCGTGGCCGCACAGTAGACGGAGAACAAGGGAGGAACACGATGACGCTGACACACATCCAGGAGCGGGTCCCCGCCACCGAGCGCATCGCTGTCCGGTGTGTCGACTCCGACGTCCACCCGATGCCCAGGCGCGGCGCGCTCCTCGAGTACATCCCCGAGCCGTGGCGCAGTAAGTACTTCCTCAACCACAAGGTGGGCGAGCTGATCTACTACGACGCGCCCGACTATGCGCACGCCTACGCGATGCGGGTCGACACCTTCCCGCCCGACGGCGAGTTCCCCGGCAGCGACCCCGACATGATGCTGCGGCAACTCATCATGGAGGCCGGTTCCGACATCGCGATCCTGGAACCCGCCGACCGGATCGCCCGCCTGCCGCAGGCCACCGGTGCGATGTCGTCCGCCATTAACACTTGGCAGGCGAACCACTGGCTGGACAGCCACACCAATTGGCACGAGCGGTGGCGCGGGTCCATCTGCGCGGCGATCGAGCAGCCGCGCGAGGCCGCGCGGGAGATCGAGAAGTGGGCCGGACACCCCTACATGGCGCAGATCCTGATCAAGGCCGAGCCGCGGCCGTCCTGGGGTGACCCGAAGTACGATCCGATCTGGGCAGCGGCCACCAAACACGACATCACGGTGAGCTGCCACCTGTCCCGTGGCACATACGAAACGCTGCCGATGCCGCCGGTGGGTCTGCCCAGCTACAACCACGACTTCATGGTCACCTACTCACTGCTGGCGGCCAACCAGGTCATGAGCCTGATCTTCGACGGCGTCTTCGACCGGTTCCCGACGCTTCGAATCGTTTTCGTCGAGCACGCGTTCACCTGGATCCTGCCGCTGATGTGGCGCATGGACGCCATCTATCAGGCGCGCAAGTCGTGGGTGGACATTAAGCGCAAGCCGTCGGAGTACGTCAAGGAGCACATCAAGTTCACCACCCAGCCGCTGGACTATCCGCAGGACAAGACCGAACTGGCCCGTGCGCTTGACTGGATGGAGTGCGACAAGATCCTGTTGTACTCGTCGGACTATCCGCACTGGACCTTCGACGACCCGCGCTGGCTCATCAAACATCTGCCCGAACATGCCCGCGAGGCGATCATGTTCCGCAACGGCATCCAGACCTACAAGCTGCCCGAAACGGTGCCGGCGCTCGAGGGCCAGGTGCGGGTGTTCTGAGTGCCGGAAGAGATCAAACAGCCCCGCCTGGCCCAGGGGCGTGAGCATACTGTCGCCACGGTGGACGAGATTCCGCCCGGCTCACACAAATTGGTGCCGATAGGCCGGCACGGTGTGGGCGTGTACAACGTCAACGGCACGTTCTACGCCATCGCGAATTACTGTCCGCACGAGGGCGGCCCGCTGTGTTCCGGGCGGGCCAGGGGCCGCACCATCGTAGACGAGAGTGTCCCGGGCGACGCGGTGATGGTCCGCGATCTGGAGTTCATCTACTGTCCCTGGCATCAATGGGGTTTCGAGCTCGCGACCGGGACCACCGCGGTCAAACCGGAGTGGAGCATCCGCACATATCCGGTCCGGGTCGTCGGCAACGACGTGCTGGTACAGGCCTGACCCGAGGAGAGTGCCTTTGCCTTCGAACCCGCGCAGCTCGCGCCACCAGGACTCCGTGGAAATAAACGGCGGCAACGTTGTCTACGAGATCCTCGGTAACACGGGTGATTTCATCGTTCTCACCCCCGGCGGACGGTTCAGCAAGGACATTCCCGGACTGCGTCCGTTGGCGCAGGCGCTGGTCAAGGGAGGCTACCGGGTGCTGCTGTGGGACCGGCCGAACTGTGGGGCCTCCGATGTCCAGTTCTACGGGCAGAGTGAATCCCACATGCGCGCGCAGACACTGCATCACCTGCTGAGCGCACTCAACATCGGGCCGTGCATCATCGCCGGGGGCTCCGGCGGGGCACGGGATTCGATGTTGACAACGATGCTGTACCCCGAGCTCGTCACCAAGCTGGCGGTATGGAACATCGTCGGCGGGGTCTACGGCACGTTCGTCCTCGGGTCCTACTACGTCGTGCCCAGCATTCTGGCGGTACGCGGCCTCGGGATCGAGGGGTTGCTGACGGTCCGCGAATGGCAGGAGCGCATCGATGCGAACCCGGCCAACAAGCAACGGCTCCTCGACCTTGACGCCGACGAGTTCCTCAAGGTGATGCTGCGCTGGCTGAACGCCTTCGTATCCAAACCGGGACAAACGATTCCCGGGGTCGACGATGGGATGTTCGACAACATCAAGGTACCGACGCTGATCATCCGCGGCGGTGAGAACGACTGGGACCACCCCAAGCGAACCTCGCTGGAGGTGAACTGCTTGATCAAGGGATCCGAGCTGATCGACCCACCGTGGCCCGAGGACGCCTGGGAGCGAGCGGCCGAGAAGCGTGCGCAGGGTGAGGTCAAGCGTTTCAACATGTTCGACACCTGGGTGCAGGCCGCGCCCGCGATCCTCGAGTTCCTGGCCCGCTGATGTGCGCCATGTCTATCGGCTTACCTGGTGCTGATGCGGACCTCGCAGTTCAGCGACGCCTCGAGCGCCGTGTGGATACGGCTCTCGGGCACCCGCTCCAGATCCGCCTTGCGCAAGGTCACGTGGACCACGTCGCATCCGTCGTCGCCGGGCGACCGCGTGATCTCTCCGCTGAGTCCGAACCCCGACAGCACCCCGTGGGCATCGTCGTCGGTTCCCCTGCTCACGTAGGTGAGGATGCCCGCTGTCGGCGTGGTACCGAATGCTTTGGCGCACAATGTGATACCCAGCTTTACCATATCAGCGGAGTCGATGCCGGCTACGAGCAGTTCCACCTGCCGCCGCCGAACCGGCATGGCGGCCAGATCGGTCTCGATCAGCCCGATTCCGGCCTCGCAGGCAAGCGCACCGAGTGCAGCCATGCCATCGGTTAGCTGCGCCGGCGTGAGTTCACCGGTCGGGTCCACATCAACCCGGACCACCGCCGTTCTCATGTGCGAAAGCCTAGCCACCCTGAAGAGACGGCCATGACAGAAACGTGCGCACCAACGGATCTCACCGTCGCAAGCTGGCCCGGCTGCGCCGCGCGTCTGCTGCGGGCCGCGCGCGGCGTCGAGGACGTCGACGAGTATTGCGACCAGGATGGCTACCGTCCGCTCTCCGCGACAGACGACTTGCTAATGGACGTTGAACTTAGCGGCCTGCTGGGCCGCGGCGGAGCGGCGTTCCCGATGGCCGTCAAGCTGCGGTCGGTGCGCGACGCGGCGCGCCGCGGACATGACACCGTGGTGGTGGCCAACGGTGAGGAAGGCGAACCGGCTTCGATCAAGGACCGATGGTTGCTGCGCCATCGGCCGCACCTGGTTCTGGACGGCCTGCGGCTGGCGGCGGCAGTGGTCGGAGCCAGCCGTGCCTTCGTCTACGTGTCCGACCCGCAGGCAGCGCGCGCCGTCGACGCGGCGCTGACAGAACTGGATGACGACAATCTCGGCGGTCTCCGCGTCGCCGTGGTGACGGTCGGCCCGGGATACGTCGCGGGCGAGGAGACCGCGGCGGTACGCGCCATCAACGGTGGACCCGCCAAACCTACCGACAAGCCGCCCCGCCCGTTCGAAGAAGGCGTCGGCGGGCACCCGACGCTGGTGAGCAATGTCGAAACGTTGGCCAACCTCCCCTATCTGAACCGGTACGGCGCCGAGGCGTTCCGCGCCGAGGGAAGCCCGATGTCGCCCGGCACCTTCCTGATGACCATCACCGGCGCCGGGCGGCCGCCCGCGCTCTACGAACTCCCGCACGGAGTTGCGTTCACCGACCTGCTTTCGACGCACGGCGTGCCGGCCGACACAGTGCGGGGTGTGCTGATGGGCGGCTACTTCGCGGGGCTGCTCAACCGCGACGTGCTGGACGCCACCTTGGACCACGAGACCATGCGCCGACTCGGGAGCGGATTGGGCTGCGGCGCGATATCGATTGTCACCGAAGAATGCCCGGTCGCGGTTGCCGCATCGGTGATGGCGTACTTCGACCGCGAAAACGCTGGCCAGTGTGGCTCGTGCTTCAACGGAACGGCGGCCATGTCGGCCGTGACCGGGGCGCTCAGGGACGGTGTTGCGACATCGGACGACCTGACGCGATTGGAGCGGTGGTCGGTGGTGCTGCGCGGTCGCGGCGCCTGCGCCACGCTCGACGGCGCAACCAACGTGGCGGCGAGCTTGCTGGTCCAGTTCCCGCAGGTGGTGGCGCGACATGTGCACAACGACTGCGAACCGTGCCGCGCCGGCGCATTCAGTGCTCATCGGCCCTATCAGGTGGAGGCGGTGCCGAACGCATGAAGATCCGTCTCGATCGGACCGTCTGCGACGGGTTCGGGGCCTGCGCAAAGCACGCGCCGGAATACTTCTCGCTCGACGACTGGGGATATGCGTCCCTGATCGGCAACGGCGACATTCCCGACGCCGACCGGAATGCGGTCATGCGGGCCCTGCTGGATTGCCCGGTGCACGCCATCACCGAACCGGGAGCGGATCACTTGCCGACCTCGAGGCCGGACCTCAAAGCCTGAAGTGTGGATTCCCGATACTCAAAACTGGTAACGTGATTCTCATCACTGCTCAAGCTGATATTGCGCTGGAGGTCGCTATTACGTCACCCGACGACAGGACGTGATGTGTCAGACCCACCCCGCCGTCCGCTGCCTTTGGTCACCGACGAGAACGCATTCTTCTGGACGAGCGGCGCCGACGGCAGGCTCCGGCTACAGGAATGCACAAACTGCCGTGCGCTCATCCATCCGCCGGCGCCGGTCTGCCGATACTGCCGATCGCATGCGATGGGTGTGCGCGCCGTTTCCGGGCACGCGACGCTGAGCTCGTTCACCGTCAATCACCGGTTCAGCCTGCCGGGGCTCCAGCCGCCGTATGTGATCGCCCAAGTCGCGATCGTCGAGGACCCGCGGGTCCGGCTGACCACCAACATCGTCGACTGCGATCCCGACGAGCTTGCGATCGGCCAGGTGATGGAAGTCGTCTTCGACAAGCTCGACGACGTGTGGCTGCCGCTGTTCCGCCCGGCGGCAGAGCGACCACAGGAGCCGGCACCCCTGCCCGTCGACGAGATCGCGCCCGAGCATTTCGGAGCGCACGTGCGCCCGATGCTCACCCAGGAGAAGTTCGAGGACAAGGTCGCGCTCACCGGGATCGGCATGTCGGAGATCGGCCGACGCTTGATGGTGCCGCCTCTTTCCCTGACGGTTCAGGCATGTGAGGCGGCGATCGCCGACGCGGGCCTGACCTTCGACGACATCGACGGCCTGTCGACCTACCCGGGCGGCGGCAATCTCGGTGGATTCGGTGAGGGCGGCGTGACGGCGCTGGAGGGGTCGCTCGGCATCCGCCCCACATGGCACAACGGCGGAATCGAGACGTTCGGCCCCGGCGGATCGCTGATCGCCGCGATGCTCGCGGTCGCCGCCGGCCTCGCCCGTCACGTGCTGTGTTTCCGGACGTTGTGGGAAGCCACCTACAACGAGTTGATGAAACAGGGCAAGATCGGCCCCCCTTCGCGCACCGATAGTTGGTTCATTCCCTTCGGTGCCGTCTCCGCGGCACACACTCTGGCGCAGAACGCGCAGCGGCATTTCCACCGGTACGGGACGACACGTGAAACGCTGGGCTGGATCGCGCTGAACCAGCGGGCCAACGCCGAACTCAACCCGACGGCGATCTACCGCAAGCCCATGACGATGGAGGACTACCTCGGCGCGCGGATGATCACGACGCCGTTCGGGCTCTACGACTGCGACGTGCCCTGTGACGGGGCGATCGCCGTCATCGTCTCCGCGGCCGACGCTGCCCGCGATCTGGCCAAGCCACCGGTCCTGGTGGAGGCGGTGGGAACCCAGATCATCGAGCGCCTCGACTGGGATCAGAGCACGCTCACCCATGAGCCCCAGGCGCTGGGCCAAGCCGCCCACCTCTGGACACGAACATCGCTGCGGCCCGACGACGTCGACGTCGCCGAACTCTACGACGGCTTCACGATCAACTGTCTGTCCTGGATCGAAGCGCTGGGATTCTGCGGGATCGGTGAGGCAAAGGACTTCTTGGACGGCGGCAAGAACATCGCTCGCGATGGTGTGCTGCCGCTCAACACCCATGGTGGTCAGCTGTCGCATGGCCGCACCCACGGGATGGGACTGGTGCACGAGGCCGTCAGCCAGCTTCGCGGTGAGGCCGCAGAGCGTCAGGTAGCCGACGCGCGCGTTGCCGTCATCAGCAGCGGCGGACTCACCCCGAGCGGCGTCATTCTGCTGCGGTCAGACACGTGACCGTGCAAACGCATGCAACGACACTGAGAACGACGTTGAGTTCGGAGGCCTGCTGATGCGGATCGGATTCATCGGGCTGGGCAGCCAAGGCGCGCCGATGGCCCGGCAGATCATCGACGCGGGCTACGAGACGACCTTGTGGGCGCGCCGGGCCGCCTCGCTGGAGCCGTTCGCTGACACTGCGGCGAAGGTGGCCGGGTCACCGGCCGAACTCGGCGCCGCCAGCGACCTGGTCTGCATCTGTGTGGTCGGTGACGCCGACGTGGAGGCAGTTCTGGGCGGGGAGGCCGGCGCACTGGCCGGGATGACGGCAGGCGGCGTGATCGCCGTCCACAGCACCGTTCATCCCGACACCTGCCGCGCCCTGGCGGAAACCGCAGCGGCCAAGGAACTCTCCTTCATCGACGCACCGGTCAGCGGTGGCGGACCGGCAGCAGCCGACCGGCGCCTGGTGGTGATGGCCGGAGGCGAGGCGGACGTCGTCGAACGTTGCCGCCCCGTGTTCGAGACATACGGCGATCCCGTGGTGCATCTCGGCCCGGTCGGTTCAGGACAGGTCACCAAGCTGCTGAACAATCTGCTCTTTGCCGCCAACCTGGCAACCGCCAAGACCACACTGGCACTGGGCGAAGCGCTGGGTGTTGCCTCTGCAAGCTTGGCCGACGTCATGTCGGCCGGCTCGGCGAACAGTTTCGCGCTGAACAGCATCGCCCGGTTTGGTGGAAGTCTCGACACGCTCGCCGCGGTCGCCGCGGCGCTGCTGCAAAAGGATGTCCGGTTGGTGGCCGACCTTGCCGACAACGCCGGTGCCTCGCCCGGTGCGGTGCTCGACGCCGCCGATGCTGCGTTGACCCTGATGGATCGCCCACGGTGACGCGTATCGGCTTCATCGGAGTCGGGCGCATGGGCGCCCCGATGGTGGCGCGCCTGGGCGACGCCGGTTACGAGGTCCGCGCGCTCGTCCGCTCTCCCGGAAAGTGTCGAGCTGCCAGCGAATTGGGGGCAGAACCGGTACCGACGGTGACGGAGATCGGGGACCGGGCCGACGTCGTGGTGGTCTGCGTCTACACCGACGAGCAGGTGCAGCAGGTCTGCCTTGGAAGCGACCTCCTGGCGGCTATGCAGTCCGGAGCAGTGCTCGTCGTCCACACCACGGGGAGTCCGCGGACGGTCGAAAACATCGCCGCCGCGGCCGCGCACGGCATCGATGTCGTCGATGCACCGGTCAGCGGCGGTCCACACGACGTGGCGGCGGGCCGCGTGACGTTGTTCGTGGGTGGCCCCGATGACGCCGTGACCCGGGTCCGACCCGTTCTGGGCGCCTACGGCGACCCGGTCCTTCACGTCGGCGCCACGGGCGCCGGGCAACGGGTGAAGTTGGTCAACAACACGCTTTTCGCGGCCCAGATCGGCCTCGTCGCCGAATCAGTCCGCCTGGCAGCGCATCTCGGGGTGGCCGAGTCGACCCTTTTGGACGCGCTGTCGCACGGCAGCGCCTCGAGTCGCGCGCTGAACAACATGGCGGCTGCCAGATCGGTTGCGTCATTCACCCACGCTGTGGGCGATTTCATCGGCAAGGACGTCGCCGTGATTAGAAAGACCATCGCTGAACTCGGTAGCGATCTCGGCATGCTCGAGGACGTGGTCAACGCGGGGCTGCCGGCATGACCTCGAACAATCCCCGTCCCGGTTTCACCTCACAGCCCAGGAGGATGCAATGACCAAGGCACAGCTGGTTTTCGATCCGTTCTCGGAAGAGTTCTTCAACAACCCGTTCGAGATCTACCGGCGGATGCGTGAGGACGCGCCCGTATACTACAACGAGGAAGAAGACTTCTACGCGCTGACCCGCCATGAGGACGTGGCGGCGGCGTTCAAAGATCACGAGACGTACTCGTCGGCCCGGGGATGCGATCTCGCCATGGTGCGCAAGGGCGAGGTCCCCCAGAAGTCGATCATTTTCATGGATCCGCCCGACCACCGCCACATGCGCAGCCTGCTCAACAAGGCTTTCACCCCCCGCGCAATCCAGTCGCAGAAGGAAACGGTCACAGAACTGGTTGACCAGTATCTGAGCACGGCGAATCCCGATCAGTTCGACGTCGTCCAGGACTTCTCCGGCCCGTTCCCGGTGGAGGTCATCACCCGGATGGCCGGTGTGCCGGAGGAGTCAAGTCAACAAGTTCGGCACTGGATCGACACCAGCCTTCACCGCGAGCCCGGGCAGATGGAGATGGGCGAGGCCGGCATGAAGGCCACCATCGACAGTGCCACGTTCTACTACAACCTCGTTCAGCAGCGCCGCGAAAACCCGCAGGATGACATGATCAGCCGCCTGATAGCGGCGGAGATCCCGGCTGAAGATGGTTCCCTGCGCAAACTCGACGATATCGAAATCACCGGCTTCACCGTGCTTTTGGGCGGCGCGGGCGCCGAGACCGTCACCAAGCTGGTCGGCAACGCGGCGGTGATCTTTGCCAAGCATCCCGACCAGTGGCAGATGCTGCTCGACGACCACACCAAGATCCCCGCGGCGGTGGAAGAGCTGTTGCGCTACGAGGGCCCGGTGCAGTACAACGTCCGCTACACCCTCAGAGAGGCCCAACTCCGCCACGGCACCATTCCGGCGGGCAAACCGGTGTTCCTGATCGGCGCCGCGGCGAACCGAGACCCCGAGGCGTTCACCGACGCCGATACGTTCGACATCGAGCGCGACCGCACCGAGGCGCAGAACCTGGGCCTCGGCTACGGGATTCACAGCTGTCTGGGCGCTGCGCTGGCTCGCATGGAGAGCGCCATCGCGCTGGAGAAGCTGCTGGACTTCATGCCCCGCTACGACGTCGACTTCGACGGCCTCCAGCGTGTCCACATGCAAAATGTCGCCGGCTACTCCCACGTCCCGGTGCGGGTGCTGCGATGACGAAGGTTCAAGTCGACTTCGGGCTTTGCGAGAGCAATGGGGTGTGCATGGGGATCATTCCCGACGTCTTTCACCTTGATGAGCAGGATTACCTACATGTTCTGAAAGACGAAGTGACCCCACAGAACGAGCAGGAGATACGCGAAGCAGTCCGCCAGTGCCCGCGGCAGGCCATCTCGATCGTCGACGACTGACCTCGCAGGATCGCAACTGCGACTGCCTATCCACAAAGCACCTGGGGCGGTTGTGAGGCTACTCGGCGAAGATCGCGACGGCGCGTGTCCACCCGGCCGACGCGGCGTGGATTTTCACCGGGAAGCAGGCGACCTGAAACCCGTGAGGGGGCAAGTCTTCCAGGTTGTGGAGTTTCTCGATGTGAGAGTATCCGATGGTTCGTCCGGCCCGGTGACCTTCCCAGATCACCGACGGGTCATGCTCTTTGGCGTAGCGCTGCGCAGTGTAGATGAACGGGGCATCCCAGCTCCACGCGTCGGTCCCGGTCAGCCGCACACCACGTTCGAGCAGATACAGGGTGGCCTCCCGCCCCATCCCGCACCCTTTGCTGACATACCCCGGTTGTCCGTAGCAGCGGCCTGCGCTGGTGTTGACCAGGACGATGTCTAACGGCGCCAGTGTGTGGCCGACACGTGCAAGCTCCCGGTCGACGTCGTCGGCGTTGACGACATAGCCGTCCTCGAAATGGCGAAAGTCCAGTTTTACCGCCGGCTGCAGGCACCATTCCAGCGGCACTTCGTCGATGGTGATGGCCCGCTTTCCGCCGTCCATCGTCGCCGAGTAGTGGTAGGGGGCGTCAAGGTGCGTGCCGTTGTGGGTCGTGATACGCACCCGCTCGATGGCCCACCCTTCGCGGTCGGGGAGGTCATCAATGCTCGCCCCGGAGAAGAACGACACAACCTCCGAGGCGGTCTGGGCATGATCGAAATAATCAATTTCCGGTAAGTGTCCCGGGGGATCGGATGCGATGCCGGCTTGCAGCGGAACCGATATGTCAACAAGCCTGGCCATCGGAACATCCTACTTTCGTCGCCGGCTGAGCGGGCCAAGCTGAGTGCAGGCGGGTGAGCGGGTGATCGCACCCCTTCGGCCCTGCTGCCGCGCAATGTGTGCACGCTCGGAGGAGGTCACTGGAATCCCGCCAGGATGACGGCGTTACAGTCGGCCGCGGCCTGACGCAGTTTCGCCGCGTTCTGATACTCGTCGGACTCGTACCACGCGCGGGCCGCATCCACCGATTCGAACTCGAGGACGACGGTCTGGTCGCCGTGCCACGCGCCTTCCAGTACGTGCGGGCTGCGGTCCACCGACAGGACCGTCACTCCGCCGTTGACCATGGCCCCCCCGGCGGCCCGAGCGTAAGCGGCCATCCCCTCGGGATCCGTGATGGCCTCGGTGAGGATGACGTATCCCTTCGGCATGAACTCTCTCTTCCTGTAGTGAGCGTCAGTGCTCGCTGATTGCGTTCTCGGGGCAGCAGTCGATTGCCTCCCGCGCGGCGGCCTCTAATTCCGCTGGAACCTCGTGTTTTTCGGCCACGGCGTAACCGTCATCGGTCAAGGTGAACACCTCGGGGCAGAGCGTGATGCATATGCCATGCCCACGACAGCGCTGGTCGTCGACGTTGACCTTCATTAACCCCTGTCCTCTGCCGGCGTGAACTCCAGATGCAATTCGGTGAGGCCACGCAGGATGTAGGTCGGAATGTATCGATAGTGACGGTCATCGCCCGGCCCGTGCTTGCTCTCCGAGATCGTGATGTCGCTGGTCCGGTCCAGGAGCCGCTCGATGCCGACTCGGGTCTCGGCCCGGGCGAGCGGTGCGCCCGGGCAGGTGTGGATGCCGCGCCCGAACGCCAGGTGCTGGCGGGCGTTCTTGCGCGCGGGCTCGAAGATGTCCGGATCGTCGAAGCGGCGCGGGTCTCGGTTCGCGGCGGCGTTCAACACCATCACCGTGGCGCCGGCCGCGAGATGGGTCTCGCCGACGGTGGTGGGCACCCGCGACAGCCGGAAGTCTCCTTTGACGGGGCTCTCGATACGCAAGGCCTCTTCGATGAAATTCGAAATCCGGGTGCGGTCCGCGCGCAGCTGCTGCTGGATGTCCGGGCGCTCGGCGAGCACCTTGAGCGCCGCACCCAGCAGACGCACGGTGGTCTCCTGACCGGCCGAGAAGACGTTGGTAGCAACCCGCGCGACATCGCCGATCTCGGGTATCGAGCCGTCGGGGAAGGTGGCCGAGGCCAAGCCGGTCAGCACATCATCGCGCGGTTCTCGGCGCCGGTCCTCGATGTAGGACGCGAACTGCCCGTAGAGGAACTCCAGCGGATTGTGCGCCAACGACCCCTTGCCGGTGCTCCCGACACCACCGCCGGCATGGTGCTGGATGTTGTTGACGAACTCGTTTCGGTCCTCATCGGGCACGCCGAGGAGGTCTGCGATGACCAGCAGGGTGAAGGGGCTGGCGAATCCTCTGATGAACTCGCCCTCGCCGGGTGCGAGGAACGCGTCCAGCACCTGGTCGGCGAGTTGCCACATCGCGTCCTCGTTTTCCTTGAGCCGCTTGGGGGTGATCAACCGCATCAGCAACGCGCGATGGTTGGTGTGCGTCGGCGGGTCGAGCGTCGGCAGCTGGTCGCTGAACGGCAGTTCGTTGCGGTGCTTCTCGATCAGCTCCGTGACGTCGTCGTCCTCCAGCGGAACCGGGAACCCGGGGAACGGTCCGGTCACCGAGATGCAGGACGAGAACACGTCGGCGTCGTTGTAGATCTGGACTGCCTCTTCCCAGCCCGTCACCATCGTCACGCCGTGGTGGGGTTCGCGGGTGACCGGACACTGCTGCCGCAGCGCCGCCAAGAAGGGGTACGGGTCCTCGACGAGCCGGTCGTCCCGGAAGAAATCCATCCCCGTGAGGTCGTCCACCATATGCCTGCTCCGTTCGACCGTCTTTTCCGCGAGAATGATACTCTCTAAATTGAGTATTACATTTCCACACGGGTTGGCCGCCGTCAACGGCGGCCCGGGGAAGGTTCTATGCGCCGGGCATGACGAGGCCGCCCTCGACGGCGAGAAGCTGGCCGGTGATGAAGTGCGAGGTATCAACCGTGTGCTGCACGGTCGCCGCCACTGCGGACGGATCCCGGACGTCGCACTGCAACCAGGTGGCCTGAAGGTGTTCAGGCGGCGCCGTATGGTCATACGTCGCAACGATCCGTGCGCCGGCGGCGGCCAGGACCTCGACGGCCGCTGCGCCGATGCCGGTCGCGGCACCGGTGACGAGTATCTGCCGGCCCTCGAGTGGCAGACTCATCGCCCACTCACGACCGAGTTGTCCTGCACCGAACGAACGTCACCCGATTGTCCGGATCGGGTCGGTACCGTCCCAACCCTCGGCGCCGTCCCGGATGGTCTTGGCGAATGCGGACCCGATGTCGGTCAGTTCCATGATCTCGAAGATCGCCGCCGGCCCCGCCGATGGTTCGACATAGGCGTAGCGCACTTGGCCTTCCCGGCCTCCTGACCAGACGACCGGCCATCCGGCGGCCTCTGCGTTGCGCACCGCCGAGTCGAAATCGCTGACCCACCAAGCCAGTTGGTGAAAGCCCTCGCGGCCAGAGCCCAGAAACTCGTTGTAGATCGAGGGCGTGGCATCCTCCTGCTGGATCACTTCCACCTGCATGTCACCGATGTTGGACATGCCGAGCGACAGCGTCACCTCGCACGGGTCGCCGCGGTAGAGCCCCTGCTGTGTCAGCCCGCGCAAGACGTACCACGGGCCGATACCCGCCGCCAGCCACGACGCGACCGCACGGTCGAAGTCTTTGACGACATAGCCGATCTGACGGACGGGGCCCGGCAACGTCGGCATGAGCCGACAGTATCGTGGAGTTGGACGACGGTCAACTTCTGTCAGTGACCAATTTCCTGCTATATTCGCCGTATGCCGCATAATGGCGCCACTTCCGCTGCTGACCGTAGTCAGCGCCGCGCCTCTTACCAGCAGGCGCGATCGAGGGAGACCAAACGCGTGCTTGTCCAGGCCGCCATGGCTCTGTGGCGCACCAAGGGGTACGCCAGCACGACGGTCGCCGAGATCTGCACAGCTGCGGGCGTCTCAAAGGCGTTGTTCTACTTCTACTTTCCGCGCAAGGAGGATGTGCTTTTCGAGGTCGGTGTGATGTCGACCCGGTCGGCGCAGCGCACCGCACGAGCCATGCTCAACAAGCAGTACGAGATGTCATCGGTCATCGCCGCGGCGTTGACCAGCCTTCAACGATCGATGGCGCGCAACCCGCCCGAGCTTGTCATCGAGACGATTCTGCAGGGATATCGACACGAGCATCGGATTCTGGCGGGCGACGAACCAGCCGATCCGGACGTGGGGATGTTCACCGAGCTGTTCGAAAAAGCACAGCGGGACGGCAAGCTGCCCGCCCACATCGATGTGGAGCATCTGGCCTACGTGGCGCACACGCTGGTCAGCGAAGGCGCCCGGCACTGGGCGGCCGGCTCATTCGGGGACCGATCGTTCGCCGATGTCGTGGGCAACGACATCGGCGCTGTCATCGCCGGTTACAGCCGGTGCTGATCATTCTCATCTCCGCCCGAAGGAGGCGTTATGGCGTGGGACTTCGAAACGGACCCCGAGTACCAGAAGTTACTGGACTGGGCCGATGAATTCGTGCGCGACGAGGTCGAGCCGCTCGATCTGGCGTGGCCGCACGAGCAGTTCGTTCCGCTGAACGAGATCAGGCGCAAGGCGATCGACCCGCTCAAGGAGGAGGTTCGGCGCAAGGGCCTGTGGGCGACGCACCTCGGCCCGGACCTGGGCGGGCAGGGCTACGGTCAGCTCAAACTGGCGCTGCTCAACGAGATCCTGGGCCGGTCGTCGTGGGCACCGATCGTGTTCGGCTGCCAGGCACCCGATACCGGCAACGCCGAGATCATCGCCCACTACGGCACGCCGGAGCAGAAGCAACGCTACCTGCGCCCGCTGCTGGATGGTGAAATCTTCTCCAGTTACTCGATGACCGAACCACAGGGCGGCGCCGACCCCACCCGATTCGAAACCCGGGCGGTACGCGACGGCGACGACTGGGTGATCAACGGCTGGAAGTACTTCTCGTCCAACGCCAAGACGGCCGCATTCCTGATTGTGATGGCGGTGACCAACCCCGATGTGAGCCCCTACCAAGGGATGTCGATGTTCCTCGTGCCCACCGACACCCCGGGCATCGACATCGTGCGCAACGTCGGACTGTCCGGCGAACCGCTCAACGAGGGCTCACACGCGCTCATCCACTACGACAACGTGCGGGTGCCTGCCACAGCGCTGCTCGGCGGCGAAGGCCAAGCTTTCGTGATCGCCCAGACCCGCCTCGGCGGCGGCCGCATTCACCACGCGATGCGCACGATCGGTCTGGCCCGCAAAGCGCTGGACATGATGTGCGAACGGGCTCTGAGCCGCCGGACCGCGGGCAGCCTGCTCGGGGATAAGCAGTTCGTGCAGGGCTACATTGCCGATTCCTACGCCCAGCTGCACCAGTTCCGGTTGTTCGTGCTTTACACCGCGTGGGAGATCGACAAGTACAACGACTACAAGAAGGTCCGCAGGGACATCGCCGCAGTGAAGGTCGTGATGCCGACCGTTCTGCACGACATCGCCTGGCGGGCGATGCAAGTGCACGGTGCGCTCGGCGTCACAAACGAGATGCCGTTCCTCACGATGGTCCACGGCGCCGCTGTTCTGGGGCTCGCCGACGGACCGACCGAGGTGCACAAGACCACAGTGGCCCGGCAGGTGCTGCGGGACTACCGACCCAGCGACGACGTGTGGCCGACCGAGTGGATGCCCAGAAAACGCGACGCCGCCAGGGCGAAGTTCGCCGAGTTCCTCGACCACGAAGTGGGCAACCTGTGATCGACGTGGCGCGACTTGCCGACTGGATGGACGATGCTGGGCTGCCCGGCACTGGCGAGCCGGCGCAGGCCCGGTTCCTCTCGGGCGGCACCCAGAACGAGATCTATCAAATCCGCCGCGGCGAGGACAGCTGCGTCATCCGCATCCCACCATCGGATGCCCCACCAGACCGGGACAAGGGCATCCTGCGGGAATGGCGCATCCTCGAGGCTCTCGACGGGACCGACGTTCCCCACACCCGTGCCGTCGCCATGTGCTCCGATGCCTCGGTGCTCGGACGTTCCTTCTACCTGATGGGCTTCGTCGACGGGTGGTCACCGATGGGTCGCACAGGCTGGCCGACCCCGTTCGACACCGACTTCGCTGCGCGCGCCGGGCTCGCCTACCAGCTGGCTGAAGGCATCGCGTTGTTGTCGAAGGTGGACTGGCGGTCGAAGGGCCTGTCCGACCTCGGCCGCCCCGACGGGTTCCACGAACGCCAAGTCGACCGCTGGACAACCTTTTTTGAGCGGATCAAAGGGCGCGAGCTCGATGGTATGGAAACCGCCACGAAGTGGTTGCGTAGTCACCGACCGCTCGATTTCATCCCGGGCTTGATGCATGGCGACTACCAATTCGCCAACGTCATGTACTTTGACGGGGCCCCGGCACGGCTCGCCGCGATCGTCGACTGGGAGATGGGCACCGTCGGCGACCCGAAGCTCGACCTGGCGTGGATGATCCAAAGCTGGCCCGAAGAAACGAGCGCACCGGAGGCCGCGACCGCGAGTTATGTGGATTTGCAGGGGATGCCGTCACGTTCGCAACTTGTCGCGCACTACGCCGGGGTGTCCGGGCGGCAGGTCGATGACCTTGACTACTACCTGGTGCTTGCCAAGTGGAAGCTGGCGATCGTGCTGGAACAGGGATTTCAGCGCTCCGGTGACGACGAGAAGCTGCAGGCCTTCGGCCCGATCGTGCCCGAGCTGATGGTCTCGGCCGCAGAACTGGCCGAGACCAGCGACTACCGGTCGTGAGCCGACGTGCGCGCTGTCGTATGCCCGAGGTACGGACCGCCCGAGGTGGTGCGGGTCGAGGAACGGCCGTCACCTCGACCGGCGCCCGGACAGGTGCGGGTCCGCGTCGACGCCGCCGCGGTGAACTATCCCGACGTGCTGCTGATTGCCGATCGGTACCAGATCAGCGTGCCGCCGCCGTTTGTCCCGGGCAGTGAATTCGCGGGCGTCATCGACGACATTAACGAGCCGGCCGGGGACGTCAACGTGGGCGACCGCGTTACCGGTACCGGGCTGTACGGCGCGTTCGCGGAGGAGGTGGTGGTCGCCACCGCCGCACTGAGCCAGATTCCCGTCGGCATCGATCCGCATGCCGCCGCGGCGTTCGGCGTCGCCCACCGCACCGCGTATCACACCCTGCGTTCGGTGGCACGGGTAGAGGCCGGTGACGAGCTGGTCGTGCTCGGTGCCGGCGGCGGGGTGGGCCTGGCCGCTGTCCAGCTGGGCAACCAGCTCGGCGTCTCCGTCACCGCGGTCGCCTCGTCCGGGGACAAACTCGCCGCCGCAGCGGCTTACGGCGCACGTCGGCTGGTCAATTACCGTTCGGCCGACCTCCGGTCCGCGCTACGCGACGCCCTTCCGCACGGAGCTGATGCGGTCATCGACCCGGTCGGCGGGGACCTGTCTGAGCCGGCCCTACGAGCGTTGAGTAGAGGCGGCCGGTTTGTCACCGTCGGCTATGCCTCGGGAGTCATCCCCCGCATTCCGCTCAACCTGATGCTGGTGAAAGGCGTGCAGCTGTTGGGCTTTCAATTCCAGGACATCGCGCAGGCGGAATTCCGGCGCAATGAGCACGAGTTGCGCGACCTTCTCGCCACGGGTCGTGTGGCGCCCCATATCGGTGCAAGGTTCGCCCTCACCGATTGCGCAAGCGCACTGCGCCACGTCGCGGACGGTCAGGCGATCGGAAAGGTTCTGATCGACATCGGCCCCAGGTTCGTGACGGTGTAGCTAGCTCGCGGGGACCAGGTCAGCGGCCACCGACGCACAGCTCATCAGCCCGCTGCGGAAGATTTCGATGGGATCGACGGACACATTGGGCACAGCCGCGGCGGCCAGAGCCTGGGCCTTGAACGCCCGCGCGGCCGCGCTGAGCCGATGCTGCACCGAGTCGATGCTCTTGTCGAGCTCCGCCGGCCAGTTCTCGCCCCACAGCGTGACTTCGGTCAGGCCGTTGTCGAGCGCCCCCAGCACACCGCGCCGGACCCGCGAATCACGTCCGAACAGATCGGTGGCCACCGCCAGGCTGTGGGGTCGGGGCCGAGGCCCCGATGTCGCCAATTCCTCTTCGAGGTCGAGCGTCTCGACTCCGAGGATCTGCAGCGGCCGATCGTCGGAGTGGTCGGCGATCAGAACCGCCACGTCCCACCCGGCCATCACCCGGTCGAACAACCAGCCGCCGGTGAACATCACCGCCGCCGTCACGCTGGGGGCGACGACGTCAAGCCGGTATCTCATGTCCTGGTCGTCGGCTCGAGGTCGCGCGCCAGACAATCGGCGTACTCCTTGAACGCGTCGGTCAGCGGTATCAAAGGATCGAGCAACCATGTGGTCTCCATTCCGGTGACGAAGGCGATGATCTCCACCGCCTTGACGGCGGGGTCCAAGTCCGCGCGGTAACGGCCGGCGTACTGGCCACACCGGAGGATTTTGGTCACGATGTCAACCGCATCGCGGTACCTCGTGAGGAGCCGATCGTGCAGCGGCGCGTCGGGCAGGATGTTCTCCACCAGCAGCACCGTGAACGTGCCCACCAATTCGGGCGCGCGGTCGAACCGCTCGGCAACCCGCCTGATCTCGGTAACCAGGTCCCCAGACCGGTCCGCATGGGCGTCGTCGTCGGCGTCGCGGGCATCGAGCACCGCGTTGAGGAGTTGCTCCTTTGATGCGAAATGATGCAGCAGCCCAGCCGGCGTCACTCCGGCTTCTCTGGCGATCTGGGCCAGCGAGGTACTGCGCCATCCATTGCGGGCCAGCAACCGCTCAGCGCTCGCCAGGATCCGCTGCCGGCGGTCCTCGCCCTTGGCGAGAAGCGTGGCATAGGGCCGTGGCGCGGACACCGAACTCCTTCGTTCAACCAACCTAGTGAACACACAGTAGGTTGGTTGAACGACTGTGACAAGAGTCGCAATGAACAATTTTCTTGATACGTATCACAGGCCGAGCGACCTGGCGATGATCACCTTCATCACTTCACTCGTGCCGGCGTAGATGCGCGCCACCCGCGCATCCGTGTACAGCCGGGCGATCGGGTACTCCGTCATGTAGCCGTAGCCACCGAACAACTGCAGGCACCGGTCCACGACGCGGCCCTGCATCTCGGTGCAGAACAGTTTCACCCGCGCCGCGTCGGCGCCGGACAGTTCCCCGGCGACCAGGTCGGCCACCGCCCGGTCGAGCATCGCCTGGGCAGCCTCGATCTCGGCGGAGGCCGCCGCGAGCTCGAACTTCGTGTTCTGAAACGACGCGACCGGTGTGTCGAACGCCTTGCGATTCTTGACGTAGTCGATCGTTGCCGTCGCCGCCGCCCGCGCCTGGGCCACCGATCCCACCGCCACCGTGATGCGCTCCTGCGGCAGGTTGTGGCCCAGGTAGCCGAAGGCTTCGCCCTCCTCCCCCAGCCGGTTGGACAGCGGGACACGGACGTCGGTGAAGGACAATTCGGCCGTGTCCTGCACCTTGCAGCCCATCTTTTCCAGCTCGCGCCCGCGCCTGAACCCGGCCATACCGTCCTCGACCACGAGCAGGGTAAGACCATGCCGGCGGTTGTCGGGGTCGGTGGATGTGCGTACGACCACGATGACCAGGTCGGCCAGCAACCCGCCGGTGATGAATGTCTTGGCCCCGTTGAGCACGTACTCGTCGCCCTCGCGTACCGCGGTGGTGCGCACCCCGGCAAGATCGGAACCGGTGCCGGGTTCTGTCATCGCTATGGCCGTCAGCAACGTGCCGGCGGCCAGACCGGGGAACCAGCGTTGCCGCTGTTCCTCGTCGGTGTAGTGCAGAAAGTACGGCAGGATCACATCGAGCTGGGTGCGCACCGTCGACAACGTCACCATGGCCCGTGCCGCCTCCTCCTGCAGCACGACGTTGTACCGGTAATCGACGATTCCCGAACCGCCGAACTCCTCGGGGATGGGCATGCCCAGCATGCCGAGCGATCCGAACTTCTCGAAGACCTCGCGTGGCATCCGACCCGCCTTCTCCCACTCGGGATAATGCGGAGCCACCTCCTTCTCCACGACGTCCCGTGCCAGCTGCCGGAAAGTCTCGTGGTCGTCGGTGAACAGGTCGCGACGCACCGGGTCTCCTTGTCGTCTGCCGGTCTTAGGAGATGAGCTCGACGAGCGTGGCGTTGGCCGTGCCACCGCCCTCGCACATGGTCTGCAGTCCGTAGCGAATCTCGTTGTCGCGCATGTGATGCACCATCCGCGTCATCAGCACCGCGCCCGAAGCGCCAAGCGGGTGACCGAGCGCGATCGCACCCCCGAGCGGGTTGAGTCTCTTCTCGTCGGCGCCGGTGTCGGCGAGCCAGGCCAGCGGCACCGGCGCAAACGCCTCGTTCACCTCGAAGACGCCGACCTCGTCGAGACCGAGGCCGGCCTTGCGCAGGACCTTCTCGGTGGCCGGAATCGGACCGGTGAGCATCAGTACGGGATCGGCTCCGGTCACCGCGCCGGCCCGATACCGCACGATCGGCGTCAACCCCAGCTGGACGGCGTTGTCCGCGGTCATCACCAGCAGAGCGGCGGCCCCGTCGGAAATCTGCGACGAGTTGCCGGCGTGGATCACGCCATCGTCGGTGAAGGCGGGCTTGAGCGCCGCGAGCTTGTCCACCGTGGTTCCACGCCGCACACCCTCGTCAGCCGCCACCACGGTCTGTCCGTCGGTGAAAACGGGGACGATCTGCGCCTCGAACGCACCGGCGTCTTGGGCCGCAGCGGCCCGTTCGTGCGACACCGCGGAATACTCATCAAGGCGGCGGCGCGAGAAACCCCACTTCTGCGCGATCAGCTCAGCCGAGATGCCCTGGTTGAAAGAGAAATCTTGGTAGCGGGCAAGGACTTTCGGTCCGTACGGCATGCCGGTGGCCCTGGCGGCACCCAGTGGTACCCGGCTCATCACCTCGACACCGCCCGCCACGACGATGTCCTCTTGCCCGGACATCACGGCCTGCACGGCGAAGTCGAGCGCCTGCTGGCTCGATCCGCACGCCCGGTTGACCGTCGTTCCGGGGATGCTCTCGGGCCATCCGGCCGCAAGGACCGCGTAGCGGCCGATGTTGCTGGACTGGTCGCCGACCTGGGCGACGCAGCCCCACACCACGTCGTCGACCACGTCGGGCTCGATACCGGTGCGTTCCAGCAGTGCGCCCAGGACCACGGCAGACAAGTCGGCCGCGTGCATGCCGGACAGGCCGCCGTTGCGCTTGCCCACGGCGGTGCGGACCGCCTCGACAATCACGGTTTCACGCATTGAAGCTTCTCCAGTTCTGTCTCGCCGTCAGCCGCCGCGGTAGGCGGGCCCGATGACGGCGTTCTCGCGTAGTCGGGCAATCTCATCATTGCTCACGCCCAGCTCGGCGAGCACCGAGTCGGTGTGCTGCCCGAGCCCGGGAACGGCCCCCATCGGAGGCTCGTACCCGGTGATCACCGGCGGCGGCAGCAGTGCCGGAATCGCGCCTGCCGGCGTGCCGATCTCGCGCCAACGGTCGCGTTCGGACAGCTGAGGGTGCACCAGCACTTCGCTGGGCACGTTGTAGCGGGCGTTGCCGATACCGGCGGCATCGGCCGTCTTCTGCACGTGTGCCAGATCATGCTGCGCACACCAGGATCCGATCGCCTCATCGAGGACATCACGGTGCGCGACCCGGCCGGCGTTCGTCCCGAACCGCTCATCGTCGGCCAGGTCGCTGCGCTGCAGGATGTCTATGGCTAGTCGCTGCCATTCGCGATCGTTGGTGGTGCCCAGCACTACCGTCTGCGCATCAGCCGTCCGATACGCACCATAGGGCGCCACGGCGGGCGAGCTCATACCCAGTGGCTGCTGGTCGATCCCGGCATGCTGGGTGTAGGTCAGTTGGTAGCCCATGACCTCGGCCATGGTGTCGAACAGGCTCACGGCGACTGCGGGGACCGCACCGCCGCCGCCACGCTCTCGTGAACACAGCAGCGCAAGAATCGACAACGCGGCGTACAGCCCGGAGCAGACGTCGGCCACCGGCGGCCCCGGCTTGGCGGGCGCACCGGGATGGCCGGTCACCGCGCAGGTGCCCGATTCGGCCTGCACGAGAAGGTCATATGCGCGTTTGTGGGACAGCGGTCCGCCGCGGCCGTAGCCATCGATTTCGACCGCGATAACCCCCGGATGCCGCTGCGCCATGTCCGCAGCAGCGACCCCGAGCCGCGCCGTGGAGCCTGGTGTTAGATTCGACACCAGCACATCGGCGCTGTCGAGCAACCGGTGCAGGATCTTGCGTCCGGCCGCGGATTTCACGTCAAGGGTGACGGACTCCTTGCCGCGGTTGACCCAGACAAAGTGCGCCGCAAGGCCGTTGACGACGTCGTCGTAGTGGCGGGCGAAATCGCCGCCGTTCGGGTTTTCCACCTTGATGACCCGTGCGCCGAAGTCCGCCAGCGTTCGGGTGCACATCGGAGCCGAGACCGCCTGCTCCAGCGTCACCACCGTGATGCCGGCCAGCGGTGCTTGAGACGCCGCGCTCTCCTGCATCACATCACCATGCCGCCGTCCACCGGCAGTACCTGGCCGGTAATGAACGATGCGGCGTCGGACGCGAGGAACACAAATGCGCCGGCGATCTCCTCGGGCTGTGCCCAGCGGCGCAGCGGGATACGCGCGACCATGGTGGCGGCGAACTTCTCGTTGCTGCGGATCGTCTCGGTCATCGGCGTGGCGGCCAGCGGCGCGAGGGCGTTCACCAGGATGTTGTTGCGGGCCAACTCACGTGCCAGCGACTTGGTGAAACCGATGATGCCGGCCTTGGCGGCGGAGTAGTTGACCTGGCCGAGGGTTCCGGTGATGCCGGCCGACGAGGTGACATTGATGATGCGCCCAGTGCCGTCGGTCGCGAGGAACGGCAGCGCGGCCTGCGAGCAGTGAAACGCACCCATCACATGGACATCGATCAGCCGCCGAAAGTCGTCCTCGGAGATCTTGGCGAACATCGCCGGTGCCGTCACGCCGGCATTGTTGATCAGGATGTGCAACACCCCGTCGGTGAGCGCGGCCGCCTGCGCCACCGCGGCATCGGCGGCCGCACGGTCCGCGACGTCGAGCGCGGCGCTGCCGGCCCTGCCTCCGCCGGCGGAAATGCGGTCGGCCACCGCCGACGCGGCGTCCTTGTCGAGGTCGGTCACCAGCACGGCCGCGCCGGCCGCAGCCAGCGCCTGCGCGACCGCCGAGCCAATGCCCCCGGCGGCGCCGGTCACCAGCGCCGACCTGCCGGTGAGATCGAACAACGGATTTCTGTCCGCCATCAGTGGCTCCTCGTCAATAGCTGCGGGGCAATCCCAGCGTGTGTGAGCCCAGGTAGTTCAGGATCATCTCCTGGCTGACCGGAGCGATCTTCATCAACCGGGCCTCGCGGAAGTATCGGGCGACGTGGTACTCCTCCGCGTAGCCCATTCCGCCGTGGGTCTGAAGGGCCCGATCGGCCGCCGTGAAACCGGCGTCCGCACACAGGTATTTCGCGGTGTTGGCCTCCCGGCCGGAGGGTTTGCCGCTGTCGTAGAGCCAGGTCGCCTTGCGCAGCATCAGCTCGGCCGCGTCCAGGCGGGCCAGCGAATCGGCCAGCGGAAACTGGATCGCCTGGTTCATGCCGATCGGCCGGTCGAAGACATGGCGGTCGTTGGCATACTTCACGGCCCGGTCGAGCGCCACTCTGCCCAGTCCGAGCGCCTCGGCGGCGATCAGCATCCGTTCGGGATTCAAGCCGTCAAGAATGTACTGAAATCCTCTGCCCTCCTCGCCGATTCGGTCTTCGACGGGAATCTGCAGCTCGTCGATGAACAACTCGTTGGAGGTGACGGCGTTGCGGCCCATCTTCCTGATCGGCCGGATGTCCACCCGGTTGCGGTCCAGGTCGGTGAAAAACAGCGTCATCCCGTCGGTCTTTTTAGTTACGTCGTCGTAAGCCCGGGTACGGGTCAAAAGCAGGATCTTCTGCGACTCCACCGCTTTGGAGATCCAGACTTTCCGGCCGTTGACGACGTAGTGGTCGCCTTCGCGTTTGGCGAATGTGGTGATCCGCGAGGTGTCAAGGCCGGCACCGGGTTCGGTAACCCCGAAGCACACGTGCAGCTCCCCTGTCGCGATGCGGGGCAACGTGCGCGCCTTGAGCTCGTCGGAACCGTGCACCGCCACCGGATGCATTCCGAAGATCGACATGTGGATCGAGCTGGCCGCGTTCATCCCGCCACCGGACCGGGCAACCTCCTCGGCCAGCAGGGTGGCTTCGGTGATGCCGAATCCGTGACCGCCGTACTCCTCCGGAATGGTCATTCCCAGCCAGCCGCCGTCGGCGATGGCGTTGTAGAACTCCGTCGGGAATTCGTGCGCCTGGTCTTTTTCCATCCAGTAGTGGTCGTCGAACTTCTGGGCCAGCTCGGCGACCGACTTGCGGATCAGTTGCTGATCGTCGGTCAGCTCGAAGTTCATTCCGCCGCCAGGCATCGCCGTCCTCCACGTCCGTTCTTCAGGCACTTCACTGCCGTACACACCGGCGATCGGTGCGAAGGCCGTCACCTATCGTCTGCACCCGCCGCGACAACAGCCGCCTACTTCGAAGCCTCTACCGCCGCGTTCGCTCGCTCCGCGAACGCCGCCATGCTCGCGCCGGGGTCCTTCGGATGGTGGCTGAGGGCCTGGATGCTGACGTCGTGGTCGGCCGCGGCGGCGCGCAGCGCTCTCACCGTGGCCTGCTCACGAGCGATGTGGCTGAACGGATCGAACGCATACCAGCGCATCGCGTTCTTGTGGGTCATCTTGTTGATCTCGTCATCGGGCACCTGCTCGCGGGTGAGCACCTCAGTGAGTTCTTCGGGTGCGCCCGGCCACATCGAGTCGCTGTGGGGGTAGTCGGCTTCCCAGCAGATGTTGTCGATGCCGATTTCGTGGCGCAACTTAACCCCGAGGGGGTCGCTGATGAAGCAGGTCAAAAAGTGCTCGCGGAACACCTCCGACGGCAGCTTGCCGCCGAAGTCCTGCAGCGTCCAGGTCGCGTGCATCTCGAATGTCCGGTCCACCCGTTCCAGGAAGTACGGGATCCAGCCGGTGCCGCCCTCCGACAACGCGATCTTCAGATCGGGGTAGTCCTTGACCGGCTTGGACCACAGCAGATCCGCCGCCGCCTGCACGATGTTCATCGGCTGCAGCGTGATCATCACGTCCGGCGGCGACTCCACCGACGGGATCGACAACCGCCCCGAGGAGCCGATGTGCACGCTTAGCACGGTGTCCGTGTCCACCAGCGCCTTCCACAGCGGGTCCCAGTACTCGTTGTGGAAGCTCGGATAACCCATGGCGGCCGGGTTTTCGCTGAACGTCAGCGAGTGCACACCCTTCTTGGCCACCCGTCGCACTTCGTCAGCGCACCTCTCGGCATCCCAGATCACCGGCAACGCCATCGGGATGAACCGCGCCGGGTAGGCACCGCACCACTCATCGATATGCCAGTCGTTGTAGGCCTGCACCAGCGCCAGCGAGAACTCGGGGTCATCGGTCGCGAACAGCCGCGCCGCAAAACCGGGGAACGACGGGAAGCACATCGAGGCGAGGATGCCGCCGGCATTCATGTCCTTGACCCGCTCGTCCACCTGGTAGCAGCCCGGACGAATCTCATCGAGACCCTGCGGCTCCAGTCCGTACTCCTCCTTGGGCCGGCCCGCCACCGCGTTGAGCGCCACATTGGGAATGACGGTGTCGCGGAACTTCCACATATCCGAGCCGTCGGGGTTGTGCACCAGCCGCGGCGCGTCATCGAGGTACTTCTGCGGCAGATGATTGGCGAACATGTCGGGCGGCTCGATGATGTGGTCATCAACGCTGATCAGGATCATGTCGTCTTTGTTCATAGCCGTTCCTTTCCATCGGCGCGGGCGGCATCGGCGAGCCTTGACGTCACGCCCTTAACGATGTTCTCTCGGTTAGGAAACTATCTTCTCGCCAGGCGAGAATCAACATGTAGAGCTTAACCTAACGGCCTCTGACCTCGTCACGAACCTCTGCTCACCGGGCTCCCCGCCGCCCCGGACGCGCGCACCGGCATGTCGGGGCGTTGACCAACCGATCAAAACGTGGAAACCTCTTAGTCATAAATGAGAACCCGATTCTCACCACCGAGAGGAGGCCGGATGCGCCTGGCTCCGCTGCCGGCGGAACAGTGGGACGACGCCGTCGAGCACGCGCTCGCCCAGACACTTCCCTCCGAGCGGCGCAATCCCGCGGGGGCGGGCAATGCGCTCGCCACCCTGGTGAGGCATCCGAACCTGACCCGTGCCTTCCTGCGCTTCAATGGCTACCTGCTGTACGGCGCGACGCTGCCGTCCCGAGTGCGGGAACTGGCCATCCTGCGCGTGGCGCATCGGCGTGGCTGTGAATACGAATGGGTCCACCACGCCGCACTTGCCGCAGACGCCGGATTGACCGACGACGAGATAGCCGGCGCCCAGCGCGGCGAGCTGGCCGACGCGTTCGATCGCGTCGTGCTCGACGCGGTGGACGAACTCGAGGAGACGTCGCGGCTCTCGGACGCGGCCTGGGCAGCACTCTGCGAGCGCCTCGACGAACGCCAGCGAATGGACTTCGTCTTCACGGTCGGCTGCTACGGCCTGCTGGCCATGGCTTTCAACACTTTTGGCGTAGAACCCGAGCACGAGAGGTAGTACATTGCCACATTTCGCGAAACCGGCCGCGGGAAGCTGGACGGAGAACTATCCGGAGCTGGGCACCGCGCCCGTTGACTACACCGATTCCATCGACCCGGCGTTCTTCGAGGCCGAACGCGAGGCCATCTTCAAGAAGACCTGGCTCAATGTCGGGCGCGTGGAGCGGCTCCCCCGGGTCGGCAGCTATTTCACCAAGGAGCTGCCGTCCGCCGGCCCCGGCATGTCGGTGATTGTGGTGAAGACCAGGGACGGGTCGATCAACGCGTTCCACAACATGTGCCGCCACCGCGGTAACAAGCTGGTGTGGAATGACTATCCGCATGAGGAGACCTCTGGAACCTGCAGGCAGTTCACCTGCAAGTATCACGCCTGGCGCTACAGCCTCGACGGCGAGCTGACCTTTGTTCAGCAGGAGGGCGAGTTCTTCGACCTCGACAAGAGCCAGTTCGGCCTCAAGCCGGTGCGCTGCGAAGTGTGGGAGGGGTTCATCTTCATCAACCTCGATTCCAACGCGCAGCCTTTGGCCGAGTATCTCGGCCCGTTCGCGAAGGGCATCGAGGGATATCCGTTCCATGAGATGACCGAGGTCTACTCCTATAAGGCCGAGGTCGGCAGCAACTGGAAGCTGTTCATCGACGCGTTCGCCGAGTTCTACCACGCCCCGGTGCTACATCAGAAGCAGGCCGTCAAGGAGGAGGCCGACAAGCTGATCGGCTACGGCTTCGAGGGGCTGCACTACGAGCTGCAGCATCCGCACGGGATGGTCTCGTCGTGGGGCGGGATGGCACCGCCGAAGGACCCGAGCATGGTCAAGCCGATCGAGCGGGCGCTGCGCAGCGGCCTGTTCGGCCCGTGGGACCGGCCCGACATTGAGGGCCTCGACCCGCTGCCGCCGGGTGTCAACCCCGCCAAGGCCTCGCATTGGGGGATTGACTCCTGGCACTTCTTCCCGAACTGGATGTTGCTGATCTGGTCGCCCGGCTGGTACCTGACGTACCACTACTGGCCGACTGCGGTCGACAAGCACATCTTCGAGGGCACCTTGTACTTTGTGCCGCCCAGGAACGCTCGGGAACGGCTCGCCCAGGAGTTGGCCGCGGTGACGTTCAAGGAGTACGCACTGCAGGACTCCAACACCCTGGAGGCCACCCAGACCATGATCGGCACCCAGGTGGTGCGCGACTTCCCGCTGTGCGACCAAGAGATCCTTCTTCGCGCTCTGCACAAGGTGGCCGGAGAGTACGTGAACGAGTACCGCAACAACGGCGCGAAGGAGGCTCGCAATGGCACTGCCGTCTGAGTTCGCTGATCTGGAGCGGTTTTCCGATTGGATCCTGCCGACCGAGCCGGAGCGCTACGCCAAGCGGCTGGGCTCGTCCATGGCCGAGATGCAGGACTTGTACGACACCTGCTTTTCCCGGCTCGAGGACGCCATCGCCTACCTGGACCGCTCCCCGCTCGACGCGTTGCCCGACGACGCTCGGGCACTCATGCACCTCATGCAATCCCTCGTGATGGTGTCGTTCCCGGTGGAAGTATGGAAGCAGCCGCGGGTGCCGGACAGCGGTGCCGCGTACCTCGATCTCATTCAGGAGCCGGTGGTCTGACGTGCCCTCTGCTCTTCGCCCGAGCGGCTCATCGCCATGCTGACGCTCAAAGCCGCCGGGCTGCTTGACGTCGACGCGGGTGAGATCGTCCGGCCCGGGGTGCTGCGGATCGAGGGCGAACGGATCGTCGGTGTCGGCGGGACACCGCAACGCTCAGAGGGACAAGTCGTCGACCTCGGGGAACAGATCCTGCTGCCCGGCCTGATGGACATGGAGGTCAATCTTCTGATGGGCGGGCGTGGGGAAACCCCCGGGCTCTCCCAGGTCCAGGACGACCCGCCCACCCGCGTGTTGCGCGCCGTCGGCAATGCCCGACGCACGCTGCGCGCCGGGTTCACCACCGTGCGTAACCTCGGGCTGTTCGTCAAGACCGGCGGCTATCTGCTCGACGTCGCGCTGGGCAAGGCAATCGACGCCGGATGGATTGACGGCCCCCGGGTTGTGCCGGCCGGGCACGCGATCACCCCGACCGGCGGACATCTCGACCCGACGATGTTCGCGGCGTTCGCGCCGCATGTGCTGGAGCTGACCGTCGAGGAAGGCATCGCCAACGGAGTCGACGAGATCCGCAGGGCGGTGCGGTATCAGATCAAGCACGGCGCACAGCTGATTAAGGTCTGCTGTTCTGGCGGGGTGATGTCGCTCACCGGATCCGCAGGCGCACAGCATTATTCGGATGAGGAGTTGTGCGCGATCGTCGACGAGGCGCATCGTCGGGGTCTGCGCGTCGCCGCGCACACGCACGGCGCGGACGCGGTGCGACACGCAGTCGCAGCGGGTATCGACTGTATCGAGCATGGCTTTCTGATGGACGACGACGCGATCGCGATGCTGGTCGAGCACGGCACCTTCCTCGTGCCGACCACCCGCCTGGCCGACGCGATGGATGTCTCCAAGGCCCCGCCGGAACTGCAGGCCAAGGCCGCCGAGATGTTTCCCAAGGCCCGCACGTCGGTCAAGGCGGCCTACGACGCCGGCGTGAAGATCGCGGTGGGTACTGACGCGCCGGCGATTCCGCACGGCAAGAACGCCGATGAGCTGGTGGCGCTGGTCGACCGCGGCATGCCCCCGCTGGCCGTGCTGCGCGCGGCGACCGTGACGGCCGCCGAACTGATCAATGTCACCGACCGCGGACGGCTGGCCGGGGGTCAGCTCGCCGACGTCATCGCCGTGCCGGGAGACCCGTTGCAGGACATCGGCGTCACCCAGAAGGTGAGCTTCGTGATGAAGGGCGGAAAGGTCTATGTCGACAACCACTGACGACCTGGTGGAAATTCAGCAGCTGCTGGCGCGTTACGCCGTCACCATCACCAAGCAAGACATCCCCGGCCTGGTAGCCGTCTTCACCCCAGACGGGACCTACAGCGCGTTCGGCGAAACCTATTCACTGGACCGGTTTCCCGTACTGGTCGATGCCGCCCCCAAGGGTCTGTTCCTCACCGGCACGCCCGCCGTCGAACTCGACGGCGACGTCGCCACCGGCACGCAGCCGTTGTGCTTCATCGACCACGCCAGCCATGACATGCGGATCGGGTACTACCGCGACACCTACGCCCGCACGGCGGACGGATGGCGGCTCCGGGCCCGCGCCGTGACCTTCATCCGACGCAGCGGGGTGCATGACTCGGGCCGACCGCATGCAACCGGTCGCCCGAGTGCATGAATGTCGCTGAGTTTCGGGCCGGTTTGCGGGCTTGGCTCGACGAGAACGACCTGACGCCTGGGCCGGATCACTCGCTCGAAGGCCATATGAGGCAGCTCGCCCGAGTCCACCGATCGCTGTATGACGCCGATTGGATGCGGTACGGCTGGCCGGTTGAAGTCGGCGGATTGGGTGGGCCCGCAATGCTTCGCGCGATCGTCGGGGAGGAGGTCGTCGGCCGTGGTCTCGCCGAACCGGGCCCGTACTCGATGGTCGAGGTGCTCGCGCCGACGATGATCGATTACGCGCCCGCAGACCTCGCCGCGGAGATGGTGCCGCGGCTTCTCAGCGGTCGCGAGCAGTGGTGTCAGGGCTTCTCCGAACCGGGATCCGGCAGCGATCTGGCGTCGCTGTCCACCCAGGCCACCCCACGAGGCGACGACTGGATCGTCAACGGCCAGAAGGTCTGGACCAGCTTCGCGCAGTACTCGACCCGATGCGTCCTGCTCACCCGCACCGCGCCGGGCCACAATGGGATAACGGCGTTCTTCGTCGACATGGACATTCCAGGCGTCACCGTCCGACCGCTGCGCACCATGCACGGCGTCGACGAGTTCTGCGAGGTGTACTTCGACGATGTGGTGATTCCTGCGAACCGAATGCTCGGCGAGCCCGGGGACGGCTGGCGGCTCGCTATGGACCTGCTGCCCTACGAGCGTTCCACCTGCTTCTGGCAGCGGATCGCTTACCTCTACTCACGATTCGATCGACTCATCGCGGAGGCGAACGACCCCGACGACGCCGACCTCGGTTCGGCGTACCTGGCGCTGCATACTTTGCGCTGCCGGTCGTGTGCAACGCAGCACCGGCTTGGCGACGGGGCACGGCTGGGCCCGGAGACCTCCGTCGACAAGGTCCTGCTCGCCACCGCCGAGCAGCGGCTCTATGACACCGCCCGCGACCTGTTGCCCGGCGCGATAGAACTCGATGACACATCGTGGCGAACCGAATTCCTCTACTCGCGCGCGGCGACCATCTACGGCGGCACGGCCGAGATACAGCGCAACATCATCGCAGGCCGGCTGCTTGACCTCGGGAAGGAGTGAATCGTGGACCTCTTCTCGTCCGTTGACCGGGATCTCCTTGCCGAGACGCTGCGCAAGACGATGACCACGGTGGTGGCCCGGGAGCTCGACGAGGCCCTGGCCGGCCTTGGCTGGCACGAAATGCTCGACGAGATGCCCGATGTCGCGATACCTCTGGTGTTCCACCTGCTCGGTGAAACCGGGACCCATGCTCCCGTCATCAACGACGTGGTGCTGCACGCGGCGGGACGTCCGGCCGGCGGCACCGTACCGCTGCCGTTCGCCGGCGGTGCGTGGGTGGTATGGGAACGCCACGACGAAATCCACGACGTCCCCACCGAGGCGCTCGACAGCGAGCTGCCCATACATCGCACCGCAGAAGGGGCCGCGGTGCCGCTGGACGCAGGCCGTGTCGCGGTCGGCTGGTGGTTGATCGGCAGCAGCCGCGCGATGCTCTCGCTGGCGTGCCGGCACACGTTGGACCGCGTTCAGTTCGGCCGTCCCGTCGCCTCATTTCAAGCGGTAAGGCACCGGCTCGCCGAGACTTTTGTCGCGATCGAAGGCGCCGAGGCGACGCTGCGTGCCGCTAACGGAAACCTGGGCTCGCTGCTGGCCAAAGCGGCGGCCGGTCAGGCCGCCCTCACGGCGGCCCGGCATTGTCAGCAAGTGCTCGGCGGCATCGGCTTCACGGCCGAACACGATTTGCACCGCCATCTCCGTCGGACGCTGATCCTCGACGGTCTCCTGGGCAGCTCGCGGGAGCTGATCCGGGAGGCCGGCGCGAGGGTCCGCGACGAAGGATCAGCGCCTCGGCTGGTCGCCCTGTGACGGGTCGTTCCCCGGCGCGTTGCACCAGACGACCACAACGCGGCGGATCCGCCGCGTTCTCCGGAGCAGCAGGTCGTGACGCGGCCAGCTGTGGATCCAATTCCGAGGAAGCGACATTTAGGCCTACCTTACTCCTCGGGTTCTAGGTCCTCGGTAACCCGAGTAGTCGCTGAGCGATGATGTTGCGCTGGATCTCTGACGTACCGCCTGCGATGGTGCCGGCGAAGCTGCGAACGTAGCGATCGAACCAACTGCCGCAGTGGTTGTCGAGGTTCAGCGGTGCGTAGGGGGCGGTACTCGCCGGATGACTGAGCCCGTCGGCCCCCCCGGCGGTCATGGCGTCTTCGGACGCGCTTTGTATCGCCTCGGAACCGAGCAATTTGAGCACCGACAGGGTGGGCACGTCCTCGTCGCCGCGCGCGGCGCGCGCCAGCGCCACCGAGCCGAGCAAACGCAGAGCCTGAGTGTCCATTACCAAGGTTGCGTACCGGTCCCAGTCGAGCACGCTTCGCGGATGGAAATCCTCGACCAGGTCCTGCAGTCGGTCTGCGAAACCGAGCCACAGCATGGTCCGCTCGTGGCCGAGGGAACCGCTGGCCACGCGCCAGCCTTCGTTGAGGGGGCCGACGAGATTCTCGGCGGGCACCCGCACATCGGTGAAGAACACCTCGTTGAAATCAACGTCATCGCGGTCGCAGGCGGAGGCGAACGGCCGTCGCACGACGCCGGGCAGGTCGGTCGGGATCATCAGCACGCTGATGCCTTTGTGCTTCGGCGCGTCCGGATCGGTGCGCACAAACGTGAGCAACACGTCGGCGTCGTGGGCGCCGGAGGTCCACACCTTCTGCCCATTGACCACGAAATGGTCGCCGTCCAGCACGGCCCGGGTAGCAGCGACGCCAAATCCGAGCCCGCGCCCGGTTCACTCATCCCCAGCGACGCGGTGATGTCCGCCCGCAGAATTGGCGCCGCCCATCGCTGTTGCTGCTCCGGTGTCCCGAACGAGATCAGCGATGCGGCGATGATCCCTACGCCCTGCGGATTGAAGCTGTGATGAATCCGCCGCCGCGACAACTCCTGCTGGTGGACATACTGCTGGAAGATGGTCGCGTTGCGGCCGCCGAACTGCGGCGGACTGCCGGGCAGCAGCCATCCACGATCGAAGAGCAGCCGCTGCCAGCGGCGCGCCCAGTCCGGGATGTGGGACGTCGAACGGGGCCGCTCGACCGCCTCGGCCTCGCGGGGCAGGTGTTCGTCCAGGAAGTCCACGAATTCGGCCCGGTACGCCTCGACGTCGTCGTCGAAAGTGAGCTGCACGGTACTCCTTGCCCCGAGAAGGTCGAGACCCCCGTTTGCTTGGTTCTGAGGTAGGGCTTCCTTAGACGACTTCAAGAGAATACTATTCTCGTCGTGGGAAAGTTACAATCTCGGACGCGTCGTCCGCCCCGGGCCGGCCAGCCGTGGTGCGACGTCCTCCTCCGCTACAGTTCAGGTATGTTCACTGCTCACGGCACGTATTCGAGCTGCTGGTGACCAGCACTAGCGAAGAGCCCGCCTGGAAGCAACGTGCGGTCGAGCGTTCCATCAAAACCGCCAAACTGCGCGCTGGGCAGCGGGTTCAACGATTCCTGGACGCGGCCCAGGCAATCATCATTGAAAAAGGCAGCACCGACTTCACTGTTCAAGAGGTTGTCGACCGGTCTCGCCAGTCGCTGCGGAGCTTCTACCTGCAGTTCGACGGCAAGCATGAGCTGCTGCTCGCGCTGTTCGAAGACGCACTCAGCCGCGCGGCCGAGCAGATCCGCGCCGCCACCGAAAGCCATTCCGATCCGCTGGAGCGTTTGAAGGTCGCGGTCAAGCTGCTGTTCGACATCTCGCGCCCAGACCCCCACGCGAAGCGGCCGCTGTTCAACGACTTTGCCCCGCGATTGCTTGTCTCCCACCCGTCCGAGGTCAAGATCGCCCACGCGCCGCTGCATGCGCTGCTGACCGAATTGATGGAAGAGGCAAGCGCCGCAGGTGAATTGCGCCCAGACATCAACGCGCGGCGGATGGCCGCGGTCACGATGCAAACGGTCATGTTCGTCGCGCAGTCCAGCGGCGGGTCTGATGACGACACCGCTCATCCGATCACTGCCGACGAAGTGTGGGACTTCTGTGCCAACGGTTTCGTCCAGTCGTAGCCCGCATCTGCGAGAATATAGTTCTCATAGCTGAAGAACATTGCGTCACGCGCACCGCGTGCCCGATCTCCCCAGTTCGTGACGGCGCTGGGCTGAGCCAGTACGAGAATCGCGTTCGCTGGTTGTGGAATTCTGGCTCTCCTGCATTGAGAGGTCATTGACACGCGCGCGCTGCGGGTGACAAAGTGCTGAGCGAGTGCTCAACATGTTGCGGACGACACGTTCGGCGGGAGGCGGTGCCCTGTGACAGTTCGTGCTACCACCGACGTGTATTACGACCCGTACAACGTCGACATCAACGCCGACCCCTATCCGATGTTCCGACGGCTGCGTGAGGAAGCGCCGCTCTACTACAACGAGCAGCACGACTTCTTTGCGCTGAGCCGCTTCGAGGATGTCGACACGGCGTTGGTCAATTACAACGACTTCAGCTCGGCAAAAGGCGCGATCATCGAGCTGATCAAGGCCGACATCGCGATGCCGTCCGGCGTGCTGATCTTCGAAGATCCGCCGGCGCATGACATTCATCGCAAACTTCTCGCCAGGATGTTCACGCCACGAAAGATCATGGCGCTCGAACCCAAGATCCGTGAGTACTGTGCGCGCAGCCTCGATCCGATCATCGGCAGCGAGCGGTTTGACTTCGTGTCCGATCTCGGTGCGCAGATGCCGATGCGGGTGATCGGCATGCTGCTGGGGATACCGGAGGAGGATCAAGAGGCTGTCCGGGACCACTCGAACGCCAACATGCGCACTGAGGCAGGCAAACCGATGAACGCCTCGGAAGGCTTGATCGACACGTCTATCTTCGCTGAATACATCGACTGGCGCACCGAACACCCCTCCGATGACATCATGACCGAACTGCTCAGGGTCGAGTTCGAGGACGAGACCGGTACGACTCGGCGGCTGACCCGCGACGAGCTGCTGGTGTATGTGAACGTGGTCGCCGGAGCGGGCAACGAGACCACCACCCGGCTGATCGGCTGGGCCGGCAAGATTCTCGCCGAGCACCCCGACCAGCGCCGCGAGCTCTCCGAGAACCCGTCGCTGATCCCCGCAGCGATCGAGGAGCTGCTGCGCTACGAGCCACCGGCACCGCACGTGGCCAGGTATGTGACCCGGGATGTGGAGTATTACGGCCAGCCGGTGCCCCGGGGCAGCATCATGCTCATGCTCATCGGCGCAGCGAACCGGGATCATCGGCGGTTCCCGCCGGACGGCGACGTTTTCGATATCCATCGCGAAATCCGTCAGCACCTGTCCTTCAGTGTCGGCACCCATTACTGCCTGGGTTCCGCGCTGGCTCGTCTCGAGGGCCGGATTGCGCTCGAGGAAATTTTCAAGAGGTTCCCCGAGTGGCAGGTCGACCTGGCCAATGCATCGCTGTCACCGACCTCCACCGTTCGGGGCTGGGACGCCATGCCCGCATTCATTTCGTGAGTCCGTTACTGCGAGTCGAGAATCGAGGATCTGATGACTGGACGAGTTGAAGGAAAGGTCGCGTTCATCACCGGCGCGGCGCGCGGTCAGGGCCGTAGCCACGCGGTGCGCCTGGCACAGGAGGGCGCCGACATCATTGCCATCGACGTCTGCAAACCGGTAGTCGCCGAAGGCGGTATACCGGCGTCCACGCCCGAGGATCTGGCCGAGACCGCGGACCTGGTCAAGAGCCATGACCGCCGCATCGTCACGGCCGAAGTCGACGTGCGCGACTACGACTCGCTGAAAGCCGCGGTTGACAGCGGTGTTGAGCAGCTCGGCCGGCTGGACGTCATCGTGGCCAACGCCGGCATCGGCAACGGCGGGCAGACGCTGGACAAGACCAGCGAAGAAGACTGGACGGACATGATCGACGTGAACCTGGGCGGTGTGTGGAAGACCGTCAAGGCGGGCGTCCCGCACTTGTTGGCCGGCGGCCGCGGCGGGTCGATTATCCTGACCAGCTCCGTGGGCGGCCTCAAGGCCTACCCCCATTGCGGTCATTATGTGGCCGCCAAACACGGCGTCGTGGGGCTCATGCGCACGTTCGCCGTCGAACTGGGCCAGCACATGATCCGGGTCAACTCGGTGCACCCTACGCACGTCAACACGCCAATGGTGATGAATGAAGGCACCTTCCGGATGTTTCGGCCCGATTTGGAGAATCCCGGCCCCGACGACATGGCCCCGATCTGCCAGATGTTCCACACCCTGCCCATTCCATGGGTGGAGCCGGTAGACATCAGCAACGCGGTGCTGTTCTTCGCCTCCGACGAGGCCCGCTACCTCACCGGCGTCACGCTGCCGATCGATGCGGGCAGCTGCTTGAAATAGCCGCGGGCGCGCACCGCCAGCGACGCCACCGCAGACTTAGATCGCCGGGTTTTCCAGACTCGCACAGTGCCGTCGGTGGATTTCGTCGAGGAACAAGCCGATCACCATCGCGGAGGATCGGGTACGCCACCGGTCGGTCAGGTCGAAGCCGTGACCACCGCCGGGCAGCTCCAGGTAGCCGACCGTCGATTGTGACGCCGCCCGCAAGGTGTTGACGAACGCCTGGGCCTGCGCCACCGGAATCACCCTGTCACCGGTGCCGTGCACCACCAGAAACGGCGGCGCGTCAGCGCGCACCCGCGCGATCGGTGACGCCCGCCGGAAAGTCTCCGGATGATCCGCCAGCCGCTGGCGCACGACGATGCGTTCGAGGAATCCGACGAACTCATCGCGCTCCGGTGTCGACCGGTCGACCCAGTCGTAGCGTCCGTAGATGCCGACCACGGCGTCGACGGAGGTGTCGGCGTCAGATCCCAATTCGACAGCGAAGTCTTGATCGTCGTGGGTGAGCCCGGTGAGCGCGGCCAAATGGCCGCCGGCCGAGCATCCGGCGATCGCCACGAAGTGCCGATCTCCGCCGAACCGGTCGACGTTGGCCCGCGCCCAGGCGACCGCCGCCTTCACATCGAGAATGTGCCTGGGCCAGCGGTGCTGCGGCGCGACGCGGTAATCGACGGACAGGCACACCCAGCCCAGCGCCGCCAGATGGGCCATCAAACCGTAGCCCTGAAGCAGCCGACCGCCCAATATCCAGCCCCCGCCTGGGACGAACACAAGCACCGGCGCCGGTCCGGGGGGCAGTTCCTGGCGCCGCCACACGTCGAGCACCTGTCCGGGCGCGGTGCCGTACCGCACTCCGCTGCGATACAAGAACTCGCGGCGCTGCTGGGCCGCCTGCACCAGGGGCGGGAAGCGGTCCGGGACGGGCCACTGCATCCCCGCCCGGTCGGCCGGCACAAAGCCAAGAACCGCTTCGGCAGCCGCTGAGTTCGTCTGTGCCCGAAGGTGGCTACGCAACTGCGCGGCCTCCGCCCGCTTGACACGGGACGACGCCGGCGACACCAACGCGTTCCGCACCAGGGCAGAGACCAAGGTGGGGGCATGCCGCGAGCCCCACGCTCCGACCGCGGTGACCGTCCCCATCGGCACCAGATGCTTGCCCACAACAGGCAGCGCGGCACACGCATCGCTCACGGCAAGCGCATAGTCGAGCGGACGTGCCTCGGCGAACCACCTTGTGCCCGAGCAGAAGCGCGACCAAGGCCGCCCGCGTTGTGGCGAAACCATTGGGGCACCTTACCCCGGTTGTCCGCCGTTGAAACGGTCCTCTCCGCAGAGAGAACGAGATTGCGAATCCCCAGAACCGGCTAACCGGTCACGCCGGTGGCCTTGGACGCCGCGGCCGGCGAGAGCGGCGCCACCCGGGCGTGCAGTTCACTGGGCACTACCTTGCCGGTGGTGCCCCGGGGCAGCTCGTCGAGCACGCCGATCTCGCGCGGCACCTTGTAATTGGCGAGGTTCTCGCGAACATGCTCCTTGAGCGCGTCCGGCGTGGCCGACGCCATGGTGTGCAGCACCACGAAGGCGGCCAGGCGCTGGCCGTACTTTTCGTCGTCCACCCCGATCACCGCAGCTTCGGCGACGTCGGGGTGCGCCATCAGAACCTTTTCCACCTCGATCGGGTAAACGTTCTCGCCGCCGGACACGATCATCTCGTCATCACGCCCGACCACGAACAGCCGGCCGGCGGCGTCGAGATAACCCAGGTCGCCAGAGGCCATGAATCCCTCGTGGAATTTCTTGCTCGCGCCGCAGGTGTAGCCCTCGAACAGCGTGGAGCTGCGCACGAAGATCTGGCCGACTTCGCCGGCGGGCAACCGGCTGAATGTGTCGTCGAGGATGCGGATCTCGGTACCCCCGGCGGCTTTTCCGGCAGTGTCGGGCGTCGCCCGCAGATCTTCGGGGGTGGCGGTCGCGACCATGCCGGCCTCGGTCGCGTTGTAGTTGTTGTAGATCACGTCGCCGAACTGGTCCATGAATGCGGTCACCACGTCGGGGCGCATACGCGAACCCGAGGCCGTCACGAACCGCAGTGAGCGGCAGCTGTAGCGGTTGAGCACCTCATCGGGCAGCTCCATGATCCGGTCCAGCATCACCGGCACGACCACCAACCCGGTCGCCTGGTGGCGATCGATGAGCTGCAGCGTCGGCTGCGGATCGAACTTGCGCCGCGTGACTATCGTGCACGCCATCAGCGCCGAGAAAAGCAGCTGAGAAAAGCCCCACGCGTGGAACATCGGCGCCGCGATGACCGTGGTCTCTTCGGCGCGCCAGGGTATCCGGTCGAGCATGCCGGTCAGCTCGGCGATGCCGCCGCTACTCGCCGGTTTGGCGCCCTTCGGGGTTCCGGTGGTGCCGGAAGTCAACAGGATCATCGTGCTCTTGTGGGCACTGCGCCGTGGCCGCTGACCGGCGTACGCATCGGACAGTTTGTCGACGGTCAGGTCGGGACGGGCGGCGGAGTCAACGGTCCAGCCGATGATCCGCGTCGCGTCGGGCCTGCCCGCCAGCGCGCGGTCGAGCGTGTCGGTGAACTCCTCGTCGTAGATGACCGCGTCGACGCCTTCGCGATCCAGCACGTCGCGCAGCGCGGGCCCGGCGAACGACGTGTTCAGCAACACCACATCCGCGCCGATCCGGTTGGCCGCCACGAGCGCCTCGACGAATCCGCGGTGGTTGCGGCACATCACGCCGATGTGTTGCGGTGGCCCGCCGGCCAATCCCTGCAGGGCGGCCGCCACCGCGTCACAGCGCTCGTCGAGTTGCCTCCAGGTCAGCGTGCCCCGCTCGTCGATCAGGCCGGGACGGTCCGGGCAGCGCTGCGCGGCGGCGGTGAAACCCGCGGTGACCGACATGCCTTCGCGTCGCATCGCGGCGGCCATCCGCAGGTATTTGTCCGGCCGCAGCGGCGCGATGAGCCGCGAGCGCCGCAGCGTGTCCACGGCTGCGCCGATAGCTTGCAGGCGGGACGACACCTCCTGGGGGAACATGCTGATCAGCCCAGCACCGGGAAGCGGCGCTGGCGGGCCAGCCGGTCCAGGGCGGTTTGCATCACGGAGCGGACGTGGGCGTCGACCTCATCGACGTCGGGGTCCGGACCAAACTGTGCGACGATGTCGATCGGCTCGAGTGCCTGGGTGATGATCTTGGTCGGTAACGGCAGATTGGGCGGCAAGAGCACGCTCATGCCGAAAGGCAAACCTATGCTTAGGGGCAGAATTTCCATCCGTATGCGCGGCAGACCCAGGCGTTTGGCCAGCCAGGTGCCGCGGGTCAGGAAGAACTGGGATTCCTGAGCCCCGATCGACACGGTGGGCACGATCGGTACGCCGGCCTCGATGGCGGTCCTGACGTATCCGGTGCGGCCGTTGAAGTCGATGACGTTCTCGCCCAGAGTCGGCCGGTAGGAGTCGTAGTCCCCGCCCGGAAACACCAGTACTACCGCACCGGAGTGCAATGCGTTGGCAGCGTTCTGCCGGTCGGCGTGGATAACGCCCAAGCGTCGCAACAGTCCGCCCACTGGGCCGATGAACACGCCGTAGTGCGCCAGTGTGTACAGCGGACGGTCATATCCGAACGTGTCGTAGAACGCCGGGGCGAAGATGAATACATCGGGGGTCAGCATGCCGCCGGAGTGGTTCGCCACCACCAACGCGCCGCCGGCGGCCGGGAAGGATTCCAGACCGCGCACCTCGGCCCGGAACCATCGCTTGACGATCGGGGCGACCGCGTTTTTCACCTGCTCGGTGAGGGCGGGATCCCACTTGGCCATTTCCGGGTTGTCAATGTCGTCGCCGCTCATGCCTTCCCCTGCATCACGTTCGAGTCGATGTCGATGAATTGAACGCGCCGGTGACTACGGTTGCCCGCGTCCGCACTGCCTCGGCCATGCCTGGTAGCCCCTCTGCCGACGCGATGTAGCAGCGGATACGTTACTCTCCCGAAACGAGAATGTCATATCCGAGATGTGGGGAGACTATGGCGGAGACGGTGCTTGTCACGGGCGGCTTCGGCCTGGTGGGGTCAGCGACGGCCAGGCGGTTGGCGGCCGACGGGCGCCCGGTGGTGGCGACCGACCTTGGCACTTCCGCGAACCGCAGGGCGGCCGAGGCGCTGCCCGCCGGCGTCGAAGCCCGATGGGCCGACCTGACGGACCCCGCTCAGGTCGAGCGGCTCATGGCCGAGGTGTCCCCCGCGGCGATCATTCACCTGGCCGCTGTCATCCCACCGCCGATCTACCGCAATCCCGCCGTCGCCCGCTCGGTCAACGTGGAAGCCACCGCAACGTTGGTGCGGGCCGCCAAGGCCCGGGCGAATCCGCCGCGCTTCGTCCAGGCCTCGAGCAACGCCGTCTACGGGGCCCGCAACCCGCACCACGTGCCGGCACCGGTCCGGGCCGACACCCCGCCGCGCCCGGCGGACCTCTACGGTGGTCACAAGCTTGCTGCCGAGGAACTCGTGCGATCGTCGGGCCCGCAGTGGGTGGTGCTGCGGCTCGGCGGGGTGATGAGCGTCGACCCGGTGGCCATGGCCTTCAACTCCGACGCTTTGTTCTTCGAAAGCGCGCTGCCGACCGACGGCCGGCTGCACACCGTCGACGTCCGCGACGTCGCCGCGGCGTTCGTGGCGGCCACCACAGCAGATGTCACTGGTGAGATCTTGCTGGTCGCCGGCGACGAGTCACACCGGTTGAGACAGGGCCAGGTCGGGCCCGCCTTGGCCGCCGCCCGGGGCCTGGCCGGTGCGCTGCCCACCGGTCGGCCGGGTAATCCGGACAGTGACGACGACTGGTTCGTCACCGATTGGATGGACACCACGCGTGCGCAGCAGGCGCTGTCGTTTCAGCGTCATTCGTGGCCCGACATGCTTGACGAGATGCGCGCGACCGCGGGTTGGAAGCGCTATCCATTGCGCCTGGTGAGTCCCCTTGCGCGGGTAATCCTGAAACGTCGAGCGGCCTACCGCAATGCGCCCGGGAAGTACGCCGACCCGTGGGAAGCCATCCGGGCCAGGCTGGGCGAACCCGGGCTGGACGCCGCCCAACCATAAGGGCCTCGCGACGACCTTCGGGCTCAGCCGCCGGGTGTACTCGAGCCGTACATCGCCGGCGCCCAGCCGATGACGTTCTCGGCGTGCAACCCCGCAATCTCGGGCTCCGTCAATCCCAGTTCAGTCAGCAGCTCGTGGTTGTGCTCCCCGAGCAGCGGCGCATGGCGCACATGGAACCGGTCAGGCCCGGCCGACAGCCGCATCGGCACGGTGCTGTGCCTGGCGGGGCGGTTCAGCGGATGATCGACCTCCTCGTAGAAGCCGCGAGCGCGCACCTGGGTCAACTCAGCGACACGGTGCGGCTGCATCACCTTGCCCACCGGAACGCCGGCTGCCCAGAGGTTTTCGACGATCTCATCGGCGGTCCGCAGTTGGCACCACTGCGCAAGGTGGATGTCGATGAGGTCGTGCTGCGTTCTGCGGCCGGCGGCCGTGGTGAGGCCGGCATCCATCGCCCACCCGGGCCGGCCTAGCGCCTCGCGCAGCGACAACCACTGCTCATCGGTGGCGACGGCTACCGCGACCCAGCAGTCCGGTCGGCCGAATTCGTCGAACTCGTTGGTGCGGTAAAGATTTTGGGGCGCTGCGGCGGGTCCGCGGTTACCCGCGCGTTGCAGCAGCGCGCCGTAGGCGGAGTACTCGATGACCTGCTCGGCGGCCACGTTGAGCGCAGCGTCGACCATCGCCGCTTCGACGAGCACCCCTTGACCGGTGCGCCGGCGGTGTTCCAACGCCAGCAGCAGACCGTTTAGGGCATGGACGCCCGCATTCGGGTCACCGACCGCGTACGGCTCGACCGGGTTGTCATCCGGATGCCCGGTCAGCCAGCTCAGCCCGGAGGCACCTTCGATGACGAAGGCAAACGCCGGATTGTCGCGCCACGGCCCGTCGACACCGAAGCCGGGCATCCGGACCAGGATCGCCTCCGGGCGCAGCGCCTGCACGGTCGCGAAATCCAGACCGAGCTGGTCCAATACCCGCGGTGTGTAGTTCTCGACGATCACATCGGACGTCGCGATGAGCCGGCGCAGCAGTTCGCGTCCACGCTCGGTCCCGAAGTTCAGCGTCACGCTCTTCTTGTTGGTGTTCAGCCCCGAGAAGATCGGCGATCGCTCCCACCATTGCTCTGCGGTGACCGGCACGTCGGCGATCAGCCGGGTGCCGTCCGGCCGGGCGGCGGCCTCCACGTGGATGACCTCGGCACCGAGCAAGGCCAAAAAGTGCGTGCAGCAGGGACCGGCCCAGAAGCTCGTCATGTCCAGCACCCGCAGACCGCGAAACGGTGGCCGGTTTCCGGCGCCGTCGGCGCTCACGGCCTGTCGCGGCGCGCGCCGTGCGGCCCGGTAGTGGTCGGTGTGCTCGCCGAGTTTCGGTGCCGGCTGCGCATCGGCGAGCCGGGCCGGATGAAGCCGGTACGGGGGTGCTGGCTGGAGGAATCCGTCGCGGGGATTGGTCACAAACGTCCCTCGCCTCTGATAGTGGTCCATCGTCGTGGCATTTGCGCCATTGACGAGCGGGCCGTTGGGAATCCGGAACGCCGTGGCCAGCTCGCGGATCTCGGCGACGGTGTGGCTGGCAAGCCATTCCCGGATCTGCGCTTGCCGCAGGTTCGCCTGCTCGGTGATCGACAGCGGCGACTCCTCCTCGATCCATTCGGAATGGCCCACCATCGCGCACAGGTCGAACCACTGCTGAGCGGTCCCGCATCCCAGCGCGACCAGACCGTCGCGGGCGGTCGCGACCCCCGGTATCGTGAGCCGCCGGTGGGTGCGATACGGCCGCCCGAGCGCCTCGGCGAACGATACCGAGTAATAGGTCAGGGACAGGATTTCCGTCTCAAGCATGGACAGGTCGACGAGTTCGCCGACGCCGGTGTCGAGGGTCCGCACCCGTGAGGCGAGCGTCGCAGCCGCCGCGAACGCGCCGGCGAGCCATTCACCGATCTGTCCGGCGACGAAGACGGGCGCTCTGTCAGGGGCTCCCCTGCCGAGTCCGATAATCCCGCCGGACCACGCCTGCACCGTGAACTCGGTTGCCGGGCGGTCTCGCCAGGGGCCATCCAGGCCGAACGGCGTAATCGAGGTAACCGTCAGATGAGGATGGGCGCGCTGAATGTCTCTGGGCGCCAATAACCGGTGCTCGGCAATTGCCGAGCCGCGCGACCACACGACGGCGTCGACCGAAGCCAGTAGCTCACTGACGAACTCCACGTCGTCGGCGTGTGCGGGATCGGCGACCACGCTGTGCTTGGAGCACGCGAGGTAGCTGAACAACGCGCCATCGCTGCCAGCCGGAATCGTCGCACCCGATGCTGACCAGCCGCGCAGCGGATCACCGTGCGGCGGTTCGACTTTGATGATCTGTGCGCCACCGTCGGCCAGCAGTTTGGTGGCATAGGCACCGGCAATCCCGGTGGACAGGTCGACGACGGTGTAGCCGCGCAGTGGTGGCTCAATCGAAGAGCCCGCCGAGTCGTGGTCGCTATTGGGCGGCATGCGGCGGGTTCGAGCTGTTTCGGCTGGACTTGCTCAGCCGGAATTCCGGCGGGAATCTGCTGTCGTTGTCCTTGACCGCGTTGTTGAGTCCGGCGTCGATGGCGTCGTCGAGCATCAGGTCGTCGCTGTCGGCGGTGACACCGCTTCCCATCGACTCGAAGAATGCGCTCAGCAGGCTTCCCATGTACTCGCCCTGATACTGTTTCACGACCTCGAAGAAGACCTTCTGCATGAACACCGTGTCGGTGGGGCGGTTACGGGCACAGGCGAACGCGTACTTGTCCACCTCTGCTTCAAGCTGATCGCGGGGAACGACTTTGTTGAGGAAGTTGCACTGATACATCTCGTCGGCCGTGAACGGCCGGCCCGTGAACACCATTTCCTGGAATTTGCGCAGTCCCATCGTCTGCGCCCACGTCCACATCCGGGGACCCCAGCCGTAATACCGGAACGACGGGTGACCGAAAAGTGCGTCGTCGGAGGAGATCACCAGGTCGGCGTCGGCCGCCTGATAGAAATGCCAGCCGTAGCAGTAGCCCTTGGCTTCGACGATGCTGATCTTCTTGAGTTCCTGCAGCGGCCGGTTGCCCGCCTGTGAGTTGGCGTACCACTGGGTGATCGTCGCGCCGTGTCGGAAGGACCCCTTGGGGGGATAGTTGACGCCGTCGTCCTCGAGTCTCAGTTCGGCCAGTCGCGGACTTTCGTCGGAAGATCGCTGCATCTCCATGAATTCGGGCAGGTCGGCCCCGCTGCCGAAGTCGTCGCCTACGCCCCGGATCACGACCACCTTGACGTCGTTGTCGACGGTGGCGCCCCGGAGAAGGTCGGCGTACCGAAGCCGTGCCGCGGCGGTGGGCGCGTTGAGGAAATCGGGCCTGTTGAAGGTTATGGTCGCGATCTTCGTCTTCGGATCCTTGCTGTAGAGAATGATCTCCTCCGGCGAGGGTCGCGATTGCTCGGACATCACAGGGCTCCTTGCTGAGTGTTGGAGTTTTACGGACCGTGTGGCACAGGTTGCGTCGCACGGCGGGTGCCACGGGCGCTCAGCCCACGCCGGCGCGGTTATCCCACGAGGGACTCTCCGTAAGCAATTCCGGTCCGTCGGCGGTGATGAGAACGGCCTCGCGGCCGAAAACCGCGCCCACATTCTGCTCCCAGACGTAGCCGGTGACGGCCAGCACCATGCCCGGCTCCAGCCGTTGGGCGGCAGCGGTTTTCGGCAGCAGCGGGGAGATCACGGGCGGGTCGAAGCCCAGGCCAAGCCCATGCGCCACCGGCATCGGCGGCAGCGGCTCCTCGGCAGCCTGGTAAGCATCGAGCAGGTCACTGGCGGCCGCACCCGGCTGGCAGGCCGCGGCCAACCGGTCCCAGAGTTCGTCCCACCGGCGGTACCACTTGCCGACCGGTTCGCTGTCGATGTCGCCGGCCGGATAGGTCCGGCCGACCTCGCCGACGTAACCGTTGGCGAGAACCCCGGCCGCGAAGGCCACCAGGTCACCGCCGCGGACGCGGCCGTCCCTGTTCGCCCGACGCCACCGGTGTTCGCGCGACGTGACCCACGCGGCGTCCTGCGTGGCCGGCGTGCTCACACCGCCGGCCGCCATCGCCTCCAGGACCACGCCGCTCAAGGCCTGCTCGGTGATTCCCGGTCGCAGCGCGGCGACTCCGGCGGTGAGGCCCTCCTCGGCGACCCGTAGCGCGGCGCGCAGCGCGGTCACTTCTCCGGGTGTCTTGATCCGGCGGGCGGCCCGCATCGCCAGTTCACCGTCGACGACCTCGGCGTTGGGGAACGCCATCGGCAGCAGCCCGGCGAACGACGGTGACAGCGCGTCTGTCCCGACGCGGCGCGCGCTGGCTGCGCCGTCGATGCCCTGGAGCACCCCGATGAGTGTCATCGGATTCCACGCCAGGCCGTAGAGGTGGTCGTGGGGGATTTCTTCGGGGATCCCTTCATCCCAGGTGCTGTTGAGGTGGATCTCGCCGGTGGCGCGCACCACCGTGCACACCGGGCCGAACGGTCGCGTGCCGGCCACCCACAGTTGGGGAGCGCCCGACACGTAGCGAACGTTGGCTTGTCGCCCCAAAACGAGAACGTCGAGGTCGTGTTTCTCCATCTGGGTCAGCGCACGTTCGCGCCGCTCGCTGCGCAGTGCCCGGTCATCGGGCAGAATCTCAGTCGCCATAGGGGCAGTACGGGTAGTCGGTGAGCCGCGTCCAGCCGTCTTCGGTGATCACCACGATCTCCTCACTTCGATAGCCACCGGTGCCGTCTTCCCACACCACCGGCTCCAACACGAGCAGCATGCCGGGCGGGAACACGAAGTTGTCGTCGAACTCCTCGCCCAGATCAGTGCCGATCATCGGTGTCTCGGCGGCGTTCGTGCCGATACCGTGGCCCAGGTAGAAATGCGGCAGCCACGGCTTCAGCCCCCCGTTGGCGGCGATCGCCGCGCGCGCCAGGTCGCCCGACGTCGCCCCGGCTTTCGTCACGCTCAGCACGGCATCGAGGATGTGCCGCCATTGGAAGAACTGGTCCCGTTGACGCGGCGTCGGTTGCTCACCGACCAGCCACGTGCGGCCGAAGTCCGAGCAGTAGCCGCAATAGGTGATGCTGACGTCGGTCCACAGCACGTTGCCTTTGGCCAGCTCGCGCTCCGTCGTCAGCAGCGGCAGGGCCAGATCGCCGTGCGTGGTCCACACACCATCGGCCCTCGAGTCCGGCATCACCTGCCAGATCGCCTCGAGCATGTTCGCGGTGGCCCCCAGTTCGAAAGCACGCCGGACGAACTGGGCCGACAGATCCATCTGGCGGATGCCGGGCACCAGTGCCTTCTGCACGTCGACGATGGCGTGCTCGGTGATGCGGCACGCGCTGCGGACACAGGCGAGTTGGTCGGGTGTTTTCACCAGTTTGGCGGCGCCGACCACGACCGCCGCGTCCGACGGTGGACCGCCGCGAAACAACCGGTCGCCGGCCCGGCCCATCGCGCCGGTGATCTCGTCGACAGCCACCGGCGCTGCCGCCGGGATCAGGTCGGCGACAACGCGTGCGAAATACTCGACGCCCTCGTCGAATTCGAGGTACAGCGGGCCGTGAAGGTGGTCTTCGGGCAAGTCCGGCTCGCCCGAGGCGCCCTCACGAAACGGCATGAACAGGTGCGGGTACTCGTCGTTGGCCAGCACGATCGCCACTGGCCGTTCGACGTGAGACAGGCCTGCGTCGAGCAGCGGCCAGCTGGCCCCCGTCGCGTACACCACGTTGGCGTTACCCAACAGGATCAGCGCGTCAACGCCGTTGGCCGCCATCGAGGATCGCAGCCGCGCACCGATCTCCCGACGCATTCGTCCCTTGTCGGGGTGGTCCGGGATCACGATGGCTGATGATCCGGCATGCAGCGATGTTGTCATCGGCTACAGGCCCAGGAACTTCTGCACGTTGCCGCTGACGATCTTGGCGGCATCCTCGGGGCCCACCGCCTGCACGACCGCCGCGAGCGACCTCTCCGAATAGCCGAACGTGCTTTCGTTGTGCGGATAGTCCGACGACCACATGACACGGTCGACGCCGATCTCGTCGATCAGCTTGAGCCCGAGCGGGTCCACCATGAACGAGGCGCTCATGTGGTTGTTCCAGTAGTACCGGATGTCGTGTTCCAACGCGTGGTTGAACATGTGCTGATAGGACGCCAGCAGGTGCTCGGCGTCCTGCAGCGCCGGGGGAACCCAGGCGATCCCGCCCTCGAACCAGCCGATGCGCAGCCTCGGGTGACGATCGAGGATGCCGGAAAAGATATACTTGGAGAACTGCTCCCGGAACGAGTCGACGTTGATCATCATGCCGACGACCACACTGTTGACCTCGCACGGGGTTTTCGGCGGGGTCTCGCCGATGTGGTGCGTGAGCGGCAGGCCGGCCTCTTCGATCTCGTCCCACACCGGGTCCATCGCCCTGCATCCGTAGTCGATGACGTTACCCTCGTCGTCCTTGCCCGGGTTCAGCGGCAGCAGAAACGTCTTGAGCCCCAGCGACTTCAGCTCCGAGAGTGTGCGCCGAGTGCCTTGCGGATCCCACCAGTTGATCAGCCCGACACCGTAGAAGTGGTCGTCGGAGCGTTCCTGCAGCTCCGCCATGTACTCGTTGTAGATGCGGAAAACCCGTTCCCGCAAAGCTTTGTCGGGGAAATGGAAGAGCGCCAGCACGGCATTGGGGAAGGCCAACTCTTTGTCGATCCCGTCTTCCTTCAACTCACGGATGCGGGCGCCCAGGTTTGCGCTGCCGGACCCCTCCAGCGGGTCGTACTGCATCAGAACCCGGCTGAAATCACCCGGCAGGAACGACTGTCCGTTCTTGCCGAGCTGATAGGCGCCGTCCTCGTACCAGATCCGCGGCGCCTTGTTTTTCAGCTCGTCCGGGAAGCGTTCGTAGAAGATGTCGTCGGCGAGCGAGATGTGGTCGTCGGCCGAGAACACCACGGTGCCGGGCGGCAACCCCACGTCGTCCACGGCGTGACCGTGCCGATCCTTCGGCGCTCCGAAACCTTTGGGGGGATAACGGACAGCGGCACTGCTGGGCTGGCTGGACATCGTTGACCCTTCCGTTCGAATCATCCTTCTCAGGCTTGTGCTGGCCTCACCAGGTGACCGGCAGTTCGTAGACACCGTAGGCGAGCCGGTCGTGTTTGAACGTGATCTCCTCGATCGGGACGGCCAACCGCAGCGTCGGAATCCGGCGGACCAAGGCGGTGAAGACGATCTGCAGTTCCGCGCGCGCAAGCTGCTGGCCGACGCACTGATGGCGGCCATAGCCGAACGCGACGTTCTGGGCGGCGTCTTGCCGTGCCAGCTCGAGCCGGTCGGGGTGCTCGAAAACCTTGCGATCCCAGTTCGCGGGCGCGAGGTCGATGATGATGCCCTCGCCGGCCCGGATCACCTCGCCGGCGATGTCGATGTCCGCGAGAGCGATCCGGCGCTGGCCGTTCTGGATGATGGAGAGGTAGCGCAGCAGTTCCTCCACCGCCGTCGCAACGACCTTCGGGTCTTTGGTGTCGCCCAGCAGGTCCCGCTGCTCAGGGTTTTCCAACAGCGCCAGCGTGCCGAGACCGATCATGTTGGCGGTGGTCTCGTGCCCGGCGATCAACAGGCCCGTGCCGAGTTGGGCGGCTTCCCGCACGTCGATCTCACCGACCTTGACCCGCTCCGCCAGATCAGACACCGCATCCTCGGCGGGTTCTTTCATCTTGGCCTCGACCAGACGGGCCAGATACTTGGCAAGCCCGGTCGCGCCCTTGGCAGTGTCCTCAGCGGTGGCGTACCGGCCCAGCCCGATGGTTGCGTGCTGCTGGAAGAATTCGGCGTCCCCATAGGGCACACCCAACAGTTGGCTGATCACCAGCGACGGCACCGGCAGCGCCAGCGCCGGGACGATGTCTGCCGGCTGAGGTCCGGCCAGCATCGCGTCGATGTGCTCGTCGGTGATCTGCTGGATCGCCGGTCGCAGCGCCTCCACCCGCTTGAAGGTGAACGGCTTGGACAACATTCGCCGGAACCGCGTGTGCTCTTCGGCATCGGAGGTGAACACCGACCGTGGCCGCTTGTGGATTGTCGACAGCATGCCCTCGTTCCAGTGCGGAAACCCGGGCCGCCGATCGTCGACGCTGACCCGAGAATCGGAAAACAGCGCCCGCACCTCGGCAAAGCCAGTCACTAGCCACGGGGTGCTGCCGTCCCAGATACGCACTTTGGCAAGCGGTTTCGCCTGCGCGAGCGCGAGAACATCCGGCGGCGGTGCGAACGGGCAGCCCGCGGAGCGGGCCATCGGATACCCGGGGATGTGCGCTGCCGTCTCGGCGGTACCGGTCAACGTGTCCGACATGGTGTCTTGCTCACTCCTCGACGTGGATGGCCAGTGCCGGGCAGGCCGCAGCGGCCCGGCGGACGCTCTCGCCCTGCCCGGCCGGCGGGTTCTCGGTGAGCAGCAGCACCACCCCGTCCTCGTCGCGCTGGTCGAACACCTCGCCGGCGTTCAGCACGCACTGGCCGGACGAGGCGCAGGCGTCTTGGTCGACGATTACCTTCATAGGCGTCCTTTCAGGGGTGCGGTGTGACGGGCGCCAGCCACAGCCCGACGATCGCGTCGATGAGACCGGTGGTGGCCGCGCGCCAACTGGATCGCGGCACGCTGGCGCCCTCGGCGAGCGCGCGCTCGCGGTCGGCGCAGGTATGCATCAGCAGATTGCGGGCCATGATGTTGCGTTCCACGTGCACTTGCTTAGGCAGGTCGGGAAGACAGCGGTTGATCCCGTCAATCACCTGGACCAGTGACCGCGATGCGAGGGCATCCTTGACGACCACCTTGTGGTAGCTGGGGTCGGCCATCGCCTGTGCGGCGAAGCGCCCGTACCAGCTGGGATTGCCGAGTTGGGCCAGGTGCTCGGTGAGTGGGCACACCAGGCAGGCGATCCAGTCGCGCAAGTCGGTGGAGTCGCCGGCCTCGGCCACCATCTGCTCGCGCAGGCGCTCGACCGGCAAACGGTGTCTGCGCTCGATCGCACGAACGAGATCGGTCTTGGTACCGAAGTGGTAGCCGACGGCGGCGTTGTTACGCTGGTTGGCGGCCTCGCTGACCTGCCTGTTGGACACCGCGTAGAGCCCATGCTCGGCGAACAAGCGCTCGGCCGCGGTCAGGATCGCCTCACGCGTGCTGCCCGCCCGGTCGGTCCGTGCGGTTTTCGTCACCGTGGTCATCGCACCCGGGCTTCCCGCGATCGGTCCGGCCGGTCCGCGCCGCCCATGTCCTGGTCGCGCACCATGCGCCCAGTCAATCGCGGCATCAGGGTTTAAGTCAAGCGACTGATTTAGTTCAGTGGGTGCCGGTCGAGGCTCGCGCCGCCGTCCCGGAATCGGAGCGGCGCGCGATGGGTTTGCCCGCCGAAGTCCCGCCGTCGATGGGCAACACGGTGCCGGTGACGTAGACCGACCGGTCGCTCGCGAAGTAGAGGGCCGCCTCCGCGACGTCGGCGGGCGTGCCCTCCCGCTTCAGCGGCCGGTCGTTGCGCATGGCCTCCCGGGCGGCCTGGACGAAGCGATCACCCGCGTCGGCGGTCATGTTCGCGGTCGACGATGCCAGCAGCGGGGTGGGTATGCTGCCCGGCGCCAGACAGTTGACCCGGATGTCGTAATTGGCCAGCTCGATGGCCACTGACTTGCTGAAATGGATGACCGCCGCCTTGGAGGCGCGATACGTCATCACGCCGCCGCCGGCCTGGATCCCGCCGATCGACGACACGTTGATGATCGACCCGCCCCCGCCGGTGGCCATCTGGCGCGCCGCAAACTTCGTGCCGGCCATCACGCCCAGCACGTTGACGCCCATCACCCGGTGGAAATCGGCCAGGTCGTCGCGCAGAAATCCCGGCTGCATCGCGCTCGAGATGCCGGCGTTGTTGACCATCACATGCAGCCCGCCGAACTTCTCCACCGCGATCGACACCAGTTCGCTGACCTGCTCCGGGTCTGCCACGTCGGCCTGCTGGAAGAACGCGTCCGTACCACAGCCGGTGGCCAGTGCCTCGCCGCGGTCGCGGTCGACATCGACGATCACAACCCGGGCACCCTCCTCCAGGAACTTCTCGACGATCGCGCGTCCGATGCCGGACGCACCTCCGGTGACCGCAGCGACCTTCCCGGACAATTCGTTGACCATGCTTGGGCTACCTTTCAGTGCTCGGCCGCGCCGAGGAATTCGACGAGCAGCGCGTTGACCGCCTCGGCGCGTTCAATTTGAGGGCAGTGACCGGCGTCGTTCACCACCGCCCACCGACCGTCGCGGATCTGGCCGGCGATGTGGCGGGCCCACCCAGCGGGCAGCAATTTGTCGCAGCCGCCTTCGATGACGAGCGCCCGAACCGCGATGCGCTCGTATGCGCGTGTGCTGGGCGGAGTCGGCACCGGCGCGAGTCCGGGGCGGCGGAACCGGGCCGCCGCCACCGCCTCCCACGCTCCCGGCGCGACACTGGAGTCATACCGTCGCTGCACATAGTCATCGTCGGCCGGATAGCAAGGGTCGTGAAAGAGTGCTTCGAGGATGCGGCGCATTCCCGGCAATGTGGCGTCGTAGTCGTACAGCGCGTCCATGTGCGGGCTGCGCAGGATGTCTCCGCCACCGCAGATCGCCACCAGGGTGCGCACCGGCAAGAGGGGCTTCGCCGAGGTCGCATCGGTGAGCAGCATGATCGCGCCCATCGAGTTGCCGACGAAGTGTGCGGACTCGATGCCCAGCACCTCGCAGAAGCGCGCCACGTGCCGGATCCGGATACCGCGCCCGTCGGTGAAATCGATGACTTTCGCCGATTCACCGAAGCCCAACAGGTCAGGCGCCAATACCCGATGATCTTCTGCGATCGCGCCGATGGTGCGCTCCCACCCCAGTTCGGCGCTCGCCCCGAATTCACCGCCGTGTAGCAACACCACGGGATCGCCCTGTCCCGCCTCGAGATAGCTGGTGATCAGGCCATCCACCGTGGCGCTTTTGCGGCGTATCTGCACTGACGCTCCTCGGCTCGCGGGCGACGACTCTGGCGCGGCCCAGAACTTTTCTTGGGAATGCCGCTGATGCATCCCAGCCGCCGGGCTGGTTGATGATAATGCAATTCTCGTATTTGGAGTATGTCACTTACGCCGAGGAGTGTGCATGACCGCACCGCCACCTATGCCCGCCAACGATGTCCTCGTCGTCATCGGGATGGGAGGAATGGGGCGCGCGGTCGCACGCCGTCTCGGGGCCGGTCGCACCGTAGTGCTGGCCGACATCAATGAAGGGATCCTTGATGCGACCGCAGCGGAGCTGGTCGGCGATGGTCATCAGGTGGTGACGCGGAAGGTCGACGTGTCCTCGCACAACTCGGTCACCGAATTGGCTCGCCTCGCCGCCGCGTCCGGCCGGGTGACCCATGTTGTGCACACCGCCGGACTCTCGCCGGAGCAGGGATCGGTGGCGAAAATACTGGCCGTCGATCTCCTCGGCGTCGCGCTCACCCTCGAGGAATTCGGACGTGTCATCGAGCCCGGCGGCTCGGGGTCGTCGTCGCGAGCATGGCCGCACACATGTATCCGGCGTTTGAGCCCGATGTGGAACGGCAGCTGGCCACCACACCGGCAGACGAGCTACTCAGTCTTGACGCGTGTTCGCCTGATCGCCTTACCAGCAGCCAGCTCGCTTACCCGTTCGCCAAGCGGGCGAACCTGATTCGCGTCGCAGCCGCGGCCAAGAGCTGGGGCGACCGAGGCGCTCGGGTTAACTCGATCAGCCCCGGTGTGATCTCCACCGCCATGGGCAGACGCGAACTCGCGGGTGGATCCGGGCAGGCGATGCAGGCGATGATCGCGGCGTCGGGCACCGGACGAATCGGTACCCCCGACGACATCGCCGCGGCCGCCGAGTTCCTGCTGGGACCCTCCGCGTCATTCCTCACCGGCATCGACCTACTCGTCGACGGCGGGGTGATGGCCGCCGTGCGGACCGGCGGACTCGGGTAGCTTCCTACCCGGCCAGCACCGACGTGCAGTAGTAACTGTTGCCGACGACAAGCTTGTCCCCGTCTTGCATCAAGGCGTCAAACCCGTTGTCCGTCAACAATTTATCCAGCGGTATGCGAACGCTACGCCAGCCCTTGGTCGTGAGATACGTCGCCACATCGTGGCGTTCGCCGTCGTATCCGAGTTCGCCGAGTTCGATGTCGAACCCGTGGTTGCGCCACTTCTCGGTGACATCGTGCATCGCTCGCTGCGCCTCATCGCCATCGCCATCGGCGTCGGTTGAGTTGACGAACGTTTCGGTCGCGAGCCGACTGCCGTCCGCGCTGAGCGCGGTGATGTTGTCCAACAGGCGGTCCTGGGCGTCCGGGGGCAAGAAGGCGAGCAAGCCTTCGGCGATCCAGGCGGTCGGCCGGTGCGCGTCGAATCCGGCGTCGCGCAGCGCGGCCGGCCAGTCCTGGCGCAGATCGATCGGCACCATCCGCAGATCCGCTGTCGGTGCGGCACCCAGGCCGGCCAATGTGACGACCTTGAACCCGATGACGTCGGGTTGGTCGATCTCGAACACCGTCGTCCCCGCGGGCCAGCGCAGCCGGTAGCCGCGCGCATCGAGGCCGGAGGCCAGGATGACCGCTTGGCGGACGCCGGCTGCCGTCGCGTCGAGGAAGAACTGGTCGAAGTAGCGCGTGCGGGCCGCCAACAGGTCGGTCATCCGCTGCAGACCCCACGGGGCGTCGGGTTCGTCCACCTCGGCGGGGTCGAGTTCTCCGGTGGCCCAACGGGTGAAGAAGTCGATGCCCACCGCGCGGACCAGGGGCTCGGCGAACCTGTCCTCGATGGGCGGCTCGTCGGCATTGGTCGCCCGAGCCCTGGCCGCGGCCACCATCGTCGCGGTCGCTCCGACACTGGTCACCAGATCCCAGGAGTCGTTGTCTGTGCGCTGCATGTGTCGCCCTTTCCAGCCGGTCAACGACGCTTAGCTGATATAACTAGGCTGAGCGCGACTCTAGAGGAAAAGCGACCGCCTTGCCAGAAATCACTTACGACTGCCCCGCCGGGCTTCTGCCGGCCGATCTCGCGGTGCCCGACGGTGAGGGCCCCTGGCCGGGTGTGGTCGTAGTGCAAGACGGTCGGGCTGACCGCTGATCTGCGGCGTATCACCAACCGGCTCGCCGCCCACGGCCACGTCGCGATGGCACCGGCGCTGTATCAGCGCGGCAATAAATTGCGATGCGTTGCCCGCACGTTCAGGTCGCTGAACACCGGAGCTGCGACGCCGTCGACGACTTGATTGCGGCCCGCGAGCACCTGGCCGCTGACCGCCGCTGTACCGGCAAAGTCGGATCGGTTGGATTCTGGATGGGAGGCGGATTCTGCCTGCTGTTGGCGCCCCAGGGTGTGTTCGACGCCACCCGCCGAATTACGGAGTGTCGCCGAACCATGTCGCTGGGCTGAGCCGGTCGTGCCCGGTCGTGGCCAGTTACGGCGCGAACGATCGCTGGCTGCCAGATAACGCGTCGGCGAAGCTAGCGGGGGAGCTGTCAGACGGCGATGTTCCGCACGACGTCAAGGAATACCCGGGCGTCGGTCACAGCTTCATGAACGACTGGGCCACACCGGCTGCGCTCCGCCCGCTGGAACGCATCGCTACCTTGGCCTATTCAGCGCCCGAGAGAGGACGCCTGGCGCCGCATTTTGGGATTCTTCGATGTGCACCTGCGTTGAACTTATCGGGCCTGCATGCTACGACGCACACTGACCACGAACTTCTCCAGCATGCCCGCTCGCACCGCCCGCGAGTTTGTCGTGGACAGCAGCGCATAAAGACCCAGCAAGAAGAACACCGCGCTGTGGTATGCATCGACGTCGCGACCCGCTTCGCCACGCTGGCGCGCCCGGCGAATCTCCGCAGCCACCACGGCGACGACCGGATGGTCGGCCTGGTCGTCGTCGGGCGGGCGCGTCGGTAAGAAGTTGAGCGCAACGACGTCCCGGAAGAGTCTGCCACCCAGTCGACGCTCGGCCGCCACCACCAGGCGCACCACTTCGGACAGGGCGGAAGCCAGGTCGTGCGGCCCGTCAAGGAAGCGGCTCAGTTCGGTCGCCACCCGCGCTTCTTCGTGCTGCTGCAATTCGAGAAGGACGTGCTCCTTGGTGGGGAAGTGGAAGTAGAAGGTGCCCCGCGCCACACCCGCCGCGGCGACGATGGCCCCAATGTCGGCCTCGGCCATGCCCGAGCGCTTGAACTCGGCGATCGCCGCGTCGAGCACGCGCCTGCGTGTCAGCAGCCGCTGCGCCTCGCGTCCCTGCTGCTTATCCGCGACTCGCGCCATGGTGTGCCCCTTGTAATCGGTTCTCTGACAACTGTCAATGACGTTCGTCGATGACATCTCTGCATCCTATCGTCGTCGACGATCGTCATTGACGGATGTCAGCGAGATGGGTTACAACTGACTGCGGCCACCATCAAACGGCGGAGATAGACAATCGCAACTCCGCCGGAGAGGCGAACTTGTGACAATTAAGGCCCCTGACGATGTCTACTACGACCCGTACGACTCCAAGCTCAACGCCGATCCGTATCTGATGTATCAGCGGCTGCGCGAGGAAGCGCCGCTGTACCACAACGAGCAGCATGACTTCTACGCCGTGAGCCGCTACGCGGACGTCAACCAGGGGCTGGTGGATCACAAGACCTTCAGCTCAGCGCGCGGGGTGATCCTCGAGCTGATCAAGTCGGACATCGAGATCCCGCCCGGCACTGTGGTGTTCGAGGATCCACCCATCCACGACATTCACCGCAAACTGTTGGCCCGGATGTTCACGCCGCGCAAGATCAGCGAACTTGAACCCAAGATTCGAGAATTCTGCGCACGCAGTCTCGATCCGCTGGTCGGCGCCGGCCGGTTGGACTTCGTCGCCGATCTTGGTGCGCAGATGCCGATGCGGGCCATCAGCACGCTGCTGGGCATCCCGGAGGCCGACCAGGAGGCCATTCGGGATCACGGCAATGATCAGATGCGCACCGAGGACGGTAAACCGATGAAGATCGCCTCGGAGGGCCTGGACAGCAACCAACTTTTCGCCGACTACATCGACTGGCGCGCCGAGCACCCGTCCGACGACATCATGACCGAACTGCTCACCGTCGAGTTTGTCGACGAGACCGGCGCGGCGCGCCGGCTCACCCGGCAAGAACTGCTCACCTATCTCAGCGTGGTCGCCACCGCGGGCAACGAGACCACCACTCGGCTCATCGGCTGGACTGGCAAGCTGCTGGCCGACCATCCCGACCAGCGTCGCCAGCTGGTGGCTGACCGTTCGATGATTCCTAAGGCCGTCGAGGAACTTCTGCGCTTCCAGCCGCCTGCTTTTCACGCCGGGCGATTGGTGACGCGCGACATCGAGTACTACGGCCAGATCGTGCCCAAGGGCAGCGTCATGATGATGCTTATCGGCGCCGCGAACCGCGACCACCGCCAGTTCCCACCCCACGGCGACGTGTTCGATATCAACCGCGAGGTGCGATCGCACCTCACTTTCGGGGTGGGCACCCACTATTGCCTCGGCTCGGCGCTGGCCCGACTCGAGGGGCAAATTGCGCTCGACGAGATCCTGAATCGGTTCCCGGAGTGGGAAGTCGACACGGCCAACGCTAAGTTCGCGGCGACATCGATGGTGCGCGGCTGGGACGCACTTCCCGCCTTCACGGCCTAGACATGATTTCCCGACGCCGCCGGGTGGACGAGTTCGCGCGCAGCGTGCCGGCCAGTCCGACCACGAGAGGGCGGCCGAAATCATGCGTTTGAGAGTTGGCGTGGCATACCATCATCGCGGTCGTATCTACTTGATCGCTATCGGATTCAGCGGCGATCCCACCGCGCCTGTGACTTTCAGCGGTGGCGCGATCAATTGAAAGTCGTAGACCCCGTCGGCCGCGCAGTCGGCTGCCAGCGCGGTGAGATCCCAATATTCGCCGAGCATCAGTCCCATGTCGCGCAGGCACAGCATGTGCATGGGTAGAAATGTGCCCTCGACGCCTGATACCGGGTCTTCGACCATAACGTTGTCGGCGGCGACCGCCGCGATGTCGTGGTCGTGCAGCCACGAGGCGCAGCGCCAGTCCAGGCCCGAGTACGGTTCGCTGCCGTCCCCGGCCTCCAGGAACCTCGCCCACCAGCCGGTCCGCACCACAACGATGTCGCCGCGGCCCACGGTCACGCCCTGCGACCGGGCGACGTCATCGAGTTCTTCGCCGGTGATCGGGTTGCCGTGCTCGAGGAAGGTTTCCGCGCCGCGGTGGCACAACACGTCGAGGAGCACACCGCGTGAGGCGATGCCTTTTGCGTCGACCTTGTCGATGCCGCAGTGGTACGCACCGAAGCTGGTGACGGAACTGGCCGGAAAGCCGTTGTACAACTGGTCGTCGTAATAGACGTGCGACAGCGCATCCCACTGCGTCGCCGCTTGCAGCGGCATGATGATCAGGTCGTCGTTGAACCGAAACGGGTTGTTCTCGAAGAATCCGCTCACCTCGTGCCCGACGGCATTCTGTAGCCACTTGGGGCCATACTCCACCAGCGTGTTCGCGTCACCGCCATCAACGGTCATCACGTGCACCGGGTTGTGCCGGAACTTGAACGCGCCCTGCGGCCCAGACGAACCAAAGGCCACGCCGAGTGGAAACACCTTGCCGTGTTTGACCAGGCCGGCCGCCTCCTGAACTTTGCCCGCGGTGATGAAGTTCAAGGTTCCGAGTTCGTCCGCGTTGCCCCATCGTCCCCAGTTGCAGACATCACGGCCGACGCGTCGAAATTCCGTCAAGCTCGCCATGGTTCACGCTCCTTCAAGCTTTCGGCGACGCGGCTGGCGACATTCCCGCCGTCGACCCAGATCACCTCGCCGGTGATATAGCTGGCGGCAGGGCTGTTGAGAAAGACCAGAACCGCGGCCTGTTCCGCGGGTTCGGACACCCGGCCCAACGGCTTGGGGATGTCGTCGAGGAACGCCTCGCCGTAGGCCGCTCTGAGCTGGTCGAGGATCGGGGTGGCGGTCACGCCGGGTCCGGTGCAGTTGATGCGGATACCCTTGGCGCCCAGCGGACCCGCGTTCTTCATGCAGTACAGGATGACGGCTTCTTTCGACAACCGGTACCCGCCGTCGGCCAGCGATTGCGGATGCTGCTGGCACCAGTCGATGCCCTCCTCCATGGTCAGCGTGCTGAGCAGCCCGCCCACCTCCTGGAGATGCTCGCGGTATTCGGCCGCCGACAGCGACGAGACGCAGGCGATCGACGAGCCGGCGGACATCGTCGCAACGAGCGCTTCGGTGAGGTGTCGAAGTCCCAGGAAGTTGATCGTGACGACGAGCAACGGATCCCCGATTCCCGACGACACACCGGCGACGTTGAACAGCGCGTCGACCCGGCCTCCCATCTCGGCAACGGCCTGATCGATCGAGGCGGGATCGGCGAGGTCGACTTCGTGAAACTCGGTGACCTGTGCTGCCGGACGCCGGGTGTCCAATCCGACGACCTGTGCCCCGAGTTCGCTGAGCTGGCGCACGAGATGCGCGCCGATGCCCGACGCGCAGCCCGTCACCACTACGCGGCGGCCGTCGTAGCGCCACAGCTCGTCGATGCTCCCCATGATCCAAGCGCCTTCAGGTGTGGTCAGCTCGAGGCGTTGTCCGCGGCGCACGCTGCTCCTTGGCCTTCTGCGCGGCCTGCACGCGACCCTCGTTGATCTCAGCCATGGCCTCGGGAATCTCACCCGCAGTGAACTTGCCGCCGCGGCCGGTGGGCAGGCCGCCGAAGGAGTAGCTCTCGTCGAACTCGGGAGCTCTCGACGGTTCGCGCCGCGCCTCAACCCTTTCGATGATGGGCTCGAGCCGCTTGGCTTTTTCCGCCGCCGCCCTTTCGTCGCGCTCGATGAATTCCGGCAGCACGTACTTGCCCATCAGTTCGAGCGACTCCATTGTCCCTTCGTGGCTACGCGGATTGAGCAGCAGGATGATCTCGTCGACGCCGCTTTCTTCGTAGCTGCGCAGGAATTCCCGGACGGTTTCCGGCGAGCCGATCGCCCCCCGGCCTGGGCCGTAGGCCAGCGTCGGATCCTTGTCGACCTCCTCGAGATACCTGTCCCACACCCCGGTGCGCGCCGGAGTGTGCATGCCGGTCATGTAGTAGTGCATGATGCCGAACGAGAAGAAGCCGCCGCCCAGCCCGAGACGTTCGACTGCCTTCTCGTCGGTCGGGGCCACCATCATGGACAGGTCTCCGCCGATGGCCAGGACGTTCGGGTTGATCCGGGGCGTGACGGGGACGCCGTTCTCCTCGAACTCCTTGTAGTAGCCGTTCACCCGGTCGGTCAGTGGCCCGGGGCCGGTGTAGGCGAAACTCAGTGCGCCGATGCACTTCTGCGCCGCCATCTGCACGGAGGACGGGCGCGTGCAGGCCACCCACACCGGCGGATGCGGCTTCTGCATCGGCTTGGGAATCACATTGCGGGCCGGCATCTCGATGTGCTCGCCCTTGAAACCGGTGAACGGCTCCTCGATCATGCAGCGGATGGCGACCTCGAGTGCCTCTTCCCACTGGGCCCGCTTGTCGGCGGGGTCGATCCCGAAGCCGCCCAGCTCCCCCACCGAGGACGATTCCCCGGTGCCGAACTCCACCCGCCCGTTGGAGATCAGGTCCAAGGTGGCGATGCGCTCGGCGACCCGCGCCGGGTGGTTGACGACCGGGGGCAGGTGCATGATGCCGAATCCCAGCCGGATGTTCTTGGTGCGCTGGCTGGCCGCGGCCAGGAACATCTCCGGTGCGGTCGAATGGCAGTATTCCTCGAGGAAGTGGTGCTCGGTGAGCCACACGGTCGAGAAGCCGGCCTGATCGGCCAACTCCACCTCGTCGAGGCCGTCCTGGAGCAGCTCCCTCTCGTCATCCGGTTGCCACGGCCGTGGCAATGCGAATTCGTAGAAGAGCGAGATTTTCATTGCTACCTCCGGTTGAGCGTCGAATCACTGGTTGGACTGTTCGTTTCGGTATTCACTAGGCTCCCGGCGATGTGGCGAGCCGCGACGTAGCCGAAAGTCATTGCGGGCCCGATGGTTGCACCGGCCCCGGCGTAGCTGCGGCCCATCACAGCGGCCGACGCATTTCCCGCCGCGTACAGGCCGCGCACCACCGTGTCGTCTCCGCGCAGCACCCGGGCGTACTCGTCGGTGCGCAGACCGCCCGATGTGCCGAGATCGCCGAGGATGATCGGAAACGCGTAGTAGGGCGGTTTTCCCAACGGATATAGATTGGCGTTGGGCAACGTCGGGTCCCCGTAGTAGTTGTCGTATGCGCTGTCGCCGCGGCGGAAGTCGTCGTCGTGGCCGTTACGTGCCAGCTCGTTGAAACGGGTTGCCGTGTCGGCAAGCTGCGCGGCCGGTACGCCGATCTCGTGGGCGAGTTCCTCCCAGCTGTGGGCCTCCTTGACGACCCCGGACTCCAGCCAGGTGCTCGGCACCGTCCGCCCGGTGGGGACCGGCGCGAAGGGCACCTTGGGTATCGGAAGGTGCCCGGCCACCACATACCGGCGAATCGATCGGATATCGGTGATGAGCCAGCAGGGAATGTGCGTGACCCCGGACTTGTGCCCGTCGATCATCGCGTGGGCGAAGTCCATGTAGGGCGCCGCCTCGTTGATGAACCGTTTGCCGTCGCCGTTGACGACGAACTGCGACGGCATCATCCGTTCGTTCAGCATGAACTGCAGCCGCCCGTCGGGCCATTGGATGGCTGGAAACCACCACGCCTCGTCCAGCAGATCGGTGGAGCCGCCGACTTTTTCGCCCGCTTTGATGCCGTCGCCGGTGGCCAGCGGGTTACCGAAGCTCCAGTCGCGGTCCAGAACCGGCTGATACTGCCTGCGCCAGGCCAGATCATGGTCGAATCCACCGGTCGCCACGATCACCCCGCCGCGTGCACCGATGCGCATCGTGCGGCCGTGGCGGTCAACCACCGCGCCGGTCACCGTCCCGTCAGCGTCGGTGATCAGCTCCGTCAGCGCGCAGTCCAGCCACAACGCAATGTCGCGTTCCTTCATCGCCAGGCGCAGCCGGGCCGCCAGTGACTGCCCGATGGCCGCGATCCGCTCGCCGAATACCCTCGCCCGTAACATGCGCCAAAGCAGTTTGACCAGAACGGCTTTGCCGCGCCACGACTGCCGGACCTGGTAGAAAAGCCGAAGGTCTTTCGGGCCGAGCCAGACGCCCTTGGGAGCCAATGCCAGCGGGGCCAGCAGGTTCTGCTCCTCGTCACCGAGTTGGCGCAGATCGATGGCCGGCACATTGATAGTGCTCCCCCGCTCCGAACCACCGGGCAACTCCGGGTAATAGTCGGCGTAGCCGGGCTTCCAGACGAACTCGAACCACGCACTGGTGTGCTCGAGAAACTCCATCATCACCGGCGCGGTGTCGACGTACTGCCGCAGCCGGGCATCGCTGACGAGCCCACGAGTGATCTGGCGCAAATAGTCGAAAATACCGTCCGCGGAAGGGACGTAGCCTGCTCTGCGCTGTGCCGGCGCACGCGGCACCCAGATCCCGCCGCCCGACAGCGCGGTGGAACCACCGAACTGCGATGCTTTTTCCACGACGAGGGTGTCGAGACCGGACGCGTCGGCGGCCAGCGCTGCGGTCATGCCGCCACCACCCGAACCGGCCACCAGCACATCGACGCAGTGGTCGAACGTGTCAGAACGATCGGCAGCCATCCGTCTAACCCCGTGATCCGGTCGGTACCGCGGTTCTGACCGCGAAGCCGGCGATCAGCTCAGGGGCCGGGCGGTAGTAGCGCACCTGTGTCTCGTAGGGCCCCTGCGCGGCCAGCGCGGCGAACGCCGCGACCCAGGTCCGGATTTCGTGCGCAGAGTTGCCGGCTTCGTCAGCGATGAACGCGTTGGACCAGTGGTCGAGGTCGGCGATGCGGCCGCTGTCGAGGACGTCGAGAAAGGATCGATCCCAGTCGGGGTTCAGCGGCCGCAGTGGGCTGTGACCGTGGGCGAATTCGTACGCCGCGTCCATCACCGCCGCCTGCCGGGCCGCTCGCTGCTGCGGGGTCATCGGCCGCCCGTGCACGATGCGGTCGCGGGCGCCCGCGGGGGCGGTCGCCAGGGTGGGGACGGGCGGATCGTGCGACAGCCCGCCAGATCCGATCACCAGGACCCTCTTGTCCAGAGTTGCCATGAAGGCTCCGACCGCGCTGCCCAACGCCCTCGATCGGGTCAGGGGGCCGAGAGGCGTGGCGACCGAGTTGATGAAGATCGGCACCACGGGCACCGCAGCAGCGTCGCCGAACAGTTTTTGCAGCGGTTGGACGGTGCCGTGGTCCACCCGCATGCATGTCGACGTCGCAAGGTCGATCCCGGAGTCCAGCACGGCTTTCGCGCACTCCGTCGCGACGTTATTGGGAACGTTGAGCGCACCGTCCTGGGTTCCATAGTCCCCGACCCCCTGGGCGGCGGTGCCCAGACAGAACGGCGGCATGAGTTTGTAGAAGAATCCGTTGTAGTGATCCGGCGCGAAGATCACCACAAGTTCGGGTTCGAACCGCCGCACGAATTCACGGGCGTCGGCGAGCACGGAGCCGATCTCGTCAAGGAGCTCTGGCGACGGTCCCGGCAGATTCAGCAGCGGGCTGTGGGACATACAGCACAGGGCCAGTGGCACCATTGCCTCCCGGAGTTATACAGAGGACGTCGAAGAGTGATGTGCTCAGCTCGGGGGCGAGTTGAGCAATGCATGCGCCGGCGATGCACCGGTCGGGGCGCACAAAAAGCACGGACTCCTGATGACCGTCGAACCAGGATTTGAGCGCGCCGGTGCGATCGCCGACGACGACGACGTCGGGGTCGTCATGCCCGGTCCAGGACAGCTGACTGAGCGGGCGAGCGGCGATGAACCGGGCTCCCAACGCTTTCCACCGCTCGAACCCCTCGGCACCGAGCAGGGCAGGCGGATGGTTGTTCCAGCACACCACCGCGAACCACTGACCCAATACGTCGTCGAGCAGGATGTTCTGCTGTTCCCGCGTGTCGACGCTGGGCTGGATGAACAGGGTGCCGACCGGCGAGGTGACCGAACGCGGTTCTGCGTGGACGACCGCGCCCTGCTCGTAGCGCGGCATCGGTTTGAACCGCATTTCGAGCACATAGCGCTTCAGCGCGGGCACCAATGACGCGGAGCGCACGACAACGTTGCGCACCGCGGCGACCCTGCGGTTGGTGGGCGAAATGACCCGCCCGACCATCGTGGACAGATCGATCATGGCTCTGGCGTGCTTGCGCCGCTCTGTGTCGTAGCTGTCGAGCAGCGCGTCCTGCGCCTGCCCGGTGACCACCGCGGCAAGCTTCCAGCCCAGATTCGCAGCGTCGCGCACGCCGCTGTTATAGCCCTGTCCCTGCCACACCGGCATCAAGTGCGCGGCGTCACCGGCCAGCAGTAAGCGCCCGCAGCGGAACGCGCCCGCGATGCGCGAGTGGTGCGTATACACCCGGTGACGGATCACGTCGACGCGATCAGGATGTGGCACCAGCCGTGCGAGCATGCGCCGGATAAACGCGGGATCCTCGGCTTGCTCGTCCGACTCGTCCGCATGAATCATGAACTCGAACCGACGGATTCCGTGCGCAACCGAGATCGACGCATACGGGCGAGCGGGGTCGGCCCCCACCTCGCTGTTGGGATGGCCCAGCGGATCGTTCGCCACGTCCACGACGAGCCAGCGCGTCGGTGAGGTGGTGCCGTCGAACGACACTCCCATCAGCCGCCGCGTGACGCTGCGTCCGCCGTCGCAGCCGACCACATAGCGCGTCTGCACGGTTGACGTGCCGCCGTCGGAGCAGAGTTCGACGTTCACCGCATCTGCGCTTTGCGCGCACGTTTCGAGCCGATGGCCCCACGCCACCTCGACCTGGTCGAAGCGGTCCAGACCGCCGAGCAATTCGGCGTCGACCATCGGCTGAACGAAGCCGTTGCGCTTCGGCCACCCGAAACGGGCGTCGGGCGGCGCCATTTCGGCGAGCAGTCGACGCCTGCCGTCGAAGAACCGCAGGATCTGGTTGGGCACCGTGTGCGGCAGGACGCGGTCGACCAGACCGATCGACTGGAAGGTACGCAGCGCCTCGTCGTCGAGCCCGACGCCACGCGGATAGTCGATGAGGGTCTCGCGTTCCTCCACTACCATCGTGCGGACCCCGTGCAGGCCAAGAATGTTGGCCAGGGTCAACCCGACCGGGCCCGCCCCGACGACGACGACATCAACCTCGGCCACCACGATCAGCGCCGCAGCAGGAAATCGAGATGCAGCCGGTTGAACGTCTTCGCGTCCTCGTACTGCGGCCAGTGGCCACAACCACCCATCACCTCGAACCGCGCGCCCGGGATCATCGAGGCGATCCGCCGGCCCTCGGTGACGTCTGCGGTCGGGTCGTCGCTCGTCCACAGCACCAACGTCGGCGCGGTGATAGCCCCGAATTCGGCCGGCCCGAGAAGGTTACGGGCCCGGATTTCGGGATCTTGAAGTGCCATGATGTCGCTCATCGCGGCGACGAAACCCGGTTGGCGGTATACCCGCCGGCGGCTGGCGACCAGGTCGTCGTAGGTCTTCGATTTGTCGGCCATCAGCCACTTGATGCGCGTCTGCACGGTCTCCCACGTCGGCTTCTCAGCCGCTGCCATCGATAGCGTGACGATGCGCGCCATCACCTCCGGGTCGGCCTGCGAGCCGCCCGCCGTGTTGAGCACCAGCCGATCAATACGGTCAGGGTGGTCGACCGCGGCGCGGGCGGCGACCCAGCCGCCGAGCGATTCGCCGCTGATGTGGGCGAGATCGGCGCCGATCGCATCGAGAACGGCCGTCAGGTGCTGGACGTAATGGCAGACCTCCAGCGGATGTCCCGGCTTGTCGGTGTAGCCGTGGCCGAGCATGTCGATCGACCACGTCCAGAAGTGCTCGGCGTGTGCCTCCAGATTGCGCACGTAGGCCTCGGCGTGACCGCCGGATCCGTGCAGCAGCACCAGCACCGGCAGGCCCGGGTCACCGGCGCGCAGGTAACGGGTGCGGGTTCCGCCGGCGTCGAGGTATCCCTGCGAGAACGGGACGCCCTGGAGGTCGCTCCAGATGCTCTCGTACTCCGACACTCGCCACCTCTCTCGCTTCGGCGGAAATCTAGTTCTCGCGATGAGCGAGCATAATGTGCTAAAATCGCACACCAGTGTGCACTATATCTAGAGCATCGCTCTCGGGGGTGACTGTGTCAAGGGACGCGGGCCCTGCCCGCCGCGGCTTACCGGCCCCACCGTGATTCCATGACCGAGGCGAAACTCGAGATCCGCGGCGGCCCCGGCTCGCAGACCCTCGCCCGTGGCCTCACCGTGCTGCAGGCGGTGGCCGCCGCCCCCTCCGGCATCACCGTGCAGGAGGCCGCTCAATACGTCGGCGTGCACCGGACCATCGCCTACCGCCTGCTGAGCACACTGGCCCAGTTCCGGTTCATCACCAAAGGAGACGACGGCCGCTACCGCTCCGCCGCCGCCCTCGCCGTCCTGGGCGCCTCGTTCGACCACAATGTCCGCCAGCTCAGCGTGCCAACCCTGCGTGTCCTCGCCGGCGAGCTCGGCACCACCGTCTCTCTGCTTGTCGCTGAGGGCGATCAGCAGGTGGCGATCGCGGTCATCGTCCCGACCCTTGTCTCGTACCAACTTTCGTTTCACGAAGGCAGCCGATACCCGTTGGACCGCGGAGCGGCCGGAGTCGCGCTGCTGGCTGGCATGCCGCCGCGTCCCGGCGAACGGGACCTGGTGGGGCAAACACGTAGGCGCGGTTGGGTGATCACGCACGGCGAGATCGAACCGAACACCTATGGGCTCGCGGTGCCCGTCCGTCGGCGACGGCCGTCACCGCCCACCTGCATCAACCTCATCTCGCACCGCGAAGACGTCGTGATGCGCGGCAAGGACGCAGTCATCAAGGCCGCCGAGCAACTCTCCGGGATTCTCAGTTGAGGACCGCCAGCCGAAAGGATGGGAGCCGATGCCTTCCTGGCACCGCGAAACCGATGTCGTTGTTCTAGGCAGCGGCGCCGCGGGTCTCACCGCGGCGCTGACCGCGGCCGTCAACGGCGCGTCGGTCGAGGTCTACGAGAAGGCCCTCACCGTGGGTGGCACCAGCGCGGTCTCCGGTGGCATCGTCTGGATTCCTGCACATCAGCGAATACCCGGTCGCGAGCTGACGATCGCCGACGCCATGAGCTACCTGCGCGCGCAGTCCCTGGGTGCGATGGACGAGAACCTCGTCGAGACGTTCGTGCGCACCGGTCCGGCACTGCTCGACTTCGTCGAGGCGCACAGCGATACCCAGTTCGAGGTCGCGGCGGGGTTTCCGGACTACAAACCGGAATTGCCCGGGGGGCTACCGACGGGTGGCCGGTCCCTCAACGCGCTCCCCTACGACCTCGCCCGGCTGGGTGAGTGGGCCGACCGGATCACGTCGTTTCCCGCCGACTTCAGCAACGTGGGAATCGACGCCGAAACCCGCGCCCGCATTCACGCGTCAGTTGACGATGCCTCCGGCCAAGTCTGCGTCGCCGGCACCGCGCTGATCGGCGGGCTGCTCAGGGGACTGCTCGACGCCGGCGTGGTGCCCCACACGGACGCGCGCGCGGTCGAACTGATCGCCGACTCCGCAGCCATCGTCGGCGTGCGCATCGCCCATCACGACGACAGCGTCACCGTGCGCGCCCGCCGCGGGGTCATCCTCGCCACCGGCGGCTTCGAGTGGGACACCTCATTGGTCGGGGCATTTCTGCGCGGCCCCATGCACGGGGCGGTGTCCCCGCCCAACAACACTGGCGATGGCCTGCGCATGGCAATGGCCCACGGCGCCGATCTGGCCAATATGGGTGAAGCCTGGTGGGTGCCCATCATCGCGATCCCGGGCGACACCATCGGCGGAAAGCCGCGCAGCCGAAGCGTCCGCCTCGAGCGCACCCGCCCCCGGAGCATCATCGTCAACCGGGTCGGCAGGCGGTTCGTCAACGAGGCCGGTGAATACAACTCGATGGCAGGCGCCTTCCATTACCTCGATCCGCGGGGCGGCTACGTCAACGATCCCGCGTGGATCGTGTTCGACGCACTGCATCTGAAGCGCTATGGCTTCCTCGGCGTAGCACCCGGTGAGCCGGTCCCGGCGTGGTTCTCGCCGTCCGCTGATCTGCGCGAGCTGGGCGAAAAGGCCGGCATCGATTCCGACGGGCTCACCCACACCATCGAGAGGTGGAACCGCCACGTGGCCAACGACATCGATCCCGACTTCGGACGCGGCTCGAGTGCCTACGACGGCTACTGGGGTGACGAGCGGGCTACGACCCTGGCCGGCAAGACGCTCGGCCCGATCGACACCGCTCCGTATCACGCGGTGCCGGTGTCGGTGGGCGCAATGGGAACCAAGGGCGGACCCCGCACCGACCGCGACGGCCGGGTCCTGCACGTGAGTGGGCGCCCGATGCGGGGGCTGTACGCCGCGGGTAACGCCATGGCCGGGCCGACCGGAAAGGCCTACGGCGGGGCGGGCGGAACACTGGGCCCGGCAATGGTTTTCGGCTTCCGTGCAGGCTACGCCGCCGCCACCGGAAAAGCGCTTGAGATCGGCCATTCGCAAGACGGGGCAATGGGCGGCCCACCTCGCGTTCAGTAGAGGTAAATCACGAGAATTGCACCCCACACGGTGATCAGCCAGATGTCGGTGAAAAGGCGCAGCCAACGGGGGGCGGTGCGCACTTCCATGAAGTACTGAATGATCAAGCGCGCCTTCACCAAGCCCATTGCCAGCACCGCAATCGTGACAGGCAGGCTGGCGACGTGGGTTCCGCGCGCGTGTGCGGGTCCCAGCCACCATGCAGCGACGGTGAGCGCGCAGAGAAAGACCCATACGTAGGTGAGCCGTGCGCCTGCACTCGTCACCGCGTCACCTCATCACATAGAGCAGTGCGAAGATGACGATCCAGAGCAGGTCCACCATGTGCCAGTACGTCGCTCCCGTCTCCGCCATGAATACTCGCCGATGTTTTCCGTTGCGCAGTTGGAGAACCACGATCGCCAATATCACCAGACCGAGCACCACGTGAAAAAGATGCACACCGGTCAGCAGGTAATAGAACATGAAGAAGTCGTTGCGCGGGAAGGTCAGCCCCTGCCTGATTTCCGAGGACCATTCATATCCCTTGACCACGATGAACAACAGACCGCAGCCGCTGCCAAAGACGATGCGCCGCACCGCACGACCGTGATCGTCTGCCCGAGCCGCCACCACGCCGCGTGCCACGAACCAGGAGCTGGCCAGCAGCAGCAACGTGTTGACGACGCCGATATCCAGGCTGAGATGCTGCTGCGACTCGAGGAACACGCTTCGCTGCTGGGTGCGGTAAATCATGAAGATGATGAAGTAGGCCCCGAAGATGATCAGGTCCCCGAGCACGAACACCCACATGTTCACGTCGCCCGGCAGGTGGACACCGCCCTTCTTGGCGCCATCGCCCGACGCAGCGGCCGCGGCGTCGTCCAGAGCAGCCGCCGATCGCTCTGTATTCGACATACAGGTTCCTAGTCTTGAATCTGCTCACCGAGCGACTGGCGCTCAACCGCCTTTTTGAGCATCACGATCAAGCACACCTCCCAGACCCCGAAAACCGCGGTCCCCAGCCAGAAACTGATGGAGCCGTTCCACGCCAAGGGTCCTGCCCTGAAAATGAACACCGGCCCCGCGAGCAATTCCGTGACGATTTGCCAAATGGATATGTAGCCCAGCCACTTCGGGAAGACGCTGTTTTTGTCCAGGAAGATCGCCAGGGCGAACACCATGTACGCCGTGGAGAAACAGCCCAAGGACCCGACAAACGACAGCAACGCCACGTCATACAACAGGGCGACGAGCTGTGGGTCACGATCAGGACGGAACACCGCCGCCAGGAACGCGAATGCCGCCAGAAGGCAACCCGGCAGCGCGCCGACAGCCAATGCGGCGACGTACGCGTAGGCGAACACCGGGCTCACCGACATCCGCTTGATTTCGAAACCGACGATGCCGTTGGCGACGCCGGCGAACCCGATGACGATCATCAAGAGCCCGAAGCCGATCTTGATCGTCAGCGCATGGGCGTGAAAAAACGCGACGATCTGGTCAGCGGGCACGTCCGGGCGGGGCGGCGGCATCACCCGGGTGAGTGCGACGAAAATCAGGCCGAACAAGCCGTAGAAGATCGGCACGGTCCAATAGCAGATCCACAGGTCGATCTTGCTGTTCTGCCGGTGCGGCTCAGCGTGGTCGGCCGCAGTCGGCACCGCCGACGCCGGCGCGGTGCCGGTCACTGCGCGGCCCGTTCTTCGGCACCCTGGCGTCTGATCGCGGTCCGAACGACGACGAACATCACGACGAGGAACAGCGTGAAGGCGCCAATCCGCAGCCAGAAGGAGATCAGGCCGTCCCAGGCCAGCGGTCCACTGCGGAAGATGGCCGCGCAGGCGGACGGGGCCATCGCCACGGCCGTCACGATGCTGAATGGCGCGACCCAGCGCGGAAATATCGGCCGCGGCCGCGCATCGAGGTAGACCGCCAGGGCGAGGCACAGGTTCTGCACAACGATCATGCCGACCGGCGCGGCGAACGTGATCCAGGCCAGGTCATTCAGCAGCATGATCAGCTGCGGATTCCGTTCCGGCCGGAAGGCGGCGACCAGCCAGAAAAGGTCCGCGACGGCGAACAGTGTCGCGCCGCTCACCGCAGCGGTCAGGTAGCAGTAGCCAAGCACCTGGTTCGGCATCGCCATGCGCTTCATCTGGACGACGATCACCATGAAAAACGGAATCAGCATGATGCCGAACAGGTTGTAGGTGATCATGCTGAACCGGATCATGGCGACATGGTGTTGGTAGAACGCAGCCACTTGGTCAGCCGTCATCTCAGGCGACATAGGCGGGAAGAAGCCGGGGAACGACAGGAACGCGATAAGCAAAAGGACGCCGAAGACCGGCACCGTCCACACGCATATGAGCTGTCCGCGAATGTTCGGCGTCGTCTGGGCATTCTGTGCCTCAGCGATTCTTTGCATCACGCTCCCGTTGCTTCACCATTGGCGGAATGTGAACTTGCGGTCGCCTGCGTGGCTCCTCTGAGGATAGCCGATCGGCTAGTCGGCACGATAGGTGCTCGGACCGGGACGGGTCAATAGCCGAGCGGCTACCCTCGACGGGTGGTTTCCGCAGTGCCCGCGTTTCCCCTCCGGCCAGCTTCCGCGCCACGGTCCGCCGCGAAGACACGGATCCTGAACGCCGCGCTTGACCTGTTCGCTGAGCACGGTGTCAGCGGGACGTCGTTGCAGATGATCGCCGAACTCGTCGGTGTCACCAAGGCGGCGGTCTACCACCAGTTCAAGACCAAAGACGAGATCATCATCGCCGTCACGGAGAGGGAACTGGGCAAACTCGAGGACGCACTGACTGCCGCGGAGGCCGAGCAATGCCGCCCGCGGGCGCGCGAGCTACTGCTCACCAGGGTGGTCGACTTGGCGATCGAGCGGCGCGGCATGATCAGCATCCTGCAGTTTGATCCCGTGATCGTTCGGTTCCTGGCTGAGCACGAGCCGTTCCAGCAGTTCACCGACCGCCTGTACCGGGCCCTGCTCGGGGACGAGGCGGGCGCCGAGGCGCGGGTGCAGGCCGCGATGCTCTCGGGAGCGATCGCTGTCGCTGTGATGCACCCGCTAGTCGCCGGTATCGACGAGGACCACTTGCGCGCGCAGGTGCTGCACTACATGCGGCGGTTGATCGATCTGCCAGATTGAAGCAGGGCACGCAGTGGGGCTGGTTGTCGGTCACGTAGTGCTGCTGGGGGCGCCATGCTGTTCGGTTTCCGGAGCATCTTGGACCCCGTCTTCGTACAGCACGTCCGGTTCGAACATGTCCGGCTTCAGGCGCTTGTCGTCTGCTTGCCCCGGGCGGGTATCCGGCGTGGTCGCCGGCCCGCTGTCGCGGGGCTGGCGCTGCCGCAGCGAGTCGACGGCCAAAAGGAGCAGGCCGAGGGCCGCTAGCACGATCACGATCAAGCCGACCACAGTACTTCCGGTTACCACGGCCGCCACCAAGGCGACAACGGCGATGACGGCCAAGATCAGCGCGCCGATCAGCATTGATCATCCTCCTTGTGCGCCACTCCCTATAGTGCGTGGTTACCCAGGGTGAACGTGGTGGAACCGGTATTCGCGCCGGATGCGGCCTCCGCCGGGGAATGCGCTGAAGCGCTCGACCCGTCACTCCAGCCAGGCCGCATTTATATCAGTCCATCGCCCAACTACAGCCCCGGCTGCGATGTCGATTAGGGCAGGATGACCGAAACGCGCCGGTTTATCGGCGTTCGTCGAGACACGCCTCGTCCGGGGTTACGCACGTATCGGTTGAACCCGTTGACCACCAGCCGCTGGGTGGGTGCGATTGGCATCGGCGTGCCACCGGCCGTAACGAACTGCACCAAGGCATGCACGGCTGGCAGGAGCCCCACGAGCAGGAACCCGAGCGCCGCCGCCACTCGCCTTCTCGCGGTGGAGCAGGAACTGCGAGCGGGTGAGCCAGCGAATGAGACCGGCAACGGTCCCGGGCGCTGCCATACGCCATGATGGTTGGCGTTTCGGCAAAACGGCTCGCCCGCTCATCGACAGCTGCTCAAGCCCGTACGGGCGCCGCCTTAGGGCCGCCCGTCGGCAATCTGCTGAAAGCTGGCGTGCCCCCACGGGTGGCAGTCAACGGGTTTCATTCAGCAAAGCCAGCACCGATGTCACGAGGAACATTACAGGCGATCGGTCGTCGGCGATACGTGCTGCGCCGGCCGAACATACCGCGACGGTGAAGTCACCCGGGTCAGCCCTCCAAAATGGCGCCGGCCGGGTCGGGATGCATCGCGGCTCGACGACGAAGTGAGACAGTTCGAGTCCCTGCGAGGCGAACTGGTCGATGCGCGCGGTGTCGGCGCCGCGCAGGATTCGGCCGCCGAAGCAACACTTCACCGAGCCCAAGGTTGCCTACGTGAAAGTAGACGGTATTCGGTCGATCAGACATGCAGTTGCCTCGCAATCGGCGTCGATTGGATGACGGTCGCACGCCGCAGGGTCGTGCTGTCGTCAGGCGGGGTCAGCCGATTGACAATGTCGCGGTCGGAAGACTCCGTTGTCGACCTTTACATCATCATGATCAATATCGTTGCGGCCGCACCGGGTTGGGGCGTTCTATTCAGGGCGTCTGCGTACGTTCGCCCAAGAACAGGATCAGCACCGATGACCGAAACACCGGCCGGCGGTTCTTCGGCTGCGATGGGCCGCTGTCGGTGAGCACGGCCTCGGTTGAGGCGGTCACCGATTCGCGCGGCCGGTCTGCGGGTGTTCGCGAACGGGTGCCCCACCGCTTACGGCGACGATCCGCCGCCCTGCCACTCGCGCTGCTCGGCTTGGCCCTGTTCGTCGGTGGCTGGTACCTGTGCGTCGAGGTCCTCGCCCTGCCCCGCTTCCGCGCGATTCCCGGTCCCACCGAAGTGATCCGCGAATGGCTGAGCACCGACCCCGTCTACGGGACGTCGATCTTCACGGCGTCGTATTACGAAGACATCTGGGCCAGCGTGCGACGTGTGGCCATCGCGTTCGGTGCCGCGCTGGCCACCGGCATCCCCCTCGGCCTGTTACTGGGCTGGTCGACGCGGTTTCGCCAATACACGTTCCCGGTGTTCGAGCTGATCCGGCCGATCCCGATCCTCGCCTGGGTTCCATTGGCGATCCTGATGTTTCACAGCAGGGAGGGCTCGGTCATCTTCTTGACCTACCTGGCCGCCTTTTACGCCGTCACGCTCAACACGTTGCTGGGCGTGCACTCGGTCGATGCCAACCTGATACGGGCCGCCCGCTGCCTGGGTGCGGGATCGGCTGCCGTGCTGCGCACGGTGGTCATCCCCGGCTCCCTGCCGTACATCTTCACCGGCCTGCAGATCGCGATGGGCGTCGCCTGGTTCTCGCTGGTCGCGGGCGAGATGATCGCCGGACAGTACGGCCTGGGTTACTTGATCAACGCCTCCTACACGACGACCCGCTACCCGACGATCGTGATCGCCATGATCACCCTCGGCGGGGTGGGTTTCGCCTGCAGCGCTTTGATCCGTCTCGTCGGCAATCGTCTGATGGTGTACCGCGTCAGGAGCAAGTCGTCGTGAGCAGCGGACACCTGACTCTCGCAGGGGCGGGCAAGGCGTACCGCACGGCGGGCGCGCCGGTGATCGCGGTGGACGGGTTCGATCTCGACATCGCCGCGGGTGAGCTGCACGTCATCGTCGGTCCCTCCGGCTGCGGAAAGAGCACCCTGCTTAGCGCGGTAGCGGGTTTCACCGAGATCACCTCCGGCCGCATCGAGCTCGACGGGAAACTGTTGTGCGGCCCGGGGCGGCCGACGGCCGATATCGGACCCGACCGTGTTGTCGTCTTTCAAGACAGCACCCTGTTCCCGTGGTTCACAGTCGCTGAGAACGTCGCGTACGGACCCGTCACGCAGCGCAAGGTGAGCCGTCGCGAGGCCGGCGTCATCGCCCGCGAGCAGCTGAACCGGATCGGACTGCGCGAGATCGCGGACCGCTACCCGGGCGAGCTGTCCAGCGGCGTCCAGCGACGGGTGGAGATTTTGCGTGCGCTGGTCATGGAGCCGGCCGTACTACTGCTCGATGAGCCGTTTCGCGGTATGGACGCGATCTCGCGCGCCGCGATGCACGATGCGCTGCTGCAAATGTATGACCGGTCGGCTGTGACGGTGCTGTTCATCACCCACGACATCGAGGAGGCCGTTTATCTGGGCAGCCACGTCACCGTGATGACCTCGCGTCCCGGTCGGGCCAAGACCACGATCGAGATCGTCCTCCCGCGGCCACGGGACCGTCGCGTGGTGACCTCGCCAGACTTCCGCAGGCTCGTCGGCGAGGTTTCTGCCGCGGTGCGGAACGAGGCCAGGGTCGCGTTCGAGGCGGGCGAGCGCGAAATGGCCGGATGAGTACGCCGATGGCGTCGCGCGAAACCCGCCGAGCCGACGCCCTGCGGCGCGGCGCGGCGGGAGTGCTCGTGGCCGGGCTGGCCTGGGAACTTGCGACCCGCCTGCGCGAATGGGCCGGCGTGGCCGTGCCGATGGTTTCGCAGTTACCACCGCCTACCGCGGTGGCCGCGGACTTCCTGAAGCTCGCCGTCAACGGCGGCTACTGGAACAGCTGGTCGTTGTCGTTTCAGCGGGTGCTGGTCGGGTTCGCCGCGGCGCTGGTGGTGGGCGGCGCGTACGGATTGCTGATGGCGACCCGGCCGCGGTTCAAACAAGTGGTCTTCCCGGTGTTCGAGTCACTGCGCCCCATCCCCCCGCTCGCCTGGGTGCCCCTGGCGATTCTCTTCTGGCCGACGCAGGAGCTGTCGATCACGTTCGTCACGTTTCTTGGAGCACTGTTTCCGATCGTGCTCAACACGGTCGGCGGGGCAGAACAGATCGACCGTCGGCACGTGCTGACCGCCCGATCCATGGGAGCGGGCAGGGGGTACCTTTTCCGGCGCGTGCTGCTGCCCGCCTTGCTGCCGTCGCTGCTGACCGGAGCGGCGGTCGGGATGGGGATCACATGGGAGGTCGTCGTGGCGGCAGAGCTGATCTCCGGCGGGGGGCAGCAATCCGGCGACGGGGGCCTGGGTTTTCTCGTCTGGAACGCCTACCAAGGCAATGACCTGTCCCGCGTGGTCGTCGGGATGGTCAGCCTGGGCATCGCCGGCTACCTATCGAGCGGGTTCGTCCGCATGCTGGGCAATCGCCTGATGCCGTGGCGCAGGGCATCCGCATGACCGACCCCACCCGCGGCGCCGTGCGCTTCGACCACGTGTCCTACCGCGTTACGAGTGGCGACACCGCGCTGCAAATTGTCGAGGACTGCTCTTTCGGCCTCGCGCCCGGCGAGATCGCCGCGATGATCGGGCCATCGGGGGGCGGAAAATCCACCGTCGGATACCTACTCGCAGGATACGAGCGGCCCACGGCCGGCCGGGTCGTCGTCGATGGGCGCGAGGTCAACGATGCGTCCCCCGAACGGCTCATGCTATTTCAGGAGAACGCGCTGATGCCGTGGTTGACGACCTTCGAAAACGTCATGTTCGGACCGCGCGCCCGCGGCGAAGGCGGCTCCGAGGCGCAGCGCAGGGCCAACGGCCTGCTCGCCCGCATGGGCCTCGCCGAGTTCCACGACCGCTATCCGCACGAGTTGTCCGGCGGGATGCGCCGCCGTGCCGAACTCGCCCGCGCGCTCATCAACGATCCCGCCGTGCTCGTACTCGACGAGCCGTTCCGCGGTCTCGACGCCATGACGCGCGAACTGATGCAGGAGTACACCGCGGAGCTTTTCGCCGAACAGCCGCGCACGGTCCTGTTCATCACCACCGACATCGACGAGGCGCTGCTGCTGGCCGACCGGCTTCTGGTAATGACCGACCGTCCGGCCTGTGTGCGCGCCGAGTTTCAGATCGAGCTGCCCCGGCCGCGGCACCGCCCCGACCTGCTGCGCGACACTCACCTGCAGCGAATCAAGGATGACACCTTCGATCTGCTGCAAAACCGTGGTTCGGCCAGCCCGCTGCTCGACTCGTGAAGCGCAACCCGACCACCGCACGGAGAACGAACATCATGCGATTCAAAGCCACCTTCGTTGCCGCACTGGTCACCATGATTGCCGCTGCAGCCTGCGCGGCCGTCGGCAACCTCAACGGCAGCGATGTCGGCGCGCAGGGTGGCGCGGTGCACCTCACCGTCGGCTACCAGCCGTACTACACCGAGTCGTGGTCGGGCGTGGTGATGCGCGGCAAGGAGTTCTGGAAGAAATACCTTCCGCAAGGTTCCACTGTTGACTTCCAGATCGGCCTGCAGGGATCGATCATCGTCAGCCAGATGCTCGCAGGTAAACAGCAGATCGGATACGTGGGCGACATGCCCGCGATCGTGGGCGCAAGCAAGCGCAGCACCCGCGATCTGCGCATCGTCGCCACACTCGGGCTCGGTCAGGACCAGTGCGGCGTCTTCCTCACGCGACCCGACGCACCCAACTTCGGCAGCCAGCAAGACGCGATCGCCTGGTTCGACGGGAAGACGGTGGCCACACCGCAGGGCAGCTGCGCCGACCGGATCGCCCAGGGGACATTCGGCCAATTCCACGTCAAGCCAAGCGCCTACCTGAACCAGAGCATCGACGTGATCACGTCGAACTTCCAGAGCCACAAGGTCGACGCCGCGGTCATCTGGGAGCCGACGGCCTCCAAACTGGTCAACGCAGGATTGGCCAAACGCGTGGCCAGCGGTACCGCGGCGAACCAGCACGACGGCGCATTCATGCTGATGGACAACGAATTCCTCGACAAACACCGTCAAGTCGCCGAGGCGTGGCTGAAAGCGGAAATCGACGCCCAGCGGTTCCTCGCTGACCCGGCGAACGCCGACCAGATCGTCCAGATGGCAAAAAACCAAACCGAGGGCTTCAACGCGACCGACCTACATGACGCGCTCTACCGGAACTGGCCGGTGAACCTCGGCGGCAACACCGACGGGATCCGGCTGCAGCTCCCGTTCGTCCCGACCGGCGCAAGCGCCGCGCTCATCAACGCCGCCACCGGGTTCCTGTACCAGATCAAGGCGATCCCGGCAGCCACATTGCCTGACGGCGCGGTCCAGCCCGACATCACGGCGAAGGTGCTCGGCGACGCCGGCTTCAGCACGGCACAGGGCGTCGGACTGGTCCGGGGTCAGTAGATAGCATCATCCCGGCGGGTCCGCCGCCCACGATCGCGCAGGTGGCCGTGTCGAAAGGCCAACCGCATCGGCAATCTACCTCGGGCTGCGGCGCAGCCGACATGGCCGAATTCCTCCCACTGATCTCGGGGCAAGGCATTTCCGATGAAGTAAGGGAACAGTTCGAACATGTTTCATGACCGGCATTCTGATCATTGACAGGGCATACATCTGCTCGGCGCTGCCCGGGAATGACCTCGGCGCCTGGGCGGGGTGGATCCACATCGTGGTGGGCATCCTTTGGCGGCAGTGGCTTTCGGGCTTTCCACCGGCGCGGCATGGGCACCGATAGCAGCCCTCGTGATGGCCTGCGTCTCCGTAGTGGCCATGTTGCTCTGGCTGCCCTATTACCCGGTGTGGTCGATCATCGTGATGGCGCTCGATGTCATCGTGATCTGGGCCGTGACCACCTGGCATCCGTCGCACACCGACCGTCGGCATCTACGCCCGCTCCACAGCCTGCGCGGTACGAACCGTGACCACGCCGCACACACGTCGCGCGGTCGCTGAACCCGTACCAAGTCAGTCGAGGATGCGCCGCACGACGTTGGTGGTGATCGGGTCGAGCAGTTCATCGGCGCGCCCTGACAGGACGGTGGACCAGGCGTGGTTTCAGCGGCCCAACCGCCTGGCCATAGTCTCGGTGAACGCGTGATCCCACGCCGTGATGTCTGGCCGATCGGTGTCGCTGGCGCTCATGTCTTTCGCACCGTTACAGGCTCAGTCCACCGGGGTGAATTCCAGATGCAGTTCGGTCAGGCCCCGCATCTGCCAGGTCGGTTCGAACGTGTAGCGGCGTGCGCCGGGCGAGCCGTGCGCTGCCTCGGAGATGCTGATGTCGATCATCCGGTCAAGGATCCGGTTGAGCGAGATTTGTCCCTCGGCCCGCGCGAGGGGTGCCCCGGGGCAGGAGTGGTTGCCGCGTCCGAACGCCACATGCTCGCGAACGTTGGGTCGGTCTACGCGGAACTCGTTGGGCTCCTCGAACTTCCGCGGGTCCCGATTCGAAGCTCCCGGGAGCAGCATCACGGTCGATCCGGCGGGAATCGGTACGTCACCGATTGACGTCGATGTGCGTGCCATCCGGAAGTGGGATTTGACCGGACTCTCCATCCGCAGGGTCTCCTCGAGGAAGACCGGGATGCGGTCACGGTTCTCACGCAGCAATGTTTGGATCTCGGGATGTTCAGCGATCACCCGCAATCCGAAACTGAGCAACTTCGTGGTCGTTTCTTGTCCGGCTGCAAATAGAAACGTGGCGAGCCGGACGACGTCGACTATTTCGGGAGTCGATCCGTCGGGGTATTTCGCCGTGGACAGTTCGGTCAGCACGTCCTCACGCGGCTCTCGCCGCCGATCGGCGATATAGGCCGAGAACTTGTCGTTTAGCCACTCCAGCGGATTGTGCGTGCGCGTCACCGTATCGTCTTCGATCGAGCCCACTACCTGGTCCGAAAAGCTGGTCCGGAATTCCTTGTGATCCTCCGCGGGAATTCCGAGCAGATCGGCGATCACCAGCCCGGAGAAGGGCCTCGCGTAGTCTTCCAGGAACTCGCACTTGCCACGGGACGCGAACTCGTCAAGCTGTTGATCGGCGAGCCGCCACATGAAGTCTTCGTTTTCCTTGAGCCGCTTGGGAGTCAGTAGGTGGCTGAGCAGCCCGCGGGTGCGAGTGTGCAGCGGCGGATCCTGGGTAACGATGTGTTCGCTCATCGGGATCTGCGAACGGTGCTGCTCGATCAGGTCGCCGATATCGTCGCCCTCGGGCTCGAACGGGAGTCCGGAAAACGGCCCCGCCACTGAGACACACGCGGAGAACGCCGCGTCCTTGTACACCGTGAGTGCTTCCTTGTGCCCAGTGACGGCCAGCACGCCCTGATGCGGTTCGTGAACGATCGGGCACTTCGCACGCAGGTGGTCGAAGTACGGGTACGGGTCCGGAAGCAAGGATTGTTCGGTGAAGAAGTCTACCGATTCAAAATCACTCACTTAAGCCTCCTAGCCATTCGCGAGGCCCCGCTAGCGCCCGTTCTAGGGTGGCCATGGGAACCCGGTATCTCAATCTAGGGTTGAACAAATATTAGGTCAAGTCGTGCCGGCTCGTCCGGTAGCAATGCGACGGCAGGAGGAACGCGCCGTGTTGCCCGTCAGTCCGAGATCCCGGTGGTCTGGGTCACGCGCGCGTCGCTGAGACTCATGATCGCGTCGAGGTTCTGTGCGATGTCTTCGGCGGTGAGCGACGAATTTGCCACTCCCCGGGAGTGCACCACCGCGATGCGGGACACTCCGCCCATGCCGGCCTGCAGTATCTCTCCGTTCAGCGGGCACGACTCGTGCGCCAAGAATGCTGCTGCCGGCGCACACATCTCGGGGGGCATGCTGGCGTTGATTTGGTCAATCATCTCTTTGGGCATAGACAGCCGCGCTGCCACCGTTTCCGAGTGTGACGCCGACATCCGGGTGTAGGCCCTCGGCGCAATCGCGTTGACCCGGATGCCATGCGCGGGGCCCTCGGTGGCCAGGTTGCGCGTGAGTCCGAAGACCGCTCCTTTGGCGGCGCCGTAACTCGTCAATTCAGGGACTCCACCGAGCATCGCTTCGGAGACGGTATTGACCACACGCCCGTAACCCGCCCCGACGAAGTGCGGCCACGCCGCGCGGGTGACGAGGAGGGTGCCGAAGAAGTGAACGTCGAGCATGGCCCGGAATTGCTCGATGGACAGGGCGTCAAATGCGCCGGGGTCGTGGATGCCGGCGTTGTTGATGACAACGTCCAGACGGCCGAACGCCTCGATGGCGGTGGCGACGATGGAATCTGCCCCGCTCCGCTCGGCAACCGATACGTAGCACGCGACGGCCTCTCCGCCGTGTCCCTCGATCTCGCTGACCACGTCGTCTGCGGGCGCGTGCGACGATCCGCCGCCGTTCATACCGACTCCATAGTCGGCGACGACAACGCGCGCACCCTTGGCGGCCAGCAGCATCGCGTGGCTTCGACCGACGCCCCTTCCCCCTCCGGTAACAATGACGACGCGGCCGTCAAAACGCAATTCCTGTGTGCTCAACTCAGTGCTCCTGTCGTCGTGTCCGAATGCGTTCTAGCGCGAAAACCCGACTGCTGCTTCATTCTTAGCGTGTGTCAGCAGGAAGCCATCGACTGCGGCTCGCGCGCAGCCGCGGTAGTCGAAATCGGTCAAGGTGCTGAGCTTGCCCAGCAGGATGGGACCGAGTGAAAGCGCGATCGCCTCGGTTCGATCGATTTGCCCAGCTCGGCGGTGGCCTGCGGACTGTCGAATATCGCGTCGAATGGCGCAGCGTACTGCTGCGCGACCGGGTCCCGTAGGGTGTGGACCTCGGCGCCGCCGTTTCGCCGGCCCGGCTGCCCGGCGTGGCCACCCAGCGCCAACCAAGCCATTGTTTGATCGGCGCCGCGGCCATCAGTTCGGCCTGAGTGACCACTAAGACCGTCAATCGGGCTCGCAGGGAACCACGTTCGGGTGGCATCGGTGTGGGCGGCATTACGCGCCGAAAGCCGCTGCGAGCAAGTCGTTTCCAGTCGCGAAATGCCGATATGGCGTCGCTCGCGCCACGTTGGCGGCGCCGGTGACCGCGTCGACAGTCACCCGCGTTCGGACCGCCCGCGCGCAACAGCGATGTCGTGGCGTCAAGCACACGAGCACGTGACGCCGCCCTGCGCGGGTCGTCATAGCCGGCCAGGTTAGACC
>JAOPWC010000181.1 GCA_025965895.1 Mycobacterium sp.
GTTAGGGATGCCCGGCCCCCGCTCGCTCGGTGAACGCGCTGCCGGCGCGGTGCCGATACTCCGCCCCGCGGCCTGACCACATCTGACGTTCCTGCGCATGTCACTGCGCGCCAACAGCCTCGCGCAGCCAGCGCCCAGAAGGTTCCCGTCTGCATCCCTTCCGCCCGGCGAGTGGTCGAGCGCAGCCCGGCGCTAGCGTTTTGCCGGTTCAGCCCGACAGCACGTTGCGATATCGCCTCCATCGCGTTCGCGACGTCACCGGACCCCACCCACGGGATGGCCGATCTATGGGGGCCGCTACGCGACATCGCAACAAGGCGTCGCTGCTCCCACCACGGCCGTCAGGGCGCCTTCGTCAAAATGAAGTAGATGGGAGATGCATAACCTGGCGCCAGGTCACAAGGTGCAGCACGGGAAGTGACGACTGTGCCGGAATCGCCTGCAGCATCAACCGAATACGTCAAGGTGCCGGGTGCTCGGCTCCCGTTGTTGCATCTTGTGCCGTCCGGACGGTCGATTGGAAATGTCCACTGTCCATTGAACAAATGGGCATCGGCGCTCCACCCACTGCTATCAGCTACATGCGCGCATCCCGGGCCGCACGGCGTTACTACCCACGTGGATTGAGTACCTGGTCCCGTTTGGACGTAGGTCCCCCCGAAATCGTCCGCGTGGGCGGGGCATGCAAAGCCGACGGCAGTGCCAGCGAAGGTAACCGCCGTAGCCAAACCCGGCCTGATTCTCATGTGTTCCTTACCTCTCTTGGAGGGCCTTCCGTTGCCAGGCGACGCAACCAAGTATCCCAGCGCAATCGCCAAAGAGTCAGCAAACTGCGAGGGGCCCATCGTTTGCGGGTGAGGGCGAGCAACCATGGCTTCGCCTTCGGTGAGCACGAGCACGCCTACTCCGAGTTCCCCTCCCGCGGGTAACAAAGGAGATGATCGAGAACCACGCGGGGTTCTGATGCGGCCAAGCTCAGCTGGGCACTCTGGCTGTGATCTGGTTCGCGATGTTCACCGCCGAGTCCGCCGGGTTGGCGCTACATGTGTTGACGTCGATAACGACGTTGTTTCTTGCTGCCAGCGCCCGTCCGCACCCCCAACCCGGGGCATTGGCGTTCTGTTGAGTTGCGGAGGTGCTCAGTGTGCCGTTGGTGTTGGATATCGGGCCCACGGCCCACAGCGACCCACTCTGTGTGTGGGTGTACTGGTGGCAGGCCGGCCACTGTTGGGCGGACGCGGTGAAGAAGGCGCCGGCCTGGTTGGCGGAGGGAAATAACACCACCGCCTGCTCGGCATAATGAGTGAAGTTATCGCCCTCCTGCAGTGTCTCATCGCGCACGGCGCTGTAACCGCTGCCGTCATACACCTGGGCCTGCGCCGAGCCGTCGATGGCTAGGCACTCCTTCGGCGCCATCGTGGCGCTGTCGTCAGACATCGCGAAGTGGGTTTTCGTCACAGTCATTCCGGTCGCCCCCATGGCGGTGTTGATCTGGTCGGGGCTGAGCAACATCGCAGGCAGCGCAGTGTCCGCAAGAGGAGGCGCAGTGGTCGTTGTGGCCGTCGATCGGGTGGTCGATCCTTTGGTGCCGTGGTGGCTGCCGCTGATGCACCCGGCGGCGAGAATGCAGATGCCGACAACGGCGAGTGCGGCTGTTAGTTGGCGCATGTGTTCATTCCCCATTCCCCGCCGTAACCACCAACCGATCAGCGCGGCGCGGCCACCCCTGCAGCGTTGCCGGCTAGAGCTTGGGTGTGATGAGCGTATCTTCGCCCCAGGTCGGTAGGGCACGAAATTGGTCTACATACTGGTGTTTCGCATGTCGCCACCAGTGCGATCTCACTATCGCCCACCAGTGTCGGTGCAGCTGAATGGGCATATCTGTCGAGCTATCACAGGCTGCGTGCCCGACACATGCCCAATGGGTGGTCGGATCTTTCGCGATCGCGATAGCGAGAGGAATGCAAGCGGACGCGAGCACTGCCCACCACTCACCCGCCTGTCGGCGCCGGTGACGCCAGCGACTGGGGGTGGGACAAGAGGTACCGGCCCCGTATCGCTGTCCCGCGGGTGCTCGTGTGTGACGCCACACCAGGCGTGCCGTGCCGCAATCTGCTCAACCGTGACGGCACGGGGATCAGGTGCATTCAGGTGCACTACTCACGGATCGCGCCGCCACCCGAACCACCCGAGCCCGACATTCAATTCCGCCACAAGCCGGTCACAATGCCGAACGGCTGCATCTGCGCCTCGAAGACTTCACCGTCGATACGGTCCGCATGGTCTGGTTCGGTTCGGTGACGTTGTCGGGGAACTGCGGCGGTGCATGGTCGGCAAACCTGACGGCGAACTCACTCTGCGCTACGAAGCATCCATCAACGGCATCTTCGGCTCCCCGGTTCCACGGCAGATGACCCCGAGAAGGCGCGTCGGCAAATTTTTTGACGAACCGGCTGACCACTGCGTGGGCGGCCGCAATACTGTTTTGATGATCCCCAACATCGCGGATCACGCCAAAGGAGAGCAGTTATGAACCATGGGTTCGTGGTCGCGGTCGGCGGGGCCGTAATCGTCGTCGCCGGTGTGGCCGGCTGTTCGAGTCAGCAAGCGGGCGGCGTGACGCAGGGCGTGGGCAGCGGGGGGAAGGTTCTGATCGACGGTCAGGACCAGAACGTGCAGGGCAACGTCATGTGTCAAACGACGCCCAGCGGGGTGCAAATCGGGATCGGGCAGGAGGGAGTCGCCGCCCAGATGACCGGTTCCGATCCGCTCACCGTCCAGCAGGCGTCGCCGGGCAAGGTCAACGGTGTGACGCTCGTCTACCAGAACGGCAACCCGATGGGGGGCGGCACTGCCCAGGCCACCAAGAACGGAAAGTCTTACACGATCACCCGCACCGCGACGGGTATCGACCCGACGAACCCGATGCAACCGCTGAGCAAGCCCTTCGAGATCGACGTGACCTGCCCGTAGCAGAGGTGACGACGGCGGGCGCCCCGGCGGGGCACCGCATTCGCAGCGGTGTTCGCGATTCGGGGACACCGGATAGGCACTCGGTGTCGGATTTTTCTGCGAGTCTGGGGATTTGGGGTGGGCGGCCTGGTGCGACCTGTATGACTGCTGGCGTTAATGAGCTAGCGCGAGCGATGACGGGGCGGTGGATAGCCCGGCCACCGACGCACTGCCCGCGCGGTCACCGCTCCGGGCGGGTGCAGCCTGCTCGACGGGCCAGCCACGCCGAACAGGTCCCGGGAACTCTGCGGCCGGCGTGTGACACTGTTCTGCGCGTTATTGACGCCAACCCCGCCGGCTCCCTACCCCCGCAGACAGGAAAGATGATCCGCCTTGCGATCGCCGCCGCTGGCATTGGCCTGTCCGTGATTGCCACCGCGCCGTCTCACGCCGACAGCGCCGAGGACGCCTACATCAAGGTCCTCGACGACAACAACATCCGCTACGGCACCCGCTCGCACGGCTTGGCGATGGGCCACACCGTCTGTAAGGCCCTCGATGCCGGCAAGTACACCCCGAGGACGGTAGTCGACGCGCTGCGTCGCGACGATCACCTCAACTACGATACCGCCGCCGCGGTCGCCGCCGCCGCCATCGTCATGTTCTGCCCCTGGGATAAGAGCTGACGAGCAACGCTGACGCCACGACCCCAAGCTCGGCTACAAATACCCTCGCCCGGACGAGCGCCTGGCTAGATCGACGGCCAGGATCAGATAGACCGAGCGCTGGGGCACACCCGTGCGAGCGGCGACCGATGCTGCGTCAGCGCCGTTGCGCAGCATCGCTCGGGCAGTGAGCAGCCGAAGGCACGTGCACGGACCCAGCCGCGGCACGGCGCAGTGCGATCGCCGAAACGTGTTGCGGGCCAACCACCTGGTACTCATCGCTGGTGTCCTCTGATGCTGGGCGCAGGCGAATCCGCGGGTTCGGGTCCCGTGCAGCGGTGCTCCGACAGCACGTGCTTGGCCACTGCCACCGCAGCAGCTACCAGCAGTAGCTCGGGAATCCCCGCGCCCGTCGCCTCGGCCCCGAGCACGAGAAACGGCTCGGCGAGGCCCAGGGCACGTTTGACGGCGGCCCGGTTGGGCAGGCTGACAGCGGTCAGGATCGGGACCGTGCCCGGCAGGTTTGCGGTCCAGCTCCGCGCGGTCTCACCGGTGCCCCAGGTCACAGTGAGTGTCATCGCCGCCTCCTTGGCTTGCAATGGCCGCCCAACGACGCGGTCATGACCGCCAACGGCGGAGCGGGATTGCGGCGGTAGTACTCGCGCAGGTTCCTGCGCTCCGCCTCGCTGAGGCGGTGGCGGGCACGGTACCGGCGCCACCTGCCCCCCAGCGACGACGCCGACTCGGTCGATGAGGCCGCGGGCCGCAGCGGGTGACTGAACAGGGAAATACTCATGGCTTCCTTCGGAAGGCCGCGAACCGCAACGATATTCGGTCACCACGGAATTGGCGCGCACCATCGCTCGGCCGGCGGATGGAGCCGGCTGAGTCAACAGTTCAACAACAGGCGTGAATTCAGATTGTGACGGCGAATGCTGGATCGCGACCGAGTAGGGCTACAACCGGACTCGGATACGCACTGTCACACGAAGTCATTGTCGATTGCCCACCTCCTCGTAGCCGGGACGCGCGCGGGCGTCCGATCACAGCACAGGGGGCTTCTGCCGCAGCCGAACGGCTTGGGCAGGCACCCCTCTCGTCAGAGCTTCGGCACTACCCGGCGTATCACACCCCTTGCGGGGAAAGAAGCCACTTGGGCTCGACCCTTAATCCGGGAGCAGCTGTCCTGACCGGGGGCGTCTTTCGACGTTCGGGGTCAGTGGCCTGTGTCCGTGCAGACGCCTCACCTAGCGAGGTGCTCGTATAGCAATACTTTACGAGCAACCCGGCGCCGTCAAGTGTTGTTAACGCTTTCTCTACGCCGGCCGGCGCGGGCGAATCAGCGCCGAGGAGCAGCTCCTCTTCGCCAGCATCTTCGGCTCGGGCAGGAGGGTGGACCTCAGAGCTCGCCCGAGCATGTTGACGACAGCTTTGACGGTGTCGGTTCACCGATTCGCTCGGGCAACCCCGGGGGTAGGGCAGCGACCCGTGCCGGCAACGTCCTTGCGGCAGGATGGCATTCGACGACCGGAAATGAGTGATCCTGCGGCGCCTGGCCAATAGCCGTGCTCTGGCCGCTCGTCACGGCGACTTCTGGCGCAACAGCTGCACGCAGGATCATATCTGCACCACCGCCCCCGCGCGGTTGACAAGTTCGGCCATGTTCTCGCGTAGCGGCTCGACACCCACCGCGGCCGCGATATCCATCGAATGCACCACGTCGACGAACAGCACCGAGCCCTGCTTGTGCTCCGCTGGCCCAACGGACACCGCAGTCGGCGATCCGCACTCAGCGCGGAACTTCGCGTCCGACCGCAGTTCGGTGCCGCATGTCGCGCATGCGAACGCGGCCGTCATGCCAACACACCACCGATCGCGGGTACGACGATCCCGATCGTCCCAACGGAGGGCACTTACCAGCAGGAAACTGCCTTCCACAGCGCCAGCGGCGTGACCCGATGCGGGTAAATGTGCTCGAACGCACGTTTCGAGCTCGGCGAACGGCGCGATCGCGGCCCGCCCGGCGGCGGCGAGGTCGTGACAGACCTCGAGCAGCACTCTTGTCGGACCGCGCGGTAGGGGGCCGTCGGTCATACCCTGCTCTATTGAGAGCCTCGTCCGGGGATGGCAACCGCACCATCGGAAAGCCCGGACCGTTCGGCGGCGACCTGGTCGACCCGTACAAGGAGGCCGACGACTTCCGGCACCGGTATCGGCAGGACATCGCCAACGCACATGCCATGGGGGTCAACACCTTCAGGTTCAGCGTGGAATGGGCGCGTGTGATGCCGCAGCCGGGGACGTGGGACGAGCAGGAACTGGCCTGCTACGACGACATCGTCGCCACGCTGCGCAAGAACGGCATGACGCCGATGATTACGCTGATGCACTTCGTGTACCCGGGATGGGTTGTCGACCGCGGCGGATTCATGAACGCCATCGACGCGTTCGATGAGTTCGCCATGGTCATCACCAAACGTTATGCCCGGCAGGGTGTTCTGTGGATCAGCATCAACGAACCGCTGGCCTTCGCCGCACTGGACATCGCCACGGGGGCCATCAGACCGGCTGACTGGGACGTCTTTCTCGACCGGGTGGCTCAGGCGCACCGTGCGGTGTACCGCGCGGCTCACGAAGCCGACCCGGATGCGAAGGTGACGAGCAATGAGGGCTATGAGCCGCCAAGTCTGTCCGCGCCGTCGGATGGATCCATTGCTGACGGCGGTCAGCCGTCGTTCTTCGATCGGATCAAGGACAGCGTCGACTATGTCGGGTTCGACTACTACACGGGGACCGCCTGGGACAATCCGGCGGCGAAGCAGAACGCGTCGGCACCATGGGACATCAGGTTGCAGCCGGAGGACATCTACTACGTCGCCCGCTACTATGCGCGGCGATATCCTGGCTTGCCGATCTATGTGGTCGAGAATGGAATGGTCACCGACAACGCCAAGCCGAGGCCCGATGGTGTGCTGCGGTCGCAGTACCTGAGCGACACGGTGTTCTGGTTGCAGCGTGCCAAGGCCGACGGTATTCCGATCATCGGTTACAACTACTGGTCGCTGGTCGACGACTACGAATGGGGAAGCTATCGGTCACGTTTCGGCCTGTTTACCGTCGACGCCCTGGATGACCCGTGGTTGAAGCGCATGCCGACTGATGGGGTCGAGGCGTATACGCAGATCACCCTCCTCGGCGGAACGGCGCCGAGGTATCGTCCGGTTCTCCCGCCGGCGAAATGCTCATCGACGGTCGGGCGGGACAGCTGCGCTCCACTTGACCCGAACGGGCCGATCGCCACCCTGCGCTAGCCCGTGGTTCATGCGTCATCGGCCGACACCACCGCTGCCCGCCGTTGCGGCCGGCAATCCCTGGGCGATCGGCCATCCCACAACCGGAATCGGTCGATTCATTAGATGAAAACGGAGCCCTTGTTCATGGATGATGAGGATTATCCGCTCAGCCGGCCCGTGTTCGTCGCCATCCGTGGCGGCAAGTACGACGGCCGCTGGTCGCAGACCGACATTCAAACGAAATCGCTTCTGCCCAGCAGGTTATGGCGGCGAATGCTCCCCAGGGTCACGCGCAGCACCGCGCTGTCGCCTTGGTAAGACGTCGACCGCTACTCGGCGGCAGTCAGCCGAATCGCGCTCAGGTGGTTTTGCTCGACCGCCTCGGTGAACTCCTCCAGCGTAGGCATTCGCTGATCACGGAACTTCAAACCTATCAGCCGTTGTGCGCCCTTGACCCCGTAAGACTCAGAGAACGACCGGTACAGATCGGCAACGCGCGAACGGTCTTCAATGAGTTCGCCGTGCATCGTCGTCGTCGTCCCGTTGTGGAAGACCTCGGCTGCTGTGCCGTCGCGGAAGTTAAGCCGCCAGGGTGCGCCGGTCAGGGCGTAGAGATCAGCGCCGCGTCGATGCGCGGTCAGCGGAATTGCGTACTGGCGGCCGGTCTTGCGTCCGCGGAAACTCATCACCATCAGCTGGTTGCGTGCGGCGCCCATGACCGGAGTGCGCAGCAGAAACCGCAGGATCGGGTTGACAACTCGAAGGATCGCCGCCGGTGGATGTGAGACCGTGATCTGGTGTGACTGCTCTTCCATAGGCTTACCGTAGGACAACCGCTCACGCAGCGGTCATCGACCGCTCTGATCGGGCGCGCTACCGGATTGTGCTGTCGTCGCGGCCTCGACCGCCGCGGTCGCGATCGCGACGATTCACAGATCTCCACCACCCCGGCGCGCCACGATGCTGCATACGCATGCAGCAGGGACTGGCGGGCGACACGCGCCGGCATCGGCGACCGGATCGGAACCTACCCGGAACCAGCCGACACGCCAATACGAGGAGGCAACATATGGCCCAAAAATCGGCTCCCAGCGCCGTCGAACGCGTCCGCGCTGCAGAGCGCATCGACATCAACCTTCCCGTGGTGGGCCGTGTCCGGCTGCCCCGCCCCGAAGACCTCGCCTACTACGGGGCCCTGGGTGTCCTGGCGGTCGCCGAGATCCTCGATTGGCCAGTCGCGCTGCTTCTGGCTGCCGGGCACGCTCTGGCCGAAAACGAGCACAGCCGCATCGCAGCAGAACTCGGTCAGGCCATGGAGGAAGCCTGACGGGCGATTAACGCTTCCGGCCTGCCCCTTGATCGCCTTCGGCCGGCGCGTCACTCCCGGTCGAGATGCTTACGGCGCGGAAGCCTGACGCGGATACCGTTGCGAATCACCTCGAACGCTCCGTCACCGGCAATACGTGAATAACGGTGAGTTGCTGCGCTGCGGCGAGGGCGACAGTCAGTAGGTCTGCCATGCGGACGGGCCCGGTGTCGCAGCCCCGTAAGTCTTCGCTGTGCACCCGGCGCGGTCTGCCACTGGTCGTCTTATGTGGACAGGCACCAGTGGGCGACGCGTAGGTTGTGCAAGAGCACGGCGGGGGGTGGAACGCTGACACGAAATCACATGACGGCGACGGTCGGATTGGTAACCTTCGGCGCCGCTGCCATCGGGTTGGTCGCGCGCTATCTACCGTTCGCCAACCGGGCTGTGCTGGCCGCGGCGGCACTGTTGCCGTACCTGACACCCGCCGGGCCCGTTTCGGTGGTGTTGTTCGCGCTCGCGCGACGCGGGCTTCTCGCCGCTGCAGCCGGAACAGTCGCCGCGGCCACAATCGCCACCCACATCCCGCTGTTCGCCGCTGACAAAACTGCCCACACCGGCATCAGGCTGCGGGTGATGTCAGCCAATCTGCGACGCGGCACCGCAGACGCGGAATCTGTGCTGAGCTTGGCTTGCGATTGGGCAGACATCCTTGCCGTGCAAGAGCTGACGCCTGACGAGCTTTGGCGCCTGTCGGCGTCCGGCGTGGACAAGGTTTTCCCGTATCGGCTGATCGACCAGCGCCGCCCGAGGTCCTATGAACTCGGGCTCTGGAGCAGGTATCCGCTAGCGCAGCTACCCGAGATCGGCGGTACCGAACTGCCGTTTCTCGGCGCGACGATTCAGGTTCTCGGTGCGCGAGCTGAGCCTCTCATCGTCGCGGCGCATCTTGCCAACCCGTGGCATATCGGCTGGTGGTCCCGGGATATTCAGAAGCTGGCGAAGATGCTGCGCGCGGTGGACGAACGGGCTACCGGCGCGGTGATCATCGCCGGTGACATGAACAGCACACTGGATATGCGCCCGTTCCGCAATCTTCTTCGGCGGGGCTACCGGGACGCCGCAGAGCAGGCCGGCGCCGGATTTTGCCGCACATTTCCCGCAGGCATGCCGATACCACCGCTGTTCGCGATCGACCACGTGCTCACCCTGCGCTGTACGGCGGTAGCGGTCTACACGGTGACACTCCCCGGGTCCGACCATCGGGCCGTGGCCGCGAGCGTGAACATTCCCGCTTAGTGGGCCGACGACTCGATGAAAGGCACCCGATTCAGTAGCCCTCCAACGCCGGTGCTGAACACCCGGCGTTATCGCGGCGCCGCCGGCCCTCCCCCGACCTAGGTCGTCGCGACATCCCCAGTCTGAAGCTCGCGCAAAGCGGTCCGCAGCCCCCGGCGCCTGCCGGTGGTCGGGTCGACCCCGAAACTCTCCCGGATGCCCTCACGGATACGGAACTTCAGCTCCGAGTTCGTTTCTGGCGCATTGTCTGAGGCCGCTTTCAGGAGCTTATTGGGTAGTGAGAGCTTCAAAATGGTCCGGAACGTCTGCATGTACTGATGTCCCAACGATCCGGTGGTGTAGGGCAGGTCGTATTTGTCGCACAGCGCCCTGATCCGCTGGCCGATCTCGGCGTAGCGGTTGCTGGGCAGGTCGGGAAACAGGTGATGCTCGATCTGGTAGCACAGGTTCCCACTCATGAACGCCATCAGGGGCCCGGCGTGAAAGTTGGCTGACCCCAGCATCTGCCGCAGGTACCACTCCGGTTGGGTTTCGTTCTCGTATTCTTCGCGGGTGAACTTTTCGGCGCCGTCCGGGAAGTGCCCGCAAAAGATCACCATGTATGACCAGTAGTTGCGGATGAGGTTCGCCGTAGCATTCGCGGCGAGCGCATGCTTCCACGCGGACCCGGCGAGGGCGGGGAAGACGAGGTAGTCCTTGCCGACCTGTTTGGCGACTTTCTTGCCGATCAGGCGCAGGTCCCGGCGGACCTCGTCCATGGATTTCTCGCCTCTGCGGACCTTCGACATTTCCACGCCGTGCAACGCAACTCCCCACTCGAAAAGTGTTCCGAGCAGCAGGTTGTAGACCGGGTTGCCGATATTCCATTTGTCCCAGCGTTGGTCCCGGGAGACGCGGAGCAGCCCGTAGCCGACGTCGTCGTCCATCCCGACGATGTTGGTGTACTTGTGGTGCACGAAGTTGTGTGACTTCTTCCAATGCACGCTCGGAGAGGTGGTGTCCCACTCCCATTCAGTGGAATGAATCTCCGGATCATTCATCCAGTCCCACTGGCCGTGGGTGATGTTGTGGCCGAGTTCCATGTTCTCGATGATCTTCGCGACTGCGAGCATGGCGGTGCCCGCCATCCAGGCGACCTTGTTCCTACTGGCCAACAGTGCGATTCGGCCGCCGGCCGCCAGGGCGCGCTGCAGCTGGATCGTCCTGCGTACGTAACGTGCGTCGCGCTCACCTCGCGACTCCTCGATGTCGGTTCTGATCGCGTCGAGTTCGCGGGCTAACTCTTCGATGTCGGCCTCGGTGAGGTGGGCGTAGCGCTTGATGTCGGTGATAGCCATGAGTGCTCCTAAATGTTGATGGTGCAGTCGCCGGAGGCCGCGGAGATGCACGTCTGAATGCGCTCACCCGCACCGTGCTCGGTTCCGGACCGGAAATCACGCACATGACCCGATTCCAGCGGCAGCACACAGGACTGGCAGATGCCCATCCGGCATCCGAACGGCATCTGAATGCCGACTTTCTCCCCGCCCTCCAAAAGCGTGGTGGCGCCATCGAGTTCGATACTCTTGTCCGAGATCGCGAACGTGACGGTGCCGCCCTCACCACCCTTGTCGGTGCGGGCGATCGTGAAACGCTCCATGTGCAGGTTGTCTGGCAAACCAGCTTCCGCCCACATGTTTTCGACCGTGTCGAGCATCGCGGGCGGCCCGCATGCCCAGGCGGAGCGGTCTTTCCAATCTCCCACTAACGCGTCGAGCGACGCGAAATCGAACTTGCCCATGTCCGCGGTCAACTGCACGTGTAGCCGGTAGCCGGGCTGGGCGCCCTCGAGCGCGCGCAGCTCGTCGTGGAAGATCACCTCATCGGCGGTGGGCGCCGAATGAACATGGACGATGTCGGGGCGCTCCCCCCGTCTTTGCAGCGAGCGCAGCATCGCCATCACAGGAGTGATGCCGCTGCCGGCGGTGACGAACAGCAGCTTGGCCGGCGGCGGGTCAGGCAGCGCGAAATCGCCCTTGGGGGCGGCGAGCCGAACGATCGTCCCCCGCTCGACACCGTTCACCAGGTGGGTGGACAGGAAACCCTCCGGGGTGGCCTTGACGGTGATCGAGATCAGCTTTTTGTCGCGCCGAGGGATCGACGTGAGCGAGTAGGAGCGCCAATGCCAGCGTCCGTCGACCCGAAGTCCGATGCCCACGTATTGGCCGGGCCGGTAGTCGCCGGAAAAGCCCCACCCCGGTTTGATTCGCACCGTGGCCGAGTCTTCGGTTTCGCGTCGAACATCGACCACGACGCCGCGCAATTCCCTCGCCGACCAAAGCGGATTCAGCAGCTTGAGGTAGTCATCGGGCAGCAGCGGTGTCGTCGCGCGGGCCACCAACCCTCGCAACACATTGACCTTCGGAGTTACCGCGGTATCGACATCCTTGGCGGGTTCCACACTCCATTGCATGACCCTGCGCATCTTCGAACCCATGGTGGCTCCATTGCTCCTCCGGCAGCCCCGGACTGTTTCAGTGTACGAGTGTGCACCGAATCCCCCGTTTCGTCCGAAGCTAAACATCGCGCCGGCACAGTGTGTTGTGTCGTTGGTTCTTAAGCGGTGGTTGGGTCTGAGCCGTCGGGCGCGGTGCAGGGATACCGCCGCAGGTGGCCACCAGCTGGCCCAGATTCTTTCCGAGGAGTGCTGAAAGCGGGCTAGCCTCACACCAGCATGGGTTTACATCGCTGCAGCTGACGGCCGCCAACAGCAAAGAGGGCGGGTGCTGGACGCCGCATAAGGGCCTCCAGCCAGATGGGTAGGAAGTCCCCACAGGTGAGGGCTTTGGTCTCTGACCAGGGCCGCCACCGGGCACCACCCTGACTGGGTACGGACGTTGCAACAGAAAGCACCATCTGCCGTGAGCGATGAGTTCCCCGACTGCGCGACGATCCACGCGGTGCTGTCGCTGGCCACCCGGGCCCCGTCGGTTCGTAACGCCCAGCCGTGGCGGTGGCGCGTGGACGTG
>JAOPWC010000014.1 GCA_025965895.1 Mycobacterium sp.
GTACGTTGTGAGTTTTCAGGCAGCGTTGAGCGGCAGTCTGGCCTTGTCGATGGGTTCTGCGATGTGAGTGTCGATGGTGCGCAATGCTTTTCGTAGTGGTGGCGGGAGGCGCCAGCCTGGTCCACCAAACCGGTCCTGACCGGCGAGCCTCGCGGCGGCGCCGCGATCGCCGGACGGCGCCGTAACGCCACGACGCGGTTGGGGGGAAGCAATACCTCGAAGCCGTCAGTCGAGGTAGTCGCGCAAGACCTGCGAACGACTCGGGTGACGCAACTTTGACATCGTCTTGGACTCGATCTGCCGGATCCGCTCGCGGGTGACGCCGTAGACCTGGCCGATCTCGTCCAGCGTGCGGGGCTGTCCGTCGGTCAGCCCGAACCGCAGCCGCACCACGCCGGCCTCACGCTCGGACAGTGTCTCGAGCACCGATTGCAGCTGGTCCTGCAGCAACGTGAAGGACACCGCGTCCACGGCCACAACCGCTTCGGAGTCCTCGATGAAGTCGCCGAGCTGGCTGTCGCCCTCGTCGCCGATGGTCTGATCCAGCGAGATCGGCTCGCGCGCGTACTGCTGGATTTCCAAGACCTTTTCGGGCGTGATGTCCATCTCCTTCGCGAGCTCCTCGGGAGTGGGCTCACGGCCCAGGTCCTGTAGCAACTCGCGCTGGATGCGGCCCAGCTTGTTGATGACCTCGACCATGTGCACCGGGATGCGGATGGTGCGTGCCTGGTCGGCCATCGCGCGGGTGATGGCCTGGCGGATCCACCAGGTAGCGTAGGTCGAGAACTTGTAACCCTTGGTGTAGTCGAACTTCTCGACCGCGCGGATAAGGCCCAGGTTGCCCTCCTGGATCAGGTCCAAAAACGCCATGCCGCGACCTGTGTAGCGTTTGGCCAGCGACACCACCAGTCGGAGGTTGGCTTCCAGCAGGTGATTCTTCGCGCGCTCGCCGTCGCGGCAGATCCACATCATGTCGCGGCGCTGCGCCGCCGGCAGCTTCTCGCCACGCTCGGCGATCTCGGCAACCAGCTGGGTGGCGTACAAGCCGGCCTCGATCCGCTTGGCCAGCTCGACCTCTTCCTCGGCGTTGAGCAGCGCCACCTTGCCGATCTGCTTGAGGTAGGCACGCACGGAGTCAGCTGACGCGGTGAGTTCGGCATCCTTGCGGGCCTGCCGCAGCGCCTCGGATTCCTCTTCGTCCCAGACGAAGTCCCCGGAGGCCTTGTCCTTTTCGCTCGGCTCGGCGATCTCGTCCTCTTCGGCTGCCGGCAGCTCCTCACCCACGACGACCGCCGCCTCGGGCTCCGCTTCAACCTCAACCTCAACCTCAACCTCGGCCTCGGCCTCGGCCTCAACCTCGGCCTCTTCGTCAACGTCGTCCTCGACGGCATCCGCGAGGTCTTCGAGGTCCGGATCGGGGTCTACTTCGAGATCGTCGCCCGGCTCGGCATCTTGAAGGTCGTCAGTCTCGGGCGTGTCGTCGACCGTGTCCTGGGTCTCCGCTGCCGCGCCATTGGACGTCGCGGGCGCGGGGGCCTTCTTCGAGCGGCCTCGCAACGGCGATGACGGCTCAGCAGCGGCAGGCTTCGCGTCGGCAGGGCGCGCCTTGGTGGCGGTCTTCGCCGGTCGCGCCGCGTTCTTGGCCGGCGCGTCGGACGAGGGTGGCTTGGCCGTCGCCTTCGTCGTTTTGCCCGCACGCTTGGCCGGCGCCGACGAGCTGCCGCCCTTTGCCGATGCCCGTTTGGCGGGGGATTTGGTAGCGGTTCGCTTCACCGGCTCTTCGGTCGCCGGGCTTGCCTTCGTCGCTGCCACGTACACCCTTTCGGTCTGCCGTCCGCACGACGGTAGGGGCGTGCCCCGTCGGGTAAGGCCGGCTGTCTTGCACTATGTCGAATGTCGGCGTGATATCAACTGTGGATATTCGCCGCCATCTCGGTCTTGCGGCCGCCGTGCACCATTGTAACGACAGTGCGTGCTCAGACCCCGCTCAGCGGGCTTATTCCTCGGGTGGGGTCGACCTGGGCGGCGACCGCAGCCCCCACGATCCCGGCGGTGTTCTGCAGCGAAGCGGCTAGCACGGGCGTGCGGTTCTCCAGTAGCGGGATCCACCTGTCGGCCTTGCGGCTGATCCCGCCGCCGGCGATGAACAGGTCCGGCCAGATCGCGTTTTCTATCGCTACCAGCACCTTCGTCACCTCGGGAGCCCACTTCTTGTAACTCCAATGATGTTTCTCCTTGACCGACGACGCGGCGCGATGCTCGGCCTCCATTCCGCCCACCTCCAGATGGCCGAACTCGGTGTTGGGCAGCAGCACGCCGTTATGGATCACCGCCGACCCGATACCCGTCCCGAACGTGAGCAGCACGATCACGCCGGTTTTGTCTTTGCCTGCGCCGTACTTCACCTCGGCGATGCCCGCTGCGTCCGCATCGTTGAGCACGGTGACGGCCTGGCCGCCCAATGCCTTGCTGATCACCTCCGCGGCACTGACGCCGATCCACGATTTGTCGACGTTGGCGGCGGTGCGCACCACACCGTTGGTCACCACACCGGGATAGGTGACGCCCAGAGGTTCGGTCCAGCCGAACTCCTTGACGACCGCGGCGATGGCCCCCGCGACCGCAGCCGGAGTGGCCGGCTGAGGCGTCGGGAGCTTGTACCGGTCGCCAATCAGTTGCCCCGTGACCAGATCGACGATGCCGCCCTTCACGCCGCTGCCGCCCACGTCGATGCCGAATCCCCGGCGGTGCGACCCCGCGGCGGCTGACGATTCGAAGACGGGCGAATCGGTAGCGGTCATGGGCACTCCTCGGCGAGGCGGGCAACTGGTGACGCGAAGCCAACACTAATAGTTGTCAGGCAGCGGGGTGTGGCTGTCCCGCGACGGGTTGTGTTGCGATGTCAGATGTGACCGCACCCATCGATGTCGCCGCGCTTCGGGCGGTGGCGGAGGAGTTGGCGAGTGAGGCGGCGGCTTTCGTGCGCGGTCGCCGCCTCGAAGTGTTCGGCCAACACGGACTGGACGCCGGGGATGCGGCGGTGCGCTCGAAGAGCACCCGCACCGATCCGGTGACGATTGTCGACACCGAGAGCGAACGACTGCTCCGTGATCGGCTCGCAGCACTGCGACCGGGTGAGTCAGTGCTGGGCGAAGAGGGCGGCGGTCCTGCGATGCAACCCCCCGACCGGAGCGGTTCCGTCACGTGGGTTCTCGACCCGATCGACGGCACCGTGAATTTCGTCTATGCGATACCCGCTTACGCGGTCTCCGTCGCTGCACAGGTCGGCGGCGCCTCCGTGGCAGGGGCGGTCGCCGACGTCACGGCCAAGCGCGTGTATTCGGCGGCTCTCGGCCTCGGCGCGCACGTCGTCTATCCAGATGGTCAGCGAGAAGCTCTGCAGTGCAACGCGATTGACGATATCGCGATGGCACTGGTGGGAACCGGCTTCGGCTACGCTCCAGGGCGGCGGGCCGCGCAGGCCGCCGTGCTGGCCGGTGTGTTGCCTGCGGTGCGCGATGTACGCCGTATCGGGTCGGCCGCGCTCGACCTGTGCATGGTCGCCGCCGGCCAACTCGACGCCCACTACGAACACGGCCTGCAGGTCTGGGACTGGGCAGCCGGTGCACTGATCGCGGCCGAGGCCGGCGCTTCGGTGCACCCACCGTCAGCGGGCGACGACGCACTGACCGTGGCCGCCGCTCCCGGTATCGCGGCTCAGCTGCTCGGCCTGCTGGAGGATCTCGGCGCCCTCGACAACCTTCCTGACAAATAGCGGCGAAGATGCTGCCGCAAACGGATTCGTGCGCCCGGCTCAGCGTTCGTCGGCGCTCAGCGGTAAGAGTCGCTAGTTCGGCGAGCAAAGGTTGTTTGCACCGCGGACGGCGTTTTCCACCATGAAGCCCTCGGCGTAGCGTGATCGGCACTGCACCCCGCGCAACCTCATCAGGCGCAGCAGGATCTCGTCGTCGATCCAATCGTGTTCTGCTTGCGAGGGATAGCACTCCCGCAGCAGGTCAGTCTTCCTTCGCGCCACTTCGGGCGGAATGGGCAGGTAGACGGTGGGGGTCGGGAGATCTGACTCCCACTTGAGGATGTCGTAGCTCAGGACTAGCTGCTCATCGAACTCCGTGGCCACCAACTCGGCGACGACGCGATGATCGGGGTAGTTGTCGTCACGCTGAGGTGCGAATACCACGTCGGGTTCGCAGCTGAGCCCAAACTCGGCAATGCACTCCTCCACCCAGTCCCGATGATCGGCGAACATGCCGTCCGGCACGTCGTTGACGATGAGCCGGACATCGAGTGCAGGGCACATCGAGGCCAGCGCGTTCCTTTCCTCGATTTCGCGTGTCGTGCCGCCACCCGCCAGCACCAGCGCGTGCACCACGGCGTCGGGGTGCTGCTGGGCGATCTGCAACAGCGTCGCGCCGGCCCCGACGGCTATGTCTTCACAATGCGCACCGATCACCGCAACACTGTGCAACCGGTGCGCCGTCAGTCCGGTCACGCCGCGACCCCCGGGGAGCGTTCGCTGTCGGCGGCCGGCCGGGTGAGCAGTTGCATCGGCACGAGATCGACCTTGGCTGCAACGGTGCGCATCCGCATGCTCCTTCTCGACGGCCCCGTCAACGGCGGACTCGGTCATGCGCCCAGCGCGCAAACCGGGGGAGCACGTCGTGCTTGTCAGCGGCCCCCACGTGGTCCGAAGCGACCGGCGAGCGGGTGCCCGGAGACCAAGTGTAGCCGTCGGCGCGAACTAAGCAAGATTTGCCCTAGCGTTCAGCACGCGTCGGCGTGGATCTTCGAAAGCAACGACAGATCTGGTGGTGCGGTGGCCTCTGGACGCAGGCTTGCAAGCACCGCGTCGATGTCGTCGCTGTGTGTCAATGAGGTGAATTGCGTTCCAAGTGCCAGGTCAACCGAGTCATCGGGACGCTGATCCTCGAACAGCTCGGTGCAGGGGGCCACCAGCCAAACGGCAGCGGCGGCGGCCTGGCCGGCGGGGCCGAACCGGATCTGCCCCTGGCATGCGAGGCGGGTGTTGCCATAGATCGAGTCGTTCGCCGACGTTGGCTGAGCGAACCCAATATCGCGCAGTGCACCGGCCACATCGGCGGCCTGACCGCCCTGACCACTGGCGTTCAGCACACGGATCTTTGTGTCGGTAAGTTTCGCCGGTGCCACCTCCGTCATGGTGGCTCGCGACACTTGTTGACCGAGTTGGGGCTGGGTGGGGTCGGCGGGTGCTGACGGCGCGTTGCAAAGAGCGGCTTCCCGGACGGCGGTCGGGCGGCTCAGGGCGAAGCCCCACACGATGGCTGCAGCCACTAAAAGAGCCACCCCGGCCCAGATGCCGGGGAGATAGTTGCGCCGTCGGAACGGCCTGCCGTGCCGGTCGAAGGCGGTGCCTTCGGTGATTTGAGCGACCACGCTTGCACTCTAGAGCCCGAGCCGCCGGACACCCGTTGCGCGCCGCAGGCAAAAGTGATGTAAATCACAGGTGAACACGCCGCAATCCGGGCACGAATCATTTGGCGGATGCGTTCGACGCTGGTACAAAGCTCTGCTGCGGTGTTTATTAAGGGGGCAAGACTATGGCTACGGACTATGACGCCCCACGGCGTACTGAGACCGACGATGTGTCTGAGGATTCGCTGGAGGAGCTGAAGGCGCGGCGTAATGAAGCGCAGTCGGCCGTGGTCGACGTCGACGAATCAGAATCGGCCGAATCTTTTGAGCTGCCGGGCGCGGATCTGTCCGGCGAGGAGCTCTCGGTGCGCGTCATCCCGAAGCAGGCCGACGAGTTCACCTGTTCGAGCTGTTTTTTGGTGCACCATCGCAGTCGTCTGGCCAGCGAGAAGGACGGCCGGATGATCTGTACCGATTGCGCGGCCTAAATACCTAAATAGCAGTCTGGGGCCGCAGCGCCGCTAGCAGCCGCTCCGGGTGCCGGGTGCTCACCAGCCAGTACGGCGTCGGGTCGTCGGGGTCCTGCAGCACGACCAGCACCATCGGGCCCACCCACGCCCGATGCAGGACGTAGGCGGCCGGGTCCAGTTGTCGGCCCAGGGCAGACGACTTGGCGGAACGGGGAACCTCAGCCGAGCGGGCGATCACCGTTATCGGCAGGTGAGCCGGCCCGGCCCACAACTCGGGACCGTCGCTGCGATCGGCCACCCGCACCTCGATTCGCCCAAGCCACCCCAGGGCTGCCGCCGCGACCGCGAAGAGCACCGCGAACGCGATCCAGCGGGGCCAGTCACGCGCGGCGGCATTGACCTCCAGCGCCACTAATCCGGCCACGAAAAGCGCGGGCGGATACCACCACCACGGCACCGAGAGGCGCTCGCGGTAGCGCACCTTTTGCGACGTGGCGCGCGTGCCGGACACGCGGCCAAGGGTAGTCTCTGGAGTCGTGCCCACCCGTCTGGCGGTCGTTCGTCTGGACCCTGCGCTGCCGATGCCCAGCCGGGCCCACGAGGGTGACGCGGGCATCGATCTCTACAGCGCACAAGACATCGAACTCGCCCCGGGCACGCGGGCGCTGGTGCGGACCGGGATAGCCGTGGCAATCCCGGTCGGAATGGTCGGCTTGGTGCACCCCCGTTCGGGACTGGCGGCGCGCGTGGGGCTTTCGATCGTCAACAGCCCGGGCACGATCGACGCGGGTTACCGAGGCGAGATCAAGGTCGCACTGATCAACCTGGATCTCAGCACGACGATTATCGTGCACCGGGGCGACCGCATCGCGCAGTTGCTTGTGCAGCGGGTGGAGTTACCCGAGTTGATCGAGGTGTCGGCGTTCGACGAAGCCGGGTTGGCGCAGACCTCCCGCGGCGACGGCGGACACGGTTCCTCCGGCGGACATGCGAGCTTGTGATGGCATTCGGAAGAAACAAACGCGATGAGCGCGAACCTGATCTGGTCATCGAACCGGCACAGTCGGCAGCTGACCGGGTCGACGACATCGACCAGGCGCCGCTCGACGGCCCGTTCGACATCGACGACTTCGAGGACCCTGCTCAGGCCGAGGGGGGCCGGCTCGATCTGGGATCGGTTCTGATCCCGGTTCCCGAAGCGGGCCAACTGCAGGTCGAGCTCACCGACACCGGCATTCCCAGTGCGATCTGGGTGGTGACGGAGAACGGGCGGTTCACGATCGCCGCGTACGCCGCACCCAAGACGGCCGGGTTATGGCGTGAGGTCGCCTCCGAGCTTGCCGACGCGCTGCGTAAAGACTCGGCGAAGGTCTCGATCGAGGACGGGCCATGGGGCCGGGAAGTGGTCGGCGTGGGAGCAAATTCCGTGCGGTTCATCGGCGTCGACGGCTACCGATGGATGATCCGCTGTGTGGTCAACAGCGCACCGGAAACCATCAACGCGCTCACCGCGCAGGCGCGAAACGCATTGGCCGACACGGTAGTTCGCCGTGGCGACACTCCGCTACCGGTCCGGACTCCGCTTCCGGTTCAGCTTCCGGAGCCGATGGCCACCCAGTTGCGCTCCGCGGCTGAGGAGGCCGCGGAGCAGACGCCGCAACAGGAATCCGAGCAAGATGCCGTGCCTCAGCCGACCGCGCGGCGTAGCGCGGCCGGGTCGGCGATGCAGCAGCTGCGCACGACGATGGGCGGATGAGCGCTCGCGCGAAGACCATGGGCAGCGATGAGCGCTCGCGGTGAGTCAGGCGTCTTGGAGCGCTGCGACGCAGGCGGTTCCCAGCAGGGCGGGATCGGCGCCCATCGCATCGAGAGTCACAGTGCGCAGCGCCGCGCGGGGGGCGGCTGACACCCATTCGACGGCCACCTCAAGTGGGTGCACCGGGTCGTCGACCGCGCCGACAACGCCCATCGGGACGGCCAGCTGCTCGAGTTCCCGGCACGTCGGTGCGACATAGCCGGCGGCCTCCTCCATCACATCGGGCAGCGCCGGCCACTGACCAATCCATGAGCGGGTGAGCTCGTCGGCCAGCCACGGGGGGCTGGCGGCGCGCATCTGCGAGGTTGCTGCCACCAGCCCGTCGCGGCGCAGGGCATGCGCCGAGTGGCGGGCCGCCAGCGCCGCCGGAGCCGATTCTGGCGAACCAGTCCATGCCGGCAACGCGGCCAGCACAGCAACCGCGTGCCCGGGATGTGCCAGCGCCCACGCGGTGGCCACCGCGGCGCCGATCGACACGCCGCCAACTGCGATCGGCTCGTCGCGCGCGGCGTTGTCCAGGTCGGCCAGGTAGCCGGCGAGCAGTCCCGACGACATCGGCACCGCGGCGCAGACCACCGCGCCGAACTCATGCAGCGCACCGGAAAATGCCCGGTAGACGTAGTCGTCGTCGGACCCGGTGCCGGGCAACAACACCGTGCACACGCCGTGCAGATTGACAGCCATCCCATGATGGTGCCTGCTGCGCATCACGACTGGCCGGGTAACCCGCGAGCGGCGTGGCGTATCAGTTCCAACAGGTCTACCGTTGCGAGGGCAGGGTGGATACACGGGAGTGTCAGGAGTGGGCATGGCAACGGCCGAACGATATCTGCGCCGGCTCACCCGTCGGTTGACCGAGGATCCTGAGCAACGTGACGCCGAAGAGCTGACCGACGAGGCGACGAGCACCGGCGCGCAGCGGGCGATCGATTGCCAACGCGGCCAGGAGGTGACGATGGTCGGCACCCTGCGCAGCGTCGAGGCGAACGCGAAAGGGTGCGCGGGCGGCGTGAGGGCCGAGTTGTTCGACGGCACGGACACCGTCACGCTGGTCTGGTTGGGACAGCGCAAGATTCCGGGGATCGACTCCGGGCGAACCCTGCGCGTACATGGCCGGCTCGGCAAGCTGGAGAACGGCGCCAAGGCCATCTACAACCCGCACTACGAGATTCAGCGATGAGCGCTCGCGCGATGAGCCGCACGTAGAGCCCTCACATCGAGTCCTCAAGTAAGCTAATTGACCCGTGCCTGAGAATCGCACCGCCCCGCGGGCGCTGCTCGCCCAGATGGGCGGTGTCCCCGGTCTGATCTATTCGTCGCTGCCCGTGGTCGTCTTCGTGCCGGTATCCACCGCATTCGGGCTGATGCCCGCGGTCATCTCGGCCCTGGGCCTGGCTGCGTTGATTCTTCTCTGGCGGCTGTGGCGGCGCGAGTCGACGCAGCCGGCCATCGCGGGCTTCGTCGGCGTCGGCGTCTGCGTCGCTATCGCGTATGTGATGGGCGACAGCAAAGGCTATTTCCTGCTCGGCATCTGGAGTTCGCTGCTCTACGGCGGGTTGTTCTTGGGTTCCGTGCTGGTGCGGCGGCCGCTGGTGGGCTACATCTGGGGCTGGGTCCATGACCACGACACCGGCTGGCGGCGCGTCCGCAAGGCCGTGCGGGCCTACGACATCGCGACGCTGATCTGGGCGCTGGTCTTCGTCTCGCGGTTCATCGTGCAGCGTTATCTCTACGACATCGACCAGACCGGCTGGCTGGGTGTGGCCCGCATCGCGATGGGCTGGCCACTGACGGCGATCGCCGCGCTGGCAACGTACTTTCCGATCAGGGCCGCTCAGCGGGCGATGCCTCACCCGTCAACCGAGACCGCAACAGAGGCCGAGGAGGACGAGGGAATCCAGGCCGACCACAAGCCGGCGGGTCACTAAGGCCGTTGCGGCAGAAGCAGTCGTCGCAGCTCGTCTTCCATCTCAGGCACGGCCACGAAGAGCAATTCGTCGCCGCCCTCCAGGGGTTCGTCGCCCTGCGGCACGATCACACGCGATCCGCGCAGGATCGTCACCAGCGAGGCGTCACGAGGCAGCTCGAGCTTGCGCACCGGCCTGCCCCCCCACGGGGTGTCGTCGGGAAGTGTGATCTCCAGCAGATTGGCCTCGCCCTGCCGAAACTTCATGATGCGCACCAGGTCTCCGACCGCGACCGCCTCCTCGACGAGTGAGGCCAGCATGCGCGGGGTCGACACCGCGACGTCCACGCCCCATGCGTCGTCGAACAGCCACTCGTTGCGAGGGTCGTTGACGCGGGCCACCACACGCGACACCGCGAACTCGCTTTTTGCGAGCAGGCTCACCACGACGTTGGCCTTGTCGTCGCCCGTCGCGGCGATCACCACGTCGAATTCCTCCATGTGCACCGACTCCAGCAGCGACAGTTCACAGGCATCGCCCAGGCGCCAGTGCGCGGCGGGAATCGCGTCAACGTCGATGTGATCGGGGTTGCGCTCCAGCAGCGTGACATCATGGCGGTTCTCCACGAGTTCGCGGGCGATCGACCGGCCGACGGCACCCGCCCCGGCGATGGCTACCTTCATCTCCCCCGCTCCTCGCTGTCGTCGCTACGGTGACCGCCTGGCTTCATCAGCCGATGATGTCCTCGCTCGGCGGCAACGCGGCGATGGCGAGCGCCTCGGCGATATGGCCTGCGATCGCGGCGACGTAGACCTGGTCGCCGGCCTGCACCACGGTCTTCGAATCGGGAAGCAGCCCGGCGCCGAAGCGGATCATGAAGGCAACCCTGGCGGAGGTGGCGGCCTCGAGTTCGGACACCCGGTGGCCGATCCAGTCTTCGTGCAGTGCGACCTCCGCCACACCCACGTTGCCGGACGGGTCGCGCCACTTGGTGGTCTCGCTCTCCCGGAGCAGCACATTGAGCAGTCTGTCCGTGGTCCACGGCACAGTGGCGACCGTAGGGATGCCCAGGCGCTCATAGACCGCGGCGCGTTTGGCGTCGTAGATACGCGCCACCACCCGCTCGACGCCGAAGGTTTCGCGGGCCACCCGCGCCGAGATGATGTTCGAGTTGTCCCCGGACGACACGGCGGCGAATGCACCGGCCTCCTCGATCCCGGCCCGCAGCAGCACGTCGCGGTCAAAGCCCATGCCAAGCACGCGCTCGCCGGGGAAATCGGGGGACAGCCGGTGAAACGCGGTGGGATCGCGGTCGATGACGGCCACGTCGTGGCCGATGCGGGACAGGCTGTCCGCCACGGATGCCCCCACCCGTCCGCAACCCATCACCACTACACGCACGTCGGTGTCCTTTCCCGGGGCCAGGGGCGCGGCGACCCGGGATGAACCGGCTGCGACGGAAGCGGTTCGCCTCGGGCTGAAACTGCCCGGACAACGGTACAGCTACGGCCGTACTGGGCATAGTGTTGGCACTCGTGTCCAAGCTATCCACCGCCGCGCGCCGGCTTCTGATCGGCCAGCCGTTCCGCAGCGACAGGTTGGCGCACACGCTGCTGCCGAAGCGGATCGCACTGCCGGTCTTTGCATCCGATGCGCTGTCCTCGGTGGCCTACGCGCCCGAGGAAATCTTCCTCGTGCTGTCGGTTGCGGGTCTGGCGGCCTACTCGATGGCCCCGTGGATCGGGCTGGCGGTGGCGGCCGTGATGCTCATCGTGATCGCCAGCTACCGGCAAAACGTCCACGCGTACCCGTCGGGTGGTGGTGACTACGAGGTGGTGACCACCAATCTCGGCCCAACCGCCGGGCTGACCGTTGCCAGCGCGCTGCTGGTGGATTACGTACTGACGGTTGCGGTCTCGATGTCGTCGGCGATGTCGAACATCGGCTCGGCGCTGCCGTTCGTCGCCCAGCACAAGGTCGCCTTCGCGGTGGTGGCGATCCTGCTCCTGACCTCGGCCAACCTGCGCGGTATCCGCGAGTCGGGCACCGCGTTCGCGATTCCGACGTATGCGTTCATGATCGGCATGTACATCATGCTCGCCTGGGGGTTGTTCCAGATCTTCCTTCTGGGAACACCGCTGCGGGCCGAGTCAGCCGGTTACCAGCTGCACAGCGAGCACGGCGATATCACTGGCCTGGCGCTGATTTTCCTGCTGGCGCGGGCATTCTCGTCGGGGTGTGCGGCCCTGACCGGCGTCGAGGCGATCAGCAACGGGGTGCCGGCGTTCCGAAAGCCCAAGTCCCGCAACGCTGCCACGACGCTATTGATGTTGGGCGTCATCGCTGTTTCCCTGTTCATGGGCATCGTTGTGCTGGCTGAGAAGACCGGGGTGAAGATGGCCGATCGCCCCGACCAGTTGGTCGGCGCGCCGCCCAACTATCACCAGAAGACCCTGATCGCGCAGCTTGCCGAGGCGGTGTTCCACGGCTTTCCGCTCGGTTTGCTGCTGATCGCCGGCGTCACCGCGCTGATCCTGGTACTGGCCGCCAACACCGCCTTCAACGGCTTCCCGGTGCTGGGCTCGATCCTGGCTCAAGACCGTTACCTGCCACGGCAACTGCACACCCGCGGCGACCGGTTGGCGTTTTCGAACGGCATCCTGTTCCTCGCGTTCGCGGCGATCGCGTTCATCGTCGCGTTCCGCGCCGAGGTGACCGCGCTGATCCAGCTCTACATCGTCGGCGTCTTCGTCTCGTTCACGTTGAGCCAGATCGGCATGGTCCGGCACTGGACGCGGCTGCTGCGCACCGAGACCGACCCCGCGGTGCGGCGCAGAATGCTGCGTTCGCGCGTGATCAACACGATCGGCTTCGTCGCCACCGGCGCGGTGCTGATCGTCGTGGTCTTGACGAAGTTCATGGCCGGCGCGTGGATCGCGATCCTGGCGATGTCGAGCCTGTTCGTGATCATGAAGCTCATCCGCCGCCATTACGACACCGTTGCGCGTGAGCTGGCCGAGCAGGAGGCCGAGCAGGGCGACGTCGTGCTGCCGAGTCGCAACCATGCCGTGGTGCTGGTGTCGAAGCTGCACCTTCCCACGCTGCGGGCGTTGGCCTACGCGCGGGCAACCCGGCCCGACAGCCTGGAGGCGATCACCGTCAACGTCGACGACGCGGAAACCCGTGACCTGGTGCACAAGTGGGAGGAAAGCAACATCACGGTGCCGCTGAAGGTGATCGCGTCGCCCTACCGGGAGATCACCCGGCCGGTACTCGACTACGTCAAGCGGATCATCAAGGAGTCACCCCGCACGGTGGTTACCGTGTTCATCCCCGAATACGTCGTCGGCCACTGGTGGGAACAGTTGCTGCACAACCAAAGTGCCCTTCGGCTCAAGGGCCGGTTGCTGTTCATGCCCAATGTCATGGTGACCTCGGTTCCGTGGCAATTGAGTTCGTCGGAGCGGCTGAGAACCCTGCAGCCGCAAAGCGCACCGGGGGACGCCCGGCGCGGCTTCCTGGAGTGACCGGCCAAGGGGCTGGGGGCACCTCTCGTGACGAGGGACTGACCCTGACCGTCGGCCCACCGGCCAATGGCGGCAGTTGCGTGGCACGGCACGAGGGCCGCGTGGTGTTCGTTCGACACGCGCTCCCTGGCGAGCGGGTTCGGGCCCGCGTCACCGACCAGCGGGGCTCGTACTGGCACGCCGAAGCCGTCGAGATCCTCGATCCCTCCGAGCACCGGATACCCCAGCTGTGTCCGATCGCCGGCCCCGACGGCGCGGGCTGCTGCGACCTGGCCTTCGCTCAGCCTGCGGCGGCCCGCGCGCTGAAGGGTGAGGTGGTGGCCAATCAGCTGGCCCACCTCGCCGGCTACCCATGGGCTGCCGACACCGGCCGGTCGGCGGAACCGGTCGGGCCCGGGGAGGCCACCGGATGGCGGACCCGGGTGCGGCTCGCGGTCGGCGGCCGCAACGGGCAGGCGGGCCACGCCGGTTTTCACCGCTACCACAGCGACGAGCTGGTGACCGACCTGCACTGCGCACAGTTGCCGGCGGGCATGCTCTCCGGGCTGGACGACCCACACTGGCCGCCCGGCGCCGAGCTGCACGTCGTGCTCGACGACGCCGGCGACCGCCATGTCGTACGCACCGGTCCGCGCGGCGGCGAACGCCGCCCCGACGTGGTCGAGGGAAGCTACCGGGCGCTGCAGCGGGTGGGTCGGCGCGAGTGGCACGTCCCGGTGACCGGGTTCTGGCAGGCGCACCGCGACGCGGCGCGCGTTTACAGCCAGTTGGTGGCCGGCTGGGCGCAGGCGGCGCCGGGCATGACCGCGTGGGACCTCTACGGCGGTGCGGGGTTGTTCGCGGCGGTGTTGGCAGAGCAGGTCTCCGTACAGGGGAAAGTGGTCACCGTGGACACGGCACGGGGCGCCTCCAAGGCGGCGCGCCAGTCTCTCAGCGACCTGCCGCAGGTGCGGGTGGTCAACGATTCCGTCCGGCGGATGCTGGCCGCGCAGCGACACGGCGCCGATGTCGCGGTCCTCGATCCACCACGATCGGGGGCCGGGCGTGAGGTCGTCGACGTGCTGGCCACCGCCGGCGTGCCGAGAGTGATTCACATCGGGTGCGAGGCCGCGTCCTTCGCCCGGGATGTCGGCCTCTACCTCCGGCACGGGTATGGCGTCGAGGAGCTGCGGGTGTTCGACTCGGTCCCGCTGACCCACCACGTCGAATGCGTCGCCGTGCTGACGCGGTAGGCCGTGATTACACTGGCCCAATGCTTGAACAGATCCGCGGTCCCGCAGATCTGCAGCGCCTTTCCCAGCAGCAACTAGGCGAACTCGCCGAGGAGATCCGGCAGTTTCTGATCCACAAAGTGGCTGCTACCGGCGGTCATCTGGGGCCCAACCTGGGTGTCGTCGAGCTCACGCTGGCGTTGCATCGGGTGTTCGATTCGCCGCACGACCCGATCGTCTTCGACACCGGCCACCAGGCCTATGTGCACAAGATGCTGACGGGGCGGTGCCAGGATTTCGACACGCTGCGCAAGAAAGGCGGCCTGTCGGGGTATCCGTGCCGGGCTGAAAGCGAGCACGACTGGGTGGAGAACAGTCACGCGTCGACGGCGCTGTCATACGCCGACGGGCTGGCGAAGGCGTTCGAGCTGACCGGGCACCGCAACCGTCACGTGGTCGCCGTCGTCGGCGACGGCGCGCTCACGGGCGGCATGTGCTGGGAAGCGCTGAACAACATCGCCGCCGTGGGGCGGCCGATCGTCATCGTAGTGAACGACAACGGGCGCAGCTACGCGCCGACCATCGGTGGTTTCGCCAACCACCTGGCCGGGCTGCGGCTCGAGCCGGCCTACGAGCGCATTCTGGACAGCGGCCGGCGCGCGATCCGCGGCCTACCGGTCATCGGCGAGGTCTGCTATCACGCCGTGCACAGCGTCAAGGTCGGTCTCAAGGATGCGCTGGCGCCGCAGGTCCTGTTCACCGACCTGGGGCTCAAATACGTCGGCCCGGTCGACGGCCACGATGAGCACGCCGTGGAGAACGCACTGCGCAGCGCACGCCGGTTCAACGGCCCGGTGATCGTTCATGTGGTCACCCGCAAGGGCATGGGGTACCCGCCGGCCGAGAACGACGAGGCCGAGCAGATGCATTCCACCGGGGTGATCGACCCCCTTACCGGGATGGCGACCGCGGTGGCGGCGCCCGGCTGGACGTCGGCGTTCTCCGATGCCCTCGTCGCCTACGGGGCCAAGCGGCGCGACGTCGTCGCGATCACTGCCGCGATGCCCGGCCCCACCGGGTTGTGCGCGTTCGGCGAGCGGTTCCCCGACCGGCTGTTCGACGTCGGCATCGCCGAGCAGCACGCGATGACGTCTGCCGCGGGCTTGGCGATGGGTGGCCTGCACCCGGTGGTCGCGATCTACTCCACATTTTTGAACCGGGCGTTCGACCAGATCATGATGGACGTGGCGCTCCACAAGCTGCCGGTCACCATGGTGCTCGACCGCGCGGGGATCACCGGCAACGACGGCGCAAGCCACAACGGCATGTGGGACCTGTCGATGCTGGGCATCGTGCCCGGGATGCGGGTCGCCGCACCGCGTGACGCCAGCCGGCTACGTGAGGAGCTCGGCGAGGCGCTCGACGTCAACGACGGTCCGACAGCCCTCCGGTTCGCGAAAGGCGATGTCGGAGAAGATATTCCGGCGCTGAAGCGCCGTGACGATGTCGACGTGCTCGCCGTGCCCGCCGCCGGCCTCTCCGACGAGGTGCTGCTGGTGGCAGTCGGGCCGCTCGCGGCGATGGCCCTCGCCGTCGCAGAGCGGTTGCGTAACCAGGGCATCGGCGTCACCGTGGTCGACCCACGGTGGGTGCTGCCCGTCCCCGATGCGATCCGCGACCTGGCGACCTCGCACAAGCTCGTCGTCACGCTGGAAGACAACGGCGTGCGCGGCGGCGTCGGTTCCGCGGTGTCGGCAGCCTTGCGGCACGCGGAGATCGACGTGCCCTGCCGCGACATCGGGATACCGCAGCGGTTCCTCGCACAGGCGTCGCGCCCGGAAGTGCTGGCCGACGTCGGGCTGACCGACCAGGATGTGGCCCGCCAGATCACCGGCTGGGTCGCCGCGCTCGGCACGGCCGACGCCGACGCCGACGTCCGCGAGCAAATCGACTAGCTGCGCGAACGGCGTCGCGCTCAGATGCCGATCAGCGGCGCGGTCCAGCACACCCGGGTGCCGCCAGAGGGCGGCGAGGTGATCTCGCAGCTGCCGCTGACCTGCTCGGCCCGCCGGTACAGGTTGGCCAGGCCGCTGCGGCGCTCGTTGTCGTCCGGGATGCCGCAGCCGTTGTCGACGACGGCGATCGTGAGGTCGTCCTCGACGGTGACCTCGATGCGCAGCGTCGTCGCTCCGGCGTGCCGAAGCGTGTTGCTGATGGCTTCGGTGATGACCGCTTCGGCGTGCTCGGCCAGTTCGGAGCCGACCGCTGTCATCGGTCCCGACAGCTGCAACGTCGTGGCGATGTCGCGGTTCTCGGTCAGCTCACGCACCGTGCCGTGGATGCGTGGACGCAGTCCGGGGGCGCCGCTCGACCGCGACTGCAGCTTGAAGATCGTGGTGCGGATGTCGTCGATGGTGTTCTGCAGACTGTCGAGGGTGCGGCTCAACCGGTCGGAGACCTCGGGAGACCGTGTCCGCGCGATCGTCCCCTGCAGGTCCATGCCGGCGGCGAAAAGCCGCTGGATCACGTGGTCGTGCAGGTCGTGTGCGATGCGTTCACGGTCGGCCAGCAGCGTCAGCTCACGCGTACGTTCGCGTGCCGCCGCCAGTGTCAACGCGATGGCGGCGTGGTCGGCGAAGTCGCCCAACAGGCTGAGGTAGCTGTCGTCGAAGGCCGGCTGCTCGGCGTTACGGGCGACCGCGATGACACCGATGACCGTGTCCTGGGCGCGCAGCGGCAACACGATCGCCGGGCGTTCGCCCACGTCGGTGAACGCCGCAATCGGATGGCGGAATGACTCGGTGATCAGGGGTGCGCCGGACCGGTACACGCCGCCGGTCGTCGATCCGTTGACCGGCACCGATTGACCGATGACCTGGGCGGCGTTGCGGCCGACCGCGGTTGAGACGACGAGCCTGTCGATCTCCTCGACGGGCAGGTCGGGGTCGGTGGGAACCAGCACGATGGCCTGTTCGGCGTCGGTCAAGTCTCGGGCGCGGTCCGCGATCAACTGCAGAGGACGCACGTGCGGGTCCACCCCCGAAAGCAGCGCGGTGGTGATTTCCCGGCTGGCCTTCATCCATTTCGCCGACGCGCGCACCCGTTCGAACAGCTGCGCGTTCTCGATCGCAAACGCGGCCGCCGAGGCCAGCGCCCGGGCAGCGATTTCATCGGATTCGCTGAACGGTCGTGTCGACTCCAGGCTGGCCAGGTACAGGCTGCCGAACAAATTGCCACGGATGGTGATCGGAACGCCGATGAACGCGCGCATCGGCGGGTGGTGCGCCGGGAAGCCCACCGCCGACGGGTGTGCGGTCAGGTCTTCGACACGGACCGCGTCCGTCTGATTGAGCAGCGCGCCAAGAACGCCCTTGCCGGCAGGGAGACGACCGATTTTGTGGACCGTTTCGGCATCCATTCCGGCGTGGAGGAACTTGCTGATGGTGCCGTCGGGGCCATGCACGCCCAGCGCACCGAAGCCGGCCCCGGTCAAAGTCATTGCGGCGGTGATGGTGCGGCGCAGGGTCGCGTCCAGGTCCAGATCAGATCCGACGTCGACGACCAGTGCAAGCAGTTGCTCCATCTGGTCGCGGGCCGCCAGCAACTCGTCGAGCTGCGCATGCATCTGGTCGACAAGCCCTCGCCGCCCAAGCCGCGCGAAGCCGTCGTCCTCATCGCTGGCCATGGCCCCCTGAACCCTCCGCGACAAATCCCGGCGCGGGTCACTTTACCCCCCGCAGCGAACTTGAATCACATCACGCGTCAGGTGTGAGCGCCTGCGCCAGCACCGGCACGACCAACTCGCGCTGCCAGGGCCGCGCACCGCCGGCTCGCAGGACCGAGTCGACAGCCGCGGGGACGTCGTCGGCGGCCTGCCAGTCCCAGCACAACCGGCGCACGAGATCGGGTGCGACGAGATTCTCGGTCGGCACGTGAACCTGCTCTGACAGAACGGCCAGCGCGGCCCTTGCCGCCTCCAGCCGGGCGGCCGCCTCGGGTTTGCGCCGGCTCCAGCGGGCGACCGGCGGCGGCCCGTTCAGAAGGTCCGGCGAGGCGGCCGGCTCCGGGCTCTCGCGTGCCCGTGCCAGCGCAGCAAGCCACACGTCGGCGCTGCGGCGCTGCCGTGAGCCACCGAACACCGGCAGAGCCGTCAGCCTCTCGAAAGAGGTTGGATCGGTGGTCGCGGCGTCGATGATCGCCGAGTCCGGCAGGATGCGGCCCGGCGCGATGTCCCGGCGACGCGCGATCTGGTCACGCGTGGCCCACAGTTCCCGCACCGCCGCCAGCGCCCGGGGGTCGCGCACCTTATGGATACCCGACGTCCGTCGCCAACGGTCGCGCCTGGTCGGCACCGGATCGAGCGTGCGCAGGTGTTCGAACTCCTGCGCGGCCCACTCCGTCTTGCCCTGCTCGGCGAGGACCTCGGCGATCGCGTCCCGCAACTCGATCAGCACCTCGACATCCAGTGCGGCATAGTTCAGCCACGCCTGCGGCAGCGGCCGTTTGGACCAGTCCGCCGCACCGTGCCCCTTGGCCAGCCCGAGCCCGAGCAGCCGTTGCACCATCGCCGCGAGGTTCACCCGGTCGTAGCCGGCCAGCCGGCCCGCCAACTCGGTGTCGTAGAGCGCCGCGGGCCGCATGCCGACCTCTTCGAGGCACGGCAGGTCCTGGTCGGCGGCATGCAGGATCCACTCGCCGGTTGCCAGCACGTCGGCCATCGGGCGCAGCGACACGATCGGGTCGCCGCCGCCGCTGACAGGATCGAGCAGCACGGTGCCCGCACCGGCCCGCCGGATCTGAATCAGGTACGCCCGTCCCGAATACCGGAAGCCCGACGCCCGTTCGGCGTCGACCGCGAACGGCCCATGGCCACCGGCTAAAAGCTCTGCGGCATCGGCGATTTGGTCGTCGAAGACGGTGAGCTCGGGTACCCCTTCGGCGGGTTGCAACAGCGGCGTCGGCTCCGGTTCGGGCGTCGGCTCCGGTTCGGGCGCCTCCTCCGGCTCGGGTACCTCGGCCGTCATCTCAGGCGCGGGATCGCGAGCCTAGGTCGGTGACCCCTACCGGCGGCAGGCCCGCAGCATGCTCGAGCACCTCGCAGAACGCCTGGACATGAGTGCCCAGGTCCGGAGTGAGCGCGGTCCACGACGCGCGCAACTCGAGTTGATGTGCCCGCGGCGGCCCTGCGATGTCGCCGTAGCGCACCGACGTGGTCGCGGTGACTGTGCCGCCGAGCGCGGTCACCTGCCCTGGCCGCGACTCGAGCGCGTCCACCAGCCAACTCCACGCGACCTCCGGCAGCAGCGGATCGACGGCCTCAGTCGCGTCGAGGTCGGCCTGGATGTAGGCCACAAGCCGCATCGTCCCGTCCCAGGCATCGGCGCCTTCCGGGTCATGCAGCAGGATCAGCCGACCGAACGCGTCGCCCTCCGACCGTTCCGGGACGACGTCGGTCTCCGGATGGCGCACCTCGGCGCCCATCGCATAGCTGAACGGTGCCAGCCGCTGCGGCGGCCGAATCGGCCCGAGCTCTATCTCCGGCCGCACGACGGCTGCGTTCATCGCCGCCACGGCCGCACCGAACTCAGCCGGCTCACCGGAGGTCACCCCTGGACGCTAGCCCATTTACCTGGACACGGCCGAAGGCACGCCGACAATTGCCGCCATGGCAGCATGGGAGGCACGATGAGCCGCCGTGACCTGCCCGAAGCCCCGTATCTCGCCGCGGCCACCGGCCGCAAACCACACCGGGTGCCGGTGTGGTTCATGCGGCAGGCCGGTCGCTCGCTGCCTGAATACCGAGCGCTGCGCGCCCGGCACAGCATGCTGGCGGCCTGCTTCAACCCGGAGCTGGTCTGCGAGATCACGCTGCAGCCGGTGCGCCGCCACGACGTCGACGCGGCGATCCTGTTCTCCGATATCGTGGTGCCGCTGCGCGCCGCGGGCATCGCGCTGGACATCGTGCCCGACGTCGGGCCGGTCATCGACCATCCCGTGCGTACCGCCTCGGACGTCGCACGATTGAATAGCCTTGCACCCGAGCAGGTTTCGGAGGTGGCCGAAGCCGTCGCCATGTTGGTCGCCGAGCTCGGGGAGGTGCCGCTGATCGGCTTCGCAGGGGCCCCGTTCACGTTGGCCTCCTACCTGATGGAGGGCGGCCCGAGCAAGCACCACGAACGCACCAAGGCGATGATGCTCGCTGAACCGCAGACGTGGCACGCGTTGATGAGCACCCTGGCCGACCTCACGATCGCGTTCCTGCGGGTGCAGATCGACGCCGGAGTGGACGCCGTGCAGGTTTTCGATTCCTGGGCCGGTGTCCTGTCGCTGGCCGACTACAGGCAGTACGTGCTGCCGCACAGCGCGCGGGTCTTCGGCGCGCTCGCACCGGCGGGTATTCCGATGACCCACTTCGGGGTCGGCACCGCCGAACTGCTGGGCGCGATGTCGGTGGCAGGCCCGACGGTGATCGGCGTGGATTGGCGCACGTCGCTGCCGGATGCCGCGGCCCGCGTCGAACCGGGGACGGCACTGCAGGGCAACCTCGACCCGGTCGTTCTGCTCGCCGGATGGCCGGTGGCCGAAGCACAGGTGCGCCGGGTGGTCGATGACGGTCGCCGCGCGGTCGACGCCGGCGCGGCCGGGCACATCTTCAACCTCGGCCATGGGGTACTCCCCGATACCGACCCCGACCTGCTGACCGAGGTGGTGTCGCTGGTGCACTCCCTGTGAGTCGATCGTATTGCGTTGTCGGGGGCGGAATTTCGGGCCTGAGCGCCGCCTACCGGTTGCGGGTGATGGCGGGTGACGCGGCCCGCATCACGCTGTTCGACCCCGCCGACCGGCTCGGCGGCGTCCTGCGCACGATCCGGCTCGCCGGCCAGCCGATAGACGTCGGCGCGGAGGCGTTCGTCGCACGCCGTCCTGAGGTGCCGGCGTTGCTTGCCGAGCTGGGCATGGCCGGGACGCAACTCGACACCACCGGGGTGCGCCCGCTGATCTACGCCCGGACGCGGCTGCACCCGTTGCCGGCGGGCACGGTGAACGGTATCCCGACCACGGCCCAGTCCCTGACCGGCCTGGTCGACGACGCGACGGTCGCATACGTCGCGTCCGAGCCCAGCCGCCCGCTGACCTGGACCGCGGGCGCTGATCCCGCGGTCGCCGACGTGGTGGCCGACCGGTTCGGCGTCGACGTGGTGGCCCGCTCCGTCGACCCGCTGCTGGCCGGGGTCTATGCAGGATCGGCAGCCACGATCGGCCTGCGTTCGGCCGCGCCGGGTGTGGCGGCCGCACTCGACCGCGGAGCCCACAGCCTCACCGAAGCCGCGCGGGCGACGCTGCCGCCGCCCACCGCCGGGCCGGTGTTCCGGGCGGTGGGCGGTGGGTACCAGGTGCTGGTCGACGAACTGCTGCGGCACAGCGGCGCCGACTGGGTGCCCACCGCGATCACGTCGCTGCACCGCGAATCCGGGGGGTGGCTCGTGCTCGACGAGGGTGGAGCCGGGTGGCACGCGGATGCCGTGGTGGTGGCCGTGCCGGCCCCGAGTGTGGCGAGCCTGCTCGGGGATTGCGCACCGCTGGCCGCCGCCGCGGCGACGCGGATTCCCGTGGCGTCGTCGGTGGTTGTGGCGCTGGCCGTGCCAACCGACACACCGCTGCCCGACCGGTCAGGGGTGCTCGTCGCGAGCGGAGAAGCGTTGCGGGCGAAGGCGATTACGCTCTCGAGCCGCAAGTGGGGCGGCGGCGACGGGCCACAGCTGCTGCGGTTGAGCTTCGGGCGCTTCGGTGACGACGTGGCCTGCGCGGTCAGCGACGAGCAGCTGCTGGCGTGGGCCGTCGAGGACTTGGGCAACGTCTTCGGCGTCGCCGTCGACCCGATCGAGGGCCATGTTCAGCGCTGGATCGACGCGATGCCGCAGTACGCACCGGGCCACGGCCGTCTCGTCGAGGAGATCCGCGCCGGTCTGCCCGATGCGCTGGCGCTTGCGGGCAACTACCTCGACGGCATCGGCGTGCCCGCGTGCATCGCGTCGGGCACCGCGGCAGCAGCGTCGCTGGCCACGCCCACCGTGGCACGATAGGTGCATGGCCCGACTGGATTACGACGCCCTCAACGCCGCCGTGCGCTACCTCATGTTTTCGGTGTTCGCGGTGCGGCCCGGCGTTCTCGGCGACGACCGCGACGCGGTGGTCGACGAAACCGCGACCTTCCTCAAGCAGCAGGAGGACAACGGCGTCGTGGTGCGCGGCCTCTACGACGTGGCCGGCTTGCGGGCCGACGCGGACTTCATGATCTGGACGCACGCCGACCGGGTGGAGGCGCTGCAAACCGCCTACGAAGACTTCCGCCGCACCACCGCGCTGGGACACGCCAGCAGTCCGGTGTGGAGCAGCGTGGCGCTGCACCGGCCGGCCGAGTTCAACAAGAGCCACATCCCGGCATTCCTGGCCGGCGAGGAGCCCGGCAACTACATCTGCGTCTACCCGTTCGTCCGGTCGCTCGACTGGTACCTGCTCCCTGACGAGGACCGACGCCGGATGCTTGCCGAACATGGCATGGCCGCGCGCGGCTACAAGGACGTGCGCGCCAACACGGTGCCGGCTTTCGCGCTCGGTGACTACGAGTGGATTCTGGCGTTCGAAGCCCCCGAACTCCATCGGATCGTCGAGCTGATGCGCGAACTTCGCGCCACCGAAGCCCGTCGGCACACCCGCGAGGAGACGCCGTTCTTCACGGGCCCCCGGGTACCGGTCGAACAGCTCGTGCGCGCGCTGCCCTGAGTCGCAATACGGCGCGCACCGCCGCTTCAATCAGCGCGCCTACCCTCGTCGGCATGACTTCGCCGGTGAATCCGACCCGCTTTGACGAGATGTATCGCGACGAACGCACGGCACACGGTTTTCCTGCCGCGACGCCGTGGGATATCGGTGGCCCGCAGCCGGTCGTTCAACAGCTGGTCGCGTTGGGCGCGGTCACGGGCGAGGTGCTCGACCCGGGTACCGGTCCGGGACACCATGCGATCCATTACGCGTCCGAGGGCCTGTCGAGCACCGGGATCGACGCGTCACCGGCGGCAGTCGAGCGCGCCCGCCAAAACGCCCGGCACGCGGGAGAATCGGTGAACTTCCAGGTCGCTGACGCCACGAAGATGGAAGGCCTCGACGGTCGGTTCGACACGGTCGTCGACTGCGCCTTCTATCACACGATGAGCACTGACGAGGTGCTGCAGAAGGCGTACCTGCAGGCTCTGCACCGCGCGACCAAACCGGGTGCGCGGCTTTTCATGTTCGAGTTCGGCGAACACAACGTCAACGGGCTGACCGGGCCCCGGGCCATTCCTGCGGCCAACTTCCGCCGGCTGCTTCCGGCCGGTGGCTGGAACATCACCTACCTGGGGCCGACCACGTATCAGGTCAACGTGAGCCTCGAGGCTTTCGAGCAGATGATCGCGCGTAATCCCGACACCGCCGCGGACATGCGGCCGATGCTGGATCGTTTCCGGATCATCGAGCCGCTGCTGGCCGACGGCCGCGTCCACGCCCCGTTCTGGGAAGTCCACGCGACCCGCGTCGACCGACCGGCCTTCGCTGATCAGGACGTCGGAACCAGCCGCAGCGAAATCGAGTTGATGCAGTAGCGCTGGTCGGTGGGTGTGGGATAGCCCTCGCCGGAGAAGACGTGGCCGAGGTGGCTGTGGCAGTTGGCGCACAGCACCTCGGTGCGGTGGCCGCCAACCGAATCGTCGGGCCGCAGGATGACCGCATCGGAGCGGGTGGGATCGAAGAACGACGGCCAGCCGCAGTGGGATTCGAATTTCTCCGTGCTGCGGAACAGCTCCGCGCCGCAGCCCCGGCACTCGTACACGCCCTCGGTGGTGGTGTCGGTGTATTCACCGGTGAACGGCCGTTCCGTGCCGGCGCGACGCAGCACCGCGAATTCCTCGGGGCTGAGCTTCTCGCGCCAGTCGTCGTCGGTCAGCTCGACTTTGGGCCGCGGTGACGTCATGCGTTCACGCTAGCGCGCTGCTCCTTCGGCGTCATCCACGGCGGATCGATGCCGGCGTCCAGCCGATTTTCCGCCTTGGCATCCAGGTAGCGGAAATACAGCACGACGAACACCACGATCAGCACCAGCGACCAGCCGCAGGTGACCCTGAGGTACTCCAGCGTGCGACCGGTCGTCGGCCAATTCCAGAGCAGCCACTTGTCGATCGTCATGAAGCCGTAGATGCCCAGCCAGGCCGGCCAGTTTCGGATCACCGAATTCGGCAGCACCACGGTCATCAGGAACGGGAACAGCATCATCGAGTAGTAGGCCTGTCCCAGCGACAGCACCAGGAACGACCACAGCAGCAGCACACCCGACGAGGTGGCCATCCAGAACAGCGGATCACGGGTGCGGTAGTAGCGGTACAGCAGCCACATCGCGCCCACTGCGAGCACGGTAAACAGGATGCGCAGGAAGACGATCAGCCACATCGGCAACCCGTAGTAGACGCCGTTGCCCAAGATGGAGCTGTTGAAGTAGTCGCGCGTGCCGAGGATGTACGGCAGCGTGCGCTTGAAGAAGTCGATCGGGTCGGCGCTCAACGGCCACGCCGCCAGGTTGAACGCCACGGGCACCGCGAACGCGGTCACCAGCGCCCGCCATTGCCGGTTGAGCAGCGGAAGCAACAACAGCGGTGCCAGCGTCGGTTTGATCACCAGTGTCAACCCGATCGCGACACCGGCCCACCACTGGTGGCCGACCTTCCGGTCGAGCAGCCAGCGGAAGAACAGCACCTCCAGCAGCAGGATGCAGCCGTTCACGTTGGTGAACACCAGGGTGTTGGTAACGCTTTCGGTGCAGAACATCGCCGCCAGGAGCGCGGGCAGCGCCGCTGAGGTGATCCTGAAGTTGAACAACCGCACCAGAAAGCACGCGGCGACGATAATCGCGACGGTGCTGATGACGATGAACCAGTACCGGGCGGCCTGGACCGGCAGATAACCGAAAGGAGCCAGCAGCAGCGTCGCGCCCGGCGGGTACAGGTAGTGCGGGTCGACGTACTGGAGGTGCTCGTTGTAGATGTCCCAGCCGTGCTTGAAGTTGATCACCGCGCGGTACACCGGCCCGAAGTCGTCGGTGATGTAGCCGGTCGAACCGAGCACATAGCTGCGGTGGATGATGAACATGATCGCCAGCGGCCACAGGATTGACCGCAGCACGTCCGACGTGCTGGGCGGGCTGGTCCGGGTTCGGAACGCGGTCAAAATCGCGGTGCGGACCGAGCGGCCGCGAGCGGTATCTGGTGGCGTCACGAGCGCACCGTACACTGCGTGAGCAACACGCCAGATCAGGCGGGGCAGAACGTGTCGGTGGGCGGCAGGTTGCCGCTGTCCAGATAGCCGACCAACGGCGGCACCGCACACGGCGAGAAGATGCTGACGCCGTGGCCGATGCCCTGCCACATCACGCGCCTGCTCGCCATTCCGGCGTTGATTACCGTCGCCGACGCCGCGCCGACCCCGTCGGAGCCGACCACCGGGTCGTACGGGCCGCCCATGAGCAGCGCGTTCACCTTGAGGTTCTTCGGCTCCGGTGGCGCGGTGCCGCTGGGCCAGTTCAGGCACTTGACGAGGTTCAGGGCGCCGACGGTGCCGAACTCGGGATACAGCTTGCCCCAGGCGACGACCAGTTCCCGGACGCGGTCGGGCGTGGGGCGGTTGAGTGAATCGCTGCAGGTGTTGACGAACTGTCCGTCGGTCTGGCGCAGCGACTGTGCCTGGTTGACCAAATTGGTCAGTTGGTTGGTATCGCCGGACCGGGCCGATACCAGCGCGCCGGCCAGCGCATTGGTACTCGACACCCGATCGCCGTGTGGGTAGGCGAGCGCGGTGCTGATCGCCTCGGCCAGCGAGGCCACCGACGCGCCGCCCGGCCCCTGGCCCGCCCTCGCCGCGGCAAGCAGCGCGTCGACCGCGCCCTTCGGGTCCGGTCCGAGGGGGCAGTTCGCGGCCGCGCACTGCGTCGCGAATGCCTCAAGCGCCGCCTGCTGGCCCTTCACCTGCTGCTCGGCGGCCGCCTCCGCGCTGATTCCCGTCGGCAGCGGCGAATCGAGGATCAGCCGGGCGACCTTGTTGGGGTGCAGTCCGGCGTAGGCCAGTGCGATCTGGGCGCCGTTGCCGATGCCGAGCAGCGCCAGCGAGGGAACATCCCAGGTGCTGCGGAGCCGCTCGATGTCTTCGGCGGCGTGGGAGTTGTCGTAGGCCGAGTCGCCGGGGGCGATCGTGTCGGTGCAGTTCGTCGTCGCGGTCATCGTGATCGCGCCGAGGTTCGCGACCGGATCGTCGCCGGACTCGAACTGCGCCTGGTTGTGCATCTCCTGGCGGTCGAACGGGTCCCGGCAGTCCAGGGATCCCGACATGCCGATGCCGCGACGGTCGACGGCGAGGATCGGGTGGCTGTTCAGGACGTCCGCCCCGGACCGGGACAACCACACCGGCAGCTGCAGCGACGAGGGCATGTCGGACCCGGTGGTGAAGACCAGCGGCCCTGCGTCAGGCGGCGTCTGCGCCGAGCGTGCCCGCACCACGCCTATGGTCAGCGTGCCGGTTGCGCCGTTGATGGGGTCGAGGCCGGAGTCGTAGCTCGCACAATCGAGCGTCACCCCCACGGGCGCGGCGGCGCCCGCGTCGCTGAACTCCCGCGACGTGCAGTCCCGCCACGCCAAGTCGTTCTTGGGTGCCGCGACGGGCGGTGGACCGCTCGGTTTGGGAGCCGAGGTGATGGCACCGGCTACCCGCTGGGAGTTGGTCGCGTAGCGGGGGTTGGCCGCCAACCCCGGCGCGCACCCGGCCAGCAAAGCGGTCACCGCGAGAACCGTCACGACGAGCTGACGCGGCGCAAACATGCTGCCCACATTAGCGACTGGTTTCAGGCACTCCGGGAAAAGAGCTGGTAGAGGTAACCGTCCTCGTCGGTCAGCACGTGCGACGCGTGCAGACGGGTCATCGCCGACGTGGCGGCGAATGCGATCCGCACGGCAGCGCCGGCGACCAGCATCGGCGCGACGGTAAGCGCCAGCTGGTCAAGCAAACCCGCTGCGACGATCTGCCCGAGCAGCGTGGGGCCCCCCTCACACAACACGCGGTACAGCCCGCGCCGCGCAAGCTCGGCGAGTACTGCGGCCGGGTCGACGACGATGGGATCGGTGGTGGACGCGTCAAACACCTCGGCACAGCCATGCAGGCGATCGCGGGTGGCCACGAACGACGCGGTGGTCGTGAAGATCACCGGCGGTGTCTCGGTGCGCAGGAACAGCCGGCTGTCGGGTTCCAGCGCCCCCGACGCGGTTATCACCGCGATCGGCGGTACCTCCCGCTGGCCGCGGGCCTGCCGGCGCTGGCGCGCCGCGACGGTCAGCTGAGCGCCGGAGTAGTTTTCGGCCCGAACGGTGCCGGCGCCGACGAGCACAACGTCGGCGACTTCCCGCAGCACCGTGAACAGCGCCCGGTCGCCCGCTCCGGCCAGCCCACCCGCACGGCCGTCGACGGTTGCGGCGCCGTCGAGGCTCGCGATCATGTTGGCCCGCACCCAGCAACGAGACAGTTCATCGGGATAGTCGTACAGCTGCGCGAGCTCTGCGGCATCGACCTCGCGGACCGACCCCAGCAAGGCGAAGTGCGTGGGTGCGTCCTCATCGGTCACAGCCACGATTGCAGCACGTGGCTACAGTGCGAGCATGAGCCGCCCCGGCGATGTCGCCCACCTGGTCGATCGGCACCCCGCGGTGTCGTCGGGCCGGCTCGTCGCCCAGCTCGTGCCGCCACCGACCTTCGCGGGCGTCAGCTTTGAGAGCTATTACCCTGACCCCGCCGAACCGAGCCAGGCGATGGCGGTGCGAGCCTGCCGCGGCTTCGCCGAGCTGGCGGTGCAGCGCCGGGCGGGCAGGAAGCGGCTGTTCGGCAAGCCGGCGGTGCAACCCGGTGCGGGGCTCTACCTGGACGGGGGTTTCGGCGTGGGCAAGACCCACCTGCTGGCCTCGCTGTACTTCGCGCTGCCGGAGGACGCGGCGCATCCCAAGGCGTTCGCCACGTTCGGCGAGCTGACGCAGCTGGCCGGGGTGTTCGGCTACCTCGAGTGCATCGACATGCTCGACGACTACGTCATGGTGTGCATCGACGAGTTCGAGCTCGATGACCCCGGCAACACCGTGCTGGTCTCGCGGCTGCTGTCCGAGCTCGTCGCCCGGGGCGTTTCGGTCGCCGCAACGTCGAACACGCTCCCTGAACAACTGGGCGAAGGGCGTTTCGCCGCCGAGGATTTCCTGCGCGAGATCAACACGCTGGCAGCCATTTTCACGGCGGTGCGCATCGACGGCCCCGACTACCGGCACCGCGATCTACCGCCGGCCCCGGCACCGTTGACCGAGCGCGAAGTCCGCGAACGCGCCACCGAGATCGACGGCGCCACCATTGACGACTTCGACGAGCTCTGCGCTCACCTGGCCACGATGCACCCGTCGCGCTACCTCGCGCTGATCGAGGGAGTGCGGGCGGTGTTCCTGACAGGGGTGCACCCGATCGAGGACCAGAACGTCGCGCTGCGGCTGGTCGCGTTGACCGACCGGCTCTACGACGCCGGCATTCCTGTGGTGGCGTCGGGCGCGAAGCTCGACATGATCTTCAGTGCGGAGATGCTGGCCGGCGGCTTTCGCAAGAAGTACTTGCGCGCCACCTCGCGGCTGCTGGCGTTGACCAGTGCCGGCACCGCCGGCGTGCCCTGACCGTTACAGCATCCGCACCATCACATAGTCGTTTTCGATGTGCGTGCCCACCCGAAAAGTCTTGGTGCCGTTGATCGTGAAGCCGTACCTGGCGTAGAAGCGCTGTGCCCGCCGGTTCTTCTGGTTCACCCCCAGCCACATACTGTTGGCCGCCATGTCGTTGGCGTGCTTGAGAGCTGCCCCCATCAAAGCCCCGGCAACGCCGGTCCGCTGGCTGTCGGGCAGCACGTACATCTTCGACAGTTCGACGGTGGGCCGGACTGTGACCGACCTCTGGACATCGGCGTCATCGACGATGCCGCGAATCAGCATGGCGTATCCGACGATTCGGCCGTCGTCCCGAGCAGTGAGGACCACCCGGTCGGGGTCGCCCAGGTACTCGGCGAACCGCGCCGGGGAGAGGTTGGCCCCGATGAACAGCGCGATGTTCGCCGGCGACGACGACGGCGGGCAGGCCAACGGGAACGTGTGTGCCGCGACGGTGGCGAGTTCCCCGGTGTCGGCGACGTCGGCCACCACAACCTGTACAGCCATGACGGCTATTAAGGTAGCGCCTCCGTCTGGTTCCATTGCGCGAGGTGCAGGCCGGTCGTCCGGTCGACCAGCAGGACACTTGAGGGCGCGTCGCGGTAGCAGTCCCAAAAGACGGCGCCGCCGACCGTGGAACCCTGCGGCGCGTTCAGCAACGCGTACTGAAGCGCATCGGGAGCGTCGCTGTTGCGTGGCTCGTAGGCGTCACCGGTCAGCGTCACTCCCCTGAACGCGAAGACGGTCGCCATGGAGCTGGGGGTCGGGACCCGGACCGCATGAACGACCACGTCGGCCCGGTAGACCTGGTGGTGCGGGGAGCGGGTCGGATAGCCCCAGCCGGGCGGCACATCCGACGGCTCGATGCTGACGACGTTGACATCGGCGATGAGCCCGTTGTAGTCGACGCGGAGGGTGTCGCCGAGACGTCCGATCGGGGCGTCGACCGCGGATGCGGGCGGAGCCAGGAGAGCACCGACGGCGGCCATCGCGGCGAGCAGGCCCATCAGGCAGCGGCTCATCATCCCCTCCTTGTATAGGACCGCATGATGGCACACCGACGGGGCCGACGCGCGCGGGTTGGTCGAGGTGGCCGGCGGTCAGGAAGCCCAGGGCCCGAACCCGCCGACTTTCCCGATCGTGATGCGGGTCAGATAGCCCGGCGGTGGGTCGTCCATCGGCGGGAACTTCGCGTTCGGTCCGATCATCGTCTTGGCCAGCTCGGCCAGCACTTCCGGCGCGCCGCCTTCCTCGATGCGGGCGGTGCCGGTGATCGACAGGTACGGCGTCATGGTGCCGCTGCGGTCCAGCGAGACGACAGTCAGCGCGACCCGGGGGTCCCGGCGTACGTTGCGGACCTTTTTGTGTTCGGCCAGGTGTGCGGTGACGATCTCGTCGTCGCCATCGGGTGTCGTCTGCAACGCGATCCAGACGACGCTGACCTGGGGACTGCCGTCGGGATTGAGGGTGACCAGGGTAGCGTCAGCTCCGGATCCGATCAGCGCACGCGCGTGGTCGTCCAATTTCATGGGAGAACCCTACGCCGGCGGCTGGTCCCGTCCCGCCGTGATGGACGTCAGTGCGGCGGCCAGATCGGCCTCGACGCCGGCCTTGTCGAGGCCGAGCGCGTGCAGCGTGCCGTCGTCGTCTTCAGATTCGAGCAGGGCCAGCAGGATGTGTTCGGTGCCAATGTAGTTGTGGCCCAACCGAAGCGCCTCGCGCAACGTCAGCTCCAACACTTTGCGTGCCGCCCCGCTGAACGCCACGAGCGCCGGCAGGTCGGGTTGGCGCGGCGGCAGCTGCACCGCGGCGCGGATCGATTCGATGGCGACGTCCTGGCGGTTGAGCAGTGTCGCTGCCAGCGACCGGGGATCAGCCAGCAATGCGAGCAGCAGGTGCGCCGGAGTGATCTCGGCGTTGCCGGCGTCGTGAGCGGTGTTTTGCGCGATCACCACGACGTCGCGGGCCCGTGGGGTGAAGCGGGCAAATCCCTGATCGGGGTCCAGTGCGGACGGCTCTGCCTTGGGCACGAACCGCTTCTGTGCGGCCTGCTTGGTGACGCCCATACTTTTGCCGATGTCGGTCCACGAGGCGCCTGAGCGGCGGGCCTGGTCGACGAAGTGGCCGATCAGGTGGTCGGCGAGTTCGCCGAGGTGCTCCGCGGCCAGCACGGCGTCAGCGAGCTGATCGAGCGCATCGGCGTGCACCGTCTTTATCGCGTTGATCAGGTCGTCGAGGCGGATTGGATAGTCGATCGGCGCCGGCGTCATGCGTCAACTGTAGGTTGACGGAGGCGGTGTCGTCAACCTGGGGTTGACGCGTAAAACGGTGTTCGCGATCGCGCTCGCGCCGCTGGCTTTCGCGGACCGCCGCCACCGCCAGTGCCCGTCACGATGTGCATCGGCGCACCTGTGCCGTTCGTGCCGATGGGTTGGTGCTTCCCGGTCGGCGGCTCACGTCCGGGATGAGCGTGACGCCGCCCGCAGGGTTTCCGGAACACCCGGCCCCGACTTCTGCACGTGACGACGGCGCACCGAGTTGCGCGTCATCTTCGATCGTTGCGGGTATCCGTGCGGATGAACTCGACTTCTCAGCGGCGAAAGGAACTGAGGCATGACAGTGACCCGCGACATGCCCGTGGCCCGTGAACGCGTGTGGCAGGTGATTGCCGACGGCTGGACCTACTCGCAGTGGGTGGTCGGGAACAGCAGGATGCGTGCCGTCGACCACGACTGGCCGGCACCCGGCACCAGGATCAAACACTCCATCGGCGTCTGGCCGTTCGTGATCAACGACGAGACCGTCTCGTTGAGATGTGTGCCGCTGGAGGAAATCGTTCTGCTTGCCAAGATGGGACCGGTCGGGGCCGCGGAGGTCGGCTTGCGCCTCAGCGACATTGCGGACGGATGCCGGGTCGAAATGAGCGAGGCTCCTGCCGAGGGGCCGATCAAAGTGCTCCCGGACCGGTTGACGATGATCGCAATGGACATCCGCAACCGCGAGTGTCTCTGGCGCCTCGAGCAACTCGCCGCGGCCAGGGAGCCCAGCGAGGTCAAGGACTGAACGTCACGGACGACTGGGCGCCCTCAGCCGACGCCACGCAGCGCACCGTCGAGTGTGGGGTACAGCGCCAGGAAGTTATCGAGTCCCAAAACCTTCATCGGTCTGCTGGTCGCCGGGCCGTCGGCGACAACGGCGAATCGCGTCGATTGCCCGGCCTGTTCTCGGGCTGCCACCAGAACGGTCATTCCGGCCGACGCCAGGAACTGCACCCCCGAGAGGTCGACGATGAGGGCCGCCGGGGTCCTGGAGAAGGCATCGTGTATCGCCTCGGTCAGCTGTGGCGCGGTGAGCATGTCGACCTCATGACGCACGGACAACACGGCGATCCGGTCGAGCCAGGTTTCTCGCACCTCGAATCGGGCTGGTGGTGTGGGCGACACCGACTCGCTCTCGTTGGCGGAGTGATCGATCAAGGTGAACCCCCTGAATTCGTGCGAAGTGGAGCCACCGCGCGGTAGGGGCTGTGCACTCAACCCGGCCGACGCAGAACTGCACATGACGACCGCTACGCGGTCCGCATGACGGCGGACCCGTGCTTACCACAGATTAGTCCGGCCCGGTGACGGCGCGAGTCGAGGGCCGAGTCCGTGTCATCGGTCAGCGCCCGCCGGCAGATGAGGCACACCCAACGCCAGGACCGCGGTGTCGTCCTCGACGCCGGTCCCGAACCCCACGAGCAGTGACCGAATCGCCTCCACCACGGCCGCCGCTGAAGTAGGAGCGTGCGCCGCAGCGAACTCGAGCAACGCACCGTGGTGGTCATAGCGCGCGCTGCCCGTGCCGATCCGCGCCTCCGTCAATCCGTCGGTGTACAGCACCAGGGTGTCCCCGGCGCCAAGACGGATCCTGGTGGACACGAACCGTGCGTCAGGGAGGATCCCGACGGCCTGACCACCGGCAGTGTCGACGTAGTCAGCTCGCCCGTCGGCCCCAAGCAGTAGCGCGGGCGGATGTCCGCCACTTGCCAGGTCGATGTCGAAGCCGTGGTCGCGGCCCGTGAGCACTCCGAAAATGACCGTGCAGAACCGGGGATCGTCGCCGTGGAATTCGTGGTTCAGCACGGTATCGAGGTTGTGTAGCACCGCCACCGGATCGTCGTCGTAGACCGCAGCCGCCCGGAGCGTGTAGCGGGTCAACGAGGTTGCCGCAGCGGCGCCGGCCCCTTTACCGCTCACATCCCCGAGGAAGAAGCCCCACTTTTGCTGCGAAAGCGGGAACAGATCGTAGAAATCGCCGCCCACGTCGTCAGCCGACGCGGTGTGGTAGTACGCGGATGCCTCGAGACCCTGGGGAGGGGCAAGCGCCGGCGGCAGCAATGAACGCTGCAAAGTCGAGGCCAATTCCTGCGCCCGTGCACGCTCGCGCTCCGCTCGCTGTCGCGCTTCGAGTAGTTCCAGTTCATATGAGCGTCGATCGCGCGCTTCGTGAATTGTTATCCGCAGAAGGATGGCATTCCCGTCGGCGTCGGTCTTGACGTTCGCGGCGAGGAACACCGGCAATCGTGCACCGCTCCCAGCGATCAAATCCACGGCGATACCGCTGAGTTGCCCCTTCATTTGCAAAAGGGGGGCGAAATGCGTCTCGTAATGAATGCGGCCACCGGCAGTGAGCAAATCCGTGAAGCGCTTGCCTACCAGATCTTTTCGCTCGTACCCAAGCCACGCGGCGAGCGTCGTATTCACCTCGGCGATGCGCCGGTCCGGCCACGCCGCGAGGTACCCGCACGGGGCGTGTTCGTAAAGATCGTGCGCGGCGTGGTCGAGCACATCCGATGGCGGCGTAACGCCCGATCCGGGTGAAGGCACAGGCACAGCACTATCGGGGTCGTGGGTCACGTCGCGCCGGCGAACGCCGCGATCGCCTCCGCGGTGGCTTGCGGCACGCTGAGCTGTGGGCAGTGACCGGTGGCGTCGAGGGTGACGAGCTCGCTGCCGTCGATGTGCCGGTGCACATACGCTCCGACCTCACGCGGCGCCAACGCGTCCTCCGCGCACTCGATGACCAGGGTGGGCACCGACACACGCTGCAGGTCAGCGCGGTTGTCGGAGAGGAATGTGGTCCGTGCGAACACCCGTGCCCGGGACGGGTCGGTCCGGCAGAAGCTGTCAGCGAGCTCGTCTGCAAGCTCGGGCCGATCCGGCGCGCCCATGATGGTCGGCGCCATCGCGCGAGACCAGCCGAGGTAGTTGCTCTCGAGGGAGTCGAGAAGTTCCTCGACGTCGCTGCGCGTGAAGCCGCCACGATAGTCGCCGTCGTCGACGTAGCGCGGTGACGGGGTGAGCAGGATCAGTTTGGCGAACCGGCTCGGGTCGGCAGCAACCGCGAGGACTCCGATGATCGCGGCTACCGAATGGCCGACGAATACCACCTCGCGCAGGTCCAGCTCGGCCACGATGTCCAGAACATCCTCGGCATACCCCTCCAGCGACGAGTACCGCACCGGGTCCCATGCGGACGGATCGGATGCGCCTGCTCCGACATGATCGAAGAGGACCACCCGAAAGCTGGGCGCCAGGCGCGCGGTGACCAAGCGCCACAAATTCTGATCGCACCCGAAACCATGAGCCAGCAATACTGTCGGTCCGTCCTCGGCTCCGACGACCCTCACATTGTTTCTCGTGCACGCATCCACCCGCTCATCCTGTCACTGCCACGTTGGGCGCGAACGCAGCGCCGACGGATTTTGGGGCAAGCCGCGACGACATCGACCAAAAAATGACCGATGGGCATACGCGCGCGATAAAGTGAATCAGCGGGTTATGCGAACAGCCCGCAAAAGCGCCACTGGCGCAAAAGGACGACTGCCCTGCTGCTGAAGATCCTCCCCGGTTGGCGCTTTACACCGAAGCCGGCAAACGGGTCTTTCCTCATTCACAGGCGATGCTGCTGATAGCGATCAGCGGCGAGATCGACGCCTCCAACGCCGAGCGGGTGGCCCTTCAGCGGTTGTCGCCACCACAGGCGCTTCGCCGACATCCGTGTGGCTCAAGTGATTCCTGACGCCAGCAGGCTACGAGGCTGTGTCGGTGTGCAGCCGAACCAAGCGCGTTGTGCTGCTCTCATCGAGGTCGACGATCTCGCGGCGCGAGCGTAGGAAGTCGCTGAACGATTTGAAACCCAACGACTTCTCGCTGAACGATGGGTCCATGCGCTTCATCTGGGCCTTGACCACTGAGTTGTGCAGCCAATCGGTGTCGTCTCTCTGCTGGCCGATCCGCAGCGCGCGCTCGAGCAGTCCGGTGGCGGCTGCCTGCGGGTCGGGTGGCGACTCGTCGTCGTCGGGATCCGGGGTTTGCGCGCGTCGTGCGCGTTTCTTCGGTTCGGGGGGCTGCGGCGCGACGGCGGGTATGCCGGGCAGTGCGTCGTAGGTGACGAACTCGTCGCAGGCGGCGGCCAGCGACCGGCTGCTGGCGCCGGCCACACCGATACCGACGACATAGCGGCCGAGCCGCTTGCAGCGCTGGGCGAGAGCGATGTAGTCGGAGTCGCCGCCGACGATCACCACATGGGTCAGGTCGGGCAGCCGGAACATGTCCTCGACCGCGTCGACGGCCAGCCGGATGTCGGCGCCGTTCTTGCCGTAGGCGGCCGCCGGAAACAGTTGCACCAGGTCGACCGCGCGGGCGACGAGCTGGCCACGGTAGCCGGCGTTGATGTCGGCGGACCAGTCCGCGTAGGCCCGGGTGAGCACCAGGGTGCCGAACGAGGAGGCGAAGTCGATCACGGCCCCGACGTCGACGGTCGCCGGCTCCAGCCGCTCCTTCTCGATGCCCTTTGCCTTGTCGCGCTGAAAGGAGTTGCGGCCGTGAACCTGGTCGTAGCGCGAAATCACGATGTTGTCGAAGTCGAGGTAGACCGCGACGCGGGTCGCGACGGATTCGGTCATGGTTCCCGTGTGGCCTGTGTCATGGTCCGACCGTAGTGCCTGCGGCCGGGGCCGAGACGGACCAATCGCCTGGAGCCGGCGGGTGCGTTCTCAGGGCGGCGCCCACACGTGGCTCATCTAGCGAATGAACACACCCGGGCGTCGGTGGTACCACGCGTCACGACGAGACCGCGCAACGTCCCCGGTCGGCCCGCACCGGCCCGGCGCTCGACGGGCGAATATCGGTGTCGAAAATGGCGGTGGGCAAGTAGAGCGAGCAACAGGCGTTCGGAATGTCGACGATGCCGCTCACTCGGCCCTCGATCGGCGCCGCTCCCAGCAGCAGGTACGCCTGTGCACCCGAGTAGCCGAACTTCTCCAGGTACGCGACGGCGTTGAGGCAGGCGTTGCGGTAGGCCACGGTCGCGTCGTTGTACAGCTGGGTGTCGGAATCGTGCTCCACGCCGATCCCGATGAACGTCACGAATTCCGAGTACCGCGGCTCGACATTCCCGGGCATCAGGATCGGGTTCGTGGTCACCGCGTAGGTCTCCATGCCTCCCTTGATCAGGTCGACGTGGAAGTCGATGAACCCGCCCATCTCGATCGCACCGCAAAACGTGATCTCCCCGTCGCCCTGACTGAAATGCAGGTCCCCGCCGGAGAACAGTGCGCCCGGCACGTGCACCGGGTAGAACACCCGCGAGCCGCGCGTGAAGTTCTTGATGTCGTGATTGCCCCCGTTCTCGCGGGCGGGGACGGTTCGGGCGCCGTCGCGGCCGATCGCAGCCAGCGTGTCACCGGTCGCCGTGCCGCCGAGCACGTTCTCCTCCAGCGGCGGCAGGGCAAGCGCCGGAACGCGGTTCGGGTCGGTGTCGATCAGCGCTTGCTCGCGCGAATTCCATCGCGCGAGCAACTCTGGCGACGGCGCGCTGCCGAACAAGCCGGGGTGGGTGATGCCGGTGAACTCGACGCCGGGAATGTGCCGCGACGTGCACTTCTGCCCGGCGAAGTCCCAGATCGCCTTGTACGCGTCGGGGAAGCGGTCGGTGAGGAAGCCGCCGCCGTTGGCCTTCGCGAAGATGCCGGTGTAACCCCAGCCCTGTCCGGGGACATCACCCACCTGTTGTGGCACGGGGCCGAGGTCGAGGATGTCGACGACAAGCAGGTCGCCCGGCTCGGCGCCCTCGACGTAGATCGGGCCGGAGAGCATGTGCGCATGGGTCAGATCGACGTCGCGCACGTCGTTGGCGGAGTCGTTGTTGCCTATCTGCCCGTCGGTCCATTCGCGGCACTCGACCCGGATCGACTGGCCCGGGCGGACGTTGACCGCCGGCGGGATGTCGGGGTGCCATCGATTGTGGCCGGGGACCGCCTGATCACGCATCGAGCGGGCCTGGTCGACGGAGAAGACAACGTCGGGCACGAGGACCTCCAGTTTTCAGGGCCGGGGTAACCGGGCGTGGCGAGGATCGGTTGTGGTCGGGGTGGCCCGCCGCGGTCGGGGCACGGAGCGGACAACCTCGGGCGCTTCGGCGCTGCGTGCACTGGCGTCGAAAGCCCTGCGCAGGGAGGGATCAAGGGTGCGCAGGCCAGGTGCCCCGAACACGCGTGGGGCGGTCTCGCCGCACTCGGGGCAATCCGCCTCCAACGCGGCCTGCGACATGGGGCGAACAAGGTCGAACCCGCCGCACCCCGAACACCGGTAGCCGTACGTGGGCACACGGACCTCCGTTGACAGGCGCCGTCACACGCACGGTTTCGAGGCGAACAGTCGAACTGCAGCGGCACCGCTGCACAAAGAAAACGCAGGCCCACGCTTTGCTGCGCGCATGGAGCCCTGGCCACCGTATCGCCGAAGCGTACGCCGTGCCATGTGTTGCGCTTTGGTGATCACGGCCCGTCAGCGATCGTGGCCGGGGATCCAGGCGGTGCCGGCCAGCGGCACCCGCGCCATCGCCGCGGACTCGACGGTGAGCGCGACGAGGTCTTCGGGTTCGAGGTTGCGCAGGTGTGACTTCCCGCACGCCCGGGCAAGGGTTTGGGCTTCCATCGTCAGCACCCGCAGATAGTTCGCGACCCGGCGGCCCCCCTCGATCGGGTCCAGCTGCGCGGCCAGCCCGTCGTCCTGGGTGGTGATCCCCGCGGGATCGCGGCCGGCCTGGAAGTCGTCATAGAACCCGGCGGCCGAGTCCAGTTGGCGATATTGCTCGGCGTAGCGGGGGTGGTTGTCGCCCAGCGCGATCAGCGCGGCGGTGCCGATGGCGACGGCGTCGGCACCCAGTGCCATCGCCTTGGCGACGTCTGCGCCGCTGCGGATCCCGCCGGACACGATCAGCTGCATCTTGCGGTGCATGCCGAGTTCCTGAAGTGCCTGCACCGCTTGGGGAATCGCGGCCAGCGTCGGGATGCCGACGTGTTCGATGAACACATCCTGCGTCGCCGCCGTGCCGCCCTGCATGCCGTCGACCACGACCACATCGGCGCCGATCTTCACGGCCAGCTTGACGTCGTAGTAGGTGCGGGTAGCCCCGATCTTCACGTAGATCGGTTTCTCCCAGTTGGTGATCTCGCGAAGCTCCAGGATCTTGATGGCCAGATCGTCGGGTCCGGTCCAGTCGGGGTGGCGGCAGGCGCTGCGCTGGTCGACGCCGGGCGGCAGGGTGCGCATTTCGGCCACTCGGTCGGTGATCTTCTGGCCCAGCAGCATGCCGCCGCCGCCCGGCTTGGCGCCCTGCCCCAGCACGATCTCGATGGCGTCGGCCTTGCGAAGGTCGTCGGGGTTCATCCCGTACCGGGAGGGAAGATACTGATAGACAAGCGTTTTGGAATGACCGCGCTCTTCGGGTGTCATACCGCCGTCGCCCGTGGTGGTGGAGGTGCCGACCTCGGTGGCGGCGCGCCCGAGTGCTTCCTTGGCGGTGCCGGACAGTGCGCCGAAGCTCATTCCGGCGATCGTGATCGGAATGTCAAGGTGCAGAGGGTATTTTGCGTGCAGGTCGCCGAGCACGACGTCGGTGTCGCAGCGTTCCCGGTAACCCTCGAGCGGGTATCGGGACATCGACGCCCCGAGGAACAGCAGGTCGTCGAAATGGGGGAGCGGCCGTTTGGCTCCCCACCCCCTGATGCGGTAAATGCCGGTCTCGGCGGCGCGCTGGATCTCGTGGATCACGTCGCGATCAAAAGTGGCGGATTCCCGCAGGCCGGGTGCTGTGGTGCTCACGCTGTCTCCCTCGAATGCGCGGTCAGTACGCGGATGCGTTGTCGACGTGGAAGTTGTACAGGGTGCGCGCGGAGCCGTAGCGCGTGAATTCGGTGGGATCCGCATCGAAACCGGCCGCATCGAGAAGGTGTTTGACCTCGGCCAGATGCTCGGCCCGCATCGGTTTCTCGACACAGTCGGCACCCAGCGATCTCACGCTGCCCCGCACATAAATCCGTGCCTCATACACCGAATCACCAAGCGCCTCACCGGCATTGCCGCAGACCACCAGCCGGCCCGCCTGCGCCATGAACGCGCTCATATGTCCGATGTCGCCCCGCACGACGATGTCGACGCCCTTCATCGAGATGCCGCAGCGTGCCGCCGCATTGCCGTCGATGACGAGCAGTCCGCCGTGGGCCGTCGCGCCTGCCGACTGCGACGCGTCGCCGGTGACATGCACGGTGCCCGACATCATGTTCTCGGCCACGCCGACGCCGACGTTGCCCCGGACGACGACCGTGGCGCGTTTGTTCATTCCCGCGCAGTAGTAACCGACCGGCCCGTCGATGGTGACCTCGACGTCGGCGTCAAGACCGCAGGCCAGCGCGTGCGCGCCGCGCGGATTGGTGATCGTCAGCGCATTCGGCGCATCCGGGGAGGCGAGCAGCGCATTGACCTGGCGGGTGCTCGATGCGGCGAGGTCGATCGTGACGCCCGCGGCGGTGGCTACCGGTGCCATACGTACACCTCTTCGGGTTCGGGTTCAAAGATGCGGGCGTCCGCGATTCCGGGGAGGCCGGCCAGCGCACGGAACTCCGACGCCATCGCGACCCACTGGCCGGTCTCGGCGATGATGGCGGGCTTACACGCGATGGGGTCGCGCACCACCGCGAACGATTCGGCGGTGGAGACCAGCAGGGTGTAGAAACCGTCGAATGTCTCGTTGAGCGCCAACAGCGCTTTCTCCAGGTCCGCGCCGTCGGCCAGCTGTTTGGCGATGAAGCGGGCCCCCACCTCGGTGTCGTTCTCGCTGTCGAAGACGACGCCGTCACGCTCGAGCTGGTGCTTGATAGACATGTGGTTGGAGAACGAGCCGTTGTGCACCAGGCACTGGTCGGGCCCGACCGAGAACGGATGTGCGCCCGCGGCGGTCACAGCCGATTCCGTGGCCAGTCGGGTGTGGCTGACACCCTGCCATCCGCTGGCGTTGGGCAGGCCGAACGCGGAAGCCAGGGCACGGGGATTGCCGACACCTTTGAGCACGGTCAGCTCGGATCCGAAGCCGATGAGGCGTGCACCCGTCGCCGCGGTTTTCGCCGCGGCGGTCAGGATTTCGGTGTCGACAGGGGCGTGGAGCACCGTCGTCGGCGACTCGTCGACGCCTGTCACCGCGACGCCGAGTTCGGCGGTCAACGCGGCGGCGAGGTCGGCAGCCGGGCGGGGGCTGTCCAGCAACGTCACGGTGCTGTGCCCGGCGGGTGACCAGGTGCTGTCGCCGTAGATGGCCATGCCCGCCGAATCCGGCCCGCGGTCGGCCAGCTCGCCGAGCATCGCGGTGAGCAGGGCGCCCAGCTGCGGGTACAGCGCGGGGTCGCGCAGGTGCAGTCCGACGATGCCGCACATGGTGTGGTGATGCCTCCTGCTCAGAATGCGGTGAGGTAGCGGTCGATCTCCCATGGGGAGACCGTGTTGTGCCAGTCGAAAAACTCCTCCCGCTTGAGCTGCGCGAAGTAGGAGGCGACGCCGGCACCGACGCCGTCGATCGCGCCGGCGACTACGTCGTCGGCCTCGAACGCGTCGATGGCGTGCAGCAGTGTCATCGGAAGCGCGGCACCGGCGCCGCTTCCCGGCGCGCCGGGATCAAGCCCCCGGGCTATGCCGTCCAACCCGGCGGCGAGCGTGGCCGCGGACGCCAGGTAGGGGTTGGCCGAGCCGTCGGCGCCGCGCAGTTCGACGCGGTCGCCGTCGGGCACCCGCAGATACTGGGTGCGGTCGTTGCCGCCGTAGCCGGCCGTGCGCGGTGCCCAGGTGGCGCCGCTGCTGGTGGTGGCGGCCCCGGTGCGTTTGTAGGAGTTTACGGTCGGTGCGATGACGGCCTGGAGCGCGCAGGCGTGCTCGAGGATGCCGGCGATGAACGAGTACGCGGTGGGGGACAGTCCCAGCCCCTTGTCGTCGCTGGGGTCAGGGAATATCGGCCCGGAGCCGTCGCACAGCGACAGGTGCATGTGCATCCCCGAGCCGGTGCGGTTTCCGAATGGCTTGGGCATGAAGGTGGCCTGCATACCGCGCCGCTCGGCGAGGACCGACAGCAGATACCGGGCGGTCACCACACGGTCGGCGGTGGTGAGTGGATCGGCGTAGCGGAAGTTCTGCTCGAACTGGCCGTTGCCGTCCTCGTGGTCGTTCGCGTAGTTGCCCCAGCCGAGCGTGTTCATCGCTTGTGACATCTCGGTGAGGTGGTCGTACATCCGGGTCACATCGCGGGCGTCGTAACAGGGCAGCCGGCTCAGGTCGGCCTGGTCGGCGGTGGTGAGTGTGCCGTGGTCGGTGCGGGTGACGAGGAAGTACTCGACCTCGGCGCCGACATTGGCGCTCAGCCCGAGATCGGCCGCACCGCGGATCGTCTCCTTCAGGATGAGCCGCGGCGCGTAGGGCCACGGCTCACCGCTGACATGCGGATCGCAGTGCACCAGAGCCAGCCCCGGGCGAACGAACGGGATGGGGGTGAACGACGACGCGTCGGGCAACGCGATCAGGTCGGGGTCCTTGGGCTCCTGGCCCATGCCGCCGGCCGCGTATCCCGCGAAGCCGACGCCCTCTTCTTGAAGCATGTCCACGGCCTCGACCGGGACCAGTTTCGCGCAGGGTTTACCGGTCAGCGTGACGAACAGCGCCAGGATGAAGGTCGTGCCCGCGGCGTGGGCGCGCTCTGCCAGGCTGGGCGCCGCGGCGGCCTGGCTGCGCGTCGGTGCGGATTCGGCGGTGTCGACGGTCATGGTGTCCTCCGAAGGCTGTTGGGGCTCGTGGTCGTTGGGGCGTTGGCTGATGGCGGGTCGGGTCAACGCATCTGGCCGGCGCCGCTGTAGGGGTGTCGGCTGGTCAGCGGGTCGTCCTCGGCGAAGCGGGAATACCTGAAGTCGCTTGCGGTAACCCCCGGCAGATCGGTGTGGCCGTCGACGAGCAGGTCGGCGACGAGCTTGCCGACGGCCGGCGAGATCTTGAATCCGTGCCCGCTGAACCCCGTGGCGAGGAACAGCCCGTCGCGGGGGGAGGCACCGATGACCGGGTTGTAGTCGGGTGTCACGTCGTAGCAGCCGCCGTAGGTGCTGCTGATGCGGGGGTCGGGCATGTCGGGCAATCGGTGATCGAGCTTGGTGATGGCCTTCTCGATGGTGGCCTCGTCGGCGCGGTTGGGGAAGGAGTCCGGGTCGACGAACTGGGGGACCGAGTGATCGCTGTTGCCGATGAGCAGCCCGCCGTTGGGTTCGGGACAGATGTACTGCAGCGCAACGAGGTCGGAGAGCACCGGGACGCCCGGCGCCGGCCGGCCCGGGTCGACGAGGACCACTTCGGCACGTTGGGCCCGCACCGGGATGTCGACCCCGACGGTGGCACCGAGTGTCGGCGCCCACGGTCCCGTGGCCAATATGACGGTGCCGGCGTGGATTTCCGACCCGTCGTCGAGGACGGCCCCGTTAACCGCGCCGTCGGTACGCGCCCGCAGGGAATCCACAGCGGTGTTCTGGCGGATGCGGACCCCGCGTGTGCGGGCCGCCGCGGCGAATGCCATGCCGGTCATGTAGGCGTCGCCGCGACCGCCGCGCGGCTCGTAGGCGAAGGCGGCGAAGTCGTCGAGGTTGATGCCGGGCCACAGTTCGGCAACCGTGTCGCGTCCGACGAAGTCGACCTCGACGCCGAGTTGCTGGTGCATCGTGACGTTGGCCTTGAGTGCGTCGACATCGGGGTCCCCGACCCCCACGATGTAGCCGCATTGACGGAAACCGATGTCGTCGCCGAGCAGCGCGCTGGCCTGCTCGAAAACGTGCACGCCATACCAGGCCATCGCTGCCAGCGACCTGACGCCGTAGTGGCAGCGCACCACCCCGCTCGACTTGCCAGTCATGCCCGAGCACAGCGGGCCGCGTTCAAGCACCACGATGTCGGTCTCGCCACGCTCGGCGAGCGACCACGCGATCGCAAGGCCTTCCAGCCCCCCGCCGATCACCAGATACTGCACTGTCTCCGCCACCGCCAGGGCCGGCCTCCTCGTTTCTTCTGATGAATCATCGTCAGAGCACATGAAACCCTACAAGTATGTCAGGCAGGTTTCGCGCCGGTCAGATTTCCGTGTCCTGGACCGCACGTCACTTGCAGAATCGATGCGCCGGGGCGCGGGAAACTCGCGATGGCGGGGGCCTTCGCCGGCGTCTCATCGGCGTTTCCTGCGGTTATGCGCTGTTTCCGCAGCGGGCCGGGGTCAGTCGTGGGCGTCGGGATACGCGGTGACCGCCAGGAACCGGATCGGCAACCGCACCAGGTCGTGCGGGCCGTGCACGCCCTCGCCGTCGAGGAGCAGGGTGTCGCCGGGGCGCATGGTGTATTCGTTGTCGCCGTGGCCGTAGATCATCACACCTTCGAGCATGTAGAGCATCTCGGTGCCGGGGTGCTGGAAGAGGGGGAACGGTTCGCTCTTCTCGGTCAGCGTGACCAGGACCGGCTCGAGGCGCTTGTGCTGTCCTCTCAACGCGCCGAGCAGTTCGTAGTGGTGACCCACCCTGGTGCCGCGACCGACGATGACCGAGCCGTGGCCTGCCTCGGTATAGGCCGCTTCGCGCGCTGTGTCGGCGCCGCGGAACAGCGCGGTGACCGGCACGTCGAGCATCGCGGCGAGTCGCGCGAGAGTCGACAGGCTGCAGGAGGTCTGCGCGTTCTCGATCTTGGAGAGCATGGCTTTGGAGATGCCGGCCCTGGCCGCCATGTCGGCGACCGACAGGCCCGCGGCGCGCCGCAGGATGCGCACCTGCACAGCGATCGCGCGCTCCAGGGCAGGCACGGGAGGCGTGTCGGCGGGAACCTCCCTGTGCGTGGGCGCGGGGTCCCCGGTGTCGTGGTGGATGCGGACCTGGGTTTCGGTCATCGGCCGAGCCTAACTCATGTCTACTGACAGTGAACGCAACGCGCGGGGCCGCGCCGCTCTTGCGGATGCCCGCGAGGATGCGGCCGGAAGAGGGCGTCGGGTGGCAGGGTCGCCACGAATCCGCATGCCGCCAGGGCGGCGGCTCCGACACCGCTCCACCCGATTCCGCGATGTTCGCGTACGCCCTGCCAAACCGGCCATGGCCCACCGATCTCCGCGATAGCGGCCAGCACGAACAGAAGAATCGACTTCGGCACTGTCACGCGCGCACCGCCACGACGGCGATTACGGGATGAGCGATGCGGGTGCCTCTGCTGCGGTGTCCACGGTGGCCGCTCGCCGTACGCGCCGCGATATCTGGCGCTGCGGGTCACCCTCGATGAGGCGGCGCAGCCGCCCGCCGGTGGGCGGTTCGAGCAGCACCCGCGTCGCGCCGCGCCGCCGGACAATCCGCGCGATCGCCCGGGCCGCGTGCCGGGTCACCACGATCTGGCCGTCGACGTCGATGCCGGCGCGCTCGAACCGGCGGACTGTCGTGGTGATCGCGGCCTCGGCGGCGGCGCGTTCCTTGGCGGTCGGCAGCAGACCCGGGTTGGGCAGCCCGAACGCGTAACCGTGAATTTTCAGCGGCAACACCACGGCGACGGTGCCGCCGTTGCCGCGGGCCGCGGCGAGCAGCGGGGGGGAGGCCGGCGTGTCGGGCCGCAGCACGACGACCAAGTCCCGCGGCGCGGCCGGCGGGGGGCCGCCG
>JAOPWC010000039.1 GCA_025965895.1 Mycobacterium sp.
GCAGTGGCGCGGCGTCGCGACCCGCTACGACAAATACGCCCTGACCTACCTCGGCGGCGTCCTACTGGCCTGTGCAGTCATTCACGCCCGCGTGGGCACCACTGAATTGGGAGACACGCCCTAGTCGTCACGCAGCTCTAAGGGCACCGGCAAAATGCGCACTCGCCCGCGACCTAACATCGAGGGATGAGGCCCGATTCGCTCTCGGCTGCGCTCGAAAGGGCTCGTCTCGTGGTTGCTCGTCCTTCTGAGGCGGTCGACAGAATCAGGGGCAAGCGCGAGCGGAGGCGATCGGGACCACCGTGTGAAATTGAAGGCGCTCGCGCAGATGCCTTTGACGCCGTCCACGAGCTCTTGGGTGTTCCGACGTGTGACAGATGTGCCGAAGAAAGTCGCGCAATGGCAAGCGAAGTCGATGCGCAGGCGTCCGAGGGGCATCCCCTAGACGGGGGCCAGACGTTAGCACTTTCACTCTGGATCCTGACGAGGCATCTCAAGCCGGCGAAGATCGTGGAAACAGGGGTCGCGCGTGGAATATCTTCGGCCTTCCTGCTTGGCGCGCTTGACAGGAATGGCGACGGGCATCTGTGGAGTCTTGATCTGCCGATGCTCCAAAAAGGTTGGCGGATCGAAACCGGCTGCGCAGTGCCTGACCGACTGCGGAACCGGTGGACATATATCCGGCGCTCCAGCCGCCGGGGCCTGCCCCCGCTGCTCGCCGATCTCGGCTCAGTCGACATTTTCCTGCATGACGGGCTGCACACAAGTCAAACGATGGCGTTCGAATTCGGCTGCGTCTGGCCCTATTTAACAAAGAACGGTCTGCTTGTCACAGACGATGCGGACGCAAGTTCGGCGTTCGTGGATTTCGCCCGCGGCGTCGACCGTGAACCAATGCTTCTGGCCGAATCAGCCAAGGGTTCGGTTTTAGGTCTCCTGCAGCCCTAGTTTGGCGGTCACCACCAGAGCTGGATTGCGGCTGCCGCCGCGGAAGTCAGCCAGATCCGATTGGCGGACCTTTTGGACGACATCTGCAGGATCGCTCTGACCAGGTCGCGCGGGCCCCGGCTCCCGGTGATCGGCCAGCAGCACTGAAATGTCTGCCCAGTACGCGCCCCGTGGGGGTTGCTAGTAGTACTCCGCCCTCGGGGTTTGCCGTGAAGCAACGACGCCCCGCGGGGAGCAAATGAGCAGCAGCTATCAGCACTGGCCGTGCAACCCGGTTCTGAGCAGACCGAGCGTGACCTCCATGCCGGCACGCCCGGCCCTGATGCGGCGGAGCGCTTCGCGTCGTTGCGTCGCGGTCAGAACGGATTGCCGACGCTGACGAACATGCCATGGCCGGTGCTGTCGTTGGTGAAGTGAAAAAGCTCAGCTCAGAGGGCATAAATCGCACCCGAGGTTGCCACCCAGCCCAGCGCCGGATCCGGTGACTCAGGAGTAAATGACCCAAGTGTCCCTCTCACAGAGCAGAGCACGGCCGTCGCCCATCTCCGCTGCCGCCCCGCCCGGAACCCACGAGGGGCATCCGAAGCCAGCCAGCTGTACACCAAATAACACTTGCGTCCTTGACGCCCAAATCCCTTGACCGAATCGACCAACAGGTGCGCCCTCACAAACCAATTCACCGCTCGGACCGCGCCCGAATATGTAAAAGGGGTACAAGCCACGACATGGCTGGCCGAGTACGGCGTCGGCTTTGATCCCCGGCGGGTCTGCTTCACAGACGATGCCGGTGCGCACCTTTTCGCAGATCGGGTTTGCCGGGCTAGCAGCGGCGGCAGCAGTTGTACCCGCTGCGGCGGCGATCAGTCCGCAAGCGACCGCAGGTATCAGAATGGACTTCATAGTCCGCTCCCCGTGCTTGTCTGCTGGCGCCTCGATTATCCCTCAAGCCCGGTGAAGTCGGCCGAGTTTGGCTATCTTCACCGAGCCCGACGCCCTACGCCTGACGGCGGTGTTGCCCGCGACCGTCGCGATGTCCGCACGCGGAAGACACATCCCAGGCATCGATGCGGAACAGGCTCCTGGTCGACCGTTGTCGCCCACGACCCGCGCCGTGAACCCAAAGGCAAGATCAGGAAGCGATAAATCCTGCCCGGAGATAGCTGTCGAGATCTGGACGAAGTGGGCGTCGCGCCGGGGATAGGGGCCTAAAGTCGATAGGCCCGACCGCGTATCCAGGTGTCCCTGAAATCTGTCTCAAACATCTGGACAGGCGCCAGTCGCTGACCGATCGCGATGCCGGCAGCTAGCCTCAGGCCCTTGCGCTTAACCAGCGATATCGATGGTGGCGTATTCAAGGCTTCAGCGATCGAGCGGGGCGTTGAGGCTGGGACCGGTCGCCGACCGCACCAGTTCGCCCAACCAAGCAACCATTGACCTACGCTAAGCGCGGTTCCGTGCATCTCGGACTAGGTATCGATCGAGACCGCCTCACTCCAGCAGCGCTCGGGCACGCGCGAGCTCGGGCCAGGTTTGCTCAGACGGAAATCGGCTGATCGCGTCGATCAGCGCGGACTGCGCCGGCGCGCCCAGCAATTCGAAATCGTCCGCCGCAGCTCGCAGTTCGAACACAGGGGCATCCTGGACCTGGGCCAGCTCGATCGCCGCGCGAAGATCCGCATGCCGGGCATCGGGGTCGTCGGATGTGTGAGCCCGTAAGCGCAGCAACTCGGCGTCGTAGATGCGCCACCCGGTTTCGTCGGCCATCTGCAGCGCGAGCTCCACACGTTGGCGCGCCGCGTCCTTCTTGCCGCCGGCCGTGAGCACTCGCGTCAATGCCGCGTCGTACCACCCCAGGAACGACTTCATTTCGGCCGCGCGCCACGCCTCAACGACTGCCGTCAGTATTTGCATATGCGCTTCCAACACTGCGGAGTCTGTCTCGCCGGCGGCGAGCGCAGCCCTGGCACGTGTGTTGGCCTCTGCGCTTGCCGCAATCATGACCCATTCATCGAAACCGTACTGCTGACCTCGGCGGGCGACCTCTTCAACCAATTCGATTGCACGGTCGTGTTGGCCAGCTTCCGTGCGTACCAACGCCTCTATCGTTCGCCCATAACAAAGGGTGAACGGGCCGTGGGGAAAGCGCAGCTGCTCGCACCGGCGTTCCATCTGTGCGAAGGCGGTCTCTGCGCCGCCCAGATCTCCCTGGATGAACCGGGTAAACGCGACGAACGTGTGCATCCCCGCCACCGGATCATTGGGCGCGAACCATGCTCCTTCGATTTCCGGTGTCCCCATGTCATCGACCGCCGCCGAAGCTGCCTCCAATGTGGGCCGGGCGGTGTGGAATTCGCCCCGGAACACTGCCAACGAGCCGAATACCGCATCATTAGCAGCCCGGTACCAGTCCGGCATGTCCTCGAGTCTCGTCCTCAGCGCCCCCACCAGCTGGGTTGCTCGGCGCAGGTCGCCCCGGGTGGCGTAGTAGCTCCATAGAGCACTGAAAGTCGCATAGAGCTCCAGACTCGGCTCGTCCCCGATGAGCTGCAGGCACCGCTCGAACTCCGCAGCGGCCTCGGTGCTTGCGTGGCCGGTCGCCGCCGAGCTGAGGAACCCGCGCTCCAGGCGAACGGCAACCTCGCGACGATCACGCGACGGACTCGGTGCTAGCCCCTCGATGTTCTCCAGTGCGCGTGTGAGGTGCGCGCGTGCTTCGCCGAGCGCGCCACGCTGGCGGGCATTGGCCGACGCTTTCTGGTATGCCAACGCCGCCTCGTCGAAACGTTCGGCGCGTTGGTAGTGGCGCGCCGCCAGCGGCCATTCCGGGGTTCCGTCGGCCGCTGCGGCGACAAGCGCGTCGGCGATGCGGCTGTGTAGTCTGCGCCGAAGGCTAGGCGGCGAAAGCTCCGCGGCTACCTCGCGCACAAGTTCATGGCGGAAGCGCCAGCTATCCGTCCGAACGGGCTCGAGCACCCTGCCCTGGGTGAGTTGTTGGAGCACGTCGTCGACGTCGCGCTTGTCCAACTCCACCACCGACGAGAGCAGCCGCGCATCGACGAGGCTGCCGAGGAGCGCGGCCGCCTGCACCACGAGCATGGCATTGGTGCTCGATCGCAATCGCGCGAACAACGCTTCATACAGGCTGTCAGGCACTTGAGGTGACTCTGTCGCATCGGAAGGCTGCGCATTGAGTTTGGCGACGACCTCCTCGATGTAGAGCGGCATGCCGTCGCAGCGCCGTTGCACCGCCTTTCGCGCGTGGGGTTCCATTCCCGGGTCGAGGGTGGCGATGAGCTTGTCTGCATCGGCGTCGCTGAGGGCCTTCAGCTCGAATACCGGTGTGGTACGGGGTAGTGATGGGAGCTGGCGCCCGGTGATGACGACCAGCAGCCGGCTACAGTCGTCGCGCACCAGCGCCTGCACCACTTCAATGGTGTCCTCGTCGAACCAGTGCATGTCCTCTACCAGCACCAGCCCGGGCCGGCTTCCCAGACACGCCAGCAGGTAATCATGGATGCCCTCGACGATCCGTGCGTAGAGCTTGTCCCCGCCGGCGCGAGCGGGTTCATAGCCGGTTTCGGGACCGATGCCGAGCACGGGCGCCAACAACGGCACCGCGGCCCCTGGATCCAGGTTGTGCTGCTCGACCTCGGCGCGCAGCCTGCGCAGGCGCTCGGCCGCGTCGGAGTCGCGCCTGATGCTGCACCGGCGTTCGAGTAACCGCCTTACCGGACGCAACCCCACATCGGTGTGGAACGGCGATCCGAACAGCCCCAACACCACTGCGCCGCTCTGCTGAGCCATGTCGACGCCGGCGTAGGCCAGGCGAGTCTTGCCTATCCCGCCCTCGCCCTGAAAAGCGACTCCCGGCGTCGCCAGCGTGCCGGCAGTCGCCTGCAACCAGCTTCTTTGCAGGTATGCCAGCTCATCCTCGCGGCCGACCAGCGGTCCGCGCATGTTCTTGCTGATGTCGCGTTCGGCAACTGCGCGATAGTGGAGGATCAGACCGTCGACGCCCTTCACCGCTCTCGGCGCCAGGGCCTCTAGTTCGAACGCATCGTGCACCAGCCGTTCGATCGTCTGCGAAACAGCGACGGTTCCGGGCTCCGCCAGGCCGCACATGCGGGCCGCCAGGTTGGCCGCGAAACCGTAGATGTCGTCCTGCGCGGTATCCAGATAGACCAGTCCTCGGTGAACACCCACCCGCACGGCAATGTCGAACCCGAACCGGCGTCGCACCCGCTCGCTAAGCGTGCTGACCTCGTGGGTGATGTCCAGTCCCGCCTGCACCGCACGGCGCACGTCGTTGTCGTGGGCCTTGGGGTGCCCGAACACCGCCAGGAGCCCGTCGCCTTTCGTCGAGCCAATATGGCCCTCGTAGCGGTCGACGATCTGCCGCACCTGCTCGCGGTATCGCCCCACCACAGTGCGGTAGATCTCAGGCTCGATGCGCGTGGACAGCGCCGTCGAATCAACCAGATCCGCGAACAGGATCGTCAGGCGCCGGATCTCACCGCTGTCTTCGGGGGCGGCGAGCAGTTCCTCGGCGTCGGGATTGCTCCGATCCACTGCCAGCACCCGGCCGGCCAGCGCTTCGGCAACGGCCCGGTCGCCGCGATTGATGGCCTGGACCGCCCTGTCGAGCAACTCATCGATCGTTGGCTGCTGGCGACTGGACTCGAGCACGGTGCAATTGTGACAACTAACGGAAGGAGATTCCTCCTAATGCGTGAGCGTGCTGAGGTTCGCAAATAGCCAACGGCGCCGGGAGCTGGTCTGACCGGGTGTTGACCAGGTTTCTTCCAGTCACGCATGTTCTGCCACGACGTCCAAGGACACCGACTCGGCGCTGCGCGACGATGGCCGCGGTGGCGGCTCAGTCGGTTCTATCGCGGCATACGGGCCATTCGCCCGTAAGTCGATAGCCAAACGACCCGCGGTCGGATGCTGATCGCGCAGTTCGCGAGGTGCACAATGGGCACACTGCAGAACCCTCCGCGGAGGACTTGCACGAGGGGCCGCAGGTCGGTTTCCTGATGCCGGCGTGGCCGGCAGATCGCGGGGTTGACAATGAATGCTGAGCCGCCGAACCCCGGACAGCGCACCTCGAATCAGCCCGGGGAAGCCTCCCAGGGTTTGGCCGCGTTGGCCAGGGTCGACTTCGACGGTCTTGATACCGCGGGGATTCTTGATGCCGCCTCGGCCGCGGTGGCCACCATGTCGCCCTGCCGCGTTGAGGCCAGCTACCGCCGCGTGGGCAGCCACATGGTCCGTCATCCACCATCACAACCGGAGCGGCCCGACATCGACAAACTGCTTCTGGAATCCGGTTTCGACGGCTCGGTCACGATGCCCGACAAGCGGTGGGGGTGGGCGTTTGGGCTGCGCACCGAGGGCACGGTCAACGGTTGGCTGATCGTCAGCGCGGTGCATCAGCCGATGCCGAATGACATCTTGCTGCTGACCATCTTGGCTCAGCAGGCCGGTGCCGCGTTGGGGTTCGCGCCTTTGCACAGCCGGGACGCCCACCGTGCCAACCAGCTGGCCGCCGCCTTCGCTCGCCTGCAGAGCCGCACTCGGGCGCATGAGGTCATCGGTGCGGCGTTGGCGACCGATTCGGGTGAACAGGGCATCGCCGATGCGCTTCATGAATTGACGGCCCGCGCGGTGAGCGTCGAAGACCGGTTCGGCAACCTGCGCAGCTGGGCGGGGCCCGGCAGGCCCGACATCTACCCCAAGCCGGACCCGGATCGACGAGCGCTGCTGCTGCATGAACTGGCGGCTCGCCCCGGCGCGATGCGGGTCAACCACCGGATGGTGATCCTGGTCAAGCCGCATGCCGAAGTGCTGGCAGTGTTGGCGCTCATCGACCCCGGTAAGCGGGTGACCGACGATGAGGTGTTCGCGCTGGAGTTTGCGAGCACCGCCTTGGGACTGGAGCTGTCTTACCAGCGAAACCTCGCCGAGATGGAACTCAACCTTCGCCGCGAACTGGTCGACGACCTAGTGGCAGGTACCGATGACGGCAGTGCCTACGCCCGCGCCGCAGCCATCGGCCATGATTTCCACCGCCCCCACTATGTGGCGGCGGTGCACTGCGCCGGTGGCGCCGACAGCGTGGTGGCGGCCGCCGCCGGTCGCGCCGCGACCGCGCTGCAGCTGGAGTACCTATTGGGCCGCCACGCCGGCCTTGTCGTCCTGATCACCGCCGGTTTTCCCGAACCCGGTGCGCTGTACCGGGAAATCAGCCGCCACCTGGGCAGGGCGAGCTGCGTGATCGGTATCGGCTCGCGATGCGAACGCCCACGTGATTGTCCCGAGTCGTTCGCCAAAGCGCGTCGCACCCTCAACATTCGGCTGCATTCAGCCACACCGGACGGAGCATCGGCCTACGACCAGCTTGGTTTTTACCATCTCGTCGACGCCGCTCACAGTGCGGGCGTGCTCAACGATTTTGTTCGTGAATGGCTCGGCGTGCTCATCGACTACGACAACAGCAAGACCTCTGAGCTAGTGCCGACGCTCAGCGGCTATCTCGAATCCGGCGGCAGCTACGACGACGCGGCGGCGGCGCTGCACATCCATCGCAGCACCTTGCGCTACAGGCTGTCGCGTATCGGTCAACTCACCGGGTATGACCTGCGCAATGTCGATACCCGGTTCAATCTGCACGCCGCGACAAGGGCCTGGCGATTCCTGAACGGCGGCAGCTAACACACTAGCCATGCCACTATTAGGCATGGTAGGGCCAATTCACGCGGTGTTTGTCGGCAGGTAAGGACCAGTCATCTGTTCCGTAGATGCCGCTTGGCGACTTGACTGACCCACGATTTCGCGCACGGAGGTCCTGTGAGCCCGGAAGGCCGAGACGGGCCCGAGCAGTCCAGCTCGATCCGCATCAACCTGCGGCGATCACCGGCCGACACCACGGTCGTGGAGGTCGTGGGGGATCTGAGCGGCGACGCCGTCGCTACGATGCAGCGGACCCTCACCGACGAACTGACATACTCGGCAGCGCATGTGATCGTCGACATGTCGGAAGTCACCCGCATCGATACTGATGCCATCAATGCCCTGGCAACTGCCGCTGGGATCGCCGGCGAGGCCGACATTTCGTTGTGCTTGGTGCACACGGACGAAGGCCCGGTCGGCGCTGCAATCGCCGCCGCGGAGTTGACCGACCTGTTCGAGGTCTACTCGTCGGTCGAGGACGCTGCAAGGCGATCGCCCTGATTCGCAGCGCTGGATCATCCCTCGCGTAACCCCGACCGCAAAGTAATCAGCCGTCGCTCTACCCGGGGTCGGGGCTAGGAAATCAACCAACCCACCGTCGGCGAGTGCTGGTCACACCGGCGAGCCACGGGCGGGGTTGCCAGCACCGCACACCCGACCGGCGCGGCAGACCTCGACACCAAGAAATCGCAAATAGGGCTTCAGGGATCCACGTCAACCGGACCACCACGTTCGCCCCATGGACATCACGGCTCTCGGCTTGCCCGAGGCACCGGTACCACACGGCGAAGACGGCGATCAAAAGCCCCGGCGGACCACGTGTCACCTCAGCGTCCTCTCAGCGCGCCGGTGTCACCCTGACTGGCAGCGGTCACCTCACGACCGAGGTAGGAGAAAGGAATGAACGAGATGACGAATCGCCAGAAGATCGCCGCGGTGTTCGCTGGGGCGGCAGTGCTGCTCGGGGCGGCGGGCGCGATTGCGGTAGCCAACCCGATCGGCAGTCCCGCAACACACGGACCAGTCGTTGCCCTCGCGAACGGGCCCGATACCCCAGGCTCACCGGACCTTCCGGAGCCGGGCGACACGCCGGACAACGGCTAGCGCACCGATTGCCCACACACATAGGGCGGGCGCGCTGGCGCCCGCCCTATGTCGTTGACACAGGTTGCCCACCAAGCTCAATATCGGGAGCGCACAGAGGCTGGCCGCAGGGGCGCCCGGAAAGGATCGTTGTGAAGGTTCTCCTCGTCGAGGATGAGCCGCGGCTGGCCTCAACCGTCACCATGGGTTTGCACGCCGAAGGCTTTGTCGTCGTCACCGCCCGCACCGGCGTCGACGGCCTGTGGCAGGCCACCGAGAATCAGTTCGATGTCATTGTGTTGGACATCATGCTGCCTGGCATGAACGGTTATGAGGTCCTGCGCCACATCCGCGCCAAGGAGATCTGGACACCGGTGCTGATGTTGACCGCCAAGGACGGCGACTACGACCAGACCGACGCGTTCGACCTGGGCGCTGACGACTACCTGACCAAGCCGTTTTCGTTCATTGTTTTCGTGGCGCGGCTGCGGGCGCTCATGCGTCGCGGGGCACCGGAGCGGCCGGCGGTGCTTACGGCCGGCAGTCTGTCGCTGGATCCGGCACGGCGGACCGTGCAACGGGATTCCACCCCCATCGCCCTCACACCCCGCGAGTACGGCTTGCTCGAATATCTGATGCGTCACAAGGACGTTGTCGTCACCAAGACCGACATCCTGCATAACGTGTGGGATCCGCACTACAGCGGACCAGACAATGTCGTCGAGGTCTATATAGGCTATGTGCGCCGAAAGATCGATATCCCGTTCGGCACCAGCACCATTGAGACCGTCCGCGGAGTTGGCTACCGGCTCGAATCAGGCGAGTTCGCCAGCGGCAATTGAACGACCACCACGGCACCTCCTCCGTCACGCTCCTTGATGCGCGCCGAACCATGATGTGCTGCAACGATTTCTGCGACGATAGCCAAACCCAGTCCCGATCCTCCGCCGGTGCGGGCGCGGTCGGTGTCGAGCCGTACGAACCGGTCGAAAACCCGCGTCCGTTCGGCTGCAGGGATGCCGGGCCCGTCGTCGGCGACGATGACTACCGCAGTGCGGTTCTCCGCGCACACGGTGACGTGTATGCCGGTCGCGGCGTGGCGGGCGGCATTGTCCAACACATTTCGCAGCATCCGCGATAACGAGCCGGGGTCGCCGACAATTCGGGTCGGGGTCAGCTCTGTGGAGATTGACAGCGGCGTTTGGCGCTGCAGACGCGCCGCCTCAGCGGCGGCCAGGTCATCGAGGTCAACGTCGGTGTGGCGCACGGGTAGCCCGTGTTCGTCGGCGCGCGCCAACAGCAGCAGATCGTCGACCAGGGCCTGCATGCGCTGCGCTTCGGGCAACAACGTGTCCGTGGCCAATTCGGGGTCGAGCAGCTCGGGGTGCGCCACCCCGACTTCCAGTGCCGAGATCACCGTCGCCAGCGGGCTGCGCAATTCATGGGAAGCATCGCCGACGAAACGCCTCTGGGCCGCCTGCCCCGACTCGATGCGCGAGAGCATGGCGTTCATCGTCATAGCCAGCGCCGATATTTCGTCACGAGTGTCCGACACGGGCACGCGCTCGGTTAGGTCGGAAGCGCTGATGTCAGCAACGCGCGCACGGATCGCCTCCACCGACCGCAACGACCGCCTCACCAACACATAGGTGGCCGCCGCAGCGACGAACACGACGATCGGTCCCGCCGCCGCCAACCCCAGCGTGACCATGCCCGCGGTGGATTCCACGGCCTCGCTCCCCGCGCCCACCTCCAGTGTGTAGCGCCCATGTGGGGTATCCACGGTCTGCGCGGTGACACGCATGCCGCCGTGGGGAGAGGATTCGGCCGAGATTTGTCGCGCTGTTCCGACCGTGCTGACCGGCATCAGCGGGGTGTCCGGCGCGGACGGCGAACGCTGAATCACCGCTCCGGTCGAGTCGATGAGTTGCACGGCAACAATGCGCTGATCGGTGTCCAGCAAGGCGCCGTCCAGGTCCTGGGGTGTATCGAACTGCAGACCGGCGGCGATGTCGTGAATGCGCCCGGCTGCAACGGCGTCCAGTCCCGACAGCAGCGACCGGAACAGGAGCAAAACGAGGGCGGCACCGGCCACGGTCAGCGCGACAAGGACGACGGTGGCCGAGACGAACGCCGAGCGCGCCGCGATGCTTCCTAAGCGCGGCCGCACTCGGCTGAGCCTCCGAACTAGGGCGACCAAGGCTCACCGTCGAGTGCGCCACACAAACACCGCATCGTCCTCCCGTCCGTTTCGGCCCAGATCAGCTGAGTCCATCATCGGTCGCCCGGCCGCCTCGCGGGCGTGATGGGTGGCTTCCGGCGACGTTGTCACGAACGATGCGTTGGTGGCCGACGGCGCTGAGGTCAACCGACCCAGCAACGCCGCCCCGAGCAGCACCGCGCTACCGGCGAGCAGCACCGCACCCGCCACGTCGGTCAGCCAGTGCACGCCCAGGTATGCCGGCGTTGCTCCAACAGCGGCGCCCGTAACCGTCGCTGCGGCCGCCACGGCAATCTGTGCAGCGCGGCCTCGCCCGCGGCAGAGGATCACCGCGGTGATGCCGATCAACGCCAAGGTTGCCGTGACATGCCCCGACGGGAACGAGGCGTCGCTTTGGTGGACCAGCTGCACAGCGCGGTCCGCCAGCGGCGGCCGCTGTGCGTCGACCGACCTCTTCGTGACCGTGCTGGCCGTGGCCGCCAGCGCCAGCGTGGCCGCCAGTGCGATGGCCTGACGCGGCGAGCGCGACCGCAACCACAGCACTGCGGCAATGACGGCCGCGGTGACCGCCACTGGACTGCCGGTGCCCATCACAGCGACCGCCACCGGCGTCAACCACGCCCCGCGCTGGTGAATCATCCAGTCAAGCACTGAATGATCCAATGCGGTGCCCGCGCCAGCCCGGTGCGCAGCAGCGGCCAAACAGCAGAACAGTGCCATCAACACCGTGACGCTCAGCGAGGCCATCGCCCCGGTCACGCCCGGAAGCAGCCAGCCCACTGCGACTGCGGCGATAACGGCAGCGGCGGCCATCACAGCCAGCATCACCACGGCCGAACTCGGTCTGTCGATGTCAACGGCCATCCCTGCCGACGCCAGCCACCCCGGCATCGTCGAGGTCAAATCCATTCCGGCAGTGTTACCCGTCGATCCTGAGGCAGCGCTGAGACCGCATCGGTGTCAGCGCCCACCAGCAGGCGATACTGCGCCGCCGCCTGTTGCCGAGTCGCCACTACGAGGTTCTGCCCGAGGTCCGAGCGCGCGCTTGCCGGCCCTTCGTCGGCGAGGTGCCTCTACGGGTTCAGGGAGCGCCCGGCAGGCCGCCGGAGCCGCAGCCGACGCCCGGGACGCAGCCGCTGCCGCCCAGTACGTTGCCGGATCCGCAACCCACGCCGGCGACGCAGCCGTTGCCGCCGGGCAGGTTGGCGGGGCCGTTGGGTCCGCCCGAGCCGCAGCCCACGCCGGCGACGCAGCCGCCGCCGCCCGGCCCCGGCGGTGGAGCGGGGTCGTCGATCGGGGCGAAGTATGTGGTCGCGGGGCCAGTCGCAGGCCGGGCCAAAGAAGCGTCGGCCGCCGCCGTCGGTGCGGCGGCAATCGCCGTCGCAACAGCTCCAGCCAGGAACAACGGTCCAATTAACTTAGCTGTAGTAACCATATTGTCCGCGTACCACCCCGGTGTGGATTTCAAACACCGCGACTCTGAGAGTTCCATGAGAAGCGTCGCGTTCATGGCATCGTGGCTACCCCATCCCGCTTGACGCTCTCGCAACGAGAGCGGCGGACGTCGTAACGTCACTGTCTGCCATTGGGTGAAAGCTACCTGCTGTTGAATTGATGGGTAACGGTCGCGGAGCCCAGCCGGGTTGCGATATTGCGAACGTACTCGGCGAGCCCGCGGCCGATCGGTCTGCGGTGCGCCGCCAGCCCCCGTCCAGCGCAACGGCGATGGGGAAGCGGCGGCCGGTCACGGTGCTGCGGCCCGCCGCGAGCCAAAAGGCGTTGCAGAGGTGTTCGGCCGGTCGGCGGGTGAGACGGACAGGCTCAGGAAGTGCCGGCTGGTTCGGGAAGGGGGAAGAGCTGAAGAAACCGTGCCGCGACGCCGCTGTCGCCAGAGATCGTCACTTCGCCCGTGCGCAGGACGTCATCGAGGGCACGACGGCGATAGATCAGCGCGGCCAGGGTCTGTGGGTCTGTTTCCACTGTCGCGGCGGCCTGTTGGGCCTCCCCGCGGGTCAGCTGGAGTTGGCCGTCGGCAATCTTGATGCTGAAGTGGTTCTCGTCGAGGCGAAGCGTGATCGCTGCGCTGAATCCTTGCGCGGTGGTGTGGTCAAACAATGCCTTGAGGGACAGGACGAGAGAATCAACGCTGCGGTCAGCGTCGTAGGGCATTGACGGAGATCGGCTCCCCCAGCGGCCTAGGCGGGTGAGCACCGGCTCCAACTCGGCGCCCCAGTCGGTCAGCTCATAGACCTGGGAGCCAGCCGGTGGTGGGAGCTTGTGCTGGCGCACGACGCCAGCCTCCTTCAGCTCACGCAGCCGCTGTGCCAGAACATCTGGGCTCGCGCCCGGCATGCCCCCGCGTAGGTCGGTGAACCGTTTCGGCCCGAGCAACAGCTCGCGTACAACCAGCAGCGCCCAGCGCTCGCCGATCACATCCAGGGCATGCGACACCGCGCATCCCTCCTCGTACTTACGTCTTCCCACCATGACAGCGAGCCTACCAGCCGAGATACGATAGTTCGACGTAGCACTTGTGTATTCCAATCATCAAGTAGTAAAGTCCAACTCACGGTAGGAGGCGACCACCGGTCACCGTCTAAGCCGTGCCCTGAACCGAAATCAAGGAGATCAGTGATGCCCCAGTTCTTTGTCGAAGCTCCGATAGGAATTCGCGACGACGCCAAGCAGAAGATGATGGAAGACCTGACCGCCGCGATCGACGACGCCTACCACATTCCCGACGTGCGTGTCTGGCTGCGGGAATACCAGGCCGACAACGTCGCGCAGGACGGGCGGCTGGGTGCCGAGGCGATCAGGCCAGTGTGTTTTCTCGAGGCGCCGGAACTGTCCAGCCTCGACACCAAGCGAAAGATGGCGGAAAGGATCCTCAGCGCTATCGGTGAGGCATACGACGGTATCGCCAACACCGCCGAGACGCTGATCCTGATGAACCACTACCCGCTGGAGAACGCGGGGTTTGAAGGCCGCCTCCAGTCTGACGACCCGCAGCTGGTCGAAGCGATGAAGCAGCTGAATCGATGAGCTCCGCCGGCGTTTAAACGCACTATCGACCTCAGAGCGGGGTGTACGCCACGCACCCTGCTCTGAGGCAATTGGCGTGTGAGCGATGGGAAACCTGCCCTCCGCGAGTATCCCGTCGGGATCGACTCACCGAGGGGGAGCGAGGACAGAGCGTGCCAACGAGGTAGTGCTCGTACTGGGCCCACTCAACACGGGTGAGGTCAGCAAGTCACATGTTGCGGGCCGTGTATTGGCGCGCCCTGATCGTGTGCGGTATCGCGACGCTAGTACCGACGCGAACATCGGATCGGCCGCGGAGAGCTTGGCGCCCAACAGAAACGCCGTCGGCCACTGCGAAGCGGCGAGGAAATGCGCAGGAACCGTGAGTCCGATCGTGGTCCGTTGGGTTGTGATGACGGGCGGCCGCTACTCATCCCTCCGCCACTTGACATGATTATCACTGCATGTGATGATCATAGGGAGTGACTATAGAGATGACGTGAAGCTCCCAGCGACCGGGGCGCGGGGCGGCAACAGTTTGATTCGGCTACGCCACGCGCACAGGCCGATCACATGTGCTGGCCGGCCGAAGCCCTACGAGGTGGGGCTGACGTGCGGACCGACATTACGCCGGAGAGGAAGCCTGACATGAGCACTGCCTTCATCACCGTGACATTGATCGCCGTTGCCGCCAACGGCTTCTCGGGAATCGCGGCCCTGGTTCATATGCCGGCCATCGTTCCCGGCATGGCCAAGGCCGGCGTACCGGTGTCCTGGCTGACCTTCCCGATCGGGACTTTGAAGACAGCGGGTGCGCTGGGCCTGGCAGCGGGTCTGGCTTTTCGCCCGCTCGGCATCGCGGCCGCGATCGGCTTGGTCCTGTTTTTCGTGTGCGCGATCTACACCCACCTCCGCGCCAGCGACTACAGCCCGCAGTTTTACCTCGCGAACGGGTTCCTAGCCCTCAACGTCGGGGCCCTTGTCCTGGCGCTGCACGAAAACAACTCCAGCGCTGTGGCTCTCGCGCTGAGCTGACTCTGTTTTGACCATCTAAGGAGGATCATGACCACGCCACAAGACTTCGAATTCGATGCGGCTTACCGCGGCGAGACTACGAGGCTCGGGCTGGGCGCCCCGCCGCCGTGGAGCCTGGGTGAGCCACAACCCGAACTCGCCGCGCTGATCGAGCAGGGCAAGTTTCACGGCGACATTCTCGACGTGGGCTGCGGTGAGGCTGCCGTGTCGCTGTATCTCGCCGAGCGGGGTTACACCACTGTTGGATTGGACCTCTCGCGCACCGCCATCGAACTGGCGCGGGCCGAGGCCGCGCGGCGCGGTCTCCAAAACACCAGCTTCGAGGTGGCCGACATCAGCGCGTTCACCGGGTATGACCGCAGGTTCGGCACCATTGTGGACAGCACGCTGTTCCACTCCATCCCGGTGGAGCTGCGGGAGGGTTACCAGCAGTCCATCGTGCGCGCTGCCGCCCCCGGCGCGTCCTACTTCGTGCTGGTGTTCGACAAGGCAGGAATGCCCGACAGTCCGCCCTACGCCGTGACCGCCGACGAGCTGGGTGAGGTGGTGTCTAAGTACTGGGTGATCGACGACATCACGCCCGCCCGTCTGTATGGCAACCTGCCCGACAGTTTCCGAGGTCTGCCTGGCGTCGAACTCAGGGCCGAAGCCAACGGCCGCTGCTCGGTGCCTGGCTGGCTCCTGTCGGCCCACCTGCGCGGAGTGACATAGCGCCGCTGACCTTCGCAGCGCTGTCGGTCGTGGTGGAAGACACAAGGGGGTCCAACGATGCGTAACCGGAGAGAGTCCGAGAGGTCAGGTCTCAAGGATCGCCCGAATTTCTGGTGCGCCGGCGCCGGTATCTGCAGCGGGGCCCACCTGGAACCACGACCACACAGGCATTTCCTCACGACCCACTACACGGCGATAGTGCGCGCTGCGGGGAGCATCAGAAGTCTCGCTGGGCCGCTCGCCCCCGCGGTGAAAACCCCAGCCTCTCTTCGATAACCGCGATCAAGCCAGTTCGGGATGTATGCCGGGGATGAGTCCGGCCGCGGCGGCGACGCGCTGCAGCAAGTGCCGCAAGTTGTCGCGCTCTTGAGAAGACAGCGGCGCGGAGATCTCGTCTTCGATTGCGCGTCCCTGTTCATCAAGGGCTGGTAGCAGGCGGCGTGCCTTCTGAGTGAGGGTCACGGCGAATGCGCGCCGGTCGTCCGGGTGGGATAAACGTTTGGCGAGGCCCTGGCTCTCCAAGTTGTCGATCACGGTCACCATCGCGTTGCGGTGGATGCCCAGCCGCGCCGAGAGCTGCCGTTGCGACTGTCCGTCATCCGCAGCCAGTGCCAGCAGCACCGCGTAGGTCCGCGGGTCCGCTCCGAGGGGAGCCAGCCGGTGCTGAAAGTCGGTGGCGATATAGGACCCCAGCTGTGCGAGCAGAAACGGGATCCGCTCGTCCAGTTCGGCGATGCCGGGCTGGTCACTCATGTCGCACAGACTAACACTTGACATGATAGTCACAAACTGTGACGATCATAGTCAGTGATCAATTGGAGGCGGATATGAAGCTTGTGGTTTTCGGCGCCAACGGTCAGACCGGCCGGCTGCTGACCACGCAGGCCGCGGCCGGGCACCGCGTGGTCGCGGTGACCCGCCAGCCCGGCGACTTCCCGCTGTCGAGCTCCGACTTGGCCGTGGCGGGAGTGGATGTGCGCGACGAGGTGATCGGCCGGCCGCTGCGTTACCAGGAGATCTCGCCGACCGAAGCCGCCGACGGCATGGTCGCCCGCGGGCGCCCGCTCAGTTGGCCGGCCCCCATCACCGACGCCGCGGACATGATCCTCGGCCGCCCGGACACACCTACGCCAAATGGGTTTTCGATCACGCCGCGGCATTTCAGAAACCGACGTTGACGCCCACTTCTCGCCACCAGGTGCCGCCCGAGACCCCGTGAAAGATGCCATGAGCACACCACCTCAGATCCGCCCTGTCCCATCCGAATCGTCGGGCAGCGTAGGGAAGCCGCTGTTGAGGTGGGGCGCTGACACCGCCGCCAGGATCGCACTCTCGGCCGGCATGGTATTCAGCGGTCTGTTCGCGGGATTCCTCACCGCGGTCCTCGTGCTGGAAGCGAGCCTGCGACGTTTCCCGGCCGCCGTCTACGCCCAGGTCCGCCTCGTTGAGCTCGATCACCTCGACGACCTTGCCACCGTCTTGCTGCCCGCCGCGCTGCTGGCCACGGCGACCCTTGTCGTCGTCACGTTCACACGGCCCGGGCGCACCCGCTGGCTGGCAGGGACCGCACTGGCCCTGCTGCTGGCCACCTTTATCGTCAGTGCGCTGGTCAGCGTGCCCATCAACACCGACCAACAGAGCTGGTCGGTGCTGGCCCCGCCGATCGACTGGGCCAGTGTGCGCGACCGCTGGCAGATAGCTCATTTGGCGCGCACCATCACCGCCGTCTCCGCGTTCACCGTCCTTGTCGTGGCGGCCACCACACAACAGCCCACCTCGCGGCGGGATCAACGGCGATGACGGCACCAACGCGCCCGGCAGCACTGCATTCGACACACGCAATGCTGCGGCTTTCCACCGACGCAGCCGCGTTGAGCTCCTGTCGCGCACGGTTGGGCATGCGCCCAACGGTCCGCGGTCTCGGCGATTCGATTGCTTTCCGTCATCGCGCTGATCCACCCCGACAGGAATCGAGACGTAGCGGCGAGCCTCAGCGGCGTGAACCCGTATGCCAACGCGTACGTGGTGACAACGTGACATTGATACCGTGCCCGGCCAGATTATCGGGACACAGCGCACCCCGCACAACGCCGGTGAGCCGGCAGTCCCGTCGCTTGACGGATGCCGAATATGCCCGTCGCCGTGTCACTGTGGTAGCGCAGCGCACTCCGGTTACTGCGGAAACGAAGTGAGTACCGCGATGACCGCTGACGACTGCGGCGGCGACTCGGTGGGCACACAGGGGGCGGAGACCGACGCCGCGCTTGCCGCTCGTTTCCAGCGTGACGCCATCCCGCTGATGGATCAGCTATTCGGCGGTGCGCTCGGCATGACACGAGATCGGCGCGACGCCGAGGACCTGGTGCAGGAGACGATGTTACGTGCGTACAAGGGTTTTCGATCCTTTCATGAGGGCACTAACCTCAAGGCATGGCTATACCGGATTCTCGCCAACACCTGGATTAGCACCTGCCGTATGAAACGGCGGCGCCCGGCCGAGTATCCGGTGGACGAGATCACCGATCGACAATTGGCAGCTCATGCCGCCAATGCCCCGATCGGCCTGCGCTCCGCCGAGGTAGAAGCCCTGGAATCTGCACCGGACGTGGAGATCAAGGCGGCGCTGGATACGTTGCATGAAGACTTTAGGATCACCGTATATTTCGCGGACGTGGAGGGCTTCTCCTACAAGGAGATCGCCGAGATCATGAACACTCCGGTCGGCACGGTGATGTCGCGGCTTCACCGGGGCCGCCAACAGCTGCGCGTGCGTCTTTCCAAGCTGGCAACGGAACGACGATTGGTGCGTAACCATCTTGCCCATGACGCGACGAAAGCCGCGTCATGACCTTGGGCACAACAAACTGTCCCGTTGACGGTCGCGATGTCATCCGCACAGGTGTCAGTGCCCCACCAGCAGGCGATACTGCGCCGCCGACTGTTGCTGAACATCACGCTGCTGGTCGGAGAACACCTCGAACGCGTCCCGGTCGGCCACCGCCACGCAGTAGAACCGCCGCGGGGAGGTGCCGGAATCGTGGCCCCCGTCGAAGCATTGCGACGTAGGCAAGCCCTGCACCGTGGCCGCGGGCCGGTAGCTATTGCCACGGGCGGCGCGGGCCAACATGTCGGCGACCCGGGCGGCCCCGGCCGCATCGGCCGCCTGATACACCCTTGACCTGCTTACCGACACCGCGTCCACGCCTGCAGCAGCGAACACCGCCGCCGAGGCGGCGGGGTCGTCCTGAAAATGCAACGCCGCCCGCGACCGGTAGACCGTTGCACCGTTGGACCACAACGCATTCGGATTCAACGGCAGGGTGCGGGCGAGCAGCCGGGACGGGTCGGCGAGAATGTCGGCGAACTTGGTGGGATCTGTCGGCACGAATTGGCGGATCCGCGGCTCCTGCAGATCGAGGGTCTTTGCGATCAGGGCGACGGCGGTGTCGATTCCTTGCTGTGATTGCGCGCACTCGTAGAGGACGTAGGCGCCGTGCGGCGAGAAACTGGTCACCACAGCTGCGGTACCGGCGTCGAAACGGGATGCGATGGCGTTCGGGTGACGGGGAATAGAGACCACAGCCTCCGACGACTGGGGTTGATCCGCCACGGTTCGGATCGCCATCTGCGCTGCCGACGCGACAGCGGCCGCAGGATCGGAGAACCGCAACACCATCCCGATCAGCGTCATACCACCCGGCGACACCGACTTCCGGGCAGTGGAGAATCCGACGATGAAGCCATGCGCGGCGGCGGCATCGGCCAGCGGCTCAGGCAAGTCGCGGAAGCTGTCGAGCGTCATGGTGTTCTGCGGAATGGCCCGCAGCAGCGCAGGATCAACTTCATACGGCGCCACCACATCGTCGGCCATTCGCTGACCGTCCAAGACCCTGCCCCGTGACGACGATCCAGCGCGCCCGAACGCCGGCGGCACAATGACGGGATACGCGCCGGTGTCCAGGGCCGCGACATTTACCGGCGCGAAACCCGCGCCGCCGGCGCTGTTCTGCGACGATCCCGCGACGGTGACACCGCACCGTATCGCCCCGGCAACCGCCACGGCCGCGGCGGCGCAGGCGACAGCAACCCTCCAGCGGCCGCAGACGAGCTTAGACGTCCTCACCATCGCGGCGCACAGTCAGACCGCGGTTTGAGACGCGGCCCAGCATGCAACCGCGTCCCGTTGCCCGTGTGGGTGCATATCCACAGCTTGCTCCCCGGATGCTGTGAACACGCTGAGACTTCTGACCATCGAATGGTCGCAACGCGAGAACGGATGCGCTGAGGAAACGCCGTACTTGACGTTTCGCCGGTCACCGAGGACTCCTCCCGCCCGGCGGCACGCTTAACCGGCGGTGATTGCTGGAAGCCTTTGCGTGTTGTAAGAAACGGCGATTCTCATGCATTCTGCTACCAATCGGGGATTTGCTGAATCGAGACAATTACGCTCACGTGTCTGTCACCATGGGGAATCTCCACGAGGGGAAAATTCGCAGCAGGGGGTATCGGTATGACGGAACCGCAAGAAAGGTACACCACGGCCACCCGGCGCGGTGTTCTGATCTGCGCCGGTGCGTTAGGTGCGGGAGCGTTGCTGGTCGGGTGTGGCAGCAACGAGCCGTCCTCGGCCACACCGGCCAGCCGGGATGTCGACGACCAAGCGACGCCGTCGGTCGGCAGTACGCCGTTCGCGGCCGGTTCCGTGAACACCAGCGCAGTTCCAGTGGGCGGGGGCATGATCCTGGCTGATCAGGACGTCGTGGTCACCCAGCCGCAGCCCGGCGTATTCAGGGCGTTCAGCGCTACGTGTACGCACCGGGGATGTCAGGTGTCCAGCGTGAGCGCCGGAACCATCAACTGCCCTTGCCATGGCGCCCAGTTCAGCATCGCCGACGGGTCCGCCGCCGGCGGTCCGGCGTCGGCGCCGCTGTCTCAACGCGCCGTGACACTCAACGGGAACACCCTGACGATCGGGTAACGTCCGACGACGGCAACGCCGCACACCGATGGGTCGGCAACGCTCGGCGAAACTCAACTCGTTCACCGCTGTAAGCGGATGATGAGCGGCGCGGAGCAGACCCCGTCGGCTCCCCCCGATATTGTCGAGGGCGGCGGTTATCGGGGTGAGCGATGACGAATACCGTCGCGCGACGTGAAGCAGGGTTTGAGGTTCCCCACGATGTCGTTCGTCGACGCGGTTCCCGCGAAACCCGTCAGGACGGGTGCTCAAGCGGCACCTGAACCGTGATCGCCGAGACGGGAGGCAGCCATGAACGAAGAGCAGTACGAAAAGATGGCGAAGGGCGCGGGCTTCGTGGCCGCGCTGGATCAAAGTGGAGGCAGCACGCCAAAGGCGCTCCGTCTGTACGGCATCGGTGAGGATGCGTATTCCAACGAAGAGGAGATGTTCGATCTGGTGCACCAGATGCGGACTCGGATCATCACCAGCCCGAGCTTCGACGGAAACCGGATCATTGCCGCAATCCTCTTCGAGAACACGATGGACCGGGAGATCGAGGGTCGCCCGAGCTCGGACTACCTGTGGAACGTGAAGCGGATCGTGCCGATCCTCAAGGTCGACAAAGGATTGGCCGGCGAACGGGACGGCGCGCAGGTCATGAAGCCGATCCCCAACCTCGACGACCTGTTGGCCCGCGCGCTCGACCACGGCATCTTCGGCACCAAGATGCGTTCCTTCATCAAGCTGCCCGGGGCAGGGCTGGACGCGGTGGTGCAGCAGCAGTTCGCGATCGCGCGCCAGATACTGGCCACCGGTCTGGTGCCCATCATCGAGCCGGAGGTCGACATCAACAGTCCCCGCAAAGCCGAAGCAGAAGATCAACTGAAGGCCGGTCTCCTCGAGGAGGTCAACAAGCTTGACGACGGCCAGGTGGTCATGCTGAAACTCACGCTGCCCGACACCGACAACTTGTACGGAGAGTTCGTCGAGCATCCCAAGGTGAATCGCGTACTCGCCCTTTCCGGGGGTTACAGCCGGGAGGAGGCGTGCGAGCGTCTGGCGCGCAACAACGGTGTCATCGCCAGTTTCTCCCGCGCGTTGACCGAGGGGCTGACCGCCCAGCAGGGTCCCGAGGAGTTCGACGCGGTGCTGGACAAGGCGATCGCCGAGATCGCGGCCGCGTCGAGCACCTGAGCGGCCGAAACGAGCGTTCGCCGTGTCGCTTAGTCGACAACCTCGGCCTCGGCGGGGCCGATCTTCTTATTGGCGGCCGCCATTGCTGCGTTGACTCGCGCCGTGGCGTGATCAACCATCGCGCGGACCGTCTCGCTTGCGCTGCCGAGATCATCGGCTGCACTCCGCATGTAGGCAGTGACGTTGATGCGGAACTGGTCACCGACATGCGCCAGCCGCCGGCGCAACCGGTCGTCCACTTCGACGGTCACGTATGGCAACCGGAATTTCATCCTGATACTCCCCGATCGTGCGTGGCTTGTGTTCACCGTAGAGCCCCGACGGGGTCGACCGCCATGACGTACATCGCACTCGCCCGTCCGTCGCCAGCGCACTGACAATTCGCTCAGATGAAATGCGAGGTTCTGCGGGCCGCGATTCGTACGATTGGTGAATGGAAGATTCCGAGCTCGTCAGGGGAGCGGTTTTGGCGACTTACCGCTACCTGCGGCTCGGAATGGTGGTGCTGATCATCTTTCTTGCCGCATCCATATTCTTCGCCGCGCGATCCGCCACCTGCTTGCAATCGACGATCAGCGACTACTACTTCACGACAGCGCATCCGGTGTTCGTCGGCGCGATTTGCGCGCTCGGAGCCTGCTTGATCGTCTATCAGGGCAGCTCCAACAGCGAAGACGCGCTGCTCAACTTCTCGGGCGTCCTCGCATTCATCGTCGCGCTCGTTCCGGCGACCCGACCCAAAGTCTGTGGGCCGGAACTTCCAGATTCTTACGACGCCGCGGTCGGCGCCAATGTCGGCGCGCTACTTGTCGCCGCAGCCGTCGCCGTGTTGATCTACCTGCCTATCAAAGCCTCCGCGGCAGGGCGACGTCGGACGACACCCGCGGCCAGCTCACCCGCGATGGGCGGCTGGGCCAGGTTCTTCGACTGGTTGCAACGCATCTTGCCGTGGTTACTTGCGGTAGTGGTGCTGGTCGGGGTCGTCTGCTTCTTCGCGGTTCCGCGGGCCCAATTCGAGCGACACGCACATCTCACGGCGGCCATCGCCATGTTCATCGGCATCATCGTCGTCGTTGTGCTGAATGCCGTGTACGCAAGCCAGAGAAGCGACCGCCAACGTCGAGGCCATGTCTGGGTTACCGCCGTCTACATCGCCATCGCGGTTTTGATGCTTGCCACCTTGGTGGCCGCGATATTCGTGCATGCCCGATATGGCCCGCAGTGGAAGCGATGGGGAGTCATTGCGCTCGAAAGCGCATTGATATTGGAATTCCTCGTTTATTGGGCGGTGCAAACAGCGGACTGGTGGAAGGTGCCCGATTACCGCTGTGTGCTTCCCCCGGAACAGAAGGTGGCGATCCGCTAGGCGACCAAGCCGCCGAGAGTGAACGGTCGGCCGGAACCCCGCGCGCTGGCTGCACGCTGGGCGGTCCGGTGACAGGAAGAACCCGCAGCGGGCGGTTGCCGCCTGCTGCGGGTAGCCCTCACCTCCTAAGCGGATTCGACGGTGGTTGGCTCGATCGACTTCTTGTCACCGGCGTTGGTCACCTGGATGCGGCGCGGCTTGGCCCTCTCCGCCAGCGGAATCGTGACCGACAGCACGCCGTTTTCGTAGGTCGCAGAGATCTTTGAGCTGTCGATGCCTTCGCCGATTGAGAGCTGTCGGCGGTAGGTGCCGAAGAATCTCTCGTTGGCGAGCCACTGGACTCCGCTCTCAGGCTGCGCCGTGCGGTGTGCGGTCAGGGTAAGCGTGCCGTTGTCAACGCTGACGTCGACGGAACCGGCGTCGACGCCCGGCAGGTCGGCGTTAATAACGTAGTGATCGTCGACCTTGTAGAGATCCATCGGCATGAACCGCGGAGTGCGGTTTGATCCGGTCTGGGTAGAGAGCAAACTCCTGGTGAGAGCATCGACGTCGCTGAACGGATCAAAACGAAGCACAGCAATTCACCTCCTACGTCGTCCTCAGAGCCCGCCACCCTGGCGGGCAGCCAATCACTGTGCAGCGACAAGACTAGCACTCACGCAGCTGGACTGCTAAGAGGTGGCGGTAGAAATGTTTGCAGGATCGGCGGCATAACCTGCAAGGCTGCTGTTGCTTGCCATCGTTCTGCCAGGTTTCTCCCATATGCTGCCGCCGTGCGAGGGATCCCAAGGGCCCCAACGCCGTGACGACTCCGCTGACGGTGCCGACCGCCTTTGAATCATGGAGGTGGGACACCGGTTCGGGCGTTCTGATCGTGGTCCTTACCGTCGGCTACTGCTGGGCGTACCGGCGGGCGCGAGCGCCAGGCGCCGCGGTCAAAGCATCGCGCGCCTGGTGTTTCGGCGTCGCTGTCGCGCTCTGGATCATCGCGACGATGAGCATGATCGGCGTCTACGCCTACGTCTTGTTCTGGGTGCGTGCGCTCCAGGTTCTGCTGTTGCTGATGGTGATTCCGTTCTTTCTCGCCATGAGCCAGCCCCTGACAGTGCTTCGAGGAGCGCTCGGCCAGGTCGGTCAGCAGCGACTTGACGCAGTCTTGGCGACACGGCTGGCACGCGTGCTGACCCACCCACTGACGACATCGGTCGCGATGCTGGCGACCCCGTGGCTGCTGTACCTGACCCCCTGGTATGTCACGGCGCTTGAGAATCGACTGCTCGATGCGGTCACCCGAGTGCTGCTGATCGTCATCGGCTTCGGCTACTACTACGCACGCCTGCAAACAGATCCCGTGCCGCACCGGTATTCGCAGATGATCTCGTTGATCATCAGCATCGTGGAAACAATCGGAGACGGGCTGCTGGGCATCGTCGTCTGGCTGGGTCCGTTGATCGCCGCCGACTACTACCTGGCACAGCACCACAACTGGGGCCCCAGCCCGCGAGTCGATCAATCGATCGGGGCGGGCATTCTGTGGCTCCTTGGGGATGCGCTGGGTGTTCCATTCCTTCTCGTGCTGGTGCGGGCGTTCTCGGCTGACGAAAAGGCGCAGGCCAGCCAAGTCGATGCCGCGCTGGATCGCCTCGAGGAGACGCAACCCACGAGTGAGGGGTCCGGCTTGTGGTGGGAAGACGACCCGCAACTGCGTGAGCGGTTCAGGAAGGGATAGCGGCTAGTCGTCCTTGCCCTGCGAACAACGACAGTCGTAACGTCGCAACGACGAGCGACTCGATACGTAGCTGCCGCGAAGGGCATGCATGGCCAAGCTGACCACCGTCAACGCCGACGACCTGGCTGCACTACCCACGTTCGCCGGCGTGCCCGCCGCCAACCTGACCGATCTGGCAGCCAGCCTCGAACCGGTGCGCGTGCCGCGCGGCGACGTGCTGATGCGTCAGGGCGAGCGGGCGCTGTCGTTCATGATTATCGCGTCCGGTGCGGTTGAAGTCCGGCGGACCGGCACCGACGGCACGACCCGTGTCGCCAGCCTGTCGGCAGGACTGATCGTCGGTGAGATCGCGCTGCTGCGGCACGCCACGCGGACCGCGACCGTCGTCGCCATCGACGAGGTCTACGGCTACGTCGGGTACGAGGAAGCGTTCAACAGGCTGCTGGACGTCCCAGATATCGCCGGCAAGTTGGTGCGCACGGCACGTCAGCGCTTCGCGGCGTTCATCACGCCCATCCCCGTCCAGGTCCGCGACGGCACCGAATTGATGCTGCGTCCCGTGCTGCCGGGAGACAGCGAGCGGGTGGCGCACGGGCACGTCCGGTTTTCGCCCGAGACGCTGTATCGCCGGTTTTTATCGGTGCGGGCGCCCACCGAGGCGCTGCTGCGCTACCTGTTCGAGGTCGACTACGTGGACCACTTCGTATGGGTTGTCACCGACTGCGCCGACGGGTCGGTGGTCGCCGACGGCAGATTCGTCCGAGACGCCGACGACCCGAGTCTTGCTGAAATCGCGTTCACGGTCGCCGACGCCTATCAGGGCCGGGGCATCGGGGTGCTTCTGCTGGCGGCACTTGCGGTGGCCGCCCGGGTTGACGGTGTCGAACGGTTTCAGGCCCGGATGTTGGCCGACAACGCGCCTGCCCGCGCGATGTTGGATCGGTTCGACGCGGTATGGGAGCGCGACGAACCCGGGATCGTGACGACGACAGTCGACGTGCCAAAACTGAGGGCACTCCCGGTCAAACCCAAGGCGCTCAAGCAGATCGGCGACGTCGCGCGTCAGGTCATCGAAGCGTTCGACTGAACACACGCCGTCTCGTGCCACCTCGAGTACACCTCGGCGAGGAACTGCTCAACCGCGACCGCGGCGTGCACGGCACGTGCGGAGCCGAAAATGTCGAAAGCGTGCTGCGCCAACGGCAATTCGGCATAAACGACCGGCTGGGTGCTGACTTCCCGCAAACGCTCGACGAAGTGACGCGCTTGTTCGACGGGAACAAGTGAGTCGTTGCTGCCGTGGAGCACGAAGAACGGCGGAGCGTCGGCGCTGACATGGGTGATCGGCGACGCGGCGACATACGACGGCAGAGCCGTCGCGTGCGGTTGTTTGAGAACCGTGCGCTCAAGTAAGGGCAGCATCATTGGATGCATCGCGGCCTCCGCCGGAGTGAAGTCGTAGACCCCGTAAAACGGCACTGCCGTCTGGACCCGTGTATCGGCGCCTTCGAAGCCCGGTTGGAAGTGGGGGTCGTTCGGCGTCAGCGCCGCAAGCGAAGACAAGTGACCCCCGGCTGAGCCGCCCGTGATAGCGATGAAGTTCGGGTCACCGCCGTACTCGGCGATGTGGGCCTTCACCCAAGTGATGGCTCGTTTCACGTCGACGATGTGATCCGGCCAGGTATTACGTGGGCTGTGCCGGTAGTTGATTGCCGCGCAGACCCAGCCAAGCTCGGCGAGGTGGCTCATCAACGGGTGCGCCTGCCCCCGCTTGTTTCCCGTCGTCCAGGCGCCGCCGGGGATCTGGAGCAATACCGGTGCATTTCCGGCGTGGTCAACGTCGGGACGCCGCCAGATGTCCAAGCGGTTCGCGCTGCCGTACTCCCCGTAGCTGATGTCAGCGTCGTGCGCGTAGTCGCGGTAGACCCGGAGCATGCGAACCACTCCGGGCGCCTTGGCTGTCGCGCTGCCCGGTTCGCGCCACAGGCCGGCGGAGTCTGTGCGGCGACGCGCTCCCAGCTCGTTGTCGAGCGCTTCGGTCAACGTCCGATCTGCATGGTGGCTCACGCGATTGAGGTTCAGCAGCGCGAGCGCCGAGGCGCCGGCGGTGAGCCACGTGATCGCCCGTACCTGCCGTGTCAGGCGGCGGGACGTGAGTGCCAGACCGACGAGCTCGGTGGCCAGAGTCGGCAACGGCAGTTCTGTGACGATCAGACCGAATGCCCAAGCCAGCAAAGATCGATAGCCATTGCGCGCCAGCGGGTGATAGCCGTTGAGCGTCGCGATCGCGCTTAGCGTCGCGGTCGTCAGCGCCGCCGCCTGCCGTGAGGTATGTACCACCCGAGCAATCCCCATTCGGCCACCATACGAGCAGACCGTGGTGGTAGCTTCGGGCCGGGTATGAAGCCGTCTCTGAACAAAGACACCAAGCTGTGCATCTCATTGGCAGCGCGGCCGAGCAATATCGGCACGCGGTTTCACAACTATCTCTATGAGCAGCTTGGCCTGGACTTCATCTACAAGGCGTTCACGACGACGGACATCATCGCGGCAATCGGCGGGGTACGGGCGCTCGGCATCAGGGGATGTTCGGTGTCGATGCCGTTCAAAGAAGATGTGATCGCACTGGTCGACGACATCGAGCCCTCTGCGCACGCCATCCATTCGGTGAACACGATCGTCAACGACGACGGACATCTGACCGCGTCGAACACCGACTACATCGCCGTCGAGCGGCTGATTCGCGACAACAATCTCGACCCTCACTGGTCGGTTTTGATTCGGGGAAGCGGCGGGATGGCCAACGCGGTTGGCGCGGCGTTCCGCGATGCCGGCTTTTTCAGGGGCTTTGTCGTGGCGCGCAACGAGGACACCGGACCCACGCTGGCTGAGCGTCTCGGCTACAGGTGGCGCCGGGAGGTCGGATCACTGACGGCGGAGGTGATCGTGAACGTCACCCCGCTCGGGATGGCGGGCGGTCCAGAGCAAGATGAGACCGCGTTCAGCACGTCGACGATCGATGCCGCCGAGGCGGTCTTCGACGTCATTGCGCTGCCGTCGGAGACGCCGCTGATCGTGGCGGCTCGGAAGGCCGGGAAGCGGGTGATCACGGGTGCTCAGGTGATCGCGCTGCAGGCCGCCGAGCAGTTCAAGCGGTACACGGGTGTGCGGCCGACCGACGAGCTGGTCGAGGCGGCGTCGAGGATGTCGCGGGCCTGACGTGGCGGCCCGAGGCCCCACCCGGTCGGGGAGGATCTGTCCGCAGCGGCGTGCTCGTCCTTTCAACTACTGCGTGACGGTGGCCTGGTTATCGATCGTGTTCGCCGCGTCGCCGACGATGCCGAGTTGATCCTCGAGTCCGTCGGCGTTCAGCTGGAGCACATACACGCCGTCGCTCGCGGGAATGACCACGGTCTTCTGCGCCACAACCTTGGACTGACCGTCCTGCACCCAGGTGCCCCCCAGCTGATAGGCAGGGAACCCGCTCAGTGTGCTGGACTGGCCGTCGCCCATCGCCTTGTATCCATTGAGGTTGTTCAATTCCCCTGGTGCGAGGTCGAGAATCTTTTGCTGGTCGACATTGCCGGTGAGCTTGGACACGATCGCGACGATGCTCGGGGTGTAGTCTCCGGCCTCCGGGCCGTTGTAAACGATGGCGCTGTACGCCCAATCAGGGGTGTCTTGGCCGGCGTCGGCCCAGCCGTCCGGGGAGGGCAGATTGATGGTCGGCGCGCCCGGGTCGCCGCGGTGCACAGGAGTCTCAGTGATTCCGTTGTCCTGGATATAGCTGGCGATCGTCGGGTTGGGTCCGGGCGCATTGTCGGTGCGCTGCGGAATCTTGGCTTGGGTCTTCGTGGTTGTCGTGGTGGTGCTCGACGCCTGGTTGCTCTTGGAGCTCGAACTGCAGCCGACCAAACCGACGCTCAACGCCACCGCGGCGATCGCCACGCCGCTGATAGCGGCCGTCATCTTCATTCGAATGTCTCCTGTCGATCGGCCCGCTTTGCCTGGCGGAATCGTCGCGCATCGTAGCCCGTCCTCTGCGATAACCGCCCGGGAATTGAGCTGTTGTTGTCGCCGCTGTCGGCCGGTCGCTACCCAAATAACGGAGTCCGTTGAGTGCGGCGGAAGCGGCCCGCGCATCGGCGGGTTCACGAGGAAGTATTTGCAGGCGAAAGCAGTCTAACGCAGGGCTAAACCGGGGACCTAAGTCCCGACCTTGATGTTCGCTGAGAAAACACTTCCGATTTCGCTACATGATTCGCCGTGTCGTCGGCCGCAACCATCGACCGGTTCAACGCCGCCTTGTCATGGCTGTTCTTCAACCGTCACATGCTCAAAACGTCGGCTGCCGCGGCGTCCGCTCTCGCGGTCAGTAGCGCGGACCTTACGCGTCGAGCGGCGGCGGCAGACCTACGGGCTTCACTGCCGCTGAATCTGTACCCGATCTGGTGGGGCTTCGCCAGCGTCCTGGCGACGCACATCTGACGTCTCAACCGCTGAAGCGTTGTGAATTGCATGGCGCTGGAGGCAGTTCCACCAACCCGTCACCGAACTAGGTGGTTCATCGCCGGTATGGTCCCGCGGGCGGCTCGATGAGCACCTTCGAGGCAACTCATTTCATTCGGTGCCCCATCCAGGTGAATTCAGTTCTGGTGTCGCCGCCCCGCCTGAAGTGCGCGAATCTTCCTCCCTGGTTCGGTAATCTGCCGCATGATGCCGGCCTTGCGCTGCGGTAACACATAGCCCCGTCCAGGAGGTGCGCAGTGCCAAGCGGCGAGCAGGGAACAGCATTCGCCGGATTCGCACCGTGGATCATCTATTGGGTGGTGGCAGACAGCCCGAGTACGTGGCTATACGGCGCGCTGTGCGCGGTGATCTCTGCCGTCATCCTCGGCGTGTCCGTCGGTCGCGGCGGCCTCAAACTATTCGATGTCGTGACGATCGTGTTCTTCATGGCTATCACGATCGCCGGCATGGTGGTGGGTGCCCACGACCGAGACTGGATGGACACCTACGCCAACACTCTGGCCAGTGCGGTGTTGGCCGCAATGGCGCTCGCCTCTCTGGCGTTTGTGCCGTTCACCGAACTGTACGCTCGTGAGTCGGTGCCGCCGCAAATGTGGAATGACTGGGGATTCAAGCGAACCCACCGAACCCTGACACTTATGTGGGGCCTGGTGTTTGGCGCTACCGCCATTCTTGGGCTCATCGCTGTAGAGGCCCCTGAGACGGCCGACTGGACAGACTGGGTGATTCCGATCGTGTTGATCTTGGCAGCGGTGGCCGTGTCGCAGCGTTACCCGATGGGTGCGATGCGCCAACCATGACGAACCGCCACTGGCCTTCGACGTGCATCGTGAGGACCCGTCGCGAAGTGGTCGCGGTGAAATTTGCCGCGGCGTTAGCAGTGGCGGCGTTCGTCGTGCCGTACCTGCACCTCGGGATCGTCACACCGCTGTTTCACGACAGGCCCCTGCGGGTCCCTCCGTTCTCCGGAACGGCTCCCATCTTCGGGTGGTGGGACCCTCACGTGGGCTGGGGCACCATCACCGCGGTGATTCTAGGAGCAGCCGGCGTGTGCTGGGGACCCAACATCGCTGCGCGGTTGTCCTGGCGTGCATTGACATTCGTCACCTGGGCTACCTCCTGCGCTTGGGCGTTCTCACTGGCGATGGTTGACGGCTGGCAGCGGGGGTTCGCGGGACGGCTGATGGACCGCTATGAATACCTCCGAGAAGTGCGTTCCATCACAGACATCCCCGCAGCCGTACGGACTTTCTCGAGTCGCATTCCGGACTTTCAGCCGAACTCCTGGATTACTCAGGTGTCCGGCCATCCGCCGGGGGCGCTGCTGACCTTCGTGTGGCTGGACCGGATCGGCTTGCGCGGCGGCGCATGGGCCGGTGCGTTCTGTGTGCTGATCGGGTCGAGTGCTGCCGTCGCGGTGATCGTCACCGTGCGTGCGTTGGCCGACGAGGTGCTCGCCCGCCGGGCAGCACCTTTCGTTTCGCTTGCACCCACGGTCATTTGGATCGCGGTGTCTGCTGACGGTTATTTCGTGGGAGTGGCCGCGTGGGGGATAGCGTTACTGGCGCTGTCGTCGACGCGTACGACACGATTTCCGGTACTCGCCGCGGTGTCCGCCGGTCTGCTGCTCGGGTGGGGGATCTTCTTGAACTACGGCCTCACGCTGATGGCCCTTCCTGCGCTGGCGGTTCTGGTGGCGTCCCCGCAACGACGAGCAGTGCTGACCACACTGGCGCTCGCCGTGCCGGCGGCGTTAACGGTGACGGGGGTGTTCGCTTGGGCCGGGTTTTGGTGGTTCGACGGGTACGCCCTTGTGCAGCAACGCTATTGGCAAGGTGTTGCCCATGACCGACCATTCCAATATTGGAGTTGGGCTAATTTCGCGTCAGTGGTATGCGTGATAGGGCTGGGCAGCGTCGCGGGAGTGAGCAAGGTGTTCGATCGCGCCGCGATCGGCCGACGATGCGGCCTGCACCTGATCGTGCTGGCCGCTTTGATCGCAATGCTGTGTGCGGACCTGAGCATGTTGAGTAAGGCTGAGGTTGAGCGGATCTGGTTACCGTTCAGCATCTGGCTCACCGCTGCGCCCGCGCTGCTCTCTGCGTCGTCGCACCGCTGGTGGCTTGCCGCCAACGTCGTCGGCGCATTGGCTCTCAACCACCTCATCTTCACCAACTGGTAGCCGTGCTCTTGACACCGCGGCGATTCGGCGGACCATCTGATTCCGTGGAGCGGCAATGAGTACGGTTTTGATCCCTCTACCGGATCGTGACTTCGATCCGACTGAGGTCGCGGTCAGCTGGCGGGTGCTCACCGAGCACGGTCACCGAGTGATGTTCGTGACCCAAAGCGGCTCTGCGGCAGACGCCGACGACATGATGGTCACCGGACGCGGCCTGGATTTCTGGTCTGCGATTCCGTTGATCGGCCAGGTATCTGTTGTCGGCCGCATGCTGCGGGCGAACAAAGACGGCCGCCGCGCATATGCCACGATGCGGCGGTCAGTGGAGTATCTGCATCCGCTGACCTGGGCTGAGGCCAATCTCGACGGCGTCGACGCGCTGCTGCTGCCCGGCGGCCACCGCGCCCGGGGGATGCGCAGTTACATCGACAGCCAGACGCTTCACCGGCTCGTTGTCGACGCGTTCTCTCGTCGGCTCCCGGTCGCTGCGATCTGTCACGGTGTTCTGCTCGCCGCCCGCAGCATCGACCCCACGACGGGCCGTTCGGTCCTGTACGGCCGCAGAACCACGGCGCTGACGTGGTCGTTCGAGCAACGGGCGTGGCGGGTCACCCGTGTCACCCGGTTCTGGGATCCTGACTACTACCGCACCTACACAGAGGAGGCCGGCCAGCCCATCGGGTACATGTCGGTGCAGGAGGAGGTAACGCGCGCGCTTGCCGATCCCGCCGACTTCCGCGACGTCACTCCGGGCTCGCCACATTGGCGGATGAAGACGTCAGGACTGGCTCGCGACACCGTTGCGGATTCGCGCCCCGCGTTTGTCGTCGACGACAACGACTATGTGTCGGCGCGATGGCCGGGCGACACCCACACCTTCGCCGCCGCGCTGGCGAAGAAGCTCGATGAGGCGCGCAGCGGCGGAGCCGCCGGTACCTACTCATCGCGAAACTGAAGCCCGCACGGTCCACGACTGCGTGTCGACGCCGACGCTCTGTGTCGCGGGCAAATCGCGCTTCATCCCCCTGCAGTGCGCTTTCAATGCTCGTGATCCTTGGTTAGCTAGTTGCTGTCCCTAACTAAATATTGGCAACGAACTCTAAAGATCGCGATATTCGCACGGCAGGCATTCTCACAGGCAACGTTACGATTATCTACGACTTACACTCAGTTATTTCCGCCGCCGCTAATTTCCGCGATTTTCGGTTTGCCGGCGTCGTTCAAGGCGTAGCTTTCTCAGTTGTTGCGACCATTGACGCTGAGGATTGCCATGAACACTTCTATTCTGCCCTTTAGCACTGCTGGTGCTGCAATTGTTGCAGCAGGCATGATGCAGGCCGCCCCATCGATCGCGGCGCCGCCGAGGACCGAGACCATCGCCGTGGCGCCGGCCGCAGTACATGCGAGCGAGCTCGGTGGAGGTGGCGGTTTCGGCGGTGGCGGCGTCGGCGGTGGCGGTTTCGGCGGTGGCGGGGGTTTCCGGGGTGGCGGCGGTGGCCAGGGTGGTGGCGGTTTCGGTGGTGGCGGTTTCGGTGGTGGCGGTTTCGGTGATGGCGGCTTGGGCTTCGGCCGTGGCGGCAGTGATGGCGGCGGTTTCCACGATGGTGGCGGCTTCGGCGGTAGGGGCCTGCGCGGCGGCGGGTTCCACGGTGGCGGGGGAGTGGACGCCCAACGTTGACCGCAACCGCAGCGGTCGCTGCTGCCTAAAGCAGCTTGTCGAGGGTGATCGGTAGGTCGGTGATCCGCTTGCCGGTGGCGTTGAAGACCGCGTTCGCGATCGCAGCGGGAACGCCGACAATGACGATCTCGCCTAGTCCCTTGGCCCCGATCGGATCGGCGATCGTGTCTTCGCCGGAGAGGAATTGCGCATCCAGCGCAGAGACATCGGCGTTGACCGGCACGAGGTAGTCGGACATGTTCGCGTTGACGATGCGTCCGTCACGGTGGTCGGTCTGGGTGTTCTCGAACAGGGTCATTCCGATGCCGCCGACCATGCCGCCGATCGCCTGGCTATGGGCAAGCTTTGGGTTGATCACCCGTCCTGCGTCATAGCATCCGAGCACGCGCCGAACCCGGATTACCCCGAGCGCCTCGTCCACGGCGACTTCGGCGAATACTGCGCCGTAGGCGTACAGCGAGAAGCGCGAGTCGGTGTCTCCCGGCGACCACGTCTGCTGCAGATCCAAGTACGGCCATCCGCGGCGAAGCAGCAGCTCGTCGTAGCCTTCTTCACGCGACAGATCAGTGGTTGAGAACATCCGGCCCGCGGCGACCGACACCTGTTGCGGTGCCAGCCCGTTCAGCGGTGAGCCGGGATCGACCACGGCGGTGCGGATGAATCTGTCACGCAACATGTTCGCCGCAGTGAACACCGCCGATCCGACGCTGGCCATGGTGCGTGAACCCGAATGCGGCGGAGCTTTCGGCAGGCGGCTGTCACCGAGCGCGAATCGCACCTGGGCCAACGGTAGGCCGAGCGCGTCCGCGGCGACCTGCGCCATGGATGTATAGGTGCCGGGTCCCATGTCGCTGGTCGCGCTCTGCACGTCCGCCGTGCCGTCCGCGTTGACACGCACCGACGCGTCCGACGGGCTTCTTCCGGTGTGGTAGCCGGCCGCCGCCATGCCGATGCCGACCAACTCATGACCGTCACGGGTCGAGCGGGGCGTCGGATTGCGTTGCGACCAGCCGAAGTTGGCGGCGCCCTGTCGGAAACAGTCGGTGAGCCGCCGCGTGGAAAACGGGCTGCCCGTGGTCTGGTCGCGGTCGGGTTCGTTGCGTAGGCGCAACTCGATCGGGTCCATCCCCAGCAGATACGCCAGGTCGTCCATCGCCGACTCGAGTGCAAACGCGCCGGTTGTGGCGCCGGGCCCACGCATGTAGGTCGGCAGGTTGACGTCAAGTGGAACCACGCGATAGGTCGAGCGCATGTTCGGGCAGCTGTACATGACCTTCGGCAGGGCCGTGATGCTGTCCTCGTAGAGCTGATAGCGGGCAGTCTCCGTGCGGCCGTCGTGAACCATCGCTGTGATCCGGCCGGATCGATCGGCGCCGATGGCCAACCGCTGGCGGCTGGTTGGTCGGTATCCCACCCCGCTGTACATCTCCTTGCGAGTCAGCACCAGCTTGACCGGGCGACCCATCACCCGGGCGGCGTAGGCGGCGAGCATTTGATGCGGCCACGTCCGGCCGGCGCTGCCGAAAGCCCCGCCGACGAACGGCGAGATCACCCGCACGTTTCCGACCGGAACGCCGAATGCGGTCGCCAGCGACTCCTGCGCGGAGTTGATGCCCTGGACCTTGTCCCACACCGTCAGCTGGTCCCCGGTCCAGGTGGCGATCGTGGCCGGCAACTCCATCGGGTTGTGGTTGTTGCGGGCGATTGTGTAGTTGCGGTCGGTGACCACAGCAGACGCGTGAAGTACGCCGTCGGCGTCGCCGCGCGAGTAGTCTCGCGTGCTTTGACCAGCCATGGCGGACGCCTCGGGTGCATCAATGTCCGTCAGCGCATGGCCGCCGGAGTACCGCACGGATACCAGGGAGGCCCCGTGCCTGGCCGCCTCCAACGTCGAGGCGACTACGACCGCGACGGGCTGCCCGAAGAACGCGACCTTCCGTGGGTCGAAAGGCAAAGTGACGCCGGTGAAGTCGGTCAGGACCCGGAGGACTCCGGGGTGTTTGAGCGCCGCATCGGACTCGACTCGCGCCACATCCCCGCTCGGGGTCGTGCTGCAGACCAATGTCCCGTGGACGACGTTCGGAGTGGGATTGTCCGCGGCGTATCGCGCGGCCCCCGTCACCTTGAGGCGGCCGTCGACCCGGACAACTGGCTGACCCACGATTGGTCCGGGCTCACGGACGGGGTACGTCATGGCATGGCCGCTACGGTCATGAGTTGTCGCTCAACGGTGCGTCTGAGAAGTTCGACCTTGAATGCGTTGTCCGACAGAGGTTTTGCTCCATCAGCGGCCCGGGCGGATGCGGTCTTCCACAGTGCGTCGTTCGGGGCGCGTCCCACCAGCGCCTGCTCGACGGCCGGCAGTCGCCATGGCACTGTCGCCACGCCGCCGGCTGCCACGCGGGCCCGCCGGATCGTGCCCTGCTGAATGTCCATAGCGACCGCCGCCGAGGCCAACGCGAACTCGAACGACTGGCGATCGCGCACCTTGAGGTATCCCGACCGACGCATCTCGGGTCCCGTCGGGATCTCCACTGCGACGATGAGTTCATCACGGGCAAGGTTGTGTTCCTGATCGGGCGTGCTTTCCGGCGCACGGAAAAGCTGGCCGATGGGAATCCTGCGTTCCGCATCGGCGTTTCGGGCCACTACGGTGGCGTCAAGCGCGGTGAGCGCGACCGCGAGGTCGGAGGGATGCGTTGCCGCGCACTGCTGGCTTGCCCCTAAAATCGCATGGCCGCGGTTGATTCCGCCGATAGCCGAACAGCCAGCGCCGGGGGTTCTGCGATTGCAATCGGCCGACACGTCACGGAAGTAGAGGCAGCGTGGCCGCTGAAGCAGGTTGCCCCCGATCGACGCCATGTTGCGCACCTGGGCTGACGCGCTGAGTTCCAACGCCTGTGCGATGACGGGGAATTCACGACGAACATCAGGGTGTGCGGCTACTTCCGACATTCGTGCCAACGAGCCGATCCGCAGGCTCGAGGACCGCAGACCGATCGCGCGGTACGGCAGCGCGTTGATGTCGACCAGCGCCGTGGGCCGAACAACGGTCTCGCGCATCAAGTCGAGGAGCGTCGTGCCGCCCGCGATGAAGACCGCACCGGATCGTGCCGCCGCGAATGCCGAGCGCTCATCGGCCGCCTTGGTGAACCTGAACGGGAACATCGCTCGGTCAGGCCCCGTTGGCCGTCTTGGCGATGGCCGAGACGATGTTGGTGTAGGCACCGCACCGACAGATATTGCCGCTCATCCATTCTCGTATCTCGGCTGCCGAGCCGGTGTGCCCCTCTTTGATGCAGCCGACACCTGAAACGATCTGCCCGGACGTGCAATAGCCGCACTGGAAAGCGTCCTCGTCGATGAAGGCCTGCTGGAGCGGATGCATCCGGCCGTCCTTGGCCAGGCCCTCCACCGTGACTATGTCAGCGCCGTCGTGCATTACCGCAAGCGTCAGGCAGGAGACCACCCGTGTGCCGTTCAGCAAGACGGTGCAGGCTCCGCAGGCGCCTTGATCGCAGCCTTTCTTGGTTCCCGTCAAACCGGCGCGTTCTCGCAGCATGTCCAGAAGCGACGTGCGGTTGTCGACAGCGATCTCTTTGGCCTCGCCGTTTATCCGCAGATGCACGACGGCGGATTCTTGGGCGTCACCGTTGCTTTCAGCTCTCTCACAGGAGGTCAGCAACGGAGTGCTGGCTACTGCGCCGCCCACTGCCAGGGATGCCCCGACGAATGTCCTGCGGTTCATGCGTAACTGTGGAAAGGATTCCGGAGCCCCGCCGTGGCGGTCGGCTTCGCTCATCGCGCTTCCCCCTCGAGTTGTGGGACCGCCCCTGCAGACCGCAAGGGCCTGCGCCGACACACACACTCTAGGAGGTGTCCGGGGTTCTCGGCATTTGCGCATGTCACAGCCGGATTGTCGTTATGCCGGGCGTGGTCACCGAACACCGTCACCGCACGCGGGTGGTGCTTTTTCATGGCTTGATCAACTCAAAGCGAGCTTTGACCGTCTACCGCCTCTGCTCGACGACTTCGACGTGACAGCGCTCGACTACCCGGACACGGCGCCAAAGCCAACCATCGCCGAGGCTGGGCACAGGCTACCTGGGAGACCCCCGAGCGGGTCGGCGGAGCGCTGCGCGCGGCCGCTGCCAACGGACCTGAGCGCATGCCGCGTCGTCCATCTCAGCCGCTCGACCAGCGATGTTGTTGTCCCACAATGTGTACGGGAAGTCGCTGCTTCCCACACAATGGGGGCGTCTTTTGTCTTTCAACCATGCGTGGCAGACGGGTGCTGACTGACAGACCTCGTCCACGTAGATCGTCGTGTACAGCACCTGCTGCGCCCGGGGCCGGACCGACACGACGGTGCGAAATGCCAGAATGTGGTCGAAAGTCGGCTGAGATCAATCGCCGATTCATCTCGTTAAATTCAAATACCGCGAGAAATCCGGACAGCACAAACTGATGGAGAAGGCGACCTCAAGAACGTGAGCGGAGAAGTTCAAGACCCGCAGTAGAGGGACACCTGGACCGTTTTGCTGATGATGATGGGCACGAGGTAGGACCGTCCCCCGTCGGGACCGCGACCGCCGGTACGCACCAACTGGGTGTCCGTATTCGGGTTGCGGACACTTGTAACGGCGCACTTGTCGAGCGGGCCGCTGCCAACCTTGTCAATGTTGACGGTGTAGCCCTGAGCTTCCAGTTGCTGGATTGTGGCTTGTGCCGAATCGGCCGACGCTAACCCAGCGGGTGCGGCCAAGACGCCGCACATGGCGAGTGCCGCGGCAGCGAGGGCCAAAGACTTGCGCATAACCTCGCCTCCCATCTATAGATTACGCGGGTATCCCCACCGAGATACATCGCTTTTCGTCGGCGATTCGTTCCCAGGAAATTTTAAGCGTTATCTATGGCAAGAAGGGGCGTGCGCCTGCTCGGGTTCAGCGTGTCGGCTGCGTTGTGGGTAGTCGGGTGTGCGGGTGTGCCGCCGGGTCAGTCCCCCTCGGCGACTCCAGCCTCCAAGCCCGCCGGCGACGCTCTAGACATCAACCCAGTCAACATCCGGCGGCTGCGCGGGACCTTCCCGCCGGGTTTCGAGGTCGCCGACGCCAACGGCTCGTCGTCACCGACGCGGTTCTGGGGCTTCGGGCAGGACTGGTCTGCCGATCCCGCCCAGTGCGCATCGTTGGCCGATCCGCTCGGCGGGCAGGGCGCAGCCCCGCGGGGCCTCTCCGGATCGGGGCCCGGCGGCATCGTCTACGTCGTGGTGGCCTCGTCCCCGGCACCGCCCGTGGCGTTGGATCCGGCTGTCGTTGCCGACTGCGGCCGGTGGTCAATGGCGTCAGGCCGGACCACTGCGACCGTCCAGTTGACAGCCGCTCCGCAGATCGACGGTGCGGCCACGTGGGCGATGGACACCGAGACGCGCACCGTTGTGGAGGGCGGAACCGAAACCGATTCGCAAGCCCACACCGCCATCGCTTACCTCGGCGACTACCTGGCATTCGTCACCGTGGTGACCGATCCCGGCTCGACGCAACCGCAACTGCCGCCGGAATTCTCGTCCGCTTTCCTCGTCCGAACCGTGAGGACGTTGCGAGGATGAGTCACCGGCATTAGGTACATTGCGCGGATGCCGATGAGAAGGGTGCTGCTGGTTATCGTCTGCGGTCTCGGGCTGCTGGCTTCTGCGGGGTGCTCATCGGACAGTTCGGCACAGAACCAACACATCGATATCGCGAAGGTTTTTTCTGTCAAGTCGACGTTCGGCCCGCAGTTCAAGGTCATCACGACGGGGCCGACAGGCATAGACCCGAGGCTGCTGACAGCCCAAAAGCTCCCTGACGGCATCACTTTCGATCCACCGGACTGCGCCAAGTACGCGGCGGGTCAGACGCTTCCTCCAGGACTGGAGGGCAACATGGCCGCTGTCTCCGCGGAAGGGGAGGGAAATCGCTTCATCGCGCTCGCGGTCGAGACTTCGCAGCAAGTTCCGTTCGACGCGTCGATGACCGATAAGTGCAAGCGCGTCACGTTCTCGGGCGGCAGCCTGCACGGTGTCGTCGACGTGATCGACGCGCCGCACATCGACGGAGGCCACACCATCGGGACACACCGCGTGCTGGAGGCCACGCTCGGTGACCAGACCCGCTCCGGCGAGTTGTACAACTACGTCGCATATCTCGACAACTACCTGGTGCTCGTCGCTGCCAACCCACTGCTGATCCCCAACCAGCCGGTGGCCCCGGTGAACGTCGACCGCGCCTGCGCGTTGCTGAGCGACGCGGTCGCGGCGGTGCGCGGCTGAGGCGGTCAGCGCACGTTGTGGGGGCGGAACTGGATGCTGATGCGCGGTCCGCACGGTTTGGTGGTTTTCGGGACGGCGTGCTCCCAGGTGCGCTGGCACGATCCGCCCATCACCAGCAGATCGCCGTGACCCTGCGGCAGCCGTAACGACCGGCCGCCGCCCTTCGGCCGCAGCGCGAACACCCGCGTGGCGCCGAGGCTGACGATCGCCACCGTGGTGTCTTCCTTGCGGCCGCGGCCGATTTTGTCGCCGTGCCAGGCGACGCTGTCGTTGCCGTCGCGGTACAGGCATAGGCCGGCGGTAGTGAACGGCTCACCGAGGGCGTCGGCGTAGAGGTCGTTCAGCCGGTCCCGGAGTTCGCCGATCCGGGGATGTGGGAGAGGCTCGCTGTCGAGGTCGTGGAAGCTGAGCAGCCGTGGCACATCGACGACGCGGTCGTACATTGGGCGGCGCTCGGCACGCCACGGCGTCGTTTCGCTGAGTTCCTCGAGCAGCGAATCGCAGTCGGTGAGCCAGCCCGAGCACACGTCGATCCACGCCCCGTCGCACAGCCAGCGACGGTCGGCATGGTCGAACAGGGTGCCCTGAACCGCGAACGTCATCGCGCCCAGTTTATCGCACGGCTGTTCGAGCTCACTGAAGCCGAACCGGGCCGGGGCCGCGTTCGGCAAGGATGTCGCCGGGGTTGGACAACGCGCAGCTGCGCAGGCTCAGGCAGCCGCAGCCGATGCAGTCGGCCAGGTTGTCGCGCAGTCGCTGCAGATGCACGATGCGGTCGTCGAGATCCTGGCGCCAACCCGCCGACAGCCGCGCCCAGTCCTTGCTCATCGGCATCCGGTCAACCGGCAGCGTGGCCATCGCGTCGCGGACCTTCGCGAGCGGAATGCCCAGGCGCTGCGACATCCGGATGAACGCCACGCGGCGCAGGGCGTCGCGGGTGTACCGCCGCTGGTTGCCTGAGGTGCGCCTGCTGACGATCAGTCCCTCGCGCTCGTAGAAGTGCAGCGCGGAAATCGCCACGCCGCTGCGGCCGGCGAGCTCGCCGGGTGAGAGCTCATGTTCATCCATGTCACCTCAACCATAGTTGAGGTTGACTCACACGCGATACCGTGAAATCTGTGAGCGACATCGTCCTCGGCTCCAACTCCGAGGTGGGCAGGCTACGGTCGGTGATCCTGCACCGTCCCGGGCCAGAGCTGCAGCGCCTCACGCCTCGCAACAACGACAAACTGCTCTTCGACGGGCTGCCCTGGGTCACGCGGGCCCAGGAAGAACACGACGCGTTCGCCGCGTTGCTGCGCTCCCGCGGCGTGGAGGTCATGCTGCTGGCCGATCTGCTCACCGAGGCGTTGCAAAGCGGAGCCGCGCGGATGCATGGCATCGCCGCAGCGGTGGATGCCCGTCGCCTGGGACATCCTCTGGCCCAAGAACTTTCGGAGTACCTGCGTGGACTCGAGCCTGCGGCGCTGGCGCATGTGCTGATGGCGGGGATGACGTTCACCGAGTTGCCGTTCAGCAAGTCCGCGGAGTTGTCCTTGGTGCGCCGGATGCATCACGGCGCCGACTTCGTGATCGACCCGCTGCCCAATCTGCTGTTCACCCGCGACTCGTCGTTCTGGATCGGGCCGCGGGTGGCGATCACGTCGTTGGCGCTGCCGGCTCGGGCCCGCGAGACGTCATTGACCGACATCGTCTACGCGCATCATCCAAGATTCCGCGGTGTGCGGCGGGCCTACGAGTCGCACACCGCGCCGGTGGAGGGCGGCGACGTGCTGCTGCTTTCACCCGGCGTGGTGGCGGTGGGTGTGGGGGAGCGCACCACGCCCGCGGGTGCGGAAGCCCTGGCGCGCAGCCTGTTCGACGACGACCTGGCGCATACGGTATTGGCGGTGCCTATCGCTCAGGAACGGGCGCAGATGCATTTGGACACGGTCTGCACGATGGTCGACACCGATGCTGTGGTGATGTATCCGAACGTCGTCGACACGTTGTCGGCCTTCACCATCAAGCGCATCGCCGACGGCGTGGTGATCGCCGATGCGGCGCCGTTCGTCGAGGCGGCGGCGAATGCGATGGGGATCTCGAAACTGCGCGTGATCGACACCGGCCTCGATCCGATTACCGCCGAGCGTGAGCAATGGGACGACGGCAACAACACGCTGGCGCTGGCCCCCGGCGTAGTCGTCGCCTTTGAGCGAAATGTCGAAACCAACTCGCGGTTGGAGGATTTCGGGATCGAGGTACTGCCGATCGCGGCGTGCGAGCTGGGCACCGGCCGCGGCGGACCCCGGTGCATGTCATGCCCCGCCGCCCGCGATCCCTTATAAAGCCGCGCCGCGCCTCAGCCCCGCAGTTGGGAAATTGATATCACCGGCGCTGCTCTTTCTGTGACGCTCGACGGTAATTCAGTAGGCCCGGGCAACATAGGCAAGGGCATCCGAGTCGTCGTCGGTCTCGGGCAGTGATCCGTCGCTGAGTCGCAGGCACCTCACCGTGAGGCCACTGGTGGCGAGGTCGTGTTCGCCGGACGCGCCGACCAACTTCCAAGGCAAGCGGGCGACGCCCGCATGCGCCGAGTCGCGCGCCTGGTTGAGTGTCGTGCAGTCGGAGATTAGCGCATCGCGGCGTGCAGTCGCCGCCTCGAGCATGTCCATCTGGATACGACCTGTCAGCCGGTGCACCTCGGCAACGACGCTGTCGAGACCCACCTTGTTCTTGTCGCGGGTGTCCCGCCGATAGAGCAGGGCCGCATTCTCTGCGAGGTCCCGCGGGCCGAGTTCCACCCGGATCGGCACGCCCTGCAAGTCCCACTCGGTGGCGCGCCAGCCCAAGCCCTGTGCGACGTTGTCGTCCAGTGTTACCCGCACGCCCCGCACCTGCAGCTCCTCAACCAGGGCCGCGGCGGCGCCGATGACCGCACCATCGGTGTCCTTGACGACCACGACGACGACCTGGACAGGTGCCAGCGCAGGCGGCAGGACGAGCCCGAAGTCATCGCCGTGACACATGATGAGTCCCCCCAGCATCCGTGTCGACGCGCCCCATGAGGTGGTCCAGCAAAGCTCGGTCGAGCCCGTGGCGCTGGAGTAGCTGATGTTGAAGGCGCGGCTGAATCTCTGGCCAAGGTCATGCGACGTTCCCATCTGCAGCGCTTTGCCGTCGCGCATGATGCCCTCGCAGGTCATGGTGTTCGCCGCACCTGCGAACCGCTCCTTGGCAGTCTTGCGGCCAACGATCACGGGCATGGCCAGGACGCTGCGCATGAAATCCTCGTACACGTCGTGCAGGATGCCGCGAGCATACTGCCGCGCGTCGGATTCCGTGGCGTGCGCGGTGTGGCCTTCCTGCCACAAGAACTCCGTAGTGCGCAGGAAGATTCGCGGCCGTAGTTCCCACCGGACGACATTGGCCCATTGATTGAGTAGCAGCGGTAGGTCGCGATAGCTGTCGACCCATCTGGCCATATACTCACCGACGACTGCTTCGCTTGTAGGGCGGATGGCAAGCGACTCGGTCAATTTCTTGCCTCCGCCATGCGTCACGACGGCAAGCTCGGGACTGAATCCTTCGACATGGTCAGCCTCGCGTTCGAAGAAGTTCATCGGGATCAGCAACGGGAAGTACGCGTTCCGGGCGCCGGCGGCCTTGATCCGCCCGTCTACCTCCGCCTGCATCCGCTCCCATATCGCGTAGCCGTTCGGCCGGATAACCATCGTTCCGCGCGCGGGACCGTTTTCGGCCAGCTTCGCCTTGGTCAGCACATCTTGGTACCACCGTGGAAAGTCTTCGTGCTGAGGAGTCAGCACCGCCATCTGGTTGCCCTCTCACATCCTGATGTCGACCTTGGCGCGCGGCACATCCACCAACATCTGACCTGATCCGTCGATCGTACTGAGCCTGGCTGAACCGCGGCCTCTGCTCCGATAGCAGCGGTCGCGCCGGCGATACAGACCTCCGATGTGATCAAGAGCCACGGGGCTGGGGCCTGTGCTGAGCGCTGACGCGGGCTGTCTCGTTTCTAGACAACCGGGAGTGATCAGATCCTGTCTCAGTCGATTCGCTGCACCACGTGCTCCACTTCAAGATGCCCGGTTACACCGTTCCGGACTTCCGGCGTAGCGCCGTGAACATCGCGGTCGGCGTGTCTTCGACCCGCGGATCTTTCTCGATGACGTGGTGATGCCGATCCTGAAGAAGTGGCGCATCTTCGAGCATGAGGACATCACCGGCGAGGCCGCGGCGACGACCTCGGCCTACTCGTCGAGGAGCTCGAGGAGGGCTGCGACAACTGCGAGGCGGTCAAGCAGCGCCGGCTCGAGCGTGAGGCCCGCAGGGCCGAGAAGCGCACCGCCAACAAACCACTGGCCTCATCGTTCTGATTTGGTGAACGCGTTACCGTAGCTGTTGTGGCGCACTCTATTCGCGCACTCTACTGGCGGAGTGGACGACTATTCGGGCGCTATTCCTCCGACGCGCTATGACAGCTGCGGCTGTGACGGGAGCCATACCGGGTCGTGTTTCTCACGGCGGGAGCGGCAGCGCCGCGGACTCAGATGGGCGTTCTTACCGGCGTTGAGCAAGATGCGCTGAAACTCTATTTCGTCTGTGTACCCAGGCATAGAGCGCTTGAACTTCTTGGCGCACTTGTCATCGACGGTGGCGCGGTGGCCCAATGTAGCGGGGCGACCCCGGGGGCATCGTGGTCGGCTACTTGCTCAAGACGGACGTGTAGTAGACGGTGTCGGCCATCGGATGCCAGTCGCTGCTGTGCGGCATGGCCGCTAGTCCGTTGTCGGCCAAGAGCCGACTCATCGGCGTACCGACCGACCGCCAGCCCTGGTTCTCCAGGTAGGTGGGCACCTCATTACGCTCGCCCTCGTATCCCAAGTCCGCAAACTCCAGTCCGAGGCCGTGGTCACGCCATTTGGCGGTGGCTTTGCGCATCATTTCCCGGGCCTTTTCGAGATCCAAATGCGACATGTCCGGAACGGTTTCGGTGGCCAGTCGGCTGCCGTCGGCGCTGAGCGCGGTGATGTTGTCCAGCAGGCGGTCCTGGGCTTCCGGCGGCAGATAGCCGAACAGACCCTCGGCGATCCAGGCGGTGGGCCGGTCGC
>JAOPWC010000087.1 GCA_025965895.1 Mycobacterium sp.
CGAGTGATATCGGGTCGTGGACGAGGGTATTTAGTCCCCGAAGTAGGGCGTCTGACCTGCGATTTCGTCCTTGATCTCAGATGCTCCTATGTTGCGGCAACGGTTTTGGCGGTCGTTGGACCACTTGGCCCCCAGTCGGACATGGGGTGAATTCGCTTGTCTCGCAACGACTCTAGAACTGCAATGACCAGCGGAAACTGTCTCAAGCCGTTCCCCGTTGACTCTCTGAATTCGCACCTACATGTGACAAGGCCGTGACAACGTCCGCGTCGAAGCCGTCGGTTGCCGGCTCGTCTGCGCAGTTTGCCAGCAGAGGCTTGATCCAGGTCCCTTAGCTAGTGAGCTCAACCCGCGCGTCAGTCTCGCGGTCGAGGCTGAAGACCTGCACGGCGGCTGACTTTCCTTTCAGGACATGGAATCCCCGGTCGATGAGTCCGGGCGGTCGAGAATCCAAGGCGTCGACGCACTGCTGGGTGAGAAGGATCGTGTCGCCGGTGGTCTTGGTGAGCTGCTCAACGCGCGCAGCGACGTTGACGGTGTCCCCGATCAAAGTGAACTCCAGCTTGCCTGCCCCGCCGATGGTCCCGGCGATCACTTTACCGGAGTTGATGCCGATACCGATCCGAAGCCCGCCGCCGAACCGCTCGGCGACAAGGCGGTGAATCAGCACCGCTGCCGTCACAGCGGCGTCGGCATGGTCCGCAAGATCGTTCGGGGCGCCGAAGACGGCCAGAGCGCCGTCGCCGAGGAACTTGTTGACGTGCCCACCGGCGTCGACGACGGCAGGCACCACGATCTCGAACAGGGCGTTGAGCCGGGCGACGGTGTCCTCGGCGGTGTTGGCCTCGGCGAACGGGGTGAAGTCGCGGACGTCGACGAACATCACGCTTACCTCGCGGCGTTCACCGGTGAAGATGTCGTCACCCTGCTCGAGTAGCCGCGCCGCCAGGGCTGGATCAACGTAGGTCCCGAACGCCGCCTGAAGTCGTTGCCGCTCAGCCAAACCCGCCTGCATGCGGTTGAACGACGCCGTTAGCGCACCGAGGTCATCGTCTTGAACCACAGGCAGGCGTTGGCTGTAATCGCCTGCCGCAACACGTTCGGTTCCTTCGGCAAGGTCGCGAATCGGTCGCAGAGACGGTGCGAACCCGGTGCCGACCGTGATCGGCACCCCGAATCCAAGCGTCAACGCACACCCGATCACGATGCAGAGCACGGGGACTTCACTGGCCCGATCAATGACAGCCGCCAACATGGCGCCCGCGACGGCGAACGAGAACGCACCCGTAAGCATGGACACGTTCGACCACGTGGCAAAAGTAGGGCGAGATCGGGGCAAACTGTCGCCAATCCCCGTGTCACCGGTGATGGCGACGCGTACTGGCCGCAACGCAGCCTCCGGGAAGCTATGCACGGCGATCACCACCACGGCAATTCCTGAAGCGGCGCCCATGATCGCGTACTGGACTAACCGCGACCCGCTCGCCCCGGCGATCGCACCGACAACAACGAATAGCAAGGCGATTACGACAGCGTTGGCCCCCACCCCCCGGGCGACCGCCTCCCGGGTCCAGGCGTAGGTCGCGTCCAGCGCCCTGGCCCGATCGCCACCGTGATCGGCTGCCCAACGCTCATAGAGGCGGCTCTCGCCCAGGCCGGGAAGAATCATCACGTACACCAGCACTAGCACGGCAACAACGGTGACGGAGGCCGTCTCAACGTACTGACCGGAGCTTTCGAAAGCGACTACGACAAACGACAGAACGAGGTAGACCGGCATTAGCACGGCGACGGTGCCCGCGTAGATTGCCCACGAATATCTCGGTCCGTATCGATCCCACGCCCACTGCCAGATACGATCCATGCCTGAGACTAAGCGGGTAGCCACCCTGTCATCCCCGTTTGAACGCGTATCTATATCGCGCCGCCGACGGCTCGGCTATCAGCGCGGCAATCCTCGTCCTATCGGCTAATGACGTGATGACGGTGACAGCTTCGGACGCATGCGGGGGCGCGGACGCCGAACACAGCAGCGACGCTGCCCGCCCGGTAATCGGCCCGTGCACTACGAAACGACCTGATGCACGCGCTCCCGAGACGCGCCTCTACGAAGGGTGTGCTCGGTCGGGTGCCTGCAAGTTTCAAAACTAACGTTTCGGACACCTTGAGCCGACCACGACTGTGCGACAGGAATGCCCACGTCGCGCTGTCTCAGAAATCGCCTCAAATCGGTTGCCTCATAACTTGCGCTTCTGCGACTTATGAGACATACTTGGGGCATGACCACCGCAGCCGCTTCGACGGCCACAGGCGCTCAACTCGGGTACGCACGGGTGAGCACGGAGCACCAGTCGTTGGACCAACAGCTTGATGCGCTTACGGCTGCTGGCGTGGACGCGGATCGGGTGTACACCGACAAGCTGTCTGGTGCGTCGGCGCGGGCACAGCGCCCCGGGCTTGCCGCGCTGCTGGACTACGCGCGGGAAGGCGATGCCATCGTGGTCGTCGGCATCGACCGTCTGGGCCGCAACGCCGCCGAGGTGATGACCACCATTCGGGAGCTCGGAGAACGGGGCATCGTGCTGCGGTCGCTGCGTGAGGGCATTGACACGGCCAACGCGACCGGGCGGATGGTGGCCGGAGTGCTTGCCAGCCTCGCCGAGCTTGAGTTGGAACTTGGCCGCGAGCGCCGCACGGCATCTCGGGATGCCCGTAGGGCGCGCGGTCAGTCCATCGGTCGTCCCAAAGCACTGACTGACGAGAAGTCTGCGCTGGCTCGCCGCATGCACGACAGCGGCGAGTCGGCCACAACCATTGCGGCGACTCTTGGCGTCAGTCGCGCCACGGTCTACCGCGTGCTAAGCGGTGACGTCGTAAACTGACTCAACTAAGCGCCAGCCGCTTAGCCGATCAGGTCTTTTGCGGTTGTGGTGGCTTCCACTGCCCGTTGAGGGCTTCGTCTTTCGGCCAGTACAGCCGAGCGAACATTTGGAATGGTCCTTGCGGCGCGGGTAGCCAGTTGGATTCCTTGCCGGGTCCGGGTGACTGGTTCTGGATGTAGAGCGTGATGCCCCCGTCGGGGTCCTTGGCCAGTGTGTCCAGCATCGGTGAGTTGATCAGGTAGCGGTTGATCGGGTTGGCGACCAGCAAGCTGGCGGGCATCTCGTACATGGTCAGTGACCAGAACGCATTGACCGGGGGAAGTTGTCCGGGCGGGAAGCGGTAGGTGTACTTGCTGGACCCGGTGAGTGGTGCGCCGGTGGAGTCGTTGGCGAAGCGGGGATACACTGCTTCGGCTGCGGTGTTGCCGTAGATGCCGAGGACCGCCCCGGCCATCCGGGTAGACGTAGTTGCCGTTGAGGGCCTGGCGGGTGCCGAACAGATCGGCTGCCGTCACTTGGCCGGTGTTGATCTTCTCCTTCTCCAAGGTGCCCAGTTCGGTCCACGCATCGGCCATGCCGCCCTCGATGGTGGTGCGCATCTCCGGTGTCAGGGTGTCGGCGTTGAAAGTGCCGTCCGGTCCGATTCCGATGGTGGCGAACCGGGCGCGCAGGTCCTTCTCCGAGGGGAGCACGGGCGCGTAGCGCAGTACCGAGTTCAGGATGTTGAAGAAGTGCGGGTCGGTCTTCTCCTGATCGGGTGTCAGCGGTGCGGCGAAGTCCAGCGCGGGCGGCGCGGCGGGCGCGGGTTGGTTCAGGAATGCCGACAGAGGTTCGACCTGGTATCCGGCCTGGATCTTCTTGACGTTGTCGAGGTCGTCGGGGCCGAACAATTGGGTGCGATAGATGCCGAGCGCCCAATCGGTGTCGGCCTGGATGACCGCGTTGATGCCAGCGGGCTTCTCGCCGTGCCAGCCGGGTCCGGCGAGTAGGTACTTGCCGCCGCCGTTGCCGGTGGTGCGGCTCCCGACGTAGGCGAAGTTGTAGGTGTAGCCGTCGACGAACTGGATGGAGTAGTACCGGCCCGCTTCGATGGCCGGGAGAGTCAGCACCAGCGGCTCGGCTCGCAGATCAGCACCGAGGAACGAGTACGGAGTGTCCGAGTTGGGTGTCTGCACGGCGGTGTCGGCTGGGGTGAACACCCTGGCGGTGTTGTGAATCTGGTTCCACGCGCCCTTGTATTCAGGGTTTTTCGGATCAGCGAAATACGCGTATTGAATGCGGTTGCCATCGACGATGGGGAACCCGTAAACGTAGGCGTCCTTGGCGATCTCGCGCGCCTGGGCGGGCGTGACACCGCCCGCAGCGGTCGGCGTGGAAGTAGAGGTCACCTTCGGCTCCTTGCTGTTAGCGCCGCATCCAGCGACCGCACCGAGCATCAGTGCGAAAAGGCCGAACCCGAGTACTTTGCCTATCCCGCTGGCGGTCAATGAGGTCTCCGTTCAGACCATGCCAAGCATGGTCAGACGACCACCAAGTGCCCACGCTACTCAGGATCAGGCTTCGGTGAGATGGGTGATGGCGACATACGCGTCAGACTCCGGGCGCAGACCAGCCAGTCACCCTCAGACCTTTAGGTTGCACTCGCGGCCCATCGGCAGGGGTGGGGATAGCCCCTCCGCGCGGTAGCGGCCTGCGCCTCGCACGGCCAGCGCCCGCTCTCTCCGCCGAGTGACAGCGTTCCGCCGTGCCATACCTCAGTCCGCAGCCAGTCCGCAGTAGCGTCGTTCATGCTTATCTTTCGCCAACGAAATCAACGGATTGACGTGCAGCCTTAAACCGTTCGAGCGCCCCCATCGTTCTCAAACCCGCTGGTGGCGTCGTTCGGGACGAAGAGGTGAGGCACGCAGGCTTGGAGCCGGCTTCAGCTTTTGGGTTAGAGCTCGATTCCTGTGTCTGGGCTGCGGTCCCGGCGCTTGCTGGTGGCGCGTTCGCGGGCTCGGCTCATGGACTGTGCGTGGTTTTCTGCTTCGGTGCGCCAGGTCTCATAGGTTGCTCGTCGACGTTGTGCGGCTGTCGTTCGGCGGTTGAGAAGTGAGCGGACGCGGTCGGGTAGCGCTGCGCCGGGGGTTTGTGCGGCGTAGTCGTGTGCGGTGACTGGTGCTTGGTCGTGGTTGGCTAGGATGGCGCGGATGAGGCTGGCGGCGTCTCGACTGGTGCCGCGGGGTGCCGCCGGGTTCGTGGTGGCCGTATTCGCTGTCACCGATGGTGCGCTCGTAGAGGTGGGCGGGTGTTGGTGTGGCGGCCGCGGGTCATCGCGACGTAGAGCAGTGAGCGGGTGGTGTTTTCGCCAAGCACCGCGTGTGTGGTGTCGGCGGTGACGCCCTGGGCGGTGTGCACGGTAACGGCATAGCCCAGACTGACGTGTTCGCGCAGGTACTCATTCTCGAAGACGGTGGGGGCCCCGTCATCGAGGCGTTCGGCGGCGACGCGATTTCCGGCCCGGTCGATGGCGGCCACCCGCCATCGGTTGCCGTTGCGAATCGAATCTAAATGGCCGGCAATGCCATTGGGGCCGCGTAGGTCAATGGTGGGGTCGTTGCGCCTGGTCAGGATGAGGTCACCGACACCGATCTGGTGTCCGCGCGCGCCCGTCAGTGTGGGTGCGTTCGCGTCGAGGCGCTCGTTGAGCGCGTCGGCCATTTCGGTGGTGTCGCACACCAGTAGCGCGTCCTTTCCGGTGGCGGTGTCGGTTTTGTAGGCGGCGAGTGCGTCGGCGGCCATGGTGATCGGGTCCCCGCAGTGCAGGCGGTCATGAGTGCGGTACCACTCAACCGCGCGTCTGATGGGTGCGGGTCCGCCGTTACCCATCGCTAGGGAGGCGGTGCGTTCGTTGGCGTCGCGCATGCGCCAGACCTCGGAAAGGTGTTGTGTCCAGGGCAGGTCGGTGCAGAGTTGGGCGAGCACACCGCCGCGAGCCTTGACCGGGGCCAGCTGGTGGGCGTCGCCGACCAGGACCGTCTTGGTGCCGACGGCGGTGGTAGCGGTGAGCAGTTGACGTAGGTCGTCGGTGCCGACCATGGCGGCCTCATCAACGATGACCATGGTTTGAGACCTGAGCTCCAACTGGTTGTTGCGCAGCAATTGAAGGGCTTTAGTGATCGTCAAACCGTCGTCTCCGGCACCTTCACGCACCGCGACGTCGACAGCTTTTCCGGTCGGGGCCAACACCAGTACCGTCGCGCCGCGCCGGCGGTGTGCGGCGGTGACGAGGGCGCGCATCGAGGTGGTCTTGCCCGCCCCGGCGGGCGCGGACAGCGGCTGCACGAGCCACGGGCAGCGGCCGATGTTGTGCACGACGCGCCTCTGATCCGGTGACAGCGCGGCGGTGTCTTCGTCTTTGACCCACAACATTGCGCGGTCATCGCGCGCATCAACAAGATCAAGCACCGCGCCTTCCTCGGCGAGGATGCGGTCCAGGGTGAAGCGCTCATGGCCCTCGCGTTGATGTGCGGCGCGGGGCGCGCTCAGCCGTATCGATACCGCGTCGACGGACTCTTCGACCAGCTCACGCGGCGTGCGCTCACTATCGACAGGAAGTTGTGCGCCGACGATCTCGATGAGGTCGGCGCGGGTGAACGCCGCCTTCTCGATCTTCTCCGCCGCGTCGGCCAGCCGCGCTCGGTCGAACACGGTGCGCGCTGCTCGCCGCGCGGCGCGGGCCGCGTCGAAGGATGCGCGGTCCAGATGTAGGCGGCGCGTCGGCGCGCCACTGCTCCAACAACTCTGCCCAGGCGAGCTCTTCGGGTTTGGCCGGGCGGGTGGCTTTCTGCGCGGCCGACAGCTGCGCCGCCGACAAAGAGCCGTCCACCACCTTGAGGTTGTGGGCGGCCCACTCGCGCAGCTGGGTGGAGCGCCGCGACCACGCGGTGATGGTGTCGCGCTCCACCCCGGCCAGCTCCGCCATCCCGGTCGACGGATCCACCGGCGCCCACTCCAGCCCCATCGACTGGTGCAGTTCCCGGCGCAGCGTGGCTTGATAGATCACCCCGGCAGCGCGAGCTTCGTGATATAGCGACGTCCCGTCAATCGAAACCATCGCGCCGTCGGCGCGCGCCTGCCGGTTGGGGACGATGACATGGGTATGCAGATGGGGGTCCCCGCACCGCGAGGTCTCGTGCTGATAGGCGATCGCCGCCAAACCGGGTAGGCGCACGAGGTCTTTCGCGCCGGTGTGCGGGTTGTGCACCCGGCTCATGCTCGTAGAACAAGCCTCGGGCAGCCTCGTTGCGGGCCAACGCCGTCACGGTAGTTGGGTGCGCGGTCCTTCTACGCCGGAGTGCCTCCGTGAGCTGCGATGCCAACACGTTGTGCTTGTTGTTTCTTCTTCGGCAATCAACGCCTCCGCGGCCCGCCGAAACGCCAAATCGTCGTCGCCGGCACCCGACTGAACAAGCGCCAAGAGGAGATCCGCACGCGCCATGGCTTCGTTCCCCTCATCCCGCTAGGCACTCACCGTGCGGTACATCCTATCGAGCACCGGCCAGCCTGTGGCTCGCCGCGCCGCACACCTAGCTGTCGGCGCAAGGCGCTCAACTTGATGTACACGATGTTCGGTGTGGGGCCTGGCCCCAACACCTCGCACTGATGAGCGACCCGCGCTGTCGTCAAAACTGTCGTCAAATTCGGTGTCAGACCGCTTCGCGCTACCGCACGAGAAGCTCCACCATAAAACTGCAGGTCACACCATGTTTTTCGCGTGCGGCGGGGGAGCTACAGAACAATACAATTCATGTAACATCAGCATGTATGGCAAGCATCCACGCCCAACTGCGATCAGCGCCCGGGCGAGCTGGCGCGCCTGCCCGGCGGTGATGGGTTCGCCTGCGTGGAGCCGGTGGACCACGATCTCGCGGTCCACGCTTGCGTCGCGACG
>JAOPWC010000111.1 GCA_025965895.1 Mycobacterium sp.
AAGAATCCGCTGAGCACCTCCTGGACCAGAGCGTCCTTGTTGGCGAACCGGCGATACAGCGTCGCCGGACCCACCGCGGCCGCATTGGCGACATCGCCGAGGGTGGCGGCCGGTCCCCGCTCGGCGAAGACCTCCTCTGCGGCTCTGACGAGCCGTTCGCGGTTGATGGCGGCGTCGCGGCGCACCGAATCCCTTCCTGCTCCTGCGGAACGTGCCGACTCGGGAATGAATCCCGCGCGGTGGCGTTCAGCATATGTGATAGCTCTACTACCAGATACGCAGGAGGGTCATGACCGTCGAAGAGGCCAAGGGTTCAGCTCGTGTGCGGCTCGGGCATTCCGAGCTGACGGTGCGCCCCGTCGGCTTTGGCTGCATGGGAATGTCTCAGTTCTACGGAGCCGCCGATGACAGTGAGTCCGTAGATACGATCCGATCGGCGATCGATCTCGGAGTCGACTTCCTGGACACCTCCGATGTGTACGGTGCTGTTCCCATCGCCACGGCGACGAACGTCCGCGGTTTTGGCCACAACGAGCAGCTGATCGGTGCCGCGATACAGGGCCGCCGCCACAACGTGGTCCTGGCAACGAAGTTCGGCGTGAAAATCAACGATCCCGGGAACGGGATCGTGCTCGATGGGCGTCCCGAGTATGTCGCCGCGGCGTGCGAGGCGAGCCTTCGCCGACTAGGCACCGACGTCATCGACCTGTACTACTGCCACAGGCTTGATCCAAATGTCCCCATCGAAGACACCGTCGGAGCGATGGCCGAACTGGTCGCCGCGGGCAAGGTCCGTGCGCTGGGACTCAGTGAGGTAGGGCCTGAGCTCATCCGCCGGGCACACTCCGTTCACCGCATCACTGCGCTACAGAGCGAGTACTCGCTGTGGGAGCGACGCGTCGAGGGCGGAATCGCCGCAACATGCCGCGAACTCGGCATCACCTTGGTGCCGTTCAGCCCATTGGGCCGATCGGCGTTGACCGGGGCGCTGAAACCCGGTGACACGTTCGACTCCAACGACTTCCGGGGGAGCAATCCGCGGTTCTCGGCCGACAACCTCGCGACCAACCTCGAACCCGTCGCGGCCCTTGCCGAGCTGGCCGCCGACAAGGGCTGCCGACCGGGACAGCTGGCGTTGGCGTGGCTGTTGGCCCAACCGTTGGACGTGGTACCGATTCCGGGAACCAAGCGCATTGCGTACGTCCGGGAGAATCTCGCGGCCACTTCGGTCGCAATCAGCATCGACGAAGTTGCTTATCTGAGTGACATATTCGCGCCCGGGCGGATCGTGGGAGAACGCTACACCGCTGCGGACGCCCGCACCGTCGCGAACTGAACTGGACCGGTCACTCATGTCAGCTCCCGCGGTTGACTCCCGCAGGAAACTGGGATGTGAACTCGCGGGCCGGGCAGCGCAACTACTCGGGTCTGTTTTGGTGCGCCACCACGCAGACTCACCTCCGTTACGAGAGCCTGCTTGAGCGGGATCGATTGACAATGCCGCCCAAGTCAGCAGCCGCACCGCCTGAACCGCAGCCACCTCGGCGGCGGCTTCGTTCTATCCCGGGCGGCTATGACATCGACCGGTGGCCCATCTGCGTGCCGATCGGGCCCGACGAAACCGTCCCATCGTGGCTCATGCGGGCCGCGCTGCGCTACGAGATCACCCCGCGGGCGCTGCTGGCCATGGCAGGAGCCGACGAGCGCATCGACCGGCCAGGGCAATTCGCCGCTGTTGTGAGTCGTCATGCCGACAAGCTCGCGCACGCCCTCGGTTGCCCACCCGACGAGTTACGTACCGCGGTGCAGCGCATCCATCCCAACACCGCACTCTCCGACTACGCAAAACCTCCCTTGGGTGAACCGGATCAGATCGTCAGGGAACGCAGGAGCAGCGCCGCCACCGCGCCCACGAGGAAAACCAGTGCGGGGCCGAAGTTCTTGTCCTTCACGCGCAGGAGCGAGCCGACCGCGCCGACGAAGTAGAGGATCATCCCGATTGCCGCAGCGATGCCGATCGGCCACCAAAGCAGGCCGAGCGCCAGGCCGACACAGCCGGCAATCTCTGCGGCCTACGTGACCGCCCCGGATGCTCTCCTTCGCGAGCGCCCTGATCACTGTGCAGAGCATTGTGGGCGCCGACAACACGGTCGTTCATCGCTCCGCCTCTCTAAATGGCAACCGTGCCTCGAAAAACTCAATCGCTCCACTTAGCTCGAGTGCCACCACATCGAGGCCAAATTCCGTCAACCAAGCCTCGATCTCGCCGGCGTGCGGAGTGTTTCCGAACAGCCCGGCGCGACGCAACATCGCGATCAGGACATCCTGGCGCGGACCTCGACCGGTAACGCACGACGTCCCCCGCAGAGTGCCACCCGGTTTGAGTACGCGAGTGAGCTCCCCCAGCGCCGCACGCGGGTCCGGCAGACAGTGAAGCCCGTTATAGGTCACGCAGAGATCAAAGCTTGCGTCGGGGAACTGAAGCGCGGTCACGTCCGCTTCGACGAACTCGATACTGTCTGGCACCTGCAGTCGACGCGCCTCTCGGCGCGCCCGCGCAAGCATGTACGGAGATATGTCGGCCGCGACGTAGCGCACCGCCTGGCCGGTGCGCAGACCGCGGAAGGCAAGGCCACCCCCGCACGGGATGTCGAGTACCGAGGTCCCGACCCGGACGTCTGCAAGTCGCGCGATTTCGGCGAACAAGCGCCGCATGTCGGCACCCCACATCGCCCGGGCACCGACCGTTGCGACATGCTCGTGCTTGACGCCGGCGTCGTAAATGGCCGCCGTGACACGCTCAGAGCGCCACCTCTCCGTTACGTCGATCATTTCCGAAAGCTACCCTCGGCGAGGGCTTCTGGGCCAGAGACGTGAGCGCAGCGACCGGTGTCGACCACCACGGGTTGGAGACCGAACCGCTGGGCCACGGCCTGCGCATCGAACCCGCGGCGTCGGAATTGAGTAGGGGCAAGCGGCTGTCCACGTGAGCGAAGTGGAGCATCACACCTCGCCCCGGGCATCGGCAGCGTCCCAGGGCATGGATGCCGAGACCCAGTGGGTCAGCTCCTGCTGGGTGTTGCTGTGCAGGTGTCGGGGTGGTGTCACGAAGGTTGCGTAGGGCCGGCAGCGCACCAGCACCCGGTGTTCTTCTTCTGCCACGGATTTGATCGCGGGGCGCAGCTCGGGTGCCACCGGCTCACCGGACATGCGTTCGGCTACCGCCATCATCACGTCGATCAGGGCGTCGTTGTCGTCGTCGATGACCGCGTCGCAGTAGACCTGTAGGTAGGCGAAGGGCCAGGTCTCGTCGAGGACACAGAGGCTGACCTTGCCGTTGCGGGCGACGGCTTTGGCTTTGGCCCGATCTGCCATGGTGGCCACGAATAGGTCGTCGTCGTCGCCGGGGACGTAGTAGACGATCGACATCGCCGGCCCATGCGACTGGCGGCCGTAGCCGAACACGCAGGTGCGGTGGGTCCGCACGAATTCCCGCCGTTCCGAGGGCAGCATGTCGCGATCGGTCGGCGCCTGGAACGGATCCTTGCACAGCGGCAACAGCCGCACCGAGACGCGTTGTTGGTGTTGGTTGGTGGTCTCACGGTCGATGCTCATCACCCTCCCTTATTATCAGTTGATAATAAGGGTACACTGCGGCGATGAAACGCAAGACCCCGGTGCCGACCAAGACCCGCCTGCGCCGGGCCAGGACTGATATCCGCGAGGCCCTGCTGGACTCGGCGCTGGTCGAGTTCGGGGCCAAGGGCTTCGACGGCGCGTCGACCCGTGCCATCGCAGGCCGCGTTCAGGCGCACCAGCCGCAGATCAACTACCACTTCGAGTCGAAGACGGCCCTGTGGACCGCCGCGGTGGATCACCTCTTCGGGCTGTTGGCTGAAGCACTGGATGGTGTGCTGCCCGTGCGACCGACCAAGGTCGATGCGCCAGAGCTCGCGGCCGCCTTTGCCGATGCGATACGCCGGGTCGTGCGATTCGCTGCCCAACACCCGCAGCTCAACCAGATCATGGTGCACGAGGGCACCGCAGCAAGCGACCGGTTGACCTGGATGACCCGAACCCATGTCAAACCATTCTTCAACGCCATCGGGCCGGGGTGGCAGATCCTTCGCGACGCCGGCATCGCCGCACCCATCGACAACGAAATCCTCTACTACGTGCTCATCGGCGCGGCGTCACTACCGTATGTGAACGCCCCCGAAGTCCGCCTTCTCACCGGCCGAGATCCCAACAACCCCAACTGGATCGACGCCCACGCAGACGCGTTGGTCACCATTCTGCTGCCGGGACTCGCCCCGGGCGCAGAATGATACGGCAGATGGTTGTTCTGCAATGACGGACGGCACCCGAGCGGGGTATCTGGCTCGGCATGGCCGTACCGCGCATTCCGGGCGTGTTTCGGAGCGACCGGCTCAACGCGGATGGTCGTTTGCCGGACCGAGCGATCTAGCGCTGGACCACAGTGGTGTCGCGGAGACGGCGCGGCTCGCCGCGGCGCTCGCCACCACCGCAGCGCTCGCCACCACCGCAGTGGGCTCACGATTGACCTGTCGACGCCGTTGCATCAGGTCATGCTCGTGAGCCCGTCCCCGGACGGCGGGTGACGGATTACCGGTTGTCGTCGAAATCCCCTGGTCAGGTGGGGTGGCGCAGCCTCGCGCGGTGGTGCGGTTGCGGTTGCTACGGGGGTTATGATGCAGGTTGGTCCTCGTGCGAGTGCGCCAAGATCGATGTGAGTTTGCGTTATGACGCAGAAACGGTCACGGCTGCCCGGCTGGATGCCGGGTCGGACTTTCGCACGCGGCACTTCCGATGCGCAGGTGGGGCCGACACGGATCCGCGCGGGCCTGCTGTCGTTGTTGCTGCGCCCGACGGCCCAGCCGCTCAAGTGGGGGCTGGTGGTCGCCGCGTCGCTGATTGTGGCGGCGACCCTGCTGCTGTATCCGCTCGAGCGGGTCGCCCCCGAGAACGCCTTGGGAGTGGTCTACCTGCTCGGCGTGGTGGTGGTGGCGATTGGGTGGGGGTTCTGGTTGGCGGCGGCGACGTCGGTGGCCAGCGCGCTTGCCTTCGACTACTTCCATATTCCGCCAGTCGGGAGCCTTATGGTGACCCAGCCCCAGGACCGGGTGGCCCTTCTCGTCTACCTGGCCGTTGCGCTGGTGGCCAGCTGGCCGGCCCACCTGGCCCGATCGCGCGCCGCCGAGGCAGGTCAACACCGCCGGGAGGTCGAGGCAAGCCGTGATGAGCTCGGCGTGCTCGCGGAGCAGCAGGGCGCGTTGCGGCGGGTCGCGACCCTGGTCGCCCGTGGGGCGAGCCCGTCGGAGGTGTTTGCAGCGGTGGCCGACGAACTGGCCCGATGCCTGCATGTGGTCAACGCGGGGCTGCTCCGCTACGAGGCCGACGGCACCGGGTTCGTGGTTGCCGTTCAGTATGAGCCTGGGATAACAAAGATGCCCGCGGCCGGCGAGCGTATTCCGTTGGGGGGCGACGACGTCGGAGCGTTGGTGTTACGCACCGGCCGCGCCGCCAGAATTGACAACCACGAAGACACCAGCGGTCCGGAAGCCGCCCGCATCCGTGCCGAGGGCATCCGCTCGATCGTGGGAGTCCCCGTCATTGTCAACGGCCGATTATGGGGCGCGGCTATCGTCGGCTCGCGGCTTCCCGAACCCATGCCGCCGGACACCGAGGCGCGCATCGGCGACCTCGCCGACCTGGTGGCTACCGCTATTGCCAATGCCGCCACGCGCGCCGAACTGCAGGCGAGTCGTGACGAGTTCGGTGTGCTCGCCGAGCTACAGGCCTCGTTGCGACGGATTGCGACGCTGGTCGCGCAGGGGGTCCCGCCGTCGGAGGTGTTCTCCGCGGTGGTGGGGGAGGTGTCCCGATGCCTGGGGGTGCATCACTCGGTTCTGTTCCGCTACGAGCCCGACGGCGCGGCCTTTCTCGTCGCGGCCTGCGATAAAGATCCCGGGGTGAAGAAGATGCCGGTCGGTGAGCGGTTTTCACTCGAGGGTGAAAGCGTCGTGGCGATGGTGTCGCGCACCGGCCGCGCCGCCCGGATGGTCAGCTACGAGAATGCTCCCGGTTCAGTCGCCGCGCGCATGCGTGATCTGGGCCTCCGCGCGGCGGTGGGTGCGCCGATTGTCGTCGACGGCCGCTTGTGGGGTGCGGCCATCGTCGGCTGGTCGCGACCGGAGCCCTTGCCGCCCGACACCGAGGCGCGCGTCGGGGACTTCGCGGATCTTGTCGCGACCGCGATTGCCAACGCCGAGGCCCACGCGCAACTCACCGCGTCTCGGGCCCGGATCGTGGCGGCTGGCGACGATGCCCGGCGCCGTATCGAACGCGATCTGCA
>JAOPWC010000149.1 GCA_025965895.1 Mycobacterium sp.
GTGCCCCCGGCAGGATTCGAACCTGCGACACCGGCTTTAGGAGAGCCGTGCTCTATCCCCTGAGCTACGAGGGCCGACCAGGTTGGCAGCTTACCGGCCCGCGCTCGGTCTCAGCGCAGCTCGGCGATGACCTTTGAGAAAGCTTCGGCGTGGTGCTCCTGCACTGTGAAGTACGTGAGCCTGTAGGTGTCGCGGTAGCGGCGCAGGGTGTCGGCGATGTCGCGGGGTGAGCCGCTAAGCACGCCGGGCAGCTTGAGCAACTCTTCGTCGGATAGGTTCGGTGCGTTTCGGCGGGTCAGCGACAGGCCTGGCCTTCCGCTGTTGTCGCGTGGAACCGCGGTGATCGCGAGGTTCAGCTCGAGCTGATCGAACCGGTCACCCGCAGCGCGCCAAACGAACTCAATCCGCTCGGCCAGCGCGTCGTCGGCCGTGCTGTCGGGCGTGGCGCCGGCGATGCCGATGATCTCGGCGTGCTGAGCCGCCAGTGTCAACAGCCGGTCGCCTGCCCCGGCGATCAGGATCGGCACCTTGCTCAGATGCTCCCGGATGTATCTCGTGACGTGCCCGAGGTAGTCGACACGGCGTCCCGCGCTCGGGAAGGGCAGCTCGGCGGCCTCGAATTCCTCGCGGACATACCCTGCACCCAGACCGAGTTCGAAGCGACCGTCGGTCAGCATGTCCAGGCCGCCGACGTCGCGGGCCAGCAGCGCCGGCTTGTAAAAGCCCGCGTTGAGCACGAACGTGCCGACATTGATCGACGTGACGTCTGCAGCCGAGATGAGGGCCGGGAAAGGCGCCGGCGCGCCCAGATGGTCGGGCACCTGCAGGATGTCGAAGCCCAGGTCCTCGGCGCGCCGGGCCGTGTCCTGCCATGCTGCGCGGGTCTGCTTAGGCAATAGGCCCACACCGAAGCGAAAGTCTCTGGCGGTCACGCCTTCGATGTTAGGCCGGTCTACTGAGGCGACTGGTCCCTCGGCTCACCATGACGGCGTCATGATGACGCGGATAACAAGTGACCCCACTTTTCACGCGCGACGGCGGCGGCATCGAGGTCGGAGGGTTCGCGGCCTTCGGCCAGTTCGACGAGCGCGCGCGCCACGCGCAGCGCGGGCACCACATGCTGTTGAGACGCCCCGACGATTTCGTCGAACGCCGACTCGACGCGACATCGCCGCAGCCCGACCAGGATGCCCTCCGCGCGGTCGAGCATCCGTGCGCCGCCGGTGTATCCCCCTGGAGCGGGGGTTAGCGCACTACTCACTGCTGTGCTCCTCTCCACCCCATTGATTCCCTCGCCTCGGCTGACGCAAACCAGTTTCAGCCGTCGCAGACGCGGAAACCCGTTGCGAGACAGCTTCCGACGAAACGAGCACGGAGAAGGGACGCCACGACCATGGGTTCCGCCGATAAGGCCGGCAACAAGACCGATAAGCTCGCCGGCAAAGCCAAGGACACGATCGGCCGGTTCACCGGCAATCAACGGATGGAAGACGAGGGCAGAGCCGACCGGGCAGAGCCATCTGAAGGGGGCGGGGGAGAACATCAAGGACGCCTTCCCCCGCTGATGGGCCCGGGACGCTCGACGTGAGTCATGGACGAGCATCCGACTGTCGGAGTGGAAGAGGAATTTCTGCTCGTCGACACCGACAACGGCGAACCGCTTGCGGCCAACCGACCGGTCGCTGAGGAGGCCGAGCGGCGGGGCATCAAGCTCCAGCTCGAATTGACCAGCTGTCAGGTCGAGACGACCACGAGCGTAACCGCCGGCGGCGCGGAACTGCGGGAGCAGCTGACGCGGCTGCGCCGCATTGCGGCCGAGTCGGCGAAGGCCTGCGGCGCGCAGCTGCTGGCCGTGGCGCTGCCGCCGTCGGTCCCACACGAGTTTCCGGTGACCGACACTCCGCGATACCGCACCATCGCCGAGAGGTTCGGGATGATCGCTCACGAGCAAGGCATCTGCGGGTGCCATGTGCATGTCGAGGTGCCGAACCGAGCGGCGGCGGTCCAGGTGAGCAACTGGCTGCGCCCGTGGCTTCCGCTGCTGTTGGCCCTCACCGCGAATTCCGCGGTGTACCGCAACACCGACACCGGATACGCCAGCTGGCGCAGCATCCTGTGGGCGCGCTGGCCCAGCGCCGGACCGCCGCCGTTCTTCGCTTCCGTCGACGACTACGACTCGACGGTGCGAATGCTCATCGACACCGGTGCGGCGCTCGACGACGGGATGATCTATTGGGACGTCCGGCCGTCGTCGAACTATCCGACCATCGAGGTGCGCGTCGCGGACGTGCCGTCGACAGTGGCCGAGACCGTGCTGTTGGCGACGCTGATACGGGCGGCGGTGATGACAGCGCTTTACGCATGGCGCCGCGACGACACGCCGCAGCGGCCGGCGCCCGTCGCGTTGCGCGCTGCCTACTGGAGGGCCGCCCGCGACGGTCTGGACGGACAGGCAATTGATCTGACCGGTCGCCCGCGGTTGGTGCCCACGTGTGAACTCCTCTCCGCTTTCGTCGAGCGGATCAGGCCCGCGCTGGATTCGCTCGGCGAATACCAGCGGGTGTCCGACGAGGTTGCCCGCGTCCTCGTGGAGGGCAACGGCGCCATGCGGCAGATCCGCGCCTGGCGCCGGCGCGAAGACGCGGGCGACGTGATCGCCGCCGCGGCGTGGGCGACAATCAGCTGAGCCGGCAACTGCGCGACCAGCTGACCGGTCGGCTTCGTGAACGCGTGGGCTTTGGGGTTGCCCAGGTCGGGCGTCACCTCGGTGGTGGACGGGGCCACGGCCTTCGCGTCCATGGTGCCGGCCGACCGCGCGCCCCTGTCGCCCACCAACCACATCTGGTACCCGGTGCCCGGGGTCGGGGATGCGACGTTGTTCACCACCAGCACGCCGGCGTTCTTCTCGCGGGAGTGTAGCGGTGCCACCCGTGGGAATGGCGCCGGAGACGGTGCGCACGTCCGGTGCAGCGAACACCTGCGCGGCGGTCGACGGCAGCTTCGTGGGCCGCAGCCCAATCCGGCGCTCAGCGCGCCAAGGCCGATTACCACTGCGGCCGCTGGGGCCAATAGCATTGTCCGCCAGGGGAGCGCCGCGAGGACGGGCTTGGACGGCTGCCAGCAGTCGGTCGCACAGCGCCGCCGGGGGTTCAGCGGGTGTCGTGGCCGACACTGTGATGTCTCGGGATCGTGCACAGGTGTCTTGGGACATCGTTCATGTTCTGGGCTGCGGTTGGTAGTTCTTGGTGGGGTCGAGTTGGAGTTTTCGGAGTAGTTGTCCGTCGGTGGTCAGGATCCGGATGGGTAGCTGTCGCCAACTCCAGCAGCTCGAATTCAGACGGTGCGGTCATGCCGTGTCCAGACAGTTGCCCAACCCCGCAACGCGTCGCGCATCCGCCATTTGATGATGGCCAAGTTGGCGGCCAACCGCCCGGACACCTGGGCGAAGGTCAGGCCGTCGTAGTAGGCCAGCTCGATGCACTGGCGCTGCGCGGCGGTCAGCGATCCGATGCACTCGGCGACCTGTCGGCGTTCTTCGCTGAGGATGGCCGAGTCGGCGAAAGCGCGAACGGGCGCAGCCACTTCGGCACCCGGGGGAGATGACCGGATTCGACGTACCAGCTGTAGCTGCGGTGCTCGAAATAGTGGTGCGCCGGGGCGCGCCGCATATGAGTGATCCGCGTGCGGTACAGCGCCGGAGTTTCTATGGCGTCCACACCCGGTATTCGGAACCGGCGGCGGAAAGGATGGTGTCAGGTCCACCCGCGGGCCGCTGCGACGAGACCCTGCACCAGTGCCGACGTCACAGGGGACAGCCCGTCGTCACCCGGCATCTGGCCGCGTGGCCCGATGCCGCGCACACGCGGCGACAACTCGAGCTGTGTGCCGCCGCCGCGCACCCGGTTGACCGGGTTGTCGGGATGCATACCCCGCAGCTCCGGCGGAATCGCATCAAGGTCGGTGATGACGTCATAGCCGGGCAGCGCGATGTGGCGGGCCAGGTGCGCGGCGAGCTGACGGTTTCGGCCGCCCGCCAGCAGCTGGGTACTGCGGCCGATCCGGCCGTAGCCGTGCAGGGAGACTGCCACGTCGACGTGCTCGAGGAAGTGCGCGAGCCGCGGCGACTCGTCAGCGCGGAACCGGGCCGAGGGTAGATGGTGTGGGTACTGGCGGGGATGGCGCAGCACGTACACAGACGCGCCTGCGGAATCGGCCGCCCGCTCGGCGATCACGTCGGTCATCTGCTCCAGGCCGCCCCCGTGGATGGCCAGAAAGCCGAAGCGGGACCGCAGCAGGCTCTCCTCGGTTACCCCGGGCTGACCCAGCAGCTCCGCAAAAGTTTGGGGGCCCCTGGAATTTGACGACGGCACGGGTCTCGGCCAATGTGCCGGATCCCACCGACGGAGAAACTCCACCCACCGGTGCGGCAGGCGATGGTGAATCGCGCCGGCGATGATGCGCTCCAGATACCCTGGCCGTGGCGCGCCGGTTTGGACACGATGGTCGATGTACACCCAGGCGTGCGACGTGCCGTCGTCGGTGTGCACAGTGAGCCGGTCGCGGCAGTAGCGCACCGGCACACCTTCCGCGCTGTCCAGCGTGGCCAGGTCCTTTTCGGTGACTTGCCAGAGCACCCCGTGGACATGCGTTTCCTGAAACGGTTCGACGGTGGCGACGCCGCGCTGATTGATCAGCCAGTCGTGGTCCGACAGCAGTGCGGGACGGGGGTGCATGGCGCCCGGGCACCTCTGCGCCATCTGCGCGACGCAGAGATTGGACCCGTACGCGAAATACGCGTGCCGCCCCGCCAGCATTCAGCCGGTAAGGATCAAACAGATCAACACCACATTGAGAAGGATAATCAACGCGGCGACAGTCCAGCCGATCCCTGTGGTCAGGCGGTGGTTCGTGTCGTCTCCCATCAAGTCGCTGTCGCTGGTCAGCCGGAGCAGCGGCACCAGGGCGAACGGGATCCCGAACGAGAGCACTACCTGCGAAAACACCAGTGCTCGGGTCGGGTCAAAGCCGATGGCGAGAATGATCACCGCGGGGATCAGCGTGATGAGTCGCCTGGCGATAAGCGGGATGGTGCGCCGCAGGAGGCCCTGCATGATCATCGCGCCGGCGTAAGCCCCCACCGATGTCGACGCGAGTCCCGACGCCAGCAGGCCAACTGCGAACAACAACGCGACCGTCGGGCCCAGGGTCTCGCGCACCGCGGCGTGGGCACCCTCGATCGAGTCGGTGTCGTGACGGCCCTGCAGGTTGGTGGCGGCGACCACAAGCATGGACAGGTTCACCGTGCCGGCGACGCACATCGCCAGGACCACGTCCCAGCGGGTGATCCGCAGCAGCCGGCGCCGCTGCATGCCCGCCTCGGGTTGCCCATGCCGGTCGCGCGCCAGGCCGGAGTGCAGGTAGACCGCGTGTGGCATCACGGTCGCACCCAGCATCGCCGCGGCCAAAAGCAGGCTCTCGCTACCGTGGAACCGGGGCAGCAGGCCGGAGAGGGCCGGTCCCACCGTCGGTGGTGCAACGAACACGCTGGCGAGGAAGCCGATCGCGATGATCAGCAGCAAACCAATGATGACACGCTCGAACACGCGCTGGCCCCGACGATCCTGCACGACGAGCAGCAGCATCGACACCGCACCGGTGATGAGACCGCCGATCACCAGCGGCAGCCCGAACAGCAGCCGCAGCGCGATCGCACCACCCACGACTTCGGCAAGGTCGGTGGCCACCGCGACTAGCTCCGCCTGCGCCCAGTAGGTCAGCCGGGTGGAACGCCGCATCCGCTCGGCGACCGCCTCTGGCAGCGAAAGCCCACTTACCACACCGAGTTTCGCGGACAGGTACTGGACCAGCCCGGCCATCACATTGGCCAGCACGATGACCCACAGCAGCAGGAAACCGAACTGGGCGCCGGCGCTGACGTTCGCCGCGACATTGCCGGGGTCGACGTAGGCGATGGCGGCCACGAACGCCGGGCCGAGCAGATACCACCCGGGACGCGGCCGGGCGGTCGCGAGCACCTGTGCCAACCAACCCACCTCGATCCGGCCGCCTCCACGACGGGAGTGCGAATACAAAAGTTAGGTTAACCGAAAACAGGCGCTAATGCGACGTCGCGTTCACCCTCGGCCGGGACTCACCTGCCGAATCCGCCTATGCCGATCGAGATGCCGCCGCCGTTGCCCCACCACGGCCAACCGAAGGGGTAGTTGTCCGCCGTGCTGGCACTCGGTGTGGTGTTGATCTGGGCGTTGCCCGGACGTTCACACTGCGTCGTGGTGGGAGTGGTGTTGGTGCACTGGGGGAGCGCCGACGCGGTGGGCACTAAGACCATGCCCGCGGTGACGCCTGCCGCCAGGAAGATTGCGGTACGGAACTTCAACGACGGCATGGCGATCGATTCTTTTAGTAACGCTAGTAACAGCGTACTGCGCTTTCCGATCATCAGGAGCGGATTCCTGAGCCCGTTGCACCGATGCAATGGGAGTCCACGGCATTTCCGGACCGGGGCGGTGTAGACGGGGACTCTGCGCGACGCCGAACCGCCCATGGCCATCACCTGCTAGCGGTGTCCGCCGCCCCCGACACCCATGTTGCTGCCCTCGTCATAGGGAACCGGATACGGCCCTGGGTAACTTCCGCCGAATACCTCATCCCAGTACGGAAGTGTGAACGTATCCGCGGGTGGCGAATCGTTGATCTGCACGTTGCCCGGCGTCGAACAGACCGTGCCCGAAGAACCCCCCATGTCGGTGCATGTCGGGTTGTTATCGTCGGCCGTGGCCGTCGGGGCGCCAGTGATCGCCGCCACCGCGCCCGCAGCCACCAAATATCGGAGTCGAATGCGCATTGAACATCCTTACATTGCCCGTTCACGCAGAGTACAGCCCTTTCCCGGTGATCAAGGGCAAGTCGAGAGTGCTGCGTATGCCCGGCGCCGCAGACACCACGGCGGGAATGGCGTTGACGATCCGCATCGCGGTGGCCACCAGGCCCGCGTGGTTGTGATCGCCATTGCGGCTACTCAGGCACACGTCCATCGCATACGACGGCTCGCCGGTGATCTCCACCCGGTATGAGCCGCCGGGCTGGGCGGGCTGTGGCCAATCGGGACACAGATCGTGGCGCAGCCTGGTTACGTGCTCGAGCACAACGGCGGGTCGCTCGTCCACGAGGCCGCGCACCTCGAAGCGCAATGCCGCGGCGGTGCCCTTCGCGATGAAACCGGAGGCGATTTCGAAATCCTCCGGGGCGGGCTCCCGGTAATACACCTCGACCACTTCGTCCAGCCTGATGCCCAGGCCCGCGGCCAGCTGCCGCACCACCGAGCCCCATGCAAGGCTTAACACGGTGGGTTGCAGAAGCATTGGGATTTCGTCCATCGGCTTGCCGAAGCCCATGATGTCGAGCATGACCGTGGCACTGTCGTAGGTCGCGTAGTCGACGATCTCCATGCAGCGCACCTGCTCGATGTGCTGACACGTGCCTGCCAGTGCGAGTGGCAACAGATCGTTGGCGAAACCCGGATCGATGCCGTTGACGTACAAGCTCGATCGACCCAGCTCGGCGGCGTCCCGCAGAGGATCGATCAGCTGGTCGGGGATCACCTGATACGGGTACTGCAGGAAGACCGGGCCGCTGCCGACGACGTTGATGCCCGCGGCGAGAAGCCTGCGATAGTCTTCCAGGGCTTCGGGCAGACGGTTGTCAGCCATGGCGGTATATACTGCGCAATCAGGCTGTGCCGCAATGACTTCACCAAGATCACTGGTTGAGGTGACGCCTGTCGGGCCGTCGAGGCCCACGAGCTCGGCGGCATCCCTGCCGGCTTTCGCGTCCGACGACACCCACACCGCGGCCAGCTCGAATTGCGGGTTGGCCACGATTCCGGTCAGCGCATGCCGACCGACATTCCCGGTCCCGATCTGCGCTACTCGTATTGGCATTGGCGGGTCCTCACAGGTCGGGGATGGGCAAGTCGAGATTGGGCGCGATCAGGCCGCCGTCCACCTCCAGCGTCTTGCCTGTGACATAGGCGCTTGCCGATGAGGCGAGATACAGTGCGGCCGCAGCGATGTCGGCGGGCTCGCCGAGACGGCGCATCGGCGTCGCCTTCTCCATCGGTGTGCGCAACTCGTCGTTGCCGGCCACCACCTCCAGCGCCGACGTCAGGATGGATCCCGGCGCAATCGCGTTGACGCGGATCCGCGGCGACAGGTCGAGCGCGGCCAGGCGCGTGTAATGCGCAAGCGCGGCCTTGGCCGTGCCGTAGGCTGCGAAGCCGCGACCAGGCAGCCGCCCCATCGTCGAGGTCATGTTGATGATGCTTCCGCCGCCTGAGTGCTCAAGAATCAACGGAACCGCTGCCGTAGTCAGCGCATGCGCGGTCACCACATTGAACGTGAACGCGTCCCTCAAATCCTTTGTACTGGTGCTCAATAGCGTGCTAGGCAGTGTCCCACCGACATTGTTGACCACGATGTCGATCCGGGAGAACGCGTCTACCGCCGTGTGCGCCAGCGCCGCGGTTGCGTTCGTGTCGGCGAGGTCCGCGACGACGACGTGTGCGCGACGACCGATCGTACGTATCTGTTCGGCGATGCCGTCAAGCTCAACTTGTGTGCGAGATGAGATGATGACGTCGGCGCCCGCCTCCGCGAATGCCAATGCGATCGCGGCGCCCAGTCCGCGACCGGCGCCCGTGACAATTGCTACCTGATCGTCCAGCCGGAATCTGTCGAGAATCACCCGGGCAGACTAGCGAGTGTCGCGAGTGCTGTATACGTCATTCGGGATTCGCACGGCGCTTACCGCACAGATGACGTCCCATGCCGCGGGCCAACCAGTCCCCGACTTCGGCGCTACGCTGCGGGCGGGACGGCCGGTGGTGTCGTCGGAGGAGGTGGAGTGACCACCGGTCGGGGGTTTTCGGCGAGCACCGAATCCACGACATCCATAACGGTGGGGTCCGGGGATGGGGTGTTGTCGGCACGTGCGATCGCCGGCGCCGGCGCCAGCACGACCGTCAACGCGGCGGTCAGGCCAAATCCAGTTCGACGGAGATTGCCCATGACCAGGAGCCTAGTCAGGAGCTTCATCGGCCCACAGCATTACTCGGCAGTTGTGCGCCTCGACGTCGAGCAGCGACTGGAAAGCCCTGCCTCGATCGCGCTCGCGCCGCAGCTTCAGTGATGCCGGCGCTCGACGCCACAGGCGGTCCTCCTACTTCTTGGCGGCGGCAGCCTTTTTCGCGGGCGATTTCTTGGCGGGCGCCTTCTTCGCCGGGGCTTTTTTGGCGGGTGCTTTCTTCGCGGCGCCATCAGCGGAAGCCGACTGCTCCCCGGCGCGTCGCCTCTTCACGCTCGCCTCGAGCTTGGCGAGCAGATCGGACACATCCTCGGTGGAGTCGAGCTCCGCCGGCTGTTCTTCTGTGGTAAAGGCTTCGCCGCCTTCGAGTTTCGCTTCAACCAGTTCGCGCAGCTGCTCCTGATAGGTGTCGTGGAACTGCTCTGGGTGAAAGTCGTCGGCCATCGACTCGACGACCTGAAGGGCCATTTTCAGCTCGGCGGCTTTGACGTCGACCTTCTGGTCCAGCACCGGGAAGTCGGGGTCACGGATCTCGTCGGGCCACAGCAGCGTCTGCACGACCATCACCTCACGCTTGCTGAAATCCCCGACCCGCAGTGCGGCGAGACGAGTTTTGTTGCGAAGCGCAAAATGCACGATCGCAACCCGGTCCGTCTCCGCCAGGGTCCGTGCCAGCAGCACGTATGACTTGATGGACTTCGAATCCGGCTCCAGGTAGTAGCTTCGGTCGTACATCATCGGGTCGATCTCGCTCGCGGGCACGAACTCGAGCACCTCGATCTCGCGGCTTCGTTCCTCCGGAAGCGACGCGAGGTCCTCGTCGGTGATGATGACTATCTGGCCGGTATCGGATTCATAGGCTTTTGCGATGTCGCGGTAGTCGACGACCTCGCCGCAGACCTCGCAAACACGCTTGTAGCGAATCCGACCGTTGTCCTTCGCGTGTACCTGGTGAAACTTCAGGTCATGGTCTTCGGTGGCGCTGTAGACCTTGACCGGGACGTTGACCAGGCCGAAGGAAAGTGAGCCCTTCCAGATGGAGCGCATATCGCCAGTATGGCCCATCGGTCCATTTCAAGCGGGAAGCGGATGTCGGCAACTCAGACCCTGGTGTCCCGGCTGGTGACGAGCTTGCATGGCAAACTGCCGTCGGCGAGTCAGTGCGGTTTTTCCGGACGTCAATTCTGCGGGTGGGAAATCGCGGTCGAGCCACTCGCGGACTGGTGGGGCTGCGGCCGACATCCGCCAGCTTGGCGTAGCTACCGCACAACTTGTGCCAAGAGCAGCCGCACCTCTGGTGGACAGCGGCGTGAGCACCGGGCTTCGCGGCCGGGGTGGCCAGTGCGGACCGGGGTCCGCCGCCCGCCGGGCCGCCGGGAATCCGAAACCGACCAGTTGTCGTCGGCGGGAATCCGGTGTCGGCATGTGTGGCGAAACCGACTGATGCCGTGGTGTTTCGGTGAAGACGGAGCGGCTACTGTCGAGCGTCGGCTGCGGTGCGGCAAGCCGGTCGGATTGAACACTCAACGGCGTATACCGTGGACAGCAGGTTCATCGGCGTTCGAATGAGGGAATTCGGTCCGCATGGCACGCGTACCGCATGTGTGGCCGCCCGACGGTGTGGCGGGTCCGCATGTGCGCCTCACCAATCCCGACAAGGTCCTGTATCCGGCGACGGGAACCACCAAGGAAGACGTGTTCGGTTACTACACGAGCATCGCCCCCTTCATGCTTCCCCATATCGCCGGTCGCCCGGCGACCCGCAAGCGCTGGCCGAACGGCGTGGAGGGGCCTTCGTTTTTCGAAAAGCAACTGGCTGAATCGGCACCCGACTGGCTGCACCGCGGAACCGTCGTGCACAAGTCCGGGACCACGACGTATCCCATCATCGACAGTTCCCTGGCGCTGGCATGGATCGCCCAACAGGCCGCGCTCGAGGTGCACGTCCCCCAGTGGCGGTTCGTGCACGAAAAGCCGGGTCCCGCGACACGGATCGTCTTCGACCTCGATCCGGGGGCAGGCGTTCAGATGGCCCAGTTGGCCGCTGTCGCGCGCTCGATCAGGGAACTGATCGGCGACATCGGGCTGACGACCTACCCCGTCACCAGCGGCAGCAAGGGTTTGCATCTCTACGTCCCGCTGGACGAGCCGATCAGTTCAACCGGCGCGACGAAGGTAGCCCGACGGGTGGCCCAGCAACTCGAGCAATCCATGCCGAAGCTCGTCACATCGACGATGACCAAGAGCCTGCGGGCCGGAAAGGTCTTCGTCGACTGGAGCCAGAACAACGCGTCGAAGACGACCATCGCCCCCTATTCGCTGCGCGGTCGCCCCGAGCCCACGGTCGCCGCCCCGCGCACCTGGGAGGAGCTCGACGATCCGGACATCAAGCAGTTGCGGTTCGAGGAGGTGCTCGCACGCACCGCCGGGGACGGTGACCTCCTGGCGCCGCTGGATCGCGACGCGCCGGTCGAAGACAGGCTGACGACGTACCGGAGTATGCGCGATGCCGGCACGACACCCGAGCCGATCCCGAAGACCCGCCCGGCCACAGGCAACAACAACCTGTTCGTCATCCAGGAGCACCACGCCAGGCGCCTGCACTACGACTTCCGGCTGGAACGTGACGGGGTGCTTGTCAGCTGGGCCGTGCCGAAAAACCTGCCCGACAGTCCCTCGGTGAACCACCTGGCCGTGCACACCGAAGACCACCCGTTGGAATACCTGACGTTCGAGGGAACGATCCCGAAAGGGGAGTACGGCGGCGGCAAGGTCGTCATCTGGGACACGGGCACCTATGAGGCCGAGAAGTTCACCGACAGGGAAGTGATCGTCACACTGCAAGGCGACCGCGTCTCCGGTCGCTATGCACTGATTCAGACCAACGGTGACCAGTGGCTGGCCCACCGGATGAAGGACCAGCAGTCACCGACGCCCAAGGATTTGGCACCGATGCTCGCGACACCCGGTTCGGTGGCGAAGCTGAAGGCCGGCGATTGGGCGTTCGAAGGGAAATGGGACGGCTACCGGCTGCTTCTCGACGCGGACCACGGCCGCATGCGGTTGCAGTCGCGCAGCGGCCGTGACGTCACGCGGGACTATCCCCAGTTGCAGTCCGTGGCCGATGCCCTGGCCGACTACCAGGCGATTCTCGATGGCGAGGTGGTTGCGCTTGACGCGACGGGGGTGCCCGACTTCGGCGAGATGCAGAACCGCGCCCGTGCCACCCGTATCGAGTACTGGGCATTCGATCTGCTGCAGCTCGACGGCCGTTCACTGCTGCGCGTCAAATACCGCGACCGACGCAGATTGCTGGAGGCGCTGGCCGCCGACCGCGACGCGCTGATCGTGCCGGACCTGCTGCCCGGTGACGGGCCCGATGCCCTGGAGTACTCGCGAGAACACCGCTGGGAAGGCGTGGTAGCCAAGCGCAAAGATTCGACGTATCAGCCGGGTCGACGGTCATCCTCGTGGATCAAGGACAAGAACTGGCACACCCAGGAGGTGGTGATCGGCGGCTGGAAAGAGGGCACAGGCGGCCGAACGAGCGGCATCGGGTCCTTGGTGTTGGGCATTCCCGGCAACGATGGTCTGGATTACGTCGGCCGTGTCGGCACCGGCTTCACCGAACATGACCTGGCCCGGCTAAAGGAACTCCTGACACCGTTGCAGACCGCCGAATCGCCTTTCGCCACAACGCTTCCCAGGCAGGAAGCAAAAGGCGTGACGTACGTGAAGCCGGAACTCGTCGGCGAGGTCCGTTACGGCGAACGCACGAGCGACGGTCGCCTGCGGCACCCGAGCTGGCGCGGACTTCGGCAGGACAAGAGCCCGGCCGAGGTGAGCTGGGAGTAGATCGGCGTATCACTGTGCGTGACGGCGTGCCTCGGTGACCGAGGCAAACACCTCGAAGAGGTCCGTCAAGTCTGCAGCGGCCGGCCCGGCTCTCAACCGGTCCGCCCTTCGCATCGACCAAGCAGAACGAGATGTTTGACTCGCCGGCGATCACGGCGGCCCTCGCCAGCGCGTTGATTCCCTCGGAATCGATGCGTCTGATTCCGGAGAGGTCGACCACCAGGAGCGCCGGCGGCCGCATCAGTTCTTTGGCGACGATCCGCTGCATCGCCGCGGTGACGCTGCACAGCAGGTTACCGGTGACGTGGACACGGTGTTGTCGGCAGGCAACCGTTGGACGCTGATCGTGGTCGAGCCGGAACTTTTCCTGTCACTGTCGATTGTCTTGCTCACTTGACCTCCTAGCGCGCGGCGGGGGATCTGTGGTCGCGTTTCGCGTCTCCTAAATCCCAAGAGGTTCAGTGGTCGGGGCTGTTGGTCGCCCTGCGGCCGCCGAGCGGCTTGGGCTGGGGTGTCGTCAGGAGTCGGACGCCGGGGGGCAGGCCGTGAACGTCAAGTGTTCCGTCCCGTTCGACCGCGATGTCAATTCGCGACCCGGCCAGGGGGATGTGCTCCAGTCGCACCGGCAGCAGGCGGTCCGGTACCACCGGGGCGAGCTGTATTTGACCGCGCGGGATGTCGGGGGCCAGCCGCAGCAGGCTGCGGAGTACGAGTCGCAGGGCGGCGGCAGCCCACGCCTGCGGCGAACATGAGGTGGGGTAGGGCACGGGACGGGTGAATTCGGAGCGCTCGAACCCGCAGAACAACTCGGGCAGCCGTCCTTCGAAGTGCTCAGAAGCATCGATGAGGTCAAGTGAGATCTGTTGTGCCTCGGCGATGAAACCGTAGCGCGCCAACCCGGCGACGTTGATCGCGGTGTCGTGCGGCCACACCGAACCGTTGTGGTAGCTCATCGGGTTGTACGCGTTCATGTCGGTGGCCAAGGTCCGGATACCGAACCCGGAGGACAGGGCGGGGCCGGCCAGATGCGCCGCCGCCTCAGCCGCCTTGTCGTCGTCGACGATCCCGGTCCACAGGCAGTGCCCCATGTTGGACGTGACGGAGTCGACCTGCTGTTTCGACCCGTCCAGCGCTACCGCGAATGCACCGGTCTCCGGCATCCAGAACGCAAGGTTGAAGGCCGCTTTCAGCCGCGCGGCGCGGCTGCGCCACTGTTGAGCGCGGCTGCTGTCCCCGTCGGCTTCGGCCAGCGCCGCACGCGCCCGGAACGCGGCGTAGACGTAGCCCTGCACCTCGCACGGCGCGATCGGGGGGGTCGCAAGATGACCGTCAGCGTGGTTGATGCCGTCGAACGAGTCCTTCCAGCCTTGGTTCACCAATCCGCGATCGGTGTGTCGGCGGTACTCGACGAAACCGTCCCCGTCGCAATCGCCGTATTCCAGGATCCAGCTCAGTGCCCGGTCCGCCGCGTCGATGAGCGGTTTGCGCTGGTCCTCCGGAAGCCCGCCCCAACAGTCCAGTTCACCCAGCAGCATCACGAACAGCGGGGTCGCGTCGGCGGTGCCGTAATAGGTAGTGCCGCCGCCGAGCGCCAGCGCCGCTTCCCGGCCGAGTCTTACCTCGTGAAGGATCCTGCCGGGCTCCTCCTCGGTCATGGGATCGACTTTCGTGCCCTGCACCCGGGCAAGCGTTTGCAGCGTGCACAACGCCAGCCGCGGATCAAGAGCGAGCGTCATCCAGCCGGTCAACAGGGAGTCGCGGCCGAAGAGCGCCATGAACCACGGCGCCCCAGCCGCGACAACCGGGCAACCCGGGTTGTGCGGATCTTCGATCTGCAGCGTGCCCAGATCGCGCGCGCCCGTCTCGATCGCAGCGTTCAGGGTGCGGTCGGCGCTGGTGATGCGGGGATTCGAGAGCCGCCATGCCTGGAGCCGCCGTGCGGGCGCGCTTTCGTCGAGCGGTTCCCCGCAACGGTGCCGTGGGATGATTCGCCTACCACTGATCGACGCCTCCACGGCAAAGCATGTCGACCACTGTGCGCGGGGGGGTATGACGATGCGGAATGTGAATCGGCCCGGACTGACGACGGGTTCGCCGGTCGCGGTGATGACAGCGCTGCGCGTGTCGTTGGGGCCGGCGATGGTGAACGTGAGGCAGGTGGATCCGACGTCGACGGTCACGCCGTGCGGCGGTTGCACCCGACCCTCCTTCACCGCGAACAGGTCCGCGAAGTCGGCGTCGGCGCTGAGCGTCAGGGCCAGCCCGACCGGTTCGGGTCCGAGGTTGCGTATCACCACATCCTCGCGCATGCCGTCGCCGACGAAGCGCCTGCGCAGCACCAACATCGTGCTGTCGGCGGCCCACTGCCGGGGCGACGTTCGACCAATGAACGTGGCATGGAAGGGCTCGCCAGGCTCCTCCACCATGGAAAGGCTCTGCACCTGTTCTCCATCGATCGCGACCCGCCAGCACGACAACACCCGGGTGTCGGCCAGAAACAACCCGTGAGGCCGGTCCCGCTGAACATCTCCGCTCATCGAAGAGATACAGAAGGTCGCGCCCTCCAGCAGCGTGACCGAACCAGGTTCACCGGTGGCGGGCGGACCGGTGCCCGACGCCCATGCGCCCGCGGCCGACTCTTCCCCGTCGACCATCGTCATCGCGCGACCATGTCCCGATAGAGGGCCAGATGTTCGCCGACCATTCGGCCGGTGGAGAACCGCCTCGTCGCCGCGGCGCGGCAGGCGTTGCGGTTCAACTCGTCGACATGGCGAATCGCCCCGATCAGCTCGTCCTGGCCGGCGCACAGGAAGCCCGTCACACCATCGTCGACGATCTCTGGTGCAGAACCGTTCGGGCAGGCGATCACCGGTGTGCCGCACGCCAACGCCTCGATCATGACGAGGCCGAACGGTTCGGGCCATTGGATCGGGTTCAGCAGTGCCGACGCGGCCGCCAGCAGGCGCACCTTCTGATCGTGGTTCGCCTCTCCGAAGAAGAACACGTCGTCGCCGAGAAACGGCTCGATGTGCGTGGTGAAGTATGCCTTTTCGTCTTCTTCCCGCGCCTTCGCGGCGATCACAAGGGGTCGACCGGCCGCTCTGGCCGCCGTTACCGCCTCACGGACGCCTTTGTTCGCGCTCATCCGACCGAGGAACAGCAGGTAGTTTCCGTCACCGCTGCCGATCGGAAAGTCGTCAGGGTCGAGGCCGTGGTGGATGACACGATCGACCGCAATCTCGGGGGCCCGGGAGGCTTGGTCATGCGATATCGCGACGACGGGCAAACGCTTGCCGTAGCGCCGGTAGATCGGCCGCAACTCACCATTGAACGGTCCATGGCAGGTCGTGACCACGCGGTCGTAGCCGCTCGCCAACGCCCACGCCGGACCGAGCAGCGTGTGGTCATGGATCACGTCGCAGCCGGTGAGCGCCTCATAGCCTGCCATCACGTGTGGCAGTTCGACTTCGCCCTGTCCTACCCGGTCCCACTCGGCACTGGCCAAGGCATAGACGAGCGGAACGGGAGCCGTGCTGTCGCCGGTGGCATACAGCACGACCTCATGGCCCGCCGCAGTCAGGCCGCCGGCGAGTTGGCACACCACAGATTCCGTGCCCCCGTATGTGCGCGGGGGTACTGCGGCCCACGGGGGAGCCAGCAGGCCTATCTTGAGCGGTGCTGTCGTCATAGATCAGATGTTCGGAAACCAGCGACTTCATCACACCGGCCCGGTGGAACAGAAATGACTGGTGACGGTGGTCCTGTGGGAACAACATGTGCCAACACGTTGCATCCGTTGCCTTTTCAAGCCCCTCCGGTCACTATGCCGGGTCAAGGAAGCGCCACGCCCGCGCCGCGGCCTGCATGTTGAACCGGGTGTCGACGTCGCGGAGATCGTGCCCGGTCAGCTCCGCGATGCGGGCCAGCCGGTAGCGCAGGGTACTGCGATGAATGTGTAGGACCGCAGCTGACTCGTCGTAGCTGCCGCCACATTCAAGGTAATCACTGAGCGTGGTCACCAACTTCGAGTTCTTGTTGCGGTCGTAGTCGAGCAGAACGCCGAGCCACTCCTGGACGAAATCGTCAACCGCGCCGCCCTGGTGAGCCGCATCCACCAACCGGTAGAACCCGAGCTCATCGTAGGCCGACGCCCCCTCGGGCACCGGTGAATGCAGCCGAATATTAAGGGAGCGTTGCGCTTTGGCAAAGGACCCGGGAAAGTCCGTCGGAGTGTCGCAGCGCGAGCCGATGCCGATGACGCTGGTCGAACTTCCGAGGTTCCGGCTGACCGCAGAGTGCAGAGCGCGTGGGTCCGGCCGGCCGTCCGCGACCAGGACCACGAGACCCGCGTGACGACCCTGGAGGTAATTGAGGTGCAGAGCGGTCGCGGCCCGGCCGGCCGCCGCAGCCAAGGCGTTGTCGGCGCGGCCGTCGGTTTGCATCACCACGACGTGGTGCGGTCCCCGCAGGTCGTGGCCCAAAGCAGCGGCCCGGGCGTACGCGCCGTCCTCGTCGGTGCCGGCGATCAGGTCGTCCACAAGCTCGCGGCGCACGCTGAGTTCCATCTCGGTGAGATGGCGCTGATGGGCAAGCTCCATCCCCAACACGCTGCTCGCGTACTGCAACGCGAACACCTGGTCGTCCGTGGCGGCCGGAGCGATGAGGGCCAGAACGGCGAGAATCTCCGTGCGCGGCTTGACCAAGATCGCAACACGGTCTTTCAACCTCAGCGCGTTACTGCGCGCGCCCAGCACATGCAACAACTGCTCTCGACCGTCCGGGTCCGGCTTTGGGTAGCGGTGAGGACGCCCCGGACCCGACCAGCAGCGCAGATTACCGAAGCGGTCCTCCATCGCCACCGGCAGAGATGTCAATCTATGGAGAGCATCCGCGATGCCTTGTTCCGCCGCGCCCGCCGCCACGGCCGCCCCGAGAACTTCATGGACGTTCGACTGCGCTCTGAGGCTGTCGACCGCAGTGGCCAACCTGGTGTTCGCATCGGTGAGTTGCGTCGCGCGCGCCATGTCGCGGCCGTGCATCTCCGCGCACGCCAAGGCGGCAGCCGCGTGCTGAACCAACAAAGTCAGCAGCAACATCTCGCTGCGCTCAAGGGGCGCGTCGGCGCTGACGATCAGACAGCCATCCACCTCGCGTTGATGACGAAGGGCGAACGCGCGCGCCCAGCGCCGACCCGGCACCTGCAATTCGCCGTCGCATCCGGCCTCACGTACCAGCCTTTCCAGGTCAGGATGGTCGCGCTGGGTGGGCGGACAACGCACCAGCTGCCCGTCCACGTGGCGATAGCTTGCTTCGAGCCGGCACGGTGCCACGGCACCGACGGTGGCGGCCACGGTCTCAAAAATCGACGTGGCGTCGAGGCGGTCAAAAGCGATCCTCGACAACGTGGCGAGGCCCCGCGAGGCGTCTTCTGCCTCTAGCGAGTCTATTGTGCGGCTCGAGGTTTCCGCGTTCATCCTGGATCACGCGATGTGGCGACCACGGCACCTCCTCAGAGCCTGATCTGAGCGACGAAATGAGCTCGCTGACCAGCGAGGTCCGACCGACCTCGGCTAATTCCGCGCATGCTCCGGCTTCCGGGGGCCCCGCTACATTCAGTCATACCCGAATGACACCATCCGAACCAGGTCGTCACGTGGCCGGATGCATCGGTTTCCGGCAGCACGGTGAAACGGTTTGTGCCGCCAAGCATCATCGTCCTGTGATCGCGCGCACTGAGGCTCAGTCGCCGTCGTGCTGGCAGGACCAATCCCTCCATCGTTTTTCGGCCCGTCGGGCGCACGCGAGCGTCGCGTCGCATTGCCAGACTTGCTTTTCGGGAGCTCTTTGAAGGCGCGTGCGCTAGTGACTCCCGCCGAGCCGGAGCTTCCGTGACAGCACGACCCGAAACCTTCGCAACCTAGGAGAAGTCATGGCTTTGATGCGATTCGATCCGTTCCGCGATATTGACCGCTGGGCCGACCAGGCAATGGCGGGTGCCCGTAACTTGCGCCCGATGCCGATGGAGGCCCTGCGTCGCGGCGACCAATTCATCGTCGCTATCGATGTACCCGGGGTGTCGCCGGACGACGTCGACATCACCGTCGAACGCAACGTCGTCGACATCACTGCTCGGCGGCGACCTCTGCTGCAGGAGGGCGACCAGGTCATCATCGATGAACGCCCGTACGGCGAGTTCCGTCGTCAACTGTTTCTCGGCGACAACCTGGATATCAACAAGATGAACGCCCAGTACGACCGTGGTGTCCTGATGCTCACGATTCCGGTGTCGGAAACGGCCAAGCCGCGCAAGGTGGAGATCGCGACGCCGAACGAGCCCGCCCAAGCCATTCAAACCCGTTCTGAGTCCACGCAGCAGGGCCAGTCGGAGTCCGGGCAGCAGGGTCAGACCGAGCCGGCGCAGCAGGGCCAGTCCCAGCCCGCGCAGCAGGGTGTAGGTGCGTAGGCGATGGCCGAACCCACATCGGTGGCGACTTCGGCGGTCCGGCCCAACCAGCCGGCCCGCCAGGTCATCGCCTCCTTCGACAACTACGCCGACGCCGAGCGAGCCGTCGACTACCTCGCCGATCAACACTTCGAGGTACAGCGGGTCGCCATCGTCGGACGGGATCTGACCCTGGTCGAACAGGTCACCGGCCGGCTGAACTGGGGCTGGGCCGCATTGCGGGGTGCCGGCGTCGGTGCGCTGACCGGCGCGCTGATCGGCTGGATCTTCGGCCTGTTCAACTGGCTCCATCCGTTGATCGCCGGCCTCGTGCTCGCCCTCTACGGGGTGATCTTCGGTGTCATCGTCGGCGCGTTGATGGGGCTGGTGATGTACGCCTTCCAAGCCGGCCGGCGCGACTTCAGCGCGGTGAGATTCCTGCAGCCCAAGTACTTCGACCTTGTCGCCGACGTGGCCGTGGCAGATCGCGCCATGCAGCTTCTCCGCGGCAGCCCGATCCAAAGGAACACGTAATGGCAAAAGCAGTAGGCATCGATCTTGGGACCACGAACTCGGTGATTGCCGCCATGCAGGGCGGCGAGCCCACCGTGATCCCGAATGCGGAGGGGTCCCGCACGACCCCGTCGGTGGTGGCCTTCACCGAGAACGGCGAACGCCTGGTCGGGCAGCTGGCCAAGCGCCAGGCGATCATGAACCCCAAGGGAACCATCTATTCCGCGAAGCGGTTCATCGGTCGCCGTTACGACGAGGTAGCCGAAGAGGCCAAGGCGGTCACCTTCGACATCGTCCCGGGGCCCAATGGCGAGGCGCGCTTCAACGTGCGCGGCAAGTTGTATTCGCCTGAAGAGATCAGTGCCATGGTGCTGCGCAAGCTGGCCGACGACGCAGCCAAGAACCTCGGTGAGCGGGTCACCGAAGCCGTGATCACGGTCCCGGCGTACTTCAACGACGCCCAGCGCAACGCCACCAAGGACGCAGGCCGGATCGCCGGTCTCGAGGTCCTGCGCATAATCAACGAGCCCACCGCCGCGGCACTGGCCTATGGCCTGGAGAAGAAGGGCCACGAGACCGTCCTGGTCTTCGACCTCGGCGGCGGCACCTTCGACGTCAGCTTGCTCGACGTCGGTGACGGGGTGGTGGAGGTGCGCGCCACTGCCGGCGATTCCCACCTGGGTGGAGACGACTTCGACCGCCGGCTCGTCGACTACCTGGCCGACGAATTCCAGCGCGAGAACGGCATCGACCTGCGCAAGGATCCGCAGGCGCTGCAGCGGCTGTTCGAGGCCGCCGAGCGCGCCAAGGTGGAGTTGTCCTCGGTGACGCAGACCCAGCTCAACCTGCCGTTCATCACGGCCGACGCGAATGGTCCGAAGCACCTCACCATGACGGTCACCCGGGCGCAGTTCGAGGAACTGACCCATGACCTGGTGGAGCGCACCATGGGGCCGGTGCAGCAAGCGATGAGCGACGCCAAAGTGACGGCGAACGATATCGACGAGGTCATCCTGGTCGGCGGGTCGACCCGTATCCCCGCCGTCCAGGCCCTCGTCCGGCGTCTCACGGGTGGCAAGGACCCCAACATGAGCGTCAACCCCGACGAGGTGGTCGCGCTGGGCGCCGCGATCCAGGCGGGCGTGCTCAAGGGCGAGGTGTCCGATGTCCTGCTGCTCGACGTCACACCGCTGTCGCTGGGTGTGGAAACCCGCGGTGGCGTGATGACCAGGGTCATCGACCGCAACACCACGATCCCCGCACGGCGCAGCGAAACGTTCACCACCGCCGAAGACAACCAGCCGGCCGTCGACGTCGTGGTGCTGCAGGGCGAGCGCGAAATGGCAAGGGACAACCGCGCTCTCGGTCAGTTCAAGCTCGAGAACATCCGTCCCGCGCCGCGTGGTGAGCCCCAGATCGAGGTCACCTACGACATGGACGCCAACGGAATCCTCAACGTCACCGCACGCGACAAGGACACCGGGGCCGAGCAGGGCATCACCATCAGCGGACAGTCGAACCTCGATCAGAGCGAGGTCGACCGGATGGTCGCCGAAGCCGACCAGCACCGCCGCGAAGACGAGCAGTTGCGCCGTGAGGTTGACGCCCGCAACGAACTCGACTCGGCGGCCTATCAGGTCGAGCGGCTGCTCAACCAGCTCGGAGACTCGGCGCCGCAGCACGAGCGGGCCCGCGCGCAGATGCTCATCGACGAGGCGCGCCAGGCGGTAAAGGAGCAGGCGCCGCTGGATCGGGTGCAGTCGCTGACCTCCGAGCTGCAGCAGGTGCTGTATGGGCTGCAGGCGGGGTCATCAGGTGGTGGCGGCAACGGGCAACCGGGCGATGGTCAACCGGGGGGCCAACCTGCCGGCCAGGCTGCTCAGCCGTCGGGGTCCGCCGCCGACGACGACGTGGTCGACGCCGAGTTCGACCGGGGCTGACCCGATGGGCACCCCGGCAGAACAGTCGACCGAACAGAACCGCGACGGCGTTCAGGGAGCGGACCAGGGAACAGCGGCACAGGGCGAATCGGCCCCGGCGCAACCCGGGGCTCGGTCCGAAGGGGCCCCGGCGCAACCCGGGGCTCGATCCGAAGGGGCCCCGGCGCAATCCGGGGCCGGGCCGGAACCGGGCACCGACCACCCTGATTCAGACGCAGAGCTGGCACGCCTGGAGGACCGCTGGCGGCGCGCAGTCGCCGATCTCGACAACCTCCGTAAGCGGTATGCCCGTGAGCTGGATCGTGAACGCACGGTTGAACGCGCGCGGGTGGCCGGCGCCTGGCTGCCGATCGTCGACGACTTGGAGCGCGCGATCAGCCACGCGGGTGAGCACGCCGGTGCGGTGATCGAGGGTGTGCGCAGCGTCGTCGGCCAGGCCGTGCACGTGCTCGAACGGCTCGGCTTTCCGCGTGACGCCGAGAGCGGGGTGCCCTTCAACCCCGAACGCCACGAAGTGGTCGGCGTCGTGGAGCAGCCCGACAGCCCGCCCGGCACGGTCGTCGAGGTTTTGCGTCCGGGCTACGGGACGGGTTCTCGGCAGCTACGGCCGGCGGCCGTAGTCGTAAACCGCCGCGGGGAGTGATACCTCTGTGGCACGCGACTACTACGAGGTTCTCGGGGTTCCCCGCGACGCGTCCCCCGAGCAGATCCAGCAGGCCTTCCGGACGCTGGCCCGCAGATACCATCCCGACATCAACAAGGACCCCGGCGCGGAGGACCGGTTCAAGGAGATCAACGAGGCCAACCACGTACTCTCCGATCCGGAAACCCGGCGGCGCTACGACCGATTTGGTGAAGACTTCCGACGGATACCCGAGGACTGGGACGAACGGGCCGAGCGCGTAGGCGCGGGAGCCGGCGGCTTCGGGGGCGGGGCCGTCGGTGGTGGTGGCGGCTCCGGCCGACGGGTGCGGTTCGGCCAGGGCGGCTTCGGCGGTGGCGCCGGCATCAACATCGAAGACCTCTTCGGCGACATCTTCAGTGGCGGGGGTGGCCGGGGGGGATTCGGGCCGATCCCCGGCGCCGACCAGGAGGCCGAGCTCGATCTGTCGCTCGAGGAGGCCTACCAGGGTGGCAGGCGTCAGATCACCCTCGACGGGCGTACCTACACGGTCAACATCCCCCGCGGCGTGACCGATGGGCAGCGGATCCGGCTGGCCGGCGAAGGCGGCCGCGGCAGCGGCGACGGACCCGCCGGAGACCTCTATCTCGTGGTGCGTATCAGACCGCACCCCCGGTTCCGCCTCGACGGGCGCGACATCTACACCGATCTGCCGGTCTCCCCGTGGGAAGCCGTGCTCGGCGCAACCGTCGCGATCCGCACCCCGGGAGGCGAGGCCAAGGTCAAGGTGCCGCCTGGCTCGTCGACCGGACGGCGGCTGCGGCTGCGAGGTGAGGGAATGCCCAATCCCCGGGGCAAACCCGGCGACCTGTATGCCGAGATCAAGATCGTGGTGCCGTCGAAACCGACGGAGCGGGAACGTGAACTGTTCGAGCAGCTAGCGCGGGTATCCAACTTCGATCCAAGGAAGGGACGATGACCGCTTCTGTTCCGCCGGCACACTACGTCCTCGCGCGGCGACCCGAACTGAGCCTCGACTCGTTCGCTCAACGCGCCGGTCTGCATCCCGACATGGTGCGCAGGTTCGTTGCGCTCGGGCTGCTGCCCTGCCGGCGGGACGCCCGAGGTGAGCTGTGGTTCGACCCGCCCACCGTGGCGACCGTGGCGCGCATTCAGCGACTGAGAGTCGGCCTCGGACTCAACTACGCGGCGATCGGGCTGGTGCTCGATCTTCTCAACCGCATCGAAGAACTCGAATCCGCTTCTCGCCGAAGGAGGACATCGCTGTGGACATCAACAAGCTGACGCAGAAGTCGCAGGAGGCGCTGCAGGAAGCGCAGAGCTTAGCCACCCGGCTAGGCCACACCGAGGTCGACGGCGAACACCTGCTGATGGCCCTGATCGACCAGCCGGAAGGGCTGGCGCCGCGCCTGCTCGCCCAACTGGATGTCGACGTCGCGGGACTGCGCGCCGACCTGGAACGCGAGCTCAATCGCCGACCCAAGGTGAGCGGTCCCGGCGCAAGGCCCGGCCAGGTACAGATCACCCAGCGGCTGGCGAAGCTGCTGGATGCTGCGGAGCGGGAAGCCAGGCGGCTCAAAGACGAATATGTGTCGGTCGAGCATCTCGTGCTCGCCCTCGCCGAGGAAGGGCCGGTCACCGCGGCCGGTCGGATCCTGGCTTCTCACGGGGTCACTCGCGACTCGTTCCTGTCCGCCCTGACCCGGGTGCGGGGCAATCAGCGGGTCACGTCCGCGACGCCGGAAGGCTCCTACGAGGCCCTGGAGAAGTACGGCCGAGACCTCGTGGCCGAGGCGCGCTCCGGCAGGCTGGATCCGGTGATCGGCCGGGATACCGAGATCCGCAGGGTCATTCAGATCCTGAGCCGCAGGACGAAGAACAATCCGGTGCTGATCGGCGACCCGGGCGTAGGCAAGACCGCCATCGTGGAGGGTCTCGCGCAGCGGATCGTCCGCGGCGACGTGCCGGAAGGGCTGCGGGACAAGACGATCTTCGCCCTCGACATGGGATCGCTGGTGGCGGGTGCGAAGTACCGCGGCGAATTCGAGGAGCGGCTGCAGGCGGTCCTGTCGGAGGTGAAGGCGGGCGAAGGTAGGGTCCTGCTCTTCATCGACGAGCTACACACCGTGGTGGGCGCGGGCGCGGCCGAGGGGTCGCTGGACGCCGCGAACATGCTCAAGCCGATGCTGGCGCGTGGCGAACTGCACATGATCGGTGCCACCACCCTCGACGAGTACCGCAAGAACATCGAGAACGACGCCGCGTTGGAGCGGCGCTTTCAGACCGTGCTCGTCGACGAACCTGATGTGGAGGACACCATTTCGATTCTCCGTGGACTCCGCGAGCGTCTCGAAGTCTTTCACGGCGTCAGGATCCAGGACGGCGCGCTGGTGGCGGCGGCCACACTGTCGCACCGCTACATCACGGACCGCTTCCTGCCGGACAAGGCGCTTGATCTCGTCGACGAGGCGTGCGCCCGACTGCGCACCGAGATCGACTCGATGCCGGCGGAGTTGGATGAAATCACCCGCCGCGTCACCCGCCTGGAGATCGAGGACGCGGCGCTGGAAAAGGAGAGCGACCCGGCCAGTAGGGCCCGCCTGGACCAGCTCCGCAAGGAACTCGCCGACCTGCGCGCGGAGGCCGACTCCATGCGGGCACAATGGGACGCCGAACGCCAGGCCATCCGCCGCGTGCAGGAACTACGCGAACAACTCGAGCAGCTACGGCAACAGGCCGAAGAAGCCGAGCGGAACTACGATCTCAACCGGGCCGCCGAGCTGCGCTACGGCCAGATGCGGGAAGTCGAACGCAAGCTTCAGGCCGCCGAGGAGCAGCTCAGAGCAAAGCAGGGCGATCGGCCGCTGCTTCGCGAGCTTGTCACCGAGGACGAGATCGCCGAGATCGTGTCGGCGTGGACGGGGATCCCGGTGTCTCGGCTGCAGGAGGGGGAACGCGAAAAGCTGTTGCGGCTGGACGAAATCCTGCACGAGCGCGTGATCGGTCAGGACGAGGCCGTACAGCTGGTCGCCGACGCCATCATCCGGGCGCGCTCGGGAATTCGCGACCCGCGGCGCCCGATCGGCTCGTTCATCTTCCTCGGCCCCACAGGCGTGGGCAAGACTGAGCTTGCGAAAACGTTGGCCGCGGCGCTGTTCGACAGCGAGGAGGCCATGATCCGGCTGGACATGAGCGAATACCAGGAGCGGCACACCGTCAGCCGATTGGTCGGGGCGCCACCGGGTTACGTCGGATACGAGGAGGGCGGCCAACTGACGGAGGCGGTACGCCGCAAGCCGTACTCGGTCGTGCTGTTCGACGAAATCGAAAAGGCGCACGCCGACGTGTTCAACACGCTGTTGCAGGTGCTCGACGATGGCCGGCTCACCGACGCCCAGGGCCGAGTGGTGAACTTCCGTAACACGGTGATCATCATGACCTCGAACATCGGATCGCACTACCTGTTCGAGGGTGTCACCGCCGACGGCGAGATCAAGCCGGACGCGCGTGAACGGGTGATGGCCGAGCTGCGAAGCGCGTTCCGGCCGGAGTTCCTCAACCGCGTCGACGACATCGTGTTGTTCACCCCGCTGGCACTGCCGCAGATCGAGCGCATCGTCGACCTGCAACTGGAGGATCTGCGGGACCGGTTGGCGCAGAGGCAGATCGAGCTCGAAATCACCCCCGAGGCGCGTCGGATGATCGCCGAGCACGGCTACGATCCGGTCTACGGGGCGCGGCCCCTCCGGCGCTACATCGCCCACGAAGTCGAAACCAAGATCGGGCGGGCGCTGATCCGCGGCGACATCCAGCCCGGCGCAAAGGTGAGGGTGGCCGTCGAGGGTGGCGAACTCGCGGTGGCGTATGTAGAACCAGCTATGGCGTCCTGAGGAAGTGTCGTGGAAAGCACCATCGTGAAATGCCCGCACTGCGGAAAACGCAATCGGGTACCAGCCGCCGGGGACGGGAAGCCACGCTGCGCCAACTGTCACAACTGGTTGCCCTGGATCGCCATGGCCGGTGACCAGGACTTCGGCGAGGTCGTCGAGAAATCACCGATCCCGGTGGTCGTGGACCTGTGGGCGACGTGGTGCGGGCCGTGCCGGATGGTCAGCCCCGTGCTGGAACAACTCGCCACAGAACGGGCCGGCAGCCTGAAGCTGGCCAAGGTGGACGTCGACGCCGCACCCGCGATCGCCCAGCGGTTCGACGTGCGGGCGGTGCCGACGCTGCTGCTGATGGACCACGGTCGGGTGCTGGCGCGCCAGGCCGGCGCGGCGCCGGTTGCGGCGCTTCGGAATTGGCTCGACCAGGGGCTGTCCGCCAGCACCACCAAGGAGGCAACTTCGTGACTTCGACCATCACGGACCCGCACCTGACCGCGCTGCGCCCGGTGATTCCCCGTTCGCCGGGCGGGTGCCGGGAGTGTCTGCAGCCGGGCACCCCGTGGGTACATCCTCGGCTGTGCCTCACCTGCGGTCACGTCGGGTGCTGTGACTCGTCGCCGATGCGGCACGCCCGGGCGCATGCCCACGTGATCGGGCACCCGATTGTCCGGTCGATGGAGCCCGGTGAGTCGTGGCGCTGGTGCCGCGTGCGCGAGACCTATGTCTGACGGGGCGGCCGTCAAGTCGGCCTGTGACCAATGGGTGGAAACGCCCGACCTCTACGGCGCATACCCGAGGCTGGACGAGGATCAGATCGCCACGCTGGAAGCCGGCGGCAGCAGACGATCTGTCCGGGTCGACGAGGTTCTTGTCCATGAGGGTGTGCAGTCCGAGGAGATGTTCGTGATCCTCTCGGGCAAGGTCGCGATCGTCGACGACGACGAGTGGGGTGAGCGCCGGATTCTGCGCGTGCACGGGCCCGGAAGGTTCATCGGTGAGCTCAGCGACCTGGAAGGCCAGGCGGCGTTTTACACGGCGATCGTCGTCGTGGAAGGCGACGTGCTCGCCATCCGGACGGAGCGGGTGCGTTCCCTGGTCGCCCACGACCAGGTGCTCAGCGATCTGATCTTGCGCGCATGCCTGATGCGGCGCTCGCTGCTGATCGGGGACGGGGCGGGGCTGCGGATCATCGGCTCCTGCTTCTCTCCGGACTCGGTGCGGCTGCGGGAATTCGCGGCCCGCAACCGCCTTCCCCACAAATGGCTCGACCTGGAGAAGGACGAGAATGCGGAACGGCTTCTGCGTCGCTTCGGGATCTCCCCTGACGACACGCCCGTGGTCATCTGGGTCCACCGCGTGCTGCGCAACCCGACCAACGCCGAGCTCGCCCGCGTCGTGGGTTTACCGGTGCCCGATACGCTTTCGCAAGAATGCGATCTGGTCATCGTCGGCGCGGGCCCCGCGGGACTCGGGGCATCGGTGTACGGGGCGTCGGACGGTTTGCGAACCGTTTCGATGGAGCGAATCGCGACCGGCGGCCAGGCCGGAACGTCGTCGCGCATCGAGAACTATCTGGGATTTCCCGCCGGGATTTCCGGCTCCGATCTTGCCGACAGGGCGTTCATTCAGGCCGAGAAGTTCGGCGCGCAGATCTCGGTATCCGCCGAGGCTGTCCGGCTGGAGTCCGAGGGCGGACAGCTGTGCGTCGGACTGGCCGACGGCACGTGCACTGTCGCGCGCGCTGCGGTGGTGGCCACCGGGGCGCGGTATCGCACGCTCGCGGTCCCGGGAATCGAGAAGTTCTACGGCAACGGCGTCTACTACGCGGCGACCAACCAGGAAGCGTTGCTTTGTGGCGACGGCCCGGTCGTCATCGTCGGCGGCGGTAACTCGGCGGGCCAGGCGACAGTCTTTCTGTCCAGCCGGGTTTCGCGCGTCGATCTGCTCATCCGCGGGGACGACCTCGGCAAGAGCATGTCCAGGTATCTGGTCGACCAGATTGAGCAACAACCGCGCGTGACGGTCTACACCAACACCGAAGTTCGTGAGGTCGACGGTGACGACGTGTTGAGTTCGGTGGTGGCTGAGAACAACCAGACCGGCGAGCGGCACCCCCTCAAGACACGGGCGCTTTTTGTGTTCATCGGCGCGCAGCCCAACACCGAGTGGTTGAGGGGCACGATCGCGTTGGACGACCACGGCTTCATCGTGACCGGTGAGGCCGCCGTCGCCCGCTGCGCCGACGAGAACAGCAACTTCACCGCCGTTCGCCGCCCGACGATGCTGGAAACCAGTCTCCCGGGCGTGTTCGCGGCGGGTGACGTGCGCAGCGGCTCCGTCAAGCGTGTCGCATCCGCAGTCGGCGAAGGAGCGATGGCGGTTCGCCAGGTCTACGAGTACCTGATGCCGTGATCGGCGCGGCTTCTCACGCGGCGGCGGTCGTCAGGTCATAAACCGTGGCCCCGTTGACCGGGTGTGCCGGGTAGCGCGCCGCCACCCAGTCGGCGATTCCGGTGGCGTCGCGGCTCCCACTTGACGCGCCGCCGCGCGGTCCGAGCATCTTGCCGCCGATGAAGAAGTGGATCTTCTTCTGCAAGACGTCGCGTTGGAATTGGCTCAGCGTCGGCGACGGGTCGGTGCCGTTGAAGCCGCCGACCGCCATCACCGGCGTCCCGGTGGCCAGCTGGTAGCCGGCGGCGTTGTTTGACCCGACAGTTGCTGCGCTCCAGGTGTAGTCGCTCGCGTTCGCTGTCAACATGGCCAACAGAGCGGGACCTGGCTGTGGTGATCCGAGAAATCCACCGAACCCGGGACCGCCGCCTCGGCCGCGCAGCGACGGGCCCGAGGAGGGGATTGCGCCCTGATGCGGCGTCGCCGCGGTCGCCACCGAGTAGGCGGCGGGGCCGGCCAGGCACGCGGCCACGGCAAGGGTGACTGCCGCTCGTCTCGCAGAGCGGGGCAGCCGACCTGCCACCAGCATCAGCACCGCAGCCCCTGAGCCCATCACCGCGACGGAAGGCCGCAGCCACGGAGCCCAGTCCGGGTAACGGGCAAGGAGCACGCACGCCAACACGGTGGTCACCAGGACTGCACCCGAGAGCGCGGTCACGGCCCGAATGTCGTTGCGCCATCGCCACAACAGCGGCGCACCGATCCCGATTCCGGCTGCGACGGCGGGGGCGAGTGCCACCGTGTAATAGGGGTGGATGATTCCGTTCGAGTAACTGAACACCGCGGCGCTCACCGCAATCCAGCCGCCCCAGATGATCAGCGAGGCGCGGGTGAGATCCGTACGCGGTGCGCGGCGGGTGACCAGGAGCCCGGCCGCGATGCACACCACGGCGGCAGGCATCAGCCATGCGATGTCGGCGCCCATGTCCCGCCCGAAAAGCCGGCCCCACCCCACGTCGAAGTTGAGATTGCCCAGCCCTCCGGTCTCATTTCCGGTGATGCGGCCGAACCCGTTGTATCCCAAGGCCAGTTCGACGATGCTGTTGTGCTGCGAGCCACCGAGGTACGGACGTTTCTCTGCCGGCCACAGCTGGACGAGGGCGAGGTACCAGCCGCCGGACACCAGCATGGCCAGGCCCGCACCGAGGGTGCGTCTGATGCGTTGCGGCAGCGGTGCATCCGCGCCGAGCAGATACGCGAGGGCAAGCGCGGGCAGCACAAGAAACGCCTGCATCATCTTCGCGAGGAACGCGAAGCCGATCGCAACGCCGGCGAGGGGCAACCACCGACGGCCGCTCCGGTTTTCGCACGCCCGCTCGACACAGTAGGCACCGGCGATGAGCAACAGGGTCAGCAACGCGTCGGGATTGTTGAACCGAAACATCAGCGTAGCGACCGGTGTCAGTGCCAACGCGGCGCCCGAGAGCAGCGCTGCGTGGGGGCCGCTGATGCGGCGCACCGCTGCGCAGAGCAAGGCGACTGCGGCCACCCCCTCGAGCGCTTGAGGGACCAGCACGCTCCAGGGATTCAGCCCGAACAGGCGCACCGAAATGTCCATCACCCACAACGCGGCCGGTGTCTTGTCCACGGTGATCGAGCTGGCCGCGTCGGTGGAACCGAACAGGAATGCGGTCCAACTCTTGGAGCCGGCCTGAACGGCGGCGGAATAGAAGCTGTTGGCCCAGCCACTTTCCGACAAATGCAGGAGATAAAGGAGTGCGGTCGCGACGAGCAGTGCCGGCAGCGCCAGGCGGCGCACAGACGCGCGGCGATGGGCCGGTTGCCGGGTCGGTATGTCGTGTACTTGCGTCGGGGCGGTAAAAGCCACCACGTCATCGTCGCCACCCCAGGTGGGCATCGAATTTGCCCGCCCTGTGCGTCAGCTGTGAAGGCTTCCGCACAGCGCAAACCGACTCTCCACACAGCTGGTGCTCATCTGCAGCCCGGAGGGTGTTCGCTATGACGTACCGAGACCCGCACTCGGCCGCAACGACCGACGAGCGCGCCGCAGATGGGTGCCCGACCCGTCCCAGTTTCAGCACCCGGCAGACTTTCGCGGCGGTGGCCATCGCGGCGATCATCGCCGCGGTCGGCGGCGCGGCGATCTACGCCGCGACCAGCGTCGGTTCGCACAACGTCGGCGCCGGCATGCACGGGACGGGACTGGGCGGCCGCGGCGGCCCGGGCGGCAGTGGCCCCCCGGCGTCGCTGCACGGCGAGTTCGTCGTGTCTGACCGCACCGGCGGCCACAGCACCGAGCTGACGCAAACCGGCATTGTGACCGCGGTGTCGGACGGGTCGTTCACCGCGAGGAGCGCCGACGGGTTCACGGCTACGTATGTGATCGCACCCGGCACCCCAGCGGCCAATTCCGAACCGGCGGTGAACGATACTGTCACGATCCGAGGCGCACTCGAGAACGGAGCGCCGACAGCGACCGATGTGACGCCTTGATGCCGGCCCGGTGCCCAGGCTCAGCGGTTTGCTTTTGTGATCACCTGCTCGGCGAATGACTCGAGGTGACGAATCTTGGTGTCCAGCGGCTCGGTATCGGGACCGACGACGTAGGGCACCCGGAAGCCGACGATGACATCGGTGACGCCCTTGTCTTCGAGGCGCTTGACACCGTCGACGGTGAAGCCGTCGGCCGAGATCACGTGGATCTCGAATGGGCCGGTGCTGCCTTCCTCGTCACGGAACTGCCTGAGTCTGTCGAGAAGCCGGTCGAGCTCCTCCGGATCGCCGCCGCCATGCATCCAGCCGTCGCAGCGGGCCGCGCGGCGCAGCGCCGCGTCGGCGTGCCCGCCGATCAGAATCGGAATCCGCTGCGTCGGTGTCGGTGTCATCTTGGTCTCGGGGATGTCGTAGAACTCACCGTGGAACTCGAAGTAGCCGCCGCTGGTAAGGCCCTTGAGGATCGTGATGCATTCGTCCATCCGCTTTCCGCGCCGGGCGAACGGCACACCCATCAGGTCGAAGTCCTCGCGCCACGGGCTGATGCCGACGCCGAGGGCCAGTCGATTGTCGATCAACCACGCCAGGGAGCCGGCCTGCTTGGCCACCAGGGCCGGCGGGCGTATCGGCAGCTTCACCACAAACGTGGTGAACCGAAGCGTCGTGGTCACCATGCCCAGTGCGGCCGTCAGCACAAACGCCTCGATGAACGCCTTGTCTTCGAGAAACTCACGTCCGCCGTCAGGCGTGTACGGATATGTAGAGTCCGACTCGAACGGGTACGCGATGCTGTCGGGCACCGTCATGCTGGCGTAGCCGGCGGCCTCGGCCGCCTTCGCCAGCGGCACGTAGAACGTCGGGTCCGTCATCGCCTCCGCATAGGTGAACCGCACATCGCCTCCTTCAAGCCAGGCCATCGGTTGGCCCATCGTGTCCCGCCGAATATTAGGACCAAGTGATGGTGTCGTAGGGCAAGACCTCGGGTCGACGACCTGTCGGCCGAGCAGCGCTGGCCCGGCTATCGGGTGGACGCGATGGCCCAAACACCGGTCCGGTCCATCCTGGCGCTGCAGCTTTTCGCCGATCCGAAAAGCATGGGTGCGTTGAACCTGTACCCTGAATCGACGCATGTATTCGGCGACGACTCGCTGGAACTCGGGCTGGTCTTCGCGACACATCCTCGGCCAGGCGAAGGGCATGATCATGGAGCGTTTCAAGATCGACGCCGGGCAGGCGTTCGGGTTATTGAAGCGGTTGTCGCACAGTTCGAGCACGCCCGTCGCCGAGATCACACAACGTCTCGTCCAGGCCGACCATCCACCGCAATGACCACCGGCGCGCACCCGGGCAGGGACCGGACAGATTCCGCGGCGGCGCGGGCCGAACAGGCCCGCCAGCGCGCCGGGGAGTTGAAGGCGCGGCGAGCACAGCTCGCCGACGGGATCACACCGTCTGCACAGACGGTGGAAACGGCACGCCGGCGCGCCGAGCAGTCGCGTGAGCGGGCTCTGCACGCGCACGGTTCCGCCGCCGCGAGGCATGTGGAAGCGGGGCACGCGCACCGGCGCGCCGCGGCGATACACGAGCAGGCCGCCATGCTCGCCGGCGACGGCGAGGCGGAAGTCCATCAGGATTCCGCGGAACACCATCGCGCGGAAGCGGTGCTGCACGAGGCGGCTGCCCTTCTCGACCTGAAGGAGGCAGCCGGCTAGGCCGGTGTCACGGCTGCACTTCCATGAGCAGCAGTGCGCCATTCACCCCGCCACCGGCGGAGCTGAATCCGTGGCAGGTGATCCGTATCCGTGCCTTCTTGCCCCGGCGGTTGACCGCATCCACGACCGTCTCGGCGGTGGCATCGGGGTCGATGAAAGCGTTGCCGATCAACGGCTTCATCGGGTCCATCGGCAACCCGATGTCCAGGGACGTGAGAAGCTGGCCTTCGGCCTCCTCCGCCCGCAGCCCCCACAGCTCCTCGCACCCCTGGTTCCACAGGGTCACCCGCATGTCCCGGTCCACCACCACCATGCCGAGGTGGATAGAGTTGACCAGTGAATCGATGAAACCCCGCGCCTCGTCCAGCTCGAGACTGCGTTGCCGCGAGGCGTCATTGATGATTTGCAGTTCGTCGTTGGTCGACTGCATCTCCTCGTTGATGGTCTCGAGTTCTTCGTTCGTGGACTGTAGCTCTTCGTTCGTGGTCTCCAGCTCCTCCACGGTGGACTGCAGTTCCTCGTTGGTGGTCTCGAGTTCTTCGTTCGTGGACTGCAGTTCCTCGTAAGCGGTCTCAAGCTGGCGGTTGGTCTGGACCACTTTGTCCACCAGCGCCCGGGTCGCGGTCACGTCGAAGAACACGATCGAGATCCCGAGCAGACGGTGCCCGTTGTCGACCAGTGGGTTGATGTGGACTTCGTACCACAGCGTTTCCGAGCCGGGGCGCTGCCACCGCACGTCCTGGATCCGCGCTGATCGCCGCTCCACCTTGGCCTGTTCGATGTAGACGCGCAGCTCGATCGGCCGGTACGACACCTCGAGGTCCCTCAGAAGGCGGCCGATATCGCGCGCCGACAAGCCGAATACCGATTCGGCTTGCTGGTTGATCATCGCGACCGTGTCGTCACCCGTCACCACGATTTGCGGAACCGGGCTGGCACGGAACGCCAGGTCGCGGATCGGGCTCAGGCCGTCGAGGTCGGCTACCCGATCCACTGATTCGCCCGACGCGTCGGTGCGACCGATGTGGACATGTGAGCCGGTCGCCTTGCGGAATATGCGGTGCCTGAGGTTCAACGGGGTGAACCGGTCGCTGTGGCTCAGCAACATCTCGGCGTGGCCGAGGAACAGCACGCCTTGCGGGGCGAGCGCGAAGTGCAAGCGGCCCAAGAGGTTTCGCTGTGTATCGGCATTCAGATACATCAGCGTGTTGCGGCAAGCGAGCAGGTCGACACGGGAGATCGGGGCGTCTTTAACCAGGTCGTTGCGGCCGAAGATCACCACGTGGCGAAGGTCGGGCCGGATGACATACCGGCCGTTGATGTTGTCGAAATACTGCTCGAGCATGTCGTGCGGAACGGATTCGACGGCCTTGGCGTCGTACGACGCGGCGCGCGCTTCGGTGAGCGCGTTCTCATCGACGTCGGTGGCATAGATCTTGACCCGCTGCCGCAATTCCTCTGGTCCGAGGGCGTCAGCCAGCAGCATAGCGAGCGTGTACGCCTCCTGCCCGGAGGCGCAGCCCGCGCTCCATACTCTGATCGGGTCATTGGGCGTGCGCTCGGCGAGCAACAGTGGGATGACCTCGTTGCCGATGTAGCCCCATCCCTCGGGATCGCGGAAGAACGCGGTGACGTTGATCAAGATCGTGTTGAACAGGGCGACGAACTCGTCGGAGCTCGCCTGCAGCACATCGAGGTATTCCTCGAACGTCTCGTATCCGGCCTGCTCCATCCGGTGGCGCACCCGTCGCATCAACGACGTGCGCTTGTAGCCGGTGAAATCGAACCCACGGGAGTCACGCAGGTACCGCAGCAAGGTCTCGAAGGCCTCGTCGCGCTGCTCTTCCATGTCGCCCCGTCCACCGCACTATGCCGAGGCCGTGAAGATTACTCGCCCTTAGAGGTGGTTCTCGGGTCCGATGACCGCCCACACCGTTTTGCCTGTTGACGTCGGCGCGGTGCCCCAGTGGCGGCACAGCGCGGCGACAATCGCGAGCCCGGAGACCTCGTCGCCGCCGCGCTTGGACCATTCGCGGCGGGTGGCCTGTGTGGTGCTGGCGTCCTGCACCGCGACCGTCACGAGGTCATCGTTGTTTTCCAGGCGGATGGTGGGGGCGCTGTCGGTGTGCTGGAGAACATTCTCGACGAACACGGTGACCACGAGCTTGGCTATCGAGATCAACTCGGCTCGGTCCCAGTGAGTCAGCCACTCAGACATCAACTCGCGTGAGCGGGCGACGCTTGCCACGTCCGCGGGCAGCTCGGCACGGATCCGCCGGCGTTGGGGGTGCTCGTGAACCTTGATCATTGCGCCGATGGCCTGCCAGGTTGTGGGATACACCGGCACATATCTCGACACGCCGTTGCGCGCGACGGCTTCTCGGCCCTCGCGATGCTCACACACCAGAGCCATTGGCACATCGGGCCATCGTGTGATATGCCACCTGGCGCTGGTGAACACCGCCCATGCCGACGGGGCGGGGACGACCAGCCGCGTGACGTCGACGATGACCGCGCGAGGTTCGTCGAGCGCCGCCTTGATGATCACGTCACGCAGCGACAGATACGTCGCGCTGTTCAAGAAGCCGTGTGCATCCAGAACGCAGGCGCCGGCCATCTCTGTACCGGAGACGGCCAAAGAACCCGCATCATCAGCCGGCACCACGCTCACCTTCGTTTCGGTAGGCCTCCGAGAGGCGGTTACCGAGCACCCACACTGCATGCTCGGCCTCCTCGGCCAGGGCGGTGTACTTCTCGAACAGCCGGCCCGAGCCGAAGTTCTCGGCCATCCTGCGCGCCAACTTGGATTTTTCCTGCAAGCTTCGGAGTGCGACCCAGAGTGCGCTCTCGACCTCTTCATCGCGCGCTTGCAGAAAGGCGTCGGCTGTCCACGCGTGGCCGACCCGGCACCGGTAGTTGCCCTCGCTCACGTCCTGCAAGGACCCGTGGCAGTCAGGGCATACGTAGCCCGACGGCGGCCCCAGCGCCTCGGTGTCGAACGCCGTCGAGAACCGCCGGCCCATGGCAATCGTGTTTTCCAACTCCAGCTTCCCGTCGCGTTCCATCTTCGGTACCTCGAGTTTTCGTTCAGCCAGTTGCGCGAGCAGAGCACCAACCTCGCTGGCACGGACCTGGTGCTGCACGACGCCGGCGTCGATGGCGTTCTGGGGCATGCTCGAAAACAGCGCGTCATCGGGGCGCTGCGCGATGGTGACTCCGCCGCGGGAGCGGATCGCTGCCGAACCGAGTAAACCGTCATCGAGAACGCCTGACAGCACAACCCCGATCGCTCGAGGTCCGTGTGCCAACGCCACCGACCGAAACGTTGCATTAACCGCCGGCCGATAGCTGTTTTCGGTGGGGCCGTCCGACAGCACGAGATGGCCGTCGTCCACGAGCAGGTGCTGATCCGGTACCGCGACATAGATCTGGCCTGCCTTGAGTGCAGCGCCGTGGGTCGCCGGAACGGCGGTCAGCGGCCCGCTACGGTCGAGAATTCGCGGCAACACGCTCGCCACTCCGGCAGGCATGTGCAACACAACGAGCAGCGCGCACGGCAGCTTCGGCGACAAGCCGCCCGCAAGCTTGATCAGCGCCTCCACCCCTCCGGCAGAAGCGCCGACCGCCACGCTGTACAGGTCGGTCCCCGTCGCTTTTCCCATCAAGTTGGGCTACCCGATCACGCATAAGGCAACCCTCTGTCGGCCCGATCTAACCTGCCGCGCAACCGTCGGTAGTTGGCTGACCATTGCGAATAGGGTCTGAATCTGTTTCGTCAGCGTACGCCGCCGCAACGCGGGATCGCGCGCGGCACCACATTCGCCGCTTTGCGATTTTTCTCCACGCCGCTCAGTAGCGCCAGAGGTCGTTTGGAGTTCGGCATCATCAATGCCGGGCAGCCGCGCAGCCGCGCAGCCGCGCAGCCGGGCCGCCGGGCAGCCGGGCAGCCGTGATCGATCCGCGACTTAGTCCGCGACATAGGAAGTGGAAGTGGGCGCATACTCGCCAGCGTGACTCCACTGCAGCGCTACATCGCCGAAGAGATCGCCAATGACCATGTCGACGGCCTGCTGTCACGGCGGGAGGCGTTGCGCCGCCTGGCCCTGCTCGGGCTCGGCACCGCCGCGGCAACAGCATTGATCACCGCGTGCGGGAACGCCAAACAAACACCGGCGAGCTCGTCTGGCTCGTCCACGACCATGTCCACGACAGGCAGTGCCGCGACGTCGACGTCGCCGCCACCCGGGATGGACCATGCACTGCCCACCGGGCCGATCGTCTGGGCCGGCCCGAACGGCCAACTTCAGGGAGCATGGGCCGAAGCCACCAATCCTCGCGGCGGGGTGCTGGTCATTCACGAGAACAGAGGGCTCAACGACTGGGTCCGGTCCGTGGCGGGCCGATTCGCCGGCGCGGGCTATTCAGGTCTGGCCATCGACCTGCTCTCCGAGGAGGGTGGCACGGCCACGTTCAACGATCCCGCGCAGGCCACCGCGGCCCTCGGCAAAGTGCCGCCGGACCGCTTTGTCGCCGATCTGAAGTCCGGTGTCGACGAGTTGCAGCGGCGCGTACCGGGAAAGAGGGTGGCGGTCGTGGGGTTCTGCTTCGGCGGCGGCCTGGTCTGGCAACTGCTGGCGTCAGGGGAGCCCCGCCTGGCCGCAGCCGTTCCGTTCTACGGCCCGCTGCCCGACAACCCCGACTTCTCGCGTTCGAAGGCGGCCGTGCCGGCGTTCTACGGTGCGCTGGACACCCGGGTGACATCGACCAAGGATGCTGCCAAGGCGGCGTTGGATAAGGCCGGTCTGGTCAACGAGATTGTCGTTGAACCCAATGCCGATCACGCGTTCTTCAACGACACCGGTCCGCGGTACAACCCGGCAGCTGCGGCCGACGCGTGGTCCAAGACGCTCGATTGGCTCGGCAAATACGTTGGCTAGTCGATGAGGCGTGTCCATGTCATCGGCATCGGTGCCGGTGATCCTGACTACGTCACGGCTCAAGCGATTTCCGCCCTCAACGAGACGCAGGTCTTCTTCGTGACGGACAAGGGCGACGACAAGAGCGACCTGGTTGCGATGCGGCGTGAGATCTGCGGGCGCTTCATCGAGGATGCACGGAGCTACCGGTTTGTCGAAATGGCCGACCCGCCGCGCGCGAATGACGGCGATTATCAACAGGCGGTTGTCGAATGGCACGCCGCACGCACGCGGTTGTGGGCCGACGCGATCGCGACCGAGCTCGCACCCGACGGCGTTGGCGCGTTCCTCGCATGGGGCGATCCGGCCTTGTACGACAGCACGTTACGCATCCTTGACGCCGTCGCCCACCACGTCGACATCGACTACGACGTGATTCCGGGAATCACGGCGATACAGGCGCTGACCGCGCGACATCGTATACCGCTCAACGAGATCGGACAGCCGGTGCTCATCACCCCCGGCCGTCGGCTGTCTGGCCAGTTCTGTGGCACGGTCGTGGTGATGCTGGACGGCGACTGCATGTTCCGCAAATGCCCACCGGAGACCAGGATCTGGTGGGGTGCCTACCTGGGCACGGATCATGAGCTGCTGCTCGCCGGCACCGTCGGCGAGGTCGGCGACCGGATCGGTTCGCTGCGCGCGCAGGCCCGCGCACAGCATGGTTGGATTATGGACACCTACCTGCTGCGCTCAGCAGACCAGCATTGGTGATGCGCGGCTAATCCCTTGCGCCGCCAGCTGTTTGGCCTTTACGGCCACCAGTCGTGGTCGTGGTTGGGCCTGTCGCTGCCGCGGCGCCCACAATCAGTTTCGGCTTCGTAGGCGAATTGTCAGTTCATGGAAATAGCTCATGACCGAACCGTATGGTCGGGGATACTCGAAGGTAAAGTTGCGCGCGCGAAAAGCATTGTCTTCTCAGACGATTCGCAGCCGGCGTCAAGTGAATTCCGAAAGTCGGAGAAAAGTGCCCCGGCGGGCCGCGTGGTGAAAGACAAAGGAGCGATCGCCGTGGCAGGATCAGCTGCATGGGGTCTTTCCTCCTGCGCGCCGCGCTGAGCGGACTCGCACTGTGGGTGGTCACACTTTTCGTGCCCGGCCTGAGCTTCGTCGGCGGGCATACGACGTGGCAGAAAATCGGCGTCATCTTCGTTGTCGCAGCGATCTTCGGTCTGGTCAACGCGATCATCAAACCGATCGTGCAGATCCTGTCGATCCCGCTGTACATCCTCACCCTCGGCCTGTTCCATGTCGTCGTCAACGCACTGATGCTGTGGATCACCGCGTCGATCACCCGCCACACCACGCATTGGGGACTGCAGATCGACCACTTCTGGTGGACCGCTATCTGGGCCGCGATCGTCCTGTCGATCGTGAGCTGGTTGCTTTCGTTGCTGATGCGGGATGTGGGGCGCGTCGCTCGCAGATGATCGCCCTCGACGAAAGCCCGGCGCCGGCCCTCGACACGTGTCCGCTGAGGTCGGCAGACTGGACGCATGCCCGAACTGCCCGAGGTCGAAGCGCTCGCCGACCACCTGCGTCGTCATGCCGTCGGCCTGCCGATCGGGCGGATCGACGTGTCGGCATTCTCGGTGCTGAAGACGTTCGATCCGCCGATAAACGCGCTGCACGGGGGGATCGTCACAGCGGCCGACCGGTGGGGCAAGTACCTGGGCTTGGCGGTCGGTGACCTGCATCTGATCACTCACCTCTCCCGGGCAGGGTGGTTGCGGTGGTCCGACAAACTGGCCGGCGCACCGCTGCGGCCGGGCAAGGGCCCAATCGCTTTGCGGGTGCACCTCGGCACGCCCGGCGAGGCGCCGGGATTCGACTTGACCGAGGCCGGCACCCAGAAGCGGCTGGCGGTGTGGCTGGTCGAGGACGCGTGGACGGTGCCCGGAATCGCGGCGCTGGGCCCCGACGCGCTCGAATTGACACCCGAAGACCTGGCCACCCTCCTCACCGGGAATGGCGGCCGGATCAAGACCGTGATCACCGACCAGAAGGTGATCGCCGGCATCGGCAATGCGTACAGCGACGAGATTCTGCACGTCGCCAAGATCTCGCCGTTCGCCACGGCCGGAAAGTTGACCTCGGCTCAGGTCGCGGCGCTGCACGATGCGATGGTCACTGTGCTCAATGACGCGGTGACCCGCTTGGTCGGTCAGGGTGCTGCCACGCTCAAGGGCGAGAAGCGCTCGGGGCTGCGGGTACACGACCGTACCGGGCTGCCGTGCCCGGTGTGCGGTGACACGGTTCGTGAAGTGTCGTTCGCCGACAAGTCTTTTCAGTACTGCCCCACGTGTCAGACGGGCGGCAAGGTGCTGGCCGACCGTCGAATGTCACGGTTGCTCAAGTAGTTGGTGCGGCTCGGATGGCCGCTATATTGCGGCGAAAGCCCCCTGGTTAGGCTGACGGGGTGACCCGTCAGAAAATCCTGATCACCGGCGCGAGCGCCGGCCTCGGCGCCGGGATGGCCCGGATGTTCGCCGCGAAGGGCCGTGACCTGGCGCTTTGTGCGCGTCGCACCGACCGGCTCCAGGAACTCAAGGCCGAGCTGACGGCGCGCCACCCGAACATCAAGGTGGCGGTCGCCGAGCTGGACGTCAACGATCACGAGCAGGTGCCGAAGGTGTTCGCGGCGCTGGGCGATGAGCTCGCCGGCATCGACAGGATCATCGTCAACGCCGGGATCGGTAAGGGAGCCCGGCTCGGATCGGGCAAGTTGTGGGCCAACAAGGCCACGATCGAAACCAATCTGGTCAGCGCTCTCGTGCAGATCGAGACCGCGATCGAGATGTTCGAGAAGGCCGGCGGAGGGCATCTGGTGCTGATTTCGTCAGTGCTCGGCAACAAGGGTGTGCCCGGCATCAAGGCGGCCTACGCCGCGAGTAAGGCCGGGGTCTCGTCGCTTGGTGAATCGCTGCGCGCCGAGTATGCGACGGGTCCGATAAGGGTGACGGTGCTCGAGCCCGGCTACATCGAGTCGGAGATGACCGCGAAGTCGGCCAGCACGATGTTGATGGTGGACAACGAAACCGGTGTGCGGGCAATGGTCGACGCGATCGAGCGCGAACGCGGCCGGGCGATCATTCCGCGCTGGCCGTGGGCGCCGCTGGTGCAGCTGCTCAAGGTGCTGCCACCGCGGTTCACCCAGCCCTTCGCCTGATTTCGCAGCGGTTTCCCTCGCCGTCTACGCGGGCCGGCCGCGTTCCCTGCGGTAGAGGCGGATCAGCGCGTCGGTCGAGCTGTCGGATTGCTCAGGCGGCGACGTGTCGGCAGTCAGCACCGGCAGAAGCGCCTTGGCCTGCGTCTTGCCCAGCTCGACGCCCCATTGGTCAAACGAGTCGATACCCCAGATGACGCCCTCGGTGAACACGATGTGCTCGTACAGGGCGATCAACTGGCCGACCACCGAGGGCGTCAGCTTGGTGCCGAGGATGGAGGTGGACGGACGATTGCCCGGCATCACCTTGTGCGGAATCACCGCCGCGGGAGTGCCTTCCGCGGCGATCTCCTCGGCCGTCTTTCCGAACGCCAACACCTGCGTCTGCGCGAAGAAGTTGCTCATCAGCAGGTCATGCATGCTGCCGGTGCCGTCGGCGGTCGGCAGGTCGTCCGTGGGTTCGCCGAATCCGATGAAGTCGGCCGGAACCAGCCGGGTGCCCTGGTGCAGCAGCTGGAAGAACGCGTGCTGGCCGTTGGTTCCCGGTTCCCCCCAATAAATTTCGCCCGTATCGACCGTCACCGGTGTGCCGTCCGCCCGCACCGACTTGCCGTTCGACTCCATCGTCAGTTGCTGCAGGTATGCCGGGAACCGCTCGAGGTCATTGGAATACGGCAGCACTGCCTTGGTCTCGGCACCGAAGAAGTTGTTGTACCAAATGCCGAGCAGACCCATCAGCACCGGCGCGTTCGCGTCCAGCGGCGCGGACTTGAAATGTTCGTCCACGACGTGGAACCCGGCCAGAAACTCGTCGAAGCGCTCTCGGCCGATCGCGACCATCACCGACAGCCCAATCGCTGAATCGACGGAATAGCGGCCACCCACCCAGTCCCAGAAGCCGAACATGTTGGCGGTGTCGATGCCGAACTCGTCGACCAGCCGCTTGTTGGTCGACACTGCGACGAAGTGCTTGGACACCGCTGCGTCGCCAAGCTTGTCGGTGAGCCAGCGCCGGGCGGCGGTCGCGTTCGTCAGCGTCTCCAGGGTGGAGAACGTCTTCGACGCGACGATGAACAACGTCGTCGCCGGGTCGAGGTCGGCCAGTGTGGCGACGAGGTCAGCCGGATCGATGTTGGAGACAAACCGGCACTGGATACCGGAGTCGTTGTAGTGGCGCAGCGCGCGGTAAACCATCACGGGCCCGAGGTCCGAGCCGCCGATTCCGATGTTGACAACGGTGGTGATCCGCTCGCCGGTGGCCCCGGTCCATTGGCCGCTGCGCAGCCGGTCCGTGAAGTCCCCCATCCGGTCCAGCACTTCGTGCACGTCCGACACGACGTCCGCACCGTCCACGGTCAGCTCTGCGTCGCGCGGCAGCCGCAGCGCGGAGTGCAAGACCGCCCGATTCTCGGAGGTGTTGATGTGCACGCCGGCGAACATCTCGTCGCGGTGGCGCCCCAGGTGCGCGGTTCTTGCCAGATCTATCAACAGCGAAAGCGTTTCGCGCGTCACCCGGTGCTTGCTGTAGTCGATGTAGAGATCTCCGACCGAAACCACCAGCTCGGTGCCGCGATCCGGGTCCTCCGTGAACAGCTCCCGCAGGTGTCTCGTGGCGATCTGGTCGTGATGCCGCTGCAGCGCGTTCCACGCCGGTGTGGCGGCGATATCCGGGATCTGCGAAGTGCCGGCGGCCTTCTGCTCTTCGCGCAAGCGCTCATCGCCTGTCATTCTTCGACCCTAGTGCGGCTGGATGGCCAAAGGTGTAAATGGTGGAGTATGGATACCGAGAAGCTGTTGTCATCCGTGCCGACCGGACTGTGGATCGGCGGTGAAGAACGTCAGGGCTCCGGCACCTTCGACGTTCGCGACCCGTCCGACGACCACGTCCTCCTCACCATCGCCGACGCGACGCCCGACGACGCCATCACCGCCCTCGACGCTGCCGCAGCAGTGCAGGCGGAGTGGGCGGGGACGCCGCCTCGGGAACGCGGCGAGATTCTGCGCTCCGTTTGGGAAATCATCAGCGCCCGCGCCGAAGACGTCGCGACGCTGATGACGCTCGAAATGGGCAAGGTGCTGCCGGAAAGCATGACCGAGGTGAAATACGGCGGGGAGTTCTTCCGCTGGTTCTCTGAAGAGGCCGTCCGCATCCACGGCCGTTTCACCCCGAGCCCGGCCGGCAGTGGCCGCATCCTCGTCACCAAGCAGCCGGTCGGTCCCTGTTACGCGATCACCCCGTGGAACTTCCCGCTGGCGATGGGCACTCGCAAGATCGGCCCGGCAATGGCGGCCGGCTGCACAATGATCGTCAAGCCGGCGCAGGAGACGCCGCTGACCATGCTGCTGCTGGCCAAGCTGATGGACGAGGCCGGTCTGCCGAAGGGGGTCCTGTCGGTGCTGCCGACGACGCACACCGCTGACGTGACGAAGGCGCTGATCGACGACGGCCGGCTACGCAAGTTGACCTTCACCGGCTCCACTCCGGTCGGCAAGTCGCTCGTAAAGCAAAGCGCCGACAAGCTTCTGCGGCTGTCGATGGAGCTCGGCGGTAACGCGCCGTTCCTGGTGTTCGACGACGCCGACGTCGACGCCGCGGTCGACGGCGCGATGCTGGCGAAGATGCGCAACGGCGGCGAGGCATGCACCGCGGCCAACCGATTCCACGTCGCCAACGCGGTGCGGGAAGAGTTCACCGAGAAGCTGGTCAAGCGGATGAGCGAGGTGACGCTCGGCAACGGCCTTGACAAGTCGGCCACGCTGGGCCCGCTGATCAACGCCAAGCAGCTCGAGAAGGTCAAGGAGCTGGTCGACGACGCGGTCTCCAAGGGTGCGACCGTCGCCATCGGCGGCGAGGTACCCGACAGACCCGGCCACTTCTACCCGGCCACGGTGCTCACCGACGTTCCCCCGAACGCCCGGATCCTGCGTGAGGAGGTGTTCGGCCCCGTCGCGCCGATCGCCGGGTTCGACACGGAGGAAGAGGGCATCGCCGCGGCCAACGACACCGAATACGGCCTTGCCGCATACATCTACACGCAGTCATTGGACCGCGCGCTGCGCGTCGCCGAGGAAATCGAATCAGGGATGGTCGGTGTCAACCGCGGCGTGATCTCCGACCCCGCAGCGCCTTTCGGTGGCGTCAAGGAATCCGGCTTCGGACGTGAGGGCGGCTTCGAAGGGATCGAGGAGTATCTCGATATCAAGTACGTCGGGCTGACGAACTAGCCGCCTCGCGCCACTGTGCGGGTTGTGCACACAAATCGCGCGAGTAGCGGTCTCGACAAGCCCGACAGTCGGCGATAGAGGCGTGCGCGCCTCCCCTGTTTGCGAGCAAGTCGCATCTAAACTTGCTCGCGTTCAACAGGGAGGGTCATCGACGTGTCGGCATCAACTGCTGGGGTCGAGCCCGTGCCGGTCGGCATTTCTGGTCGACGCCGATGGGTTGCACCTGATCCTCGCACCGCACGTCGACACACGTCGCGGGCGACCAGCCGCACTCAGCCGGTGCGTCGTCCCGGTATTCCGGCGCTGGACGGCCTTCGCGCCGTTGCCGTCGCACTTGTGCTGGTGAGCCACGGCGGTATCCCGGGTGCGCAGGGCGGATTCATCGGTGTCGACATCTTTTTCGTCCTCAGCGGGTTTCTGATCACGTCATTGCTGCTGGACGAGTTGGGGCGCACCGGCCGCATCGGCCTGGCCGATTTCTGGATCCGTCGCGCCCGGCGCCTGTTACCCGCACTTCTGGTGATGGTGCTGGCCGTTGGCTTCGCCCGTCAATTCTTTGCGACCGAAGCAGTTGCGGGACTGCGGGACAACGCCGTCGCGGCATTCGTGTGGCTGGCGAACTGGAGTTTTGTCGTGCAGAAGACCGACTACTTCAGCCAAGGCGGCGCGCCGTCACCGCTGCAGCACACATGGTCGCTCGGCGTGGAGGAGCAGTACTACCTCATCTGGCCGCTGCTGCTCATCGCGGTGGCTGTGCTGATCGCCGCCTGGGCCAGGCGCCGCAACACACAAGCCACGCTCGGCGCATTCCGCTGGGCTGTTATCGCGTTGGCCGCCGTGGGGGCACTGGCCTCCGCCGCCGCGGCGACCCGGCTCGCATCCGAGGGCTCGCTCAACCGTGTCTACTTCGGCACCGACACCCGCGCGCAGGCGCTGTTGGTCGGCGCCGCCGCATCGGCACTGTGGGTTCGCGACTGGTCCTCGCTGGCACGGGGCTGGTCATTGATCCGGTCGCGGTGGGGCAAATGGCTCGCCAGAGGTGTGTCGCTCGTCGGTGTGGTGGCGTTGGGGGTGGCCGTTCACTACGCAACAGGCAGCGCGCGCCAGTTTCATCAGGGGCTGTTGATCGCGGTGGCGGTGGGGGCCGTCGCGGTCGTCACCACCGTGGCGCTGGACCAGCAGGGAGTGGTGGCCCGCGTGCTGGCGCTGCGACCACTGGTGTGGCTCGGCACCATCTCGTACGGCGTGTACCTGTGGCACTGGCCGATATTCCTGGTCATCAACGGCGAGCGCACGGAGTGGTCCGGCCTGCGGCTGTTCGCCGTTCGGTGCATTGCCACGATTGGCGTGGCCACGGCGTCGTGGTGGTTGATCGAGCAGCCCGTCCGCCGGTGGCGACCGGTGCACGTTCGGCTGTTGCCGCTCGCGGCAGCCACAGTGGCGACGGCTGTCGCCGTGACGGTTGTTGTCGTTCCCGTCGGGGACTCCCAGAGTGCGGCGATCGCCAGCAGCCTGCCGCCCGGAATTTCGCCGGCCGCGGCGGTCTCGCCAGCCGCACCGCCCGAAACCGTACGTCCGGCCGGTGCGCCGCAGCACGATGGACCCCGGCTGCACACCGTTTCGGTGTTCGGCGACTCTGTCGCCTGGACGCTGATGCGCTACCTGCCGCCTACGCGGGGGACCACCTTCATCGACCACACCACGATCGGGTGCGGGATCGTCCGCGGAGGCCCGTACCGGTATCAGGGCCAGACGCTTGATCAGAAACCGGAGTGCGACACGTGGCCGGACAGATGGGCCCAACGGATCATCCACGACCGGCCCGACGTCGTACTGCTCATCATCGGCCGGTGGGAGACGATCGACCGGGTGAATGAAGGAAACTGGACGCATATCGGCGACCCTGGCTTCGACCAGTATCTGACGGGCGAACTTCAACGGGCATTCGAGATTCTCGGCGAGACGGGCGCGCGAGTGGTGGTGACCACCGAGCCATACAACCGGCGCGGCGAAAAGCCGGACGGGACGCTGTATCCGGAGGACAAGCCGGACCGGGTCAACCACTGGAACGCGTTGCTGCGGGGCGTGGTCGGGGATCGTCCCGACGTCGACGTATTGGACCTGAACAAGAAGCTCTGTCCGTGGGGCTCCTACACGACCAGGGTCGACGGCGTCCAGATGCGCAGCGACGGCGTTCACCCCACGCCGGAGGCCGTGAAGTGGCTGACGCCGTGGCTCCTTGATTCCGTTCGCTAACTCCTTCGTATCATGACCCTAAGGTCTGTTTCGGCGCGATTAGCGCGTCGCGGTGGCATGCTGTTCGACAGTGCGAGTACTTCTGTTGGTGTCGGCTTTCAACGGCCTTACGCAGCGCGTGTGGGACGAAGCGCGAGCGCGGGCGCACCTGGTGGCTGTCAAGGTCTACGACGACGCCGAAGGCGCCATCGCCGCGGCAAACGATGTACGACCCGACCTGGTGCTGTGCCCGTATCTCAAAGAGCGGGTCCCGGAAAACGTTTGGCGTAACTGGCGCACCGTGATCGTGCATCCCGGACCGGTCGGCGACCAGGGCCCGTCGTCATTGGACCGCGCGATCCTCGACCAGGAACCGGTGTGGGGCGTGACTGCGCTTCAGGCCGTCGAGGAACTCGATGCCGGACCCATATGGACCTACCGCACGTTCCCGATGCGCTGCGACCCGCCGCGGAAATCGACACTCTACGGGGGACTGGTCACCGAGGCTGCCGTCGCCTGTGCGCTGGAAGTTGTCGACCTCGCCGCCGATCCGTCCTTTCGTCCCACTCCGCTCCCGGACGCTCCGCGCCCGGTCGCCGGTACTCGAAAGCGGGCACTTCTCAGGCAATCTGATCGCCGATTCGACTGGGCCAGCGACGCTGTGGATATCGTCCGGCGGATCCGAGCCGCCGATGGCTTCCCCGGTGTGCGCACCGTTCTCGCCGGCGAGGAAGTCAGTGCGTTCGATGCACACCTCGGCCGCGGCCGAGGCAGCCCGGGGGAGATCATCGGCCGCTGCGGGGGGCATGTGCTCGTCGCCGCGGGCGATGGCGCGGTATGGATCGGGCACGTCAAACGCGCCGGCGGCGTCAAACTTCCCGCGACCACCGTGCTGCCGGTGCAGGACGTAGCGGAGGTCTCCGACGGGCCCCGTGACATTCGGTACAGGCGCGACGGTGCGGTCGGGGAGCTGACCTTCTCCTTCTACAACGGCGCGGCCGGGACCGAGCAATGCACCCGGCTGGAGGCGGCGTTGCGTTATGCCGCGCGGCAGGACACCCAGGTCGTCGTCCTGCGATCGGGCCATGATGTGTTCTGCAACGGAATTCATCTCGGCGAGATCGAGGCCGCGCCAGACCCTGCCACGGCGGCGTGGAACAACATCCGGGCGATCAACGGCGTGTGTCGCGCCCTGATCGAGATTCAGCACCAGATCACCATCGCGGCCTACGCGGGGCCGGCCGGTGCCGGCGGCCTGATGCTCGGTCTCGGGGCGGACGTGGTCGTCGGCCGAGGCGGGGTGATGATCAACCCGTACTACGACATCGGCCTGTCGGGCTCGGAGTTGCACACGTTGACCCTGCCGCATCGAGTGGGCCACGACGGGGCGGCGACGCTGTTGTCGGCGAAACTGCCCATCAGCACCGATCGGGCCGCTGACATCGGGCTCCTCGACCTGGCCGGTCCCGGTTGCCCAGAGGAATTCGATGACTGGCTGGAAAGCCTGGCGCATCGGTATACCGATCCGGCCGCCTGGCGGGGTGTCATGTACTCCCGGGTTCCGTCGGATCGGCCACTCGACTACTACGAGGCCCAGGAGCTGGCCGAGATGGCTCGGGACATCTACGACGATCGGTCGGGCTTCGCGGCGGCACGGCGCGGATTCATTCAGAAGCATCGACGCGAGCCGACAACCGGTGGTTTGTTGATCACCGGAGAGCAAAGCGCTTACGACGAGTACCTGTACGGCATGGCACTAGCCAGCGTGTGGCTCGCTCAGCGCCAAAGCGTTCTTCGCTAGCGATCCTGCGTCAACAACTCGCCAGCGCTTTGGGCGCGCGTGCAGGCATTCCGCGGAGCATGCGACGATTCGGGAAAATGATGGCGTATGTGAAATGGCTCTCCGAAAAGTCGTGGCAGCTCAAGCGCTCGATGGCCGTGCCCGGAGGCGTTGCTTCGATCTGAGCGTCCTGGCCGGTGTCGGCAACCACTGCCCACGAATCAACGACACACGACACAAGGCCGTGATCAGCGGCCCAGCCTTCCGCGGCCCAGACGCAGCAGCAGCATCGCCAGGTCCTTGCCCTCCGGGCCGAGCTCGCTGTAGCGCTCGATGACCTTCATTTCGCGGCTGTGCACAAGCCGTGTCCCGCCCGAGGCCATCCGGGCTCTGCCGATGGTCTGGGACACCTCGGTGCGACGCTTGACCGCGGCGAGGATCGCGGCGTCCAGCCTGTCGATCTCGTGGCGCAGGTCGTCGATGTCGGAGAGCGGTTCGGTTTCCATGCTCATCGGGGACTCCGGATTCTCTATGTGTGGCGGTTCCTTTTGATCGCGGACCATTCCTTCTCCGGCCTCACACAAGAGACGAGCCCCGGATCCGGAAGCGGACCGCGGGGCTCTGGGAAGCAGCTAGACCACGGGCACCGCTGGCGGGTACCCGTAAAAAAATCGGCACTGCTCATCAAGCATGGTTCGAGTGTGCCATCCCGGGCGGTGCCAGCGCAAAGAATGTCGGCCACCGGCGGTAAGTTGAATCAGACATGAGTGTGCACGTGACCCATCCTCCGGCAAGCCGCGAGGCCCGGGAACTTCTGGACGGCCTCAACCCTCAGCAGCGCCAGGCGGTGCTGCATGAGGGTTCCCCGCTGCTGATCGTTGCCGGTGCGGGCTCGGGCAAGACTGCGGTGCTGACCCGGCGCATCGCGTATCTGCTGGCCGCACGCGACGTCAGCCCGGGCCAGGTCTTGGCCATCACGTTCACCAACAAGGCGGCCGCCGAGATGCGCGAAAGGGTCGTGAGTCTGGTCGGCCCACGGGCCCGGTCGATGTGGGTGTCGACATTTCACTCCACGTGCGTGCGCATCCTGCGCAACCAGGCGTCCCTGCTGCCGGGGTTGAACTCGAACTTCTCCATCTACGACGCCGACGACTCTCGCCGGCTGCTGTTGATGATCGCCAAGGACATGGGGCTGGACACCAAGCGCTACACCCCGCGGCTGCTGGCCAACCTCATCTCGAATTTGAAGAACGAACTGATCGATCCCGAGCAGGCCGCGGCCGACGTCTCGGAGAGCACCGACGACCTGAACCGCATCGTCGCCGAGGTGTACGCCGAGTACCAGCGCCGGCTGAGGGCGGCCAACGCGCTCGACTTCGACGACCTGATCGGCGAGACTGTCGGTGTCCTGCAACGATTTCCGCAGATCGCGCAGTACTACCGGCGGCGGTTCCGGCATATCCTTGTCGACGAATACCAGGACACCAACCACGCCCAGTACGTGCTCGTGCGTGAGCTCGTCGGCCGCGATACCCAAGACGGCGTCCCACCGGCCGAGCTGTCCGTGGTCGGCGACGCGGACCAGTCGATTTACGCGTTCCGCGGCGCGACGATCCGGAACATCGAAGACTTTGAACGCGACTTTCCGAACGCCAGAACCATTCTCCTGGAACAGAATTACCGCTCTACGCAGAACATCTTGTCGGCGGCGAACTCGGTCATCGCCCGCAACAGCGGCAGACGTGAGAAGCGGTTGTGGACCGATGCCGGCGACGGTGAGCTGATCGTCGGCTACGTGGCCGACAACGAGCACGACGAAGCCGCTTACGTCGCAACCGAAATCGACCGCCTCGTCGACCGCGGCGACATCACCTACAACGACGTCGCGGTGTTCTACAGAACCAACAACTCGTCGCGTTCCCTGGAGGAGGTGTTCATCCGTGCCGGCATTCCGTACAAGGTGGTCGGCGGCGTTCGGTTCTACGAGCGCAAGGAGATTCGTGACATCGTCGCCTACCTGCGGGTGCTGGACAACCCCGGCGATTCAGTCAGCATGCGTCGCATCCTGAACACTCCCCGGCGAGGCATCGGTGACCGTGCCGAAGCATGTGTGGCGGTGTACGCCGAGAACACCGGCTCCAGCTTCGCGGACGCGCTGCAAGCCGCTGCCGAGGGCAGGGTCCCGATGCTGAACAGCCGCTCGGAGAAAGCGATCGCCGGGTTCGTCGAACTGCTCGACGATCTACGGTCGCGCCTCGACGACTACCTCGGGGATCTGGTCGAGGCGGTGCTGGATCGCACCGGATATCGCGCCGAACTGGAGGCATCCAGCGATCCGCAGGACTTGGCGCGGCTGGACAATCTCAACGAACTCGTCAGCGTGGCACACGAATTCAGCATGGACCGCGCCAACGCCGCCGCGCTGGAAAGTGACTCGGATGTCCGGGACGAGGACGTGCCCGATACCGGTGTGCTGGCGCAGTTTCTGGAGCGGGTGTCGCTGGTCGCCGACACCGACGAGATTCCCGAGCACTCCGCGGGCGTGGTCACACTCATGACGCTGCACACCGCGAAAGGGCTGGAGTTCCCGGTCGTGTTCGTCACCGGCTGGGAGGACGGCATGTTCCCACACATGCGGGCGCTGGGCGACCCGGCGGAACTCTCCGAGGAGCGGCGGCTCGCGTACGTCGGCATCACCCGGGCGCGACAACGGCTGTATGTGAGCCGGGCTAAGGTCCGCTCGTCGTGGGGGCAGCCGATGATGAACCCCGAATCACGATTCCTGCGGGAGATCCCGCAGCACCTCATCGATTGGCGGCGCAGCGATCCGACGCCGTCCCCCGGCGCGCCGGTCAGCGGTGCGAGCGGGTTCGGTGCGGGAGCCGGTGGGTCGGGGACATTCGGCCGGGGCCGGTCGGCGCCGGCACGGGTTGCGGCAGGTAAGCGTCCGCTGCTGGTGCTCGAGCCCGGCGACCGGGTCAACCACGACAAGTACGGGCTCGGCCGCGTGGAGGAGGTTTCGGGCGTGGGCGAATCGGCGATGTCGCTGATCGATTTCGGCAGCTCCGGCCGGGTCAAGCTGATGCACAATCACGCCCCGGTCCACAAGCTGTAGTCCCGGCGCGCGCTACTTGGTCCAGCGCCACGTGGGCGGCGCGAGGGCGAGGATCGCAGTTGCCACCGGCAGTGCCGGGATAGCCCGCACGACGCCGGCCATGTGCGCCCCGGCGACGAAGATGCCGGCGAAGATCAGCAGCGCCAGCACGGCGGCCACCAGGGTCAGGAAGATGCCGACGCGCCGGCGCAGCAGCAGTCCTACCACCCCGGCGATCGTGCTCGCGGCGAAAACGGCGGTGAGGAACCCGACCCCCACGCAGAACAGCCGGTCGGTCTTCCACCAGCCGGTGATCAGATCCGTGGCCACGACCGCGGTTGCCCATCCGCCGACGATGCTGATCGCCGAAGCGGCGACCGCGGTGACGTTGCTCGGCGGCTTGGCCGACCCCGCGATGCGCCTCGGTGCCGACCGGATGAGCCCCGTATCCGGTTCATCCAACGGCGCAACGAGATTGGTCGGCTCTTCCCCTGTTGGCTGCCGCCGGATGATGCTCGTGTGGGTGTCGTCGCCGAGCGGTTCGGGGATGGGTCCCGTCGGGTTCCGCCGGATGATGCTGGTGTGGGTGTCGTCCGGCTCAAGGGTGGGAGTCGGTCCGCTCGGCTCACCCTCGTCGCCGAGAGATTCAGCAGACGGTTCGTCGTGCGGCTCGTCTGAATAAGGCAAGACGTCAGCCGGTGAAGCCGCCGACGTTGATTCCGCGCTGAGCCAGCCACGGCACGGGATCGATGCGGTTGGTGCCGTTCAGCCACACCTCGAAGTGAAGGTGCGGTCCGGTGGAATTACCGCGGTTGCCTATGGTGGCGATCTCGTCACCAGCCATCACGCGTTCTCCGATGTTGCAGTTGATCGTGTTGACATGCCCATACACGGTTACGGTGCCGTCGTTGTGGCGGAGTCTGACCCACAACCCGAACCCGGCCGCCGGGCCGGCGTCCATGACCACACCGTCCGACACCGCCACGATCGGGGTGCCGATCGAGTTGGCGAGGTCGATTCCGCCGTGCAGGACGCCCCAGCGGTACCCGAACCCCGACGTCGGTATGCCCTTCGTCGGCATCACGTACAGCGGGCGCTGCAGGCGTGCCTCCCGCTCGGCACGTTCCTGCGAGTATGCGATGCCCTTGGCCAACTCCTCGCCGGCCACCGCAGCGTTGACCACAGGCGTGACGGAGATCAGTTGCGCACCCGTGCTGCTCTCCACCGCCGCGCCGTTGAGCGCGGACTGGTCAGCGGCCAGCACGGTCGGGTTGGAATGCGTGCCGGCGGTGTTGACCGCGGAATGCGCGGCCGCGGCAGCGGCTCCGGTGGCCATCGCGGCGATCAGGAGCCGTCCCTTGACCGCTCCGGCGGTGACAGGCTCCTTGCGGTGCAGGCCGCGCCGGGTCGGCGCGCCAACGACGTCGTCGGAGGCGCCATGCGAGTAGTACGCATACTCGCCGTCGTCTCGGTCGGCGCCCGGTTCGGCGCGGAACTCGGCGGGCACGACCAGCCGCAGGGGCGTCAGGTTGTCGGTGTCGAGGAGGTCATCGAGTTCCGGTGCGCGCAGCACCTGGGATTCGGTGTCGAACGCGCAGTTGTCCCGAAAATCGAGGTCATCGAGGCTGCCGAACTCGTTGAACGGAATGATGTCGGTGATTTCGGCGTCGGTGGGATCCGGCGCGCGGTGCCGGGCGTTCGTCGCGACCCCTTGCGGAGATTGGGACGAACGGTGATGAGGCAACCCTATAAATCCTTCTCGCCGTGACCATAACGTTATTTGGCTCAGCAGACGTTAACCAAAGCCCAATGTTGGAAGCAAGCCGGGGACCAAATCCGCAGTGGATTGTGACTTGAATCACCTCGCGTCGTCGGTGAGATGTGCCACATGGGTGGTAGGCGGTGCCGGAGGTCCACCGGGGGATGGATACAGTTTCGGCGAGCGAATCACGCCGACCACCAACCGCGTCAACGAAGACAGACAGTGAGCTCATGGACCTTTTCGAGTACCAGGCGAAGGAGTTGTTCGCCAAGCACACCGTTCCGACCACGCCGGGCGGGGTGACCGACACTCCGGAGGGGGCCCGCGAGATCGCCGCGCAGATCGGCAAGCCGGTGATGGTCAAGGCACAGGTCAAGACCGGTGGTCGCGGGAAGGCCGGCGGTGTGAAGTACGCCGCCACGCCCGATGAGGCCTACAGCCACGCGCAGAACATCCTGGGCCTCGACATCAAGGGCCACATCGTCAAGAAGCTGCTCGTTTCCGAGGCCAGCGACATCGCCGAGGAGTACTACATTTCATACCTGCTCGACCGGTCCAACCGCACCTACCTGGCGATGTGCTCAGTCGAGGGCGGCATGGAGATCGAGGAGGTGGCCGCGACCAAGCCTGACCGGTTGGCCAGGGTCCCGGTCGACCCGGCCAGGGGCGTCGATCTGGAATTCGCCCGGTCGATCGCCGAGCAGGGTCATCTGCCGGCCGAGGTTCTCGACGCCGCGGCGGTCACGATCTCCAAGCTCTGGGAGCTGTTCGTCGGCGAGGACGCCACTCTGGTCGAGGTGAACCCCCTGGTGCGCACGCCCGACGACCAGATCCTGGCGCTCGACGCGAAGGTCACCCTCGACGCGAACGCCGATTTCCGCCATCCCGACCACGAGCAGTTCGAGGACCGCGACGCCACCGACCCGCTCGAGCTGAAGGCCAAGGAGCACCACCTCAACTACGTCAAGCTGGACGGGCAGGTCGGCATCATCGGCAATGGCGCCGGGCTCGTGATGTCGACCCTGGACGTCGTCGCCTACGCGGGGGAGAAGCACGGCGGGGTCAAGCCGGCGAACTTCCTCGACATCGGCGGCGGTGCGTCGGCGGAGGTCATGGCCGCGGGCCTCGACGTGATCCTCGGCGACGAACAGGTCAAAAGCGTGTTCGTCAACGTATTCGGCGGGATCACGGCTTGCGACGCGGTGGCCAACGGCATCGTCAACGCGCTGAAGATCCTCGGGGACGAGGCCAACAAGCCGTTGGTGGTCCGCCTCGACGGGAACAACGTCGAGGAGGGCCGTCGCATCCTGGCCGCGGCGAACCACCCACTGGTGACGATGGTGCCGACGATGGACGAGGCCGCCGACAAGGCCGCAGAGCTGGCCGCGAGCGCCTGAAAGGACTTCATCAAATGTCGATCTTCCTCAACAAGGACTCCAAAGTCATCGTTCAGGGCATCACCGGTAACGAGGGCAGCATCCACACCGCACGGATGCTCAAGGCCGGCACGCAGCTGGTCGGCGGTGTCAACGCCCGCAAGGCCGGCACCACGGTGAGCCACAAAGACAAGGACGGCAACGACGTTGAGCTGCCGGTGTTCGGCGGCGTGGCCGAGGCGATGAAGGAAACCGGCGCCGACGTGTCGGTCGTGTTCGTGCCGCCGAAGTTCGCCAAGGACGCGATCATCGAGGCCGTCGATGCCGAGATCCCGCTGCTCGTCGTGATCACCGAAGGCATTCCGGTGCAGGACACGGCGTATGCGTGGGCCTACAACGTGCACAAGGGCAACAAGACGCGCATGATCGGGCCCAACTGCCCGGGCATCATCACGCCGGGGGAGGCGCTGGCGGGCATCACGCCGGCCAACATCACGGGCAGCGGCCCGATCGGTTTGGTGTCGAAGTCCGGCACGCTGACCTACCAGATGATGTACGAGCTCAGGGACTTCGGCTTCTCCACCGCGATCGGCATCGGCGGCGACCCGGTGATCGGGACCACGCACATCGACGCGATCGAGGCGTTCGAGAAGGACCCGGACACCCGGATCATCGTGATGATCGGCGAGATCGGCGGTGACGCCGAAGAGCGTGCGGCCGACTACATCAAGGCCAACGTCTCCAAGCCGGTCGTCGGGTATGTCGCCGGGTTCACCGCCCCGGAAGGCAAGACGATGGGCCACGCCGGCGCAATCGTCTCGGGCTCGTCGGGCACCGCCGCCGCGAAGAAAGAGGCCTTGGAGGCCGCAGGTGTCAAGGTCGGCAAGACGCCGTCGGAAACCGCCGGGCTGGCCCGAGAGATCCTCCAAAGCCGGTCCTAGAGAGCGCCGAGGCTATACTCGCAGTTGTGATCTCGGGAATCACAGCCGTGCTTGCATTTTCGGCGTAACCAGGGCCAGGTGGGTGAAGCTTGAAGATCCGCTTCGGGATCGCTCTGGGTCCATACACCGACCCCGAGGAACTCCCTGAGATCATCGATCACCTCGAAGCAAGCGGCGTCGATTCGCTGTGGTTCCCCGAATTGGTGTACTCGAAGGCCGTCGATCCATTCGTCGGAATGGCCCATGCCGTCGGCCGGACAACCCGGCTCAAGGTCGGCACGTCTGTGGCCGTGCTCCCGGGTCGCCATCCCGTACTCGTCGCCAAGCAGTTGGCGTCGCTGGCGGCGCTTGCGCCAACACGGGTGCTGCCGGTGTTCGGTCTGCGATCTGCAATTCCGGCTGAGCGCGAGATCTTTTCAGTGCCCACCGGCCAGCGCGCCGCTGTCTTCGACGAATCGCTGCGGCTGCTGCGGTCCGTCCTGGAGGACGACGACGTCACCTTCTCGGGACAGTTCTTCAACGTGCGCTCCGCCGGCATCGGTACACATCCGGTCAAGCCGCTCGACATCTGGCTCGGTGGTTCGGCTCCGGCTGCTCTGCGCCGAATCGGCCGGTTGGCCGACGGTTGGCTCGGCAGCTTCCTCACGCCGGACGAGGCACGCCGTGGCCGGGAACTGATCCAGGCCGCGGCCGCCGAAGCGGGCCGCGAAATCGAGCCCGACCACTTCGGTATCAGCCTGGCAGTGGCGGAAGGGGGGCTGCCCGCCGAGCTGATCTCGGCGACCCGAAAGCGTAGGCCCGACGCGGATGCGGCTGACCTTGTCGCGGGCGGCTGGCCGCAATTGCACCGCCAGCTCGACCGTTATATCGACGCGGGCTTGACCAAGTTCGTCATTCGACCGGCGGGCCAGGAAAGCTTCGACGCATTCGTCGACCGGTTCGTGATGGAACTCCTGCCGCGTCAGAACTGACACATCCGCTGACAGCGTCGAGCTCCGGCGCCTGATACTGGCGACGATGCAGGTTCGCGAGGTCGCGCAGCGCCTCGACCGACCTGGTATCCGCCGCGTCGAGCCCGGTGAGCTCCGAAATACGGTAGCGGCGATATCGCACCGTACTGCGATGAACCCCGAGCGCCACGGCGATCGCGGTCACCGTGTCCTGATTCCCTTCGGCTGCCAGAAGATCCTGATGGGCGTAGTGCCGTCGCAGCCGACGGACGTATCGCAGGGGTGTGGTGTCCAGGTGGCGGCGGAACATGTACTGCACGGCGCGCGGGGTGACGCGGCCGATGTCCCGACTGACGCGCAGTGGGGTAGGGCCGGGCTGCGCCGCCACCGTCGTGACCTCGCCCGCCAAGGCCGCCCCGTCGATCCCGTCGCAATGGGCCCCCAGCCGGTGGCCCATGTGCCGACGACCTTCTCAAGCGGGGCGGACGACATTTCCCGAATTCTGGGCAGTCTCGCAGCATCGATGGCGAATGGACCGAGGTCGATGCGCGCGTGCTGTAGCGGAGAACCGCCGTGCGCACTGTCGGTCTCCGAGTAGATCACCTTGGTTTCCTCGACATCGGAACGATCGGGCCGATGTGAGGCGGGCCGTCGGCCCCCGTGATCACCTCAGCTAGCTGGGCGACGCGGGCTTTGGGTCACGCTACTCAACCCGGCATCGCGTCAATCGACCGGCGGAGAGCTGCTCTGCTCGCCCTAAACGGTGGCGGCCAACTTGCCTGCCAGCCGCTCAACGTACGCGCGCACGTCGTCCTCGGACCGGTCGGGCAGCCCGTAGAGCACCTCGGTCACGCCCAGTTCGGCCCACTTCGCGAGCCGTTCGGGCACCGGCTTGAAGTCCAGCGCCACGATCTGCGGTGCGCCGTCCCGTCCTGCCCGGCCCCACGTCTCCTGGAGCAACCGCACGGGATCGTCGATTTCCTGCTCCCGCGGTGTGGTGATCCATCCGTCGGCGCTGCGGGCGATCCATCTGAAGTTCTTTTCGTTGCCGGCCGCCCCGACCAGGATCGGTATCTGGGGCTGCACCGGCTTGGGCCAAGCCCAGCTCGGGCCGAAGTTGACGAACTCGCCCTGGTAGCCGGCTTCCTCCTGCCTCCACAGCGCGCGCATTGCCTCGAGGTACTCGCGCAGCATCGTGCGCCGCCGACCCGGCGGCACCCCGTGATCGCTGAGTTCGTCTGTGTTCCAACCGAATCCAACCCCAACCGTAACGCGGCCGCCGGACAGATAGTCGAGTGAGGCGATGCTTTTGGCCAGCGTGATCGGGTCGTGTTCGACCGGCAATGCGACCGCCGTGGACAGTCGGATCCGCGATGTCACCGCCGATGCGGCGCCGAGGCTCACCCACGGATCCAGGGTGCGCATATAGCGGTCGTCGGGCAGCGCCGCGTCGCCCGTGGTGGGGTGGGCTGCCTGCCGCTTCACCGGGATGTGTGTGTGTTCGGGCACGTAGAAGGTGTGGAATCCGTGATCCTCGGCGAGCTTGGCGGCCGCCGCGGGTTTGATGCCGCGGTCGCTGGTGAACAGAACGAGCCCGTAATCCATGAGCAGAATTAGAACGTGTTTCAATCTGCTATTGCAAGGTGCTATTGCAAGGCGGGTGGCAGTGACCGCGGTCGTAGGTAGCTGGTTACGCCAGCCCCGTGGTCTGTGAAGCTGGCCCGGCCCGAGTGCTACAGCCTCGACGTCGTCGCGCGTGATTCCCCGATGCCGGCAACGGGATCCCCTCACCAAGGAACGTCGGTCGCACGCAGGCTGACTTTCGTTCACCGTGAGCCTTAGCGGTGACCCACCGGGTCCCTCGGCGGGTTCTTGCACTTTCAGGGAAGAGGTCGAATATCGCGGCTCACGGGTGCTGCCGTTCGTGCGTGATTTGGAAGCGGCAGAACAGGACTCGGCCGGGCAGCCGATACCGGCATCGGCCCGACGGCCCGGGACACGCACGCGCGGGCGGTAGATGGCTGCCGGGCCTCAGTTCGGTGCGCTAGCGTGGTTCCCGACCACCGATCCGACGCAGCGCCGACATCGCGGCGCCCAACAGCACTGGAGAGGCTATGACGTACTCACCCGGCGGCTCCGGATACCCGCCCGCACAGCAGCACGGCCCGTACGCGCCGACGACGCAATTCTCCAGGGTGGAGGAAGGCCCGCAGTTCTCGAAAGCGGACGAAGGCCCGGGCAAGATACCGGTGTATCTCCTGGCCGCCGTGGCGGTCCTGGGATTGGCCGGCTATCTGGTCAGCTTCGGCCCGGTATGGAAGTCCAGCGAGATGGGCACGATGGGCGGTTCGACCATCACCGGCGGCAGCTTCGAGATCGTCGCGCTCTTGGTCGCCGCCCTGTTGGCGGCGGTCGCGCTTCTGCCCAAGCAGCGGAACTATACCGCGATCGTGGCCGTGATCGCGGTGCTCGGCTTCCTGCTCGCGATCTCCGAGCTGGTCACCAAGCCGAGCTTCCTGTCGGTCGGCTGGGCGCTGATCGTGATCGTCATCGTCGCCGGATTGCAGGCAGTCGCGGCCGTCGGTGCGCTGCTGCTCGACGCGGGAATCGTCACCCCGCCCGCGCCGCGCCCGAAGTACGACCAGTACCCGCAGTACGGCGGCTACTACGGCCAGCCTGGCCAGCAGCCGGGGCCCCAGCAGCACGGCCCGCCGTCGCAGCAGACCCCCGGCCAACGCCCGGCCTACCCGCAGTACGGCGGCTACCCGCCACCGACCGGGGGCTTCCCGGGCGGCGGACAGCAGGCCGGCACGCCGACCCCGCCGACCGGTTTTCCCACCTACGGACAGCCGCCGAACCAGGGCTCGGGCCCCGGTCAGGGCCAGGGCGGCTCCCATGAGCCGGCGCCGCCCACCCAGCAGTTACCGGCGCAACCGCAGTCGCAGTCGTCGTCGCCGTCCGGCCCGCCGCCGTCCTGAGGCGCTAGCGACTGGCCAATAAAGCGCTCGCGCGAAGAGTGACGGGTACCGACCGCAACCGGGCAGCGGGAACGCCACAGGCACGAGACCTGCTGACCGTTGCGTTCGGGCCGTCGTTGGTGGCGCTGCTCGTCATCGCCGCGGTGGTGCTGATCCAGCTTGTCGTCGCGAACAGCGACATGACGGGCGCGTTCGGCGCGATGGCCAGCATGTGGCTGGGTGTGCACCAGGTGCCGGTGGCCATCGGGGGCCGCGAGCTGGGGGTCATGCCGCTACTGCCGGTACTGGCGATGGTGTGGGGGACGGCCCGCACCACCGCGCGTGCAATACCACCGCGGGGCTCGTGGTTCGTCATCCGCTGGATTGTGACGTCGGCGCTGGGCGGCCCGCTGCTGATCGCCGCCATTGCGCTGGCCGTGATTCATGACGCGGCGTCGGTGCTGACAGAGTTGCAGACCCCCAGCGCACTGCGGGCGTTCGGCGGGGTGCTCGCGGTCCACGCCATCGGCTCGGCGCTCGGTGTCGGGTCGCGCGCCGGGCGCAGGCTGCTTCATACGTCACCGCTGCCCGACTGGCTGGCCGACTCCTGGCGTGCCGCCTCGGCGGGTGTGCTGGCGCTGTTCGGGCTGTCAGGCGCCATCACCGCGGGCTCGCTGATCGTGCACTGGGCCACGATGCACGAGTTGTATTCGATCACCGACTCGCTGTTCGGCCAGCTGAGCCTGACCTTGTTGTCGGTGCTGTACATCCCGAACGTCATCGTGGGAGCGTCGGCGGTCGCGGTCGGTTCCAGCGTCCACGTCGGGGTGGCCACGTTCAGTCCGTTCACGGTGTTTGGCGGTGACATGCCCGCGTTGCCGGTGCTCGCGGCAGCGCCGACCCCGCCGCTGGGCCCGGTCTGGGTCGCGTTGCTGATCGTCGCGGCGGCCGCCGGGGTGGCGCTGGGTCAACAGTGCGCTCGTCGGCCGCTGCCGCTGATCCAGGCGGCGGGCAAGGTGGTGCTCGCCGCCGCTCTGGGCGCGTTGACGATGGCGCTGCTGGGCTACGGGGCCGGGGGCCGGTTGGGCAACTTCGGCGATGTCGGCGTCGACCAGGGCACGTTCGGGGCGGCGGTGTTCCTGTGGTTCGTCGCGGTCGGTGCGGTGACCGTCGCGATGTCGGGGGGCGTCGTGCGGCCGCCGCCGCGGTCACGACCGACGCCCGAACCCGAGCCTGACGTGGCCGACGAACCAGTGGACGACATTGAGCCGCTCGGGGAAGCCCAGCCGACCCCGGAGGAGAGAAGCGACCTGGGCATTAACCGCGACGAAGCCGCCGATTAGGCTCTGGGCGTGCAACAGCCGCTGCGCGTGCCCCCGACCGCACCGGCACGGCTGGTGGTGCTGGCCTCCGGGACGGGTTCGTTGCTGGCGTCGTTGCTGGCGGCGGCGCGCGGTGATTACCCGGGTCGAGTCGTGGCGGTGGGGGTTGACCGCGACTGCCGGGCCGTCGACATCGCCAAGGATGCCGGCCTGCCGACCTATATCGTGCGGCTTTCCGACTATCCTGACCGCTCGGCGTGGGACACGGCGATCACAGAAGCGACGAGCGCTCACGAGCCTGATCTGATCGTTTCGGTGGGGTTCATGAAAATCCTTGGCCCGCAGTTTCTTTCACAATACATCGGGCGAGTCGTCAACACGCATCCGGCGCTGCTGCCGGCCTTTCCCGGCGCGCAGGCGGTGCCGGCGACGCTGGCTTACGGGGTGAAGGTGACCGGGTGCACCGTGCATCTCGTCGACGCGGGCACGGACACCGGGCCGGTTCTGGCGCAGGAGGCGGTTCCGGTGCTCGTGGACGACGACGAGGCGAGTCTTCACGAGCGGATCAAGGTCGTCGAAAGACGGCTATTGGTGGATGTGCTGGCCGCGGTGGCCACCCGCGGCCTGACCTGGACAGGGCGAAAGGCGACCATAGGATGACGGGCTACCACGGGCGCAGGCCGATTCGGCGGGCACTGATCAGCGTCTACGACAAGACAGGTCTGGTCCCGCTCGCGCAGGGCCTGCACGAGTCCGGCGTCGACATCGTGTCCACCGGGTCAACGGCCAAAACCATCGCTGACAACGGCATTCCGGTGATTCGGGTGGACGATGTCACCGGTTTCCCCGAGGTGCTCGACGGCCGCGTGAAGACGTTGCATCCGCACGTTCACGCCGGGTTGCTGGCCGACACCCGCAAGCAAGAACACATTGCCGCGCTCGACCGGTTGGGTATCGAACCGTTCGATTTGGTCGTCGCGAACCTGTACCCGTTCGCCGAGACGGTGGCCTCAGGGGCCGACGTCGACGAGTGCGTCGAGCAAATCGACATCGGCGGACCGTCAATGGTGCGCGCCGCGGCCAAGAACCACGCCAGCGTCGCGGTAGTGGTCGAGCCCCTCGGCTATGAGGGTGTGCTGGCGGCGGTCCGCTCCGGCGGATTCACTCTCGACCAGCGAAAGACGCTTGCCGCGTTGGCCTTTCGGCACACCGCCGAGTACGACGTGGCGGTGGCGGGCTGGATGGGTTCGACGCTTGCGCCAGAGCACCCGGCGCAACCGCTGCCGCCGTGGTTTGCCGGCACGTGGCGGCGATCATCGGTCTTGCGCTACGGCGAAAACCCGCACCAGAACGCGGCGTTGTACGCTGACGACTCCGGGTGGCCCGGTCTGGCCCAGGCTGCGCAGCTGCACGGAAAGGAGATGTCCTACAACAACTTCACCGACGCCGACGCGGCGTGGCGAGCCGCATTCGACCACGACGAGATCTGCGTGGCGATCATCAAGCACGCCAACCCGTGCGGCATCGCGATCTCGCCGATCTCGGTCGCCGACGCCCATCGCAAAGCGCACGAGTGCGATCCGGTCAGCGCATTCGGCGGCGTGATCGCCGCCAACACCGAGGTCAGCGTCGAAATGGCGGAAAAAGTCGCCGACATCTTCACCGAGGTGATCATCGCGCCCGGCTACGAAGAGGGTGCGGTGGAGGTGTTGTCCCGCAAAAAGAACATCCGCATCCTGCTCGCCTCCGAACCTATGGCGGGTGGGCTCGAGATGCGACAGCTCAGCGGTGGGTTGCTGCTGCAGCAGCGCGACGCGCTCAACGCACCGGGTGACAACCCCACCAACTGGACGCTGGTCGCCGGCTCACCCGCGGACCCTGAGACGCTCGCCGATCTCAAATTCGCGTGGCGAAGCTGTCGCGCGGTCAAATCTAACGCGATCGTCATTGCCAGGGGAGGCGCAACGGTAGGGGTCGGGATGGGTCAGGTCAATCGGGTCGACGCCGCACGGTTGGCCGTCGAACGCGGTGGCGATCGGGTGCGCGGCGCGGTCGCCGCCTCCGACGCGTTCTTCCCGTTCCCCGACGGGCTCGAGACCCTTGCCGCGGCGGGCGTCAAGGCGGTCGTGCACCCCGGCGGTTCGATGCGCGACGACATCGTCACCCAGGCGGCCGCCGACGCCGGCATCACGCTGTACCACACCGGCGCGCGCCACTTCGCGCACTGAGCCCGGCGGCGGTTCGCCCGTCACGGAATGCCGCACGGCCCAAGCAGTCGTAGCGTGGAGTAGTGACTGCACCTAACCATGTGCCGAGAACCCTCGGTGAACTGCGCGCTTCCGGACACCGGGAGCGCGGCGTCAAGCAGGAGATCCGCGAGAACCTGCTGACGGCGTTGGCCGAGGGCGAAGACACCTGGCCCGGCATCCTGGGATTCGAAGACACGGTGCTGCCGCAAGTGGAGCGGGCGCTGATCGCCGGCCACGACTTTGTGCTTCTGGGCGAGCGCGGTCAGGGCAAGACACGGCTCCTTCGGTCGCTGCAGGGTCTGCTCGACGAATGGACCCCGGTGATCGCCGGCGCTGAGCTGGGGGAGCACCCGTACCACCCGATCACTCCCGAGTCGATCCGGCGGTCGGCTGAGTTGGGCGACGAGCTGCCGGTCGAGTGGAAGCACCGCAGCGAGCGATACACCGAGAAGCTTGCGACGCCGGACACCAGCGTCGCCGACCTGGTCGGCGACATCGACCCGATCAAGGTGGCCGAGGGCCGCAGGCTCGGCGACCCGGAGACCATCGCCTACGGCCTCATCCCGCGCGCGCACCGCGGGATCGTCGCGGTCAACGAGCTGCCGGACCTCGCCGAACGGATCCAGGTCTCGATGCTCAACGTGATGGAGGAGCGCGACATCCAGGTCCGCGGCTACACGCTGCGGCTGCCCCTGGACGTGCTCGTCGTCGCCAGCGCCAACCCGGAGGACTACACCAACCGCGGCCGGATCATCACGCCGCTCAAGGACAGGTTCGGCGCCGAGATCCGCACCCACTACCCGCTGGAATTGGACGCCGAGGTCGGCGTCGTCGCGCAGGAGGCCCACCTGTCAGCCCAGGTTCCCGACTACCTGATGCAGGTCATCGCGCGGTTCGCGCGCTACCTGCGCGAGTCGCGGTCGGTCGACCAGCGATCCGGAGTGTCCGCGCGCTTCGCGATCGCCGCGGCCGAGACCGTCGCCGCGTCGGCACGCCACCGCGCCGCGGTGCTCGGCGAGCAGGACCCGGTCGCCCGCGTCGTCGACCTCTCCACGGTGATCGACGTTCTGCGCGGCAAGCTGGAGTTCGAGTCCGGCGAGGAGGGCCGCGAGCAGGCCGTGCTGGAGCACCTGCTGCGCCGGGCCACGGCCGACACCGCCCAGAAGGTGCTCGGCGGGATCGACGTCGGCCCAATCGTCGTCGCCGTCGAACAGGGGTCGCCGGTCACGACCGGCGAACGGGTGTCGGCGAAGGACGTGCTGGCCGCGCTGCCCGAACTGCCCGCGATCGACTCGATCGCGCGGCGCGTGGGCGCGAAGTCCGAAGGTCAGCGTGCGGCGGCAGTCGAGCTGGCGTTGGAGGCGCTGTATCTGGCCAAGCGCATCGACAAGGTCAGCGAAGACGGGGAAACGGTCTATGGCTAAACACAGGCAGGGCCGGGCCGCACGCTATTCGGCCTATACCGGGGGCCCCGACCCGTTGGCGCCGCCGGTCGATCTGCGCGAGGCGCTCGAACATATCGGGCGTGACGTGATGGAGGGCACCTCGCCGCGTCGCGCGTTGTCTGAGCTGCTGCGACGCGGCACCACCAACCTGCCCGGCGCCGACCGGCTGGCAGCCGAGGCCAACCAACGCCGACGAGAGCTTCTGCGCCGCAACAATCTCGACGGCACGCTGCAAGAGGTCAAGAAGCTGCTCGACGAGGCGGTGCTGGCCGAACGCAAGGAGCTGGCCAGGGCGCTTGACGACGACGCGCGGTTCAACGAGCTGCAGCTGGAGTCGCTGTCGCCGTCGCCGGCCAAGGCGGTCCAGGAGCTCGCCGACTACAGCTGGCGCAGCGGCGAGGCGCGCGACAAGTACGAACAGATCAAGGATCTGCTCGGACGGGAGATGCTCGACCAGCGCTTCGCCGGCATGAAGCAGGCGCTCGAGGGGGCCACCGACGAAGACCGTCAACGCGTCTCCGCAATGCTCGACGACCTCAACGACCTGCTGGACAAGCACAGCCGCGGCGAAGACACCCAGCAGGACTTCGAGAATTTCATGGCCAAGCACGGCGAGTTCTTCCCCGAGAACCCGCGCAGCGTCGAGGAGCTGCTCGAATCCCTGGCCAAACGCGCGGCCGCGGCTCAGCGGTTCCGCAACAGCCTGTCTGCCGAGCAGCGCGCCGAACTGGATGCTTTAGCGCAGCAGGCGTTCGGTTCGCCGGCGCTGCAGCAGTCGCTGAGCCGGCTGGACGCGCATCTGCAGGCCGCGCGGCCGGGCGAGGACTGGACCGGTTCGTCACGCTTCTCCGGAGACGACCCACTCGGCATGGGGGAAGGCGCGCAGGCACTGGCCGACATCGGCGAGTTGGAGCAGCTGGCCGAATCCCTCTCGCAGAGCTACGCGGGCGCAACCATGGACGACGTCGACCTCGACGCACTGGCCCGCCAGCTCGGTGACCAGGCCGCGGTGGACGCCCGCACGCTGGCGGAGCTGGAGCGCGCGCTGGTCAACCAGGGTTTTCTCGACCGGGGGTCGGACGGCCAATGGCGGCTGTCGCCCAAGGCCATGCGCCAGCTGGGGCAGACCGCGTTGCGTGACGTCGCACAACAGCTGTCCGGCCGCAACGGCGAGCGGGACACCCAGCGCGCGGGTGGCGCCGGCGAGTTGACCGGCGCGACGCGGCCCTGGCAGTTCGGCGACACCGAGCCGTGGAACGTCACGCGGACGCTGACCAATGCGGTTCTGCGGCAAGCAGGCACCGGGCCGCGGCCGGCCGACGGTCCGATCCGAATCACCGTCGACGACGTCGAGGTCTCCGAAACCGAGGCCCGCACTCAAGCCGCCGTGGCTCTGCTGGTGGACACCTCGTTCTCCATGGTGATGGAGAACCGGTGGCTTCCGATGAAACGGACGGCGCTGGCGCTGAACCACTTGATCAGCACGCGCTTTCGTGCCGATGCGCTGCAGATCATCGCCTTCGGCCGGTACGCGAGGACGATGAGCGCCGCCGAACTCACCGGGCTCGAAGGCGTGTACGAACAGGGCACCAACCTGCATCACGCGCTGGCGCTGGCCGGCCGGCATCTGCGCCGGCACCCGAGCGCGCAACCGGTGGTCCTGGTGGTCACAGACGGCGAGCCGACCGCGCATCTGGAGGGCAACGTGTACTACGGCGAGGAGGGCTCGGAGCCGGCACAGGTGTTCTTCGACTATCCGCCACATCCACGCACGATTGCTCACACCGTGAAGGGCTTCGACGACATGGCCCAGTTGGGCGCCCAGGTGACGATCTTCCGGCTGGGCAACGACCCCGGGCTGGCACGATTCATCGATCAGGTGGCCCGGCGGGTGCAGGGCCGTGTCGTCGTACCGGATCTCGACGGACTTGGCGCTGCAGTCGTCGGCGACTACCTGCGGTCGCGCAAACGTCGCTGAGCAGCTCAGGCGCTTTCGCGACGGCTCTCGTAAGACTCCTGGTCCGACCGGTCAGGGGTCGATTTCTGCCGTTTGTGCCACACCATCTGCCGGGCAGTGACAGCCACGGACGTCTCATGCTCCTGGGCGAGCTTCGCGAGCAGGGAAAAGGCCGTTGCGGCATCGAGGCTGAAGCGCTCCATCAGCATGCCTTTGGCCTGCCCGATGGCGTCGCGGCGGGTAAGGGCTTGGCGGTAGTGCCTGACCCGGTTACCTGAGTCGATCGCAATTGCTGCGTGGGTCGCAAAGACCGTGGCGATATGTTGGCCCTCGGCCGTGAAGGCGCCCGTGGTGTCCGCGTAGAGATTGAGCGCGACACCTGCGCCGGGGCTCACAGCAAGCGGGATCGACAGGATCGACCGAACGGGCGTACTGGACGTCACAGCCGTGCGGAAGTTCGACCACCGTGGGTCGGCACTCAGGTCATCGGCCAGGCAGAGGTGATGACCTCGAGCAGCCTCGATGGCAGGTCCCTCGAAGTGACGCTGCTGGATCCGCTCCAGCAGTAGGGCCGTCGCGTCCGTCAACCCCACCGAACGCATTTCACCTCGGGCGGGTGCCACGGTCATCGCGGCGTGCGAGGTGCCGGGGATGTGTGTCACCGCACCGGCGGTGATGCGCAGCGGCGACGGTGCGCGCATCTCCGCGATCTCACGGTGGATCGACTGCATCAACTCCGCAATGTGTTCGTAAACGCCGGCGAGTTCGGGCTGAGCCCTTGGTGATTCGCGTTTGCCATTTGAGCCCGGTGTGCATCGGTTTGGGTCCACCGTCGCAGTCATGTGCGCCTCCTGAATGTTCCTCATTCGCTGTTGTTTGGGCTAAGGCATGAGTGTGGCAACGCGAACCGGCTGCGGGCGTGCACACAGCAAGCCGAAAGTCTGCTTACCGATTGGTCTCACCGGGACGAGCCTGCCTTACGAGATCGTGACGGGTCGGCAAAATTTTCGCTGGCGCTAATTCGGTAGGCGTGGAGATTGTCCTGTGATGCCGAACGCCGCTTTCGCGAATCGGCCCGCGAAGACGAAGAATCGGCCACATGGCGGTGCGAACATGTGCCGTTCAGTGGAAAAGTCGGGGTGAACAATTGACCGTATGGATCTGAAAACGGGCATCGGCCGCGACTCGTTTGACCACAGTCCGTCATTGCCGTCGACGGCGGGCAGTTTCGAGCGGGCCCAACTGTCGAGTTTGTACGGCGTTTTCGTGCTGTCGTCGTTGATGTTCGATGGCCGCGGCGCCGATGAGGTGTTGCAACTGGCGGAAAACGCGGTGTCGTCGCTCGGCCCGTGTCACACCGAGGCGACATATCGTTTACTCAACGACTCTCTGGTCGATGGCCGCAGGCATGACCGGCCTTTCGACGGGCAATTGGACTCGATCGTCGAGGCGAACCTCGGCGTCGATCAACCGATTGTGTTGCCCGATGGGCAGTGGAGATACGCGGTCACATTGCGTTCGGTGAAGGGCATCGAGGGTGTGCTCGTGGTTCGCGCACCGAGCGCGGCGACATCGGACCAGCTCTTCTTGCTCAAGGTGTTGGCACAACAAACCGCAGCGGCGATGGCCAGCGCCGATCTCCTTGCGCAGGAACGTGCCCAGAGCCTGCGGTTGCATGAGCTCACCGAGGAGCACCAGGAAACGATCCACCGGTTGCGTGGCACGGTAGCCGAGCTCGAGCGCCAGGAGCACATACTTCAAGCGCTGACCAGGATGTCAAGCGTGGGCGGCGGTGAGTTGGGGCTCGCCGAGGCGCTGCATGAGCTGACGTCGTTGGCGGTCTCCGTCGAGGATGTGTTCGGCAACCTGAGGGCGTGGTCAGGTCGGCAGAAACCCATCAACTACCGCCCCATCGGCGGTGCTAATCGCGAAGATGTCCTTCGGCGCGCAGCGGCCAACGGCGAACCTGAGCGTGAGGGCGACCGGGTGTTCTGCGTCATCCGGCCCAAAGCAGACATCCTCGGAGTACTGCTCGTGCACGATCCCAATCGGCAGATCGACCGGCTAGGCACGTTCGCGCTCGAATACGCGGCCACGGTGCTGGCGCTGGAGTTGTCGCACCAGCGAACGCTCGCCGAAACCGAGCTACGGCTTCGCCGCGACTTGGTTGAGGATCTCCTTGCCGGCACCGACGACGACAGCGCCTACCTGCGTTCCGGGGCGCTCGGCCACAACCTTCGGATACCGCACACCGTCACCGTTCTGCAGTGGAATCGCGCGATCGAATCCCACTCGGTGGCCAAGGCGGCGCGGCATTGGGCCAGCACGATGGGCTTGCACTCGCTGACCGCCCGCCGGCCGGGCATGACCGTTCTGCTGACGGACGGCCCACCGGCACCGGGCTCGCTGTTCCGGGCGATCTGCGCGGAACTCGGTTCTGACCGCGGCTCTATAGGCATCGGTTCAGCGGCTGCCGTCCCGTCTGGGTTGCCGCGGTCATTCTCGGATGCCCGGCGGGCGCTGCACGTCCAGCAGCGATCGGTATCGCCGCACGGCGTGCGGCGCTTCGAGGACCTGGGCGTGTACCGCATCCTTGATTCCAGCGAATCGCGGCCCGAAGTCCGTGAGTTCGTGGCGGAGTGGCTGGGTCCGCTGCTGACGTACGATCGTCGCCATCACGCGGAATTGGTGAAAACACTTGCCCATTACCTCGACTCCGGCGGCAACTACGACCAAACGGCACAATCGCTGAATATCCACCGCAGCACCTTGCGCTATCGACTCGGCCGTATTCGGGATATCTCCGGACGCGACTTACAGGATGTGGAAACGCGGCTCAACCTGCACCTCGCGAGCAAAGTGCTCGACGTGATCGGTGCTTCGGAGCCTGCCCCGGACATAGATGCGAATGACTGAACCCCAGGGCCCGTTCGGCACCACCGGGATATCCATCGACGCCGGTCAACACATCTGCGCGATGTATTCGGGCTCCGCGACCGTGACAATGTATTGCTTCCGTTTCTCGCTGACGGCCTGACGCAAGCAGACAAATGCTTCGCCGCCATTCAGGAACCTGACGCCGGCGACCTCGTCTCGAATCTCGGCCAAAAGGTGGCAGGACATGTCGACGTGTCGGATTCCGTCGCTACGGCAACAACTCGAGATCCAGACAGCATCAGATCACATACTTTCGTCGGGGGATCGTCGAGTTCTGGGACACCACAGTTACATCCGCACTCGGCAACGGGTTCAACTTCGTGCGCCCTGGTGCAGAAGCCGGGTGGCGGTTGCCGCAATTACCGAGCATGAATGATCTGTTCCGCTACGAGTCCGAACTCAACCGCTTCACGGGCAAGCACCCGCAGGCCGTGCTGTCCATGTACGACCTGAGCCAATACAGCGAGTCGATCGTGGTCGATCTGCTCAAGACGCATCCGTTGATATTGCTCTCGGGAATGGCGTTCGAGAACCCCTACTATGTGCTACCCGAGCAGCTCCTGGCCTGAAGAGCGTGTCCGCACGCGATGCCGCAAAGCGGACATATCGGGACGCTCGGCGGATATCCAACGGTAAATGAGTGACGTTGACTGAAACCTCCGTGGAATGGGAGGTGACGGTGAGCAAAGCTGTCGAAGGGAGCACCGGTTCGACCGACCGGTACACGGTCAGCGTGCAGCCGTTTCCGGGAAACCGGATGGTGATCCGGGTGAGCGGCGACGTGGACGGTGACGCGAGTGCCGAGATGCGACGGCACCTGACCGAGCAGTTGAGTGCATCGTCGGAAGTGCTCGTGGTCGACCTCTGCGAGGTCACAGGGATTGACGCCGACGGTGTCGAGGCGCTGATCGCGACGGCGGCGGTGGCGGGTGAGTCGGACATCGGCTTCTGCTTGGTCGTCCGGGACCGAGGTGCGGTTCGGGGTGCGCTGGGCGCCGCGGAGGCGACGGAACTTTTCGAGGTCTTCCCATCCGTCAGCGAGGCGTTGAGCGCAACCGACTGACGGAGCCGCGGAGGGTCTCCGACGGCGTCTCCCCGAAAAGCTGCCGATAGTCCACCCCGAACCGGCCGAGGTGGACGAATCCCCACCGGCTCGCGACGGTCGTGACGGTGACCAAGTCGGGCGAGCCGTGCACAAGTTCGGTGCGCACCCGGTGCAGACGCAGCCATCGCAGATAGCGCATCGGCGTCATCTCGCCGGATCGTTGGAACGCCTTTTGCAGCGCCCGAGCGCTGACGCCGACAGCACGAGCGAGTTCCGCACTACTCCAAGGCCATTCGGGATGGGCGCGCATCAGTTCAATGCCACGGGTGACCACATCGCTTGATGGCGTCGGGCCGCCGTCGGTGAGTGCCTCGGTGTAGCTGTGTGACTGGATCTGCAGCACCCCGTGGATCAACAATTGCTGCAGGCTGTCAATGGCAAGGCGGTGGCTGAGGATCCCGTCCGATCTCCCGACTTCGCGGTCGAGAATTCGCACCAGCTGTAACCAGTTTCGCGCGCCGCCGGTGGTGAGATCCAGATGTCGGGCGAAGGTGACCGGGTTGGGCGCAGGCCGATCCAGCAGCGCCTCCAATTCCTCGCGCATCCGCTGTCGCGGAATCTTGATGCAAAGCTGCCCACACGTGCCGGACCACGCGATCGCCGCCGGCGTCCCGGGAGTGAAGATGGCAGCCGATCTGGTATCGGTCCGTATCTGTTGTCCATCTGCCCAGCAGTTCACCGCGTCCCCCGACAACGGGATATTGATGTAATAGTCGTCGATCTCGGTTGCCTGCGCATGGACGTCGCTACCGAAACTGCAGTAGCCCGCGGTCAGCGAAGGAAGTTCGACCGCATTCAACTGGACATTCAGCCGATCGACCCCGACAGGCTCGATCTGGGCAGCGATGTAGATGCGCGCCAATGCCGCTGTTGCCTCGTCGACATCCGCGGTGTGCAACATTTGCGCCGAATCAAAGCTGAGCCCGCCGATTTTCTACTCCCGCGCCTACCTCCGTCGGGTACTGCCTTGTTGAGGCCGATTTTGATAGAGGTGCCTTATTCAGTGTGCTTGCGGCCTTTGCGTTTGGTGCCGACGCTGCCCCACAGCGAGAAGCCCTTGATGGTGATGTGCGGAGCCCCGGGGGCGCCGTTGCCCTCGGCGCTGTGGTCGAAGGCGCCCATGACGCCGTGCCCACGAACATCGACGTTGACTTCCGGCGGCACGAGGATGGTTTGGCCGCCCATGATCGAGTAGGTGCGGATCTCGACCTCGGGGGAGGTGAAGTCGGCGTACCTCAGGTCGATCACGCCGCCGCCCCACAGCGCGAACGTCGTCAGCCGCCGCGGGACATTCCAGCGTCCGCGACGCTCGAATCCACTCATGATGGCCAGCAGCAAAGTCGACGGCGCCGGGTGGCACACGCCACGGCGAAGCGGCCTGGCGGCGCCGGGTAGGTCGGCGCTGAGCCGGTCGAGTTCGTCGTAGGTCTGCGCCGCGTACACCTTCGACAACCGATCCTCATACTCGCTCATCTGCAGCCGGCCCTGGGCGGCCGCATCAGTCAGCAACTGCGCGACCTGGATGCGGTCAGTGTCGGCGGCACGCAACGCTCCGTTGCGCTGAGGCGTATTGCTGGTCATCGACATCGAGCCTACGACGTGCGTGTCGCGCTGCACAGGGACCGATCAAGATCGAGCGCGATCGTCGTCGAACTGCGTCACGCCCCGCGGGTCTTCCGGTGAACGCTCCGCCCCGCCGCGGTAGCCCGCGGTGATCCGGCCCGGCAGCGGAAAATGCACGACTGGCCTGCGGCTGCGGTGGGCCGACAGATGCGCGGGACCCAGGTCGGTGTGCGTGCGGACTTCGAGACCGCAAATGTCGGGGACGCGTTCGGCGGCCTCTGCGTCGGTCATCCCGACCAGCCGGTCGGCGCCTCGCCTGCGTACGTCGGCGGGATGCCGACGCAGCGCAGCGCCCACAGCGCCGGCGAGAACCGCCGAACCGCGAAGATCGCGGCTAGCAAGTCGCGGACGCGGGTTGCGCGCAGGAAGGGATAGCTGACACATGGCCCGGCACGCGCTGCTCGATCCGCAACATCGTCCCGTTATAGGGGATCGGTATCCGGTCCAGCCCAACGATCGAGAAGTACCCCACGTGATCTACCCCGACCCATCTGGCCGCGGCCAGCAAGCTCGCCCTCGAACGAACGTCCTTGCGCCAGCGAACTGCGGCGTGCGGTGGTCGATGACTCGGACGTCGTGGCTCACGAACGCGTTGTCGCGGCACGGCTCAGAATGCGGCAAAGCGCATGACGCAGTTCGGCTTCCGCGGACGGGGGGAGGGCGTCCGCTCGCCACGCGACGAAATCATCGGGACGCACGAGCAGTGCGCCGTCGGGTGGCAGACCGGTGAGCTCGGCCCAAGTGCCGTTGACGTCGTGTACGTCGGCTTCAGGCCCGACACGATAGACATCGATGGTCATGCCAACCGACCGCGAAACGACATCGGCCGCGCGGACCCAACGGATGCCGGCAGTGCCGGTGAACAAGGTGAAGGCGGTTCCGAGTAGATCGAGGGTCGACATCCGCGCGCCGTGGTGCTCCACCCAGGCATGGGGCAGCCTGGTTCCCGGTTTGCCGCGCAATTGCTCGCCGTCGACCAGTTCGACGGCATCAGGGTCGGTGGGGGCGGGCTCGTCGGACACCACCGCCGCGGAGCGGTATGTGTATCCGATCATGTAGAACATCGGCCGCTCTTCCTCCGCGGGGAGCCGTGGGCGGCCATCTCCCAGCGGAAGAAACGTGACGGCAGGACCGGTCAGCGACTGCCGCGCCGAGAAGCGTGCGATCGGATGCCGTTCGGCATGGTAAGTGTCGAGAAGCTCCGCGCCGGCGGTCCCTTTCAGCACGGCCGAAAGTTTCCACGCCAAATTGTGCGCACTTGCGATGGCGCTGTTGGCTCCGCCGCCCTTGAACGGGGGCATCGTGTGCGCAGAATCGCCGACCAAGAACACCCGTCCGCACCGGAACTGGTCAGCTACCTGTTCATAGGGTTGCCACGGCGCGATGTCCACGATCTCCACATCGATCGGGGCGCCGAAGGCGCCCAGCAGCAAGTCGCGGCACCGCTCTGGGGTGAACCGGTCGATGCGCTCGCCGCGGCTCGGGAAGTAGGTGGTCATGAACATGCCGAGATCGCCCTGCGCCGCGACGAATATCCCTGTGACGTCGGGGTTGTCGACCTTGACGGCATCACCGCCGGCTAAGCCCGGGACGAACTGTCGCCACGGTGCCCGAAAGTAGATGAAGACGACGAAGGTCGGTAACTGGCCGAAGCCCGATGTGCCAACGCCCAGCTGTTTCCGCACCGCGCTGTGCGTGCCGTCCGCGGCAAGCAGGTAATCGGCGCGCACCTGGAGCAATGCGCCGCTGCCGAGGTCCTTTATCGTCGCGCCGACGCCGGTGGCTTCTTGTGTGAACGACTCCAATTCCACGCCGTAGCGAACGTCACTGCCCAGCCGCCGGGTTTCGGCAAGCAAGATCGGTTCCAATCTGCTTTGCGGACAATACTTTCCGAAAGGCTCCGGGCTGAGACCCTCAGCGCTGGGGAAGAAGTCGGCCTCAAGCACCTTCGTTTCTTCGTCGCTGCTGAGCGTGGTTTTGGCAATCATGGTCGAGATGTGGTCGGCAACCGCGTTGACCGCGCCCCCGACGCCAAGTCCGCGCAACACCTCCAAGCTGCGGAAGTTGAGGTTACGGGCCTTCGGGTAGACGAAGATCTCGTGGCGCTTCTCGACGAGCAGCGAGCCGACGCCGTGTTGGGCGAGCAACGTCGATGCGGACAGACCGGCAGCGCTGGCGCCGACGATGAGGACTGAGCGACGGTCTTCCGACATAGTCCACCTCCGCTAGATGCGAGTATCATCCTAATGATAGACAGTGTCAAATGAAAGAGGCCGTCAAACTATTGCCAAGGTGCCTACGCTCAGCGGGCTTCTGACTCCCACCGTGGTGGTCGCTTCTGCAGGAACGCGAGCATGCCCTCGCGGGCTTCATCGGACAGGAAGAGTTTTGCCGACTGCACGGTCAGCTCTTCGGCGCGGCGGTCGAACTCCTCGAGGATCGGCTGCGTGGTCAGCGCCTTGGAGGCGGCGAGGCCTTGCGGCGATCCGCGTCCCAAGTCGGCGGTAATCCCGCCTACCGATGCGGCCACGTCGTCGGTGGCCATCGTCACCAACCCGATGGCGGCGGCCTCGTCGGCGCCGAACTTCTGGCCGGTCAGGAAAAAGCGGCCGGCGGCTCTGGCAGCGATCTTCGGCAACAGTGTCAGTGAGATGATGCCCGGCGCGACTCCGATGCGGACCTCGGTGAGCGCGAAGGTGCTCTGCCGGCCGGCGACGACGATGTCGCAGGCCCCGACGAGGCCGAGTCCGCCCGCGCGGACATGCCCGTCGATCGCCCCCACCACCGGCAGCGGCAGCTCGAGGATCGCGCGCAGCAGCGCGGTGAGTTGCCGTGCCCGGTCGGCTGCGGCGTCGAACGCGTCACCGCCGCTGGCCTCCGACAGGTCGGCACCCGCACAGAAGGTCGCGCCGGTGTGGCCGAGCACGACCGCCCGCACCCCCGACTCCTCGGCGGCATCGCTGAGCCGCCGGTGCAGCTGATCGACGAGCGCTGAGGAGAGCGCGTTGCGGTTGTGCGGCGAGTCGAGGGTGATCCGCGCGACGGGTCCGTCGACGGCGTAGTGAACCAGGGCGGCCATCAGTAGGAGCGGGGCAGGCCCAGCGAGGTCTGGGCGATGAAGTTGAGCACCATCTCGCGACTGACAGGCGCGATGCGCGACAAGCGTGACACCGTCACCGCGGCGGCGATGCCGTATTCCTTGGTCAACCCGTTGCCGCCCAGCGACTGGACGGCCTGATCCACCGCGCGCACTGACGCCTCGCCGGCCGCGTACTTGGCCATGTTGGCCGACTCGGCCGCTCCCGCATCGTCGCCGCAGTCGTAGAGCGTCGCGGCCTTCTGCATCATCAGCTTGGCCAGCTCGATCTCAATGTGATTCTGCGCCAACGGATGTGAAAGTCCCTGGTGCGCTCCGATCGGCGTCTTCCACACTTGACGGGTCTTGACGTAATCGACGGCCTTGTTGATCGCGAAGCGGCCCATGCCGACGGCGCTTGCCGCGCCCATGATCCGTTCGGGGTTCAGGCCGGCGAACAGTTGTGCGATCGCCGCGTCCTCGGAGCCCACCAGCGCGTCGGCGGGCAGCCGCACATCGTCGATGAACACCTGGAACTGACGCTCCGGGCTGATCAACTCCATCTCAATCGGGGTGTAGGTGAAGCGCGGCGTGTCGGTGGGCACCACGAAAAGCGCCGGGCGCAGGTTACCGGTCTTGGCCTCCTCGGTGCGCCCGACGACCAGCACGGCCTGTGCCTGGTCCACGCCCGAGATGTAGATCTTCTGGCCCTTGAGGATCCAGTCACCGCCATCGCGGCGGGCGGTGGTGGTGATCCGGTGGGAGTTGGACCCGGCGTCGGGCTCTGTGATCGCGAAGGCCATCGTGATCGAACCGTCGGCGATGCCGGGGAGCCACCGCTTCTTCTGCTCGTCGGTGCCGAACTTACTGATGATGGTTCCGTTGATCGCGGGGGAGACCACCATCATCAACAGGCCGCATCCGCCGGCAGACATTTCCTCCATCACCAGCGACAGCTCGTACATGCCGGCGCCGCCGCCGCCGTACTCCTCGGGGAGGTTGACGCCGATGAAGCCGAGTTTGCCTGCCTCGTGCCATAACTCGTCGGTGTGCTTGCCGGCGCGCGCCTTCTCCAGGTAGTACTCCTGGCCGTAATTGGCCACCAGCGCTGCCACCGACTTGCGCAGCGCCTGGCGTTCTTCGCTTTCGACGAAACTGTTCTCGGTCATGCGGCTGATCCTCCTTCAGGGTCGGTGGCCGCTATGCGGGCGAGCACTGCACCCAGGTCGACCTGCTGGCCGACCTGCACGTCGAGATCGGTGAGCACACCATCCGTGGGTGCCGTCACGGTGTGTTCCATCTTCATCGCCTCCATCCACACCACCGGCTGTCCCGCGGTAACGGTGTCGCCGACGTGTGCGCCAATTCGGCTGATCGATCCGGGCATCGGAGCCACCAGCGAACCCGGCTGCAGCGCCGTCCCGGGTTCGGGAAAGCGCGGTACCACGGTCAACTGCACGGGGCCCAGCGGTGAGTCGATATGGACGGTGTCGGCGTGGCGGGCGACGGTGAACGGCCGGTCGACGCCGTCGACGGTGAGCACCACGTGCTTCTCGGTGGCCGACACCAGCACGACGTCATCGTCAGTCTCTTCAATGTCGCCGGCCCTGCGGCTCCGGTGTTCGATGTCGCCGGCCCTGCGGCTCCGGTGTACTGTGAGCCCGCCGCGGTCGAATCGGTACTCCACGCGGTGCTCATCGCCGGCGACGTCGGTGTAGATCTTGACCTGAAAGCCCGACGCGAGATTTCGCCAGCCGCTGGGGACGTTTCTGAATGCCGTTGCGGTGGCGTGGTTGTGGGCGGCGTCAGAAAGCGCGGCCGCGAGCGCCGAGTACCGTAGCGCGTTCACGTCAGCCAACGGCGCGGACAGTGCCGACAGCTGATGGGTGTCGAAGAACGCGGTGTCGGTGTCACCGGCGAGGAACGCCGGGTGCCGCAGCACGTTAACCAAAAGGTCGCGGTTGGTGCGTACACCATGGATGCGGGCCCGGGCCAGCGCATCGGCCAGCAGCGATGCCGCCTGTCGGCGGCTGGGTGCATAGGAGATCACCTTGGCCAGCATCGGGTCGTAATGCACCGATATCACGGACTCGTCGGCGATGCCTGAATCCAGGCGCACGCCGGGCCTGGTGAGCGGTGCGAACGCGGCTGTTGCGGTGGGTACCTCGAAGCTGTGGACGGTGCCGGCCTGCGGTTGCCAGCCGCGCGCGGGGTCTTCGGCATAAAGCCGCGCTTCGATCGAATAGCCGTGAGCCGCCGGTGGGTCAGGTGTGAGGCGGTCACCGTCGGCGATCATCAGCTGCATCTCGACCAGGTCGAGCCCGGTGACACATTCGGTGACGGGGTGCTCGACCTGCAGACGGGTGTTCATTTCCAGGAAGTAGAACGCGCCGTCATCGTCGGCGAGAAACTCGACAGTGCCTGCGCCGGTGTAGCCGATTGCCGCCGCTGCCTGACGTGCGGCCTCGAACAGCTTGTCGCGCATGGTGGGTACCCGCTCCACGAGCGGTGACGGCGCCTCTTCGATGACTTTCTGATGGCGGCGCTGAATCGAGCACTCGCGCTCGCCGACCGCCCACACGCCGCGGTGCTCGTCGGCGAGCACCTGCACCTCGACGTGGTGGCCCCTCGGCAGGTAACGCTCACAGAACACGGTGTCATCGCCGAACGCGGACGCCGCTTCGCGTTGAGCGGCCGCGACTTCGGCCGGCAGGGACAATAATTCGGTGACCACGCGCATGCCGCGCCCCCCGCCGCCGGCCGAGGCCTTGACAAGCACGGGCAGCTGCGACTGGTCGACGGTGTCGGGGTCGAGTTCCTCGAGTACCGGCACCCCGGCCGCGGCCATCATCTTCTTGGCCTCGATCTTGCTGCCCATCGCCGCGACCGCCGCGACCGGCGGGCCGATCCAGGTCAATCCCGCGTCGTGCACCGCGGCCGCGAATTCCGGGTTCTCCGACAAGAATCCGTAGCCCGGGTGGATCGCGTCGGCGCCGGCGTTCTTGGCGGCGTCGATCACCGCTTTGATGTTCAAGTAGCCGTCATTGCCCGGCAGCCGAACACGGACGTCGGCCTCGCCGACGTGGGGTGCCTTCGCGTCAGGCTCGGTGTACACCGCCACGGTGCCGAGCCCGAGTCGGCGGCAGGTCGCGAAGACGCGCCGCGCTATTTCGCCGCGGTTGGCCACCAGAACCCGAGTGATCAACAGCCTCTCCTACATCCGGAAGACGCCGAAGTTCGACGTCCCCTCGATCGGCGCATTCGCGATTGCTGACAGGCATATTCCCAGGACGGTGCGGGTGTCGCGGGGGTCGATTACACCGTCGTCGTAGAGCCGGCCGGACAGGAACATCGGCAGCGACTCGGCCTCGATCTGTGCCTCGATCGCAGCCTTCAGGGCGGCGTCGGCGTCCTCGTCGACCTGCTGGCCACGCGCCTGAGCGGCGGCGCGGCTGACGATCGAGATCACCCCGGCAAGCTGCGCGCCGCCCATGACCGCCGCCTTGGCACTGGGCCAGGCGAACAGGAACCTCGGATCATAGGCGCGCCCGCACATTCCATAATGTCCGGCACCATACGACGCGCCGATCAACACCGAGATGTGCGGCACGGTGGAGTTCGACACGGCATTAATCATCATCGAGCCGTGCTTGATCATGCCGCCTTCCTCGTACTGCTTGCCCACCATGTAGCCGGTGGTGTTGTGCAAGAACAGCAGTGGCGTGTTCGTGCGGTTGGCCAACTGGATGAATTGCGTTGCCTTTTGTGATTCCTCGCTGAACAAGACACCGCGCGCATTGGCCAGGACTCCGATCGGATACCCGTGCAGCGTGGCCCATCCGGTCACCAGTGACGACCCGTAGAGGGCCTTGAACTCGTCGAAGTCAGAACCGTCGACGATCCGGGTGATCACCTCGCGCGGATCGAACGGTGTGCGAAGGTCCGGCGGTACCACCCCGAGCAGTTCGTGGGTGTCCGCCAGCGGTTCGGCGACCGCGCGCGGTACGGGGCCCTGCTTGGTCCAATTCAGCCGTGCGACGATGCGCCGGCCGATCCGCAGTGCGTCGAGTTCGTCGATCGCGAAGTAGTCAGCCAAACCGGAGGTGCGAGCGTGCATTTCGGCGCCGCCGAGTGACTCGTCGTCCGACTCCTCGCCGGTGGCCATCTTCACCAGCGGCGGCCCGGCAAGGAACACCTTCGAGCGCTCTTTGATCATCACGACGTAGTCGGACATTCCGGGCACGTACGCGCCGCCCGCAGTGGAGTTGCCGAAGACCAGTGCGACGGTGGGGATGCCGGCCGCCGACAGGCGTGTCAGGTCGCGGAACATCTGTCCGCCGGGGATGAACACTTCCTTCTGCGTCGGCAGGTCGGCTCCGCCGGATTCGACCAGTGAGATCACCGGCAGCCGGTTCTGGAACGCGATCTGGTTGGCCCGCAGTATCTTACGCAGCGTCCACGGGTTGCTGGTGCCGCCTTTGACGGTGGGATCGTTCCCGACGATCAGACACTCCACCCCGCTCACCACGCCGATGCCGACGACGACGCTGGCGCCCACCTGGAACTCGCTGCCCCATGCGGCCAATGGGCACAACTCGAGGAACGGCGAATCGGGGTCGATCAGCAGCTCGATGCGCTCGCGCGGCGTCAGCTTGCCGCGGGCGTGGTGGCGTTCGACGTACTTCGGGCCGCCGCCGGCAAGCACCTTGACGAACTGGGCGTCGATGTCGGCCAGCTTGGCGGTCATCGCGGCGACGGCCTCCCCGTACGCCGGCCCGGTGGTGTCAAGCGTGGAGCGCAGCACGCTCATGACCGATACCCCAACGTCTTTGCCGCCAGCGCGGTGAGGATTTCCGTCGTGCCACCGCCGATGCCAAGGATCCGCATGTCGCGGTACTGGCGTTCGACTTCGCTCTCGGCCATGTAACCGAGGCCGCCGAACAGCTGCACAGCCTGGCCGGCCACCCACTCACCCGCCTCGACCGCGGTGTTCTTGGCGAAGCACACCTGCGGAATCAGGTTGGTCTCGCCGGCGAGCTGCCGCTCCACCACCGACCGCGTATAGACCCGCGCCACGTCGATGCGCCGCGCCATCTCGGCGAGCGTGTTCTGGACGGATTGGCGGGAGATCAGTGGCCGGCCGAACGTCTCTCGGTTGCGGCACCACTCGACGGTGATGTCGAGGCAGCGTTGAGCGCTCGAATATGCCTGGGCCGCAAGGCCCACGCGTTCGGCTGCGAAGGCGGCGGCGATCTGGGCGAACCCCGTGTTCTCGCCGCCGATCAGGTTGGCCGCCGGCACACGCACGTCGGTGTAGGACAGCTCCGCGGTGTCGGACGAGCGCCAACCCATCTTGTCGAGCTTGCGGCTGACCTCGAATCCGGGGGTGCCCTTCTCGACCACCAGCAGCGAAACACCGCCGGCGCCGGGGCCGCCGGTGCGCGCCGCGGTCACGACATAATCGGCGCGCACGCCCGACGTGATGTAGGTCTTCGCGCCGTTGACGATGTAGTGGTCGGCGTGGCGCCGCGCAGTCGTGCGTAGATGACCGACGTCAGAACCGCCGTCCGGCTCGGTGATCGCCAGTGATCCGATCAACCCGCCGCGCAACGTCGGTCGCACGAACGTCTCGACCAACCTTTTGTCGCCCGACGCGATCATGTGCGGCACAGCGATACCGCACGTGAACAACGACGCGAAAACCCCGCCGGGACTGCCGGATTGGTGCATCTCCTCGCAGATGATCAGCGAGTCGGCGCCGTCGCCACCTCCGCCGCCGACCTCCTCCGGCAGCCCGGCGCCGAGCAGGCCCGCTTCGCCGGCACGGCGGTGCAGGTCGCGCGGTAACTCGCCGACGCGTTCCCATTCGTCGGCGTGGGGGAGTACTTCGCGGTCGGCGAACGCGCGCACCGTCTTTCGCAGCTGATCCCGCTCCGCGGTGGTCCAGATACTCATCGGAGCAACGCTTCCGGCACATCGACGCAGCGACCGCGCAGCCACTCGCCGAGGCCCTTTGCCTGCGGGTCGAACCGCGCCTGGTAGGCCACCCCTTGGCCGAGGATGCCCTCGATCACGAAGTTCATCGCACGAACATTCGGCAACAGATGACGCGTGATCGTCAACTCCTTTGTCTCAGGGAGCAGCTCGCGGAGCTTCTCCGTCGTCATCGCGTGGGCCAGCCAGCGCCACTCGTCGTCGGTGCGCGCCCACAGCCCGATGTTGGCGTTGCCGCCCTTGTCGCCGCTGCGGGCGCCCGCGATCACGCCGAGCGGGACCCGCCGCGTCGGCCCGTCGGGCAGCGGCTGGGGCAGCGGGGGCGGGTCGGCCGCGGCAAGTTCGCGGGTTTCGGTGGCCGGTGCGATGTCGGTGTGGCTGCCGTCGGCTTGCACGGCGACGTGCTGCACTTCGCCGGCCGGCACGTATCCCGCGGTAAAGATGCCGTAGATCTGTCCCTCCCCCGGCGGCGTGGTGGGATGGAAGCCGGGATAGCTGGCAAGCGCCAATTCGACTGCGGCCGAGGAGAACTGACGTCCAACGTTGGCGGGATCCGGATCACGGACCACACAGTGCAGCAACGCGCTGGCCGCCTCTTCGGTGTCGGCGTCGGGATGGTCGGTGCGGGCCAGCGTCCACTCCAACTCGGCCGGCTTCACGGTCAGCCCCGTCTCCAGCTGACGGCGTATGAGCTCGGCCTTGGCCTCGATGTCGAGGCCCGTCAACACGAACGTCATCGAATTCCGGAATCCGCCGATCGTGTTCAGCGACACCTTCAGATCCGGTGGCGGAGCTTCACCTTTGACTCCGCTGACGCCTACCCGGTCCGGCCCTTCCTGCGACAACTGAACCGAGTCGACGCGCAACGTCACGTCGGGATTGGCGTAGCGCGCGCCGCCGATCTCATACAGCAGCTGTGCGGTGACGGTGCCGACGCGCACTCCACCGCCGGTGCCGGGATGCTTGGTGATCACCGAGGAGCCGTCGGCGTGCACCTCGGCGAGCGGGAAACCGGGGCGGGTCAGGTCGTCGATTTCGGCGAAGAAGGCGTAGTTGCCGCCGGTGGCCTGGGCGCCGCATTCGATGATGTGTCCCGCGGCAACCGCGCCGGCCAGTTGGTCGTAGTCGGTGCGGCCCCAGCCGAAGTGCGCGGCGGCCGGTCCGACGATCACCGACGCGTCGGTGACCCGGCCGGTGACGACGACATCCGCGCCGCCGTTGAGGCAGTCGACGATGCCCCACGCCCCGAGGTACGCGTTGGCGGCCAGCGGGCTGCCGAATCCCAGTTCCGCCGCGCGAGGCAGCAGGTCGTCGCCTTCGACGTGGGCAACCTGGACGGCAACGCCAAGTCGCTCGGCCAGCGCCCGCACCGCGGCCGCCAAGCCCGCCGGGTTCAGGCCCCCCGCATTGGCCACGATCCGCACCCCGCGGTCATGGGCAACGCCGAGGCACTCCTCGAGTTGGGTGAGGAACGTCTTGGCGTAGCCCCGCTCGGGCGCCTTGGCCCGGTCGCGGGCCAAAATCAGCATGGTGAGCTCGGCGAGGTAGTCGCCGGTGAGGTAGTCGAGCTCGCCCCCGGTGAGCATCTCCCGCATCGCGGTCAGGCGGTCGCCGTAGAAGCCCGAGCAGTTGCCGATCCGAACCGCGGTCGTCGTCTGTGCCACCGCGCCCCTTCCTCGAAAGCGGTCAGCCAACCAACCGGTAGGTTAGTCGGTCCGCGGGGCCGCCCGTCAACCGGTCGCGCGTAGTCCAGTGTCGTCGCGTCCCGCGACTTCCAAGCGAAATCCCAATGCCTGGGTTTCTGTGAAACGGCGCTTTTTGGAGACGTCCATGGTCACCGGCTATCGTGGAAGGCAATTGTCGCCGCAGCAGCTATTCGCGCGGCAGCACCCGGATAGGAGAAGCCCGATCATGGCTGTGCCCAAGCGCAGGATGTCGCGCGCGAACACCCGTAGCCGCCGCGCGCAGTGGAAGGCCAAGCGCACCGAGCTCGTCGGCGTCACCGTGGCCGGTCAGCCGCACAAGGTGCCGCGCCGTCTGCTGAAGGCTGCCCGACTCGGGCTGCTCGACCTGGACCGCCGCTGAATCGTCTGTTATCTGCGCCGATGATCGGCGCGCCTCTCAGGTCACTCTCAGACGATACGTAGACACTGGTGGCCGTGCGGATACTTGTCGTTGACGACGATCGCGCCGTGCGCGAGTCGCTGCGTCGGTCCCTTTCCTTCAACGGCTACTCAGTTGCGCTCGCCCAGGACGGGGTCGAGGCACTCCATGCCATCGCCAGCGACCGTCCCGACGCGGTCGTGCTGGATGTGATGATGCCGCGATTGGACGGCCTGGAAGTCTGCCGTCAGCTGCGCAGTACGGGCGACGACCTGCCGATCCTGGTGCTGACCGCCCGCGACTCGGTGTCCGAGCGGGTGGCCGGGCTCGACGCCGGCGCCGACGACTACCTGCCGAAGCCGTTCGCACTGGAGGAACTGCTCGCCCGGATGCGGGCCCTGCTGCGGCGGACCGTCCCCGACGACGGGGCCGCTGACTCCGTGGCGATGACGTTCTCCGACCTCAGCCTCGACCCGGTGACCCGCGAGGTGACCCGGGGTCAGCGCCGCATCAGCCTCACCCGCACCGAGTTCGCGCTGCTCGAAATGCTGATCGCCAACCCACGCCGTGTGCTGACGCGAAGCCGCATCCTGGAGGAGGTGTGGGGATTCGATTTCCCGACTTCGGGTAATGCGCTCGAGGTGTATATCGGCTACCTGCGGCGCAAGACCGAAGCGGAAGGAGAGCAGCGGTTGATCCACACCGTGCGCGGTGTCGGATACGTGCTGCGCGAAACGCCGCCCTGATGTCCTGGTTCCGCCCACGACGGCCCACCCCGATCCCTCCGAGCAGCTCACTTTCCCTGCGCGCGCGGGTGATGTTGCTGGCGATGTCGATGGTCGCGATGGTCGTCGTGCTGATGGCCGTCGCGGTTTACATCGTAGTGTCCGCCGCGCTGTACAAGGACGTCGACAACCAGCTCCATAGCCGGGCTCGATTGCTCATCGACAGCGGTTCGTTGTCCGCGGATCCGGGCAAGGCCATCGAGGGCACCGCGTACTCGGACGTCAACGCGGTGCTCATCAGCCCAGGTCGCTATATCTTCACCGCCAATCAACAGGGTGAAACGCTTCCATTCGGGGCGCCCGAACAAGACGTGGTGAACGGCCAGCTGCTGCTGTCGTTGCGGACGGCCGACCATCAACGGGTGCTTGCGGTGCGGCTGACCAACGGCAGCTCATTGATGATCTCGAAGAGCCTCGCGCCCACGGACGCCGTATTGCGGCGGTTGGGCACCGTGTTGCTGATCGTCGGTGGCATCGGCGTGGTGATCGCCGCGGTGGCCGGCGGAATGGTGGCCCGGGCAGGACTGCGGCCGGTGCGCCGACTGACCGAGGCGGCCGAGCGGGTTGCTCGTACCGACGACTTGCGGCCGATCCCGGTCGCGGGCAGCGACGAATTGGCGCGTCTCACCCAGAGCTTCAACATGATGCTGCGCGCGCTGGCCGAGTCCCGGGAGCGGCAGGCACGTCTGGTGACCGATGCCGGCCACGAGCTGCGGACCCCGCTGACGTCGCTGCGTACGAATGTCGAATTGTTGATGGCGTCCATGGCGCCCGGCGCCCCAAGGCTGCCTGAAGAGGAGATGGCCGGACTGCGCACCGACGTGATCGCCCAGATTGAGGAGTTGTCTACTCTGGTGGGTGATTTGGTCGATCTGACGCGCGACGACGCGGGTGGCGTGGTGCACGAGCCCATCGACATGTCCGAAGTGGTTGACCGCAGTCTGGAGCGAGTTCGTCGGCGCCGCAACGACATCGACTTCGATGTTCAGATCGCGCCGTGGCAGGTCCACGGCGACGCTGCAGGTCTGTCCCGGGCTGCGCTGAACGTGCTCGACAACGCGGCGAAGTGGAGCCCGCCCGGTGGTCGGGTGAGCGTGCGCCTGACTCAAACCGATCCGGCACACGCCGAATTGGTGGTGGCCGACGACGGCCCCGGCATTCCGCCGCTGGAACGCCGGCTGGTGTTCGAACGGTTTTACCGCTCGACCTCCGCGCGGGCTTTGCCGGGTTCGGGGCTCGGTCTGGCCATCGTGAAGCAAGTTGTGCTGAAACACGGTGGGGCGGTTCGGGTCGACGACACCGTCCCCGGCGGCGATCCTCCGGGTACCTCCATATATGTGTTGCTGCCGGGCCGCCCGATGCCGGCGAATGGGGCGGTCGCGCCTGCCGGCCAGTATCTCGGTGGCGCGGCGGGCAGAAATGGGGAAAAGTCTCGGGATGAATCGAATGACTTCTCAGTAGGTTCTCAGTCGATTGGCGCAAACTAGAGATGACGACGTTGCACTCCTCATACCCCAACCCGAGAAAGAGCATCCGAGTGAGATGACGAACCACCCGAGGTACTCGCCGCCGCCGCAGCAACCGGGAAATCGATCCGGGCCGAACAACCCTGGGCCGCAACAATACCCGCGGCAGCCGGGGCCCGGGGGCTATCAGCAACCCTACGACTGGCGATACGCCCAGCAGCAGCCGTACCGGCAGCCCTATGGCCCGTACCGCGATCCGCGTCAGGTCCCCCTGGTCGTTCCTCCGGCGGGTACCCCTGGCCAACCTCAGAAGCGTTCGCGCGGAGGCGGTTTGATGGCCGGCGCGTTGGCAATCGCCGTGGTCTCCGCCGGTATCGGTGGTGCGGTCGCGGTGGCCGTTCAGCCGGATCACCGGACCACGAGCACGATGGTCACCGCCCAGGGCGCCGCACCCAGCCAGCCTGCGGCGAACGCGCCGACGGGATCCGTCGAGCAGGTTGCGACGAAGGTCGTGCCCAGTGTCGTGAAGCTGGAGACGCAGATGGGTCGGCAGTCCGAAGAGGGCTCCGGGATTGTCCTGTCGTCCGATGGGCTAATCCTGACGAACAACCATGTGGTGGCAGCGGCCGCCAAGGGAGCGCCCGGCGCCGGCAATGCCACGACGACCGTCACGTTGAGTGACGGGCGCACGGGGCCGTTCACCGTCGTCGGTATGGACCCGGCCAGCGATATCGCGGTGGTTCGGGTGCAGGGAATGTCCAGTCTTACCCCGGTCACGCTCGGGTCGTCGTCCAACTTGCGCGTGGGTCAGAACGTGGTGGCCGTCGGCTCACCGCTGGGCCTGACGGGCACCGTCACCACAGGCATCATCAGTGCGCTGGACCGGCCGGTGTCGACCGCCGGCGACACTGCCAACCAGAACACCGTGCTCGACGCCATCCAGACCGACGCCGCGATCAACCCCGGTAACTCCGGCGGCGCCCTGGTCAACATGAACGGTGAGCTGATCGGCGTCAACTCCGCGATCGCGACCATGGGCGGCGAGTCGCCCGACGCGCAGAGCGGGTCGATCGGGCTCGGCTTCGCGATTCCGGTTGACCAGGCCAAGCGCATCGCCGACGAGCTGATCCAGACGGGATCGGCCTCGCACGCCTCGCTGGGTGTGCAGGTGCAAAGCGATCCAAACACACACGGTGCGAAGATCGTTGACGTCACGAACGGCGGTGCGGCCGCAGCGGCCGGCCTGCCCAACGGCGCGGTGGTGACCAAGCTCGACGACCGGGTGATCGACGGCGCCGACGCGCTGGTGGCGGCCGTGCGGTCCAAGGCGCCCGGCGACAAGGTGACACTGACCTACTCGGCACCACCGGGCGGCAACCAGACTGTTCAGGTCACGCTTGGCAAGGCCCAGCAGTGATGAGCCTCTCGGGCGACGAACGGACGGCGCTGATCGTGAGAGTGGCTGCGCCGCTGACGGCGGCCAGATATACGGTTGCATCCATGGAGAAGCCAGCGGAGTTGGTGGGCCGGGCGCTGGTCGTGGTGGTCGACGACCGCACCGCACATGGTGACGAAGAGGATCACAGCGGCCCGTTGGTCACTGAGCTCCTCACCGAGGCGGGTTTCGTGGTGGACGGCGTCGTCGCGGTCGCGGCCGACGAGGTCGAGATCCGCAACGCGTTGAACACCGCGGTCATCGGGGGGGTGGATCTGGTGGTGTCAGTGGGCGGCACCGGCGTCACGCCGCGCGACGTCACGCCGGAGGCCACTCGCGACATCCTCGACCGTGAACTACTGGGCATCGCGGAGGCGTTGCGGGCATCGGGGTTGTCGGCGGGCATCATCGACGCCGGCTTGTCCCGGGGCCTGGCCGGCATCTCGGGCAGCACGCTCGTGGTGAACTTGGCCGGCTCGCGATACGCGGTTCGCGATGGCATGGCGACGCTCAATCCGCTGGCGACCCAGATCATCGGACAGCTTTCAAGCCTGGAGATCTAACTTCCGGGCCAGGCTCATTAAAGCGGGTGACCGCACTAAAGCGGGCAGCGTCACCTCCTCTGGCCAAACTTCGGGAGATGAGCCCACGAAGCCGAAAGCGGCCTCCGCGGACCCGCCCGCGGAGGCTGATTCTTAATCGGCGTTGCTGCCGAGAGTTGGCGTAACCTCGATGAAACACGAGGTCAGGTAGTCCTAATGTGATCTTCGTCACAGGGGAGGCCCACAGTGAGCCGCGGACCGAAGCACGATCGGGCGGCAGTTAATGAGGTGTTTGGCGAAGCGTTGCCCGAATCGTCGTCTGACGACCGTGCGCATGATCCCCGCCCCGATCAAGATGAGCATTAGCAATGGCTCAATGAGAATGTTCCGCCGCACCACCGTTGAGAGTGCTTCGTCGCAGCTTGAGCCCCGAAAACAGGCGTTATGCGTTGGTTTTGGTTCCCAGCGATGGGAACAGGTTCCCCA